>CAXTVX010000006.1:0-98635 GCA_964247755.1 uncultured Acetobacteraceae bacterium | reverse complement strand
GGCCTGCACCACATGGCGTTCGAGATCATCGACAACGCGGTGGACGAGGCGCAGGCCGGCTTCGCGTCCAGCTGCACCGTGGTGCTGAACGGCGACGGCAGCGTCACCGTGCGCGACAACGGCCGCGGCATCCCGACCGACATTCATGTCGAGGAGGGCATCAGCGCCGCCGAGGTCGTGCTGACCAAGCTGCACGCCGGCGGCAAGTTCAACCAGAACAGCTACAAGGTGTCCGGCGGGCTGCACGGCGTGGGTGCCGCGGTGGTGAACGCGCTGTCGGAGTGGATGGAGGTGCGGATCTGGCGGCAGGACACCGAGCACCTGATCCGCTTCCGCCATGGCGAGGCGGTGGAGCCGCTGTCGGTAGTCGGTCCGAGCACGGAGCCGCGCGGCACGCAGGTGACGTTCAAGCCGAGTGCCGGCACGTTCGCGAAGGTCGAGTTCGAGTTCGCGATCCTGGAGCGGCGCCTGCGCGAATTGGCGTTCCTGAACTCCGGCCTGGAGATCAACCTGCGCGACGAGCGGCACGCGCCGGTGCAGGAGCAGCGGTTCTGCTACGTGGGCGGGCTGATCGCCTTCGTGCAGTGGCTGGACCGCGGCAAGATCCAGGTGGTGCCGGAGCCGATCACCGCCGATGGCGCGGACGACGCCAACGGGGTCAAGGTCGAGTTCGCCCTGACCTGGAACGACAGCTTCCATGAGACCATGCTGTGCTTCACCAACAACATTCCACAGCGCGACGGCGGCTCGCATCTGGCCGGGTTCCGGCAGGCGCTGACGCGGGTGGTGGGCAAGTATGCCGAAGGGATCGGCAAGAAGGACGCGCTCGCATTATCCGGCGAGGACATGCGGGAGGGGCTGACCGCGGTGCTGTCGGTCAAGGTGCCGGATCCGAAGTTCTCCAGCCAGACCAAGGACAAGCTGGTCAGCTCGGAGGTGCAGCCGGTGGTGCACGCCGCCGTCGCCGACGCGATCTCGCACTGGTTCGAGACGCACCCGAAGGAGGCGCGGCTCATTGTCGCCAAGGTGGCGGACGCGGCCGCCGCGCGCGAGGCGGCGCGTCGCGCGCGCGAGCTCACGCGGCGCAAGGGCGTGCTGGACATCTCCTCGCTGCCCGGCAAGCTGGCCGACTGCCAGGAGCGCGACGCGGCCAAGGCGGAGATCTTCCTGGTCGAGGGAGACAGCGCGGGCGGCACCGCCAAGCAGGGACGCGACCGCCGGTTCCAGGCGATCCTGCCGCTGAAGGGCAAGATCCTGAACGTGGAGCGCGCGCGCTTTGATCGCATGCTGGGCTCGGCCGAGATCGGCACGCTGATCACCGCACTCGGCACCGGCATCGGGCGCGGCGAGCCGGAGCAGGGCGGATTCACGATCAACAAGCTGCGCTACCATCGCATCGTCATCATGACCGACGCCGACGTGGACGGTTCGCACATCCGCACCCTGCTGCTGACTTTCTTCTTCCGGCAGATGCCGGAGCTGATCGATCGCGGCCATCTCTATATCGCGCAGCCGCCGCTGTACCGCGCCAAGCGCGGCAACGACGAGCGCTACCTCAAGGACGATGCGGCGCTGGAGCAGTACCTGCTCGACAAGGCGCTGGCCCATGCGCGGCTCACCTATGCCGACGGACGCGTGCTGGCGGGATCGGAGCTGGCTGAGGAGACCGGATGGCTGCGCGAGGCGGCGCGCGCGCTGCGCCGGCTCAGCGTCAAGGCGCCGGTGTGGATCCTGGAGCAGGCGGCGATCGCCGGCGCCCTGACCGGCGACGTGACGCGGTCGCAGGCGCGGGTGCAGACGCTGGCAGCCCGGCTGGACGCGGCGTCGCCCGCTTCGGAACGCGGCTGGAAGGTATCGGCGGATGCGGACGGGCTGCAGCTCGGCCGCACCGTGCGCGGTGTCGGCGAGTTGTACCGGCTGGACCCGGTGACGCTGCGCAGCGCCGACGTGCTGTGGGCAGCCGAGCACGCCGACCTGCTGGCAAAGGATTTCGGCACCGAGGCCACGTTGACCCTGGACGGCAACACGCTGCAGGCCGCAGGTCCCGCCTCGGCATACGAGCGCATCCTGGGACAGGGCCGCAAGGGCCTCGCCATCAACCGCTTCAAGGGGCTGGGCGAGATGAACGCCGAGCAGCTCTGGACCACCACGCTCGACCCGGCGGTCCGCACCCTGCTGCAGGTCCGCGTCGGCGACATCGAGAACGCGGCGCAGGTGTTCTCGACCCTGATGGGCGACGTGGTGGAGCCTAGGCGCGACTTCATCGTCGGCAACGCCCTCAAAGTCGCTAACCTGGACGTGTAGCACGAACGTTCTGGAGAGATCTGGAGAGAACGAGCCGGACGATCGGAGAGCCTGACGGATGTTTCGGCGCCGGTCGCCGCGGGTCCACCTCGCACTCGCCGTTCTTGCGGTCGGACGGCGGATGGCGCCGGCGACACAGTCTGTCGTCTGAAGCGACACAACACCCGGAAACGATACGGCTACGCGTGAAAGCAAACCGGCGCATGTCCGATGCGCATCGTCCAGCAGTCGGGTCCGGCATCCGCAACACGAGTTCGCCCAATTCGGCTGGCAACAGGTCTCCGCAAGGATTTTCCTCCCGCGCTGTAACCATGCCGACGGGTCGTCGAAATGCTCCATGTCGAGGATATGGAGGATCGAGTGTCCAAAAGAATGATGCTGGCCGCTGCGCTGACCGCGGTCGGCGCGTCCGCTGCCGCCGCGCAGACGCCCACGCCGGCATTCGGAACATCCACCGGTGCGGTGTTCGCAAGCACGAACGCCCCGTCTGGCAACGAGGTGGTCATGTGGTCGCGCAACGCGCAGGGCACGCTGCGGCAGATCGGCACATTCTCGACCGGTGGTCGCGGCGAGGGCGGCATCAACGATCCGCTGAGGGCGGGCTACTCGCTGACGCTCACATCCGATCACGGTTTCCTGCTGGCGGCCAACGCCGGCTCGGGGGACATCTCCGTGTTCCGCGTCCTGCAGAACGGGCTGGCGCTGACCAGCATCACGCCGTCGGGTGGGGGCAACCCCATCAGCATCGCCGAGCACGGCAACCTCGTCTACGTCGTCAACGCCGGCGGTGACTACCAGCTGTCCGGCTTCGAGATCGAGGCGTCAGGAACGCTCAAGCCGGTGAAGAACTCGCTCGCCACGCTGAGTAGCCCCGACGGCGGCGTCTCGACGCTGGCGTTCTCGCCGGGCGGGACGAAGCTGGTGGTCACTGAGCGGCTGGCCAAGACGGTCGATGTCTTCAACGTCAACGCCGATGGCTCGCTATCGAACCCGGTCTTCAACCCCTCGCAGGGCGACGAGCCGTTTAGCGAAGCCTTCACGCCGAGCGGCGCCCTGCTGGTGACAGAAGCGAACTTCGGGCAGAAAACGTCGACGGTGTCCTCCTACACCGTGAACGCGGACAACACGCTGGGCGTGATCACCAGCCAACTTCCATCTGGAGGCCTCGGCGCCTGCTGGATCGTGACGGATGGCCAGGATGCCCTGGTCTCGAACACCGCCAGCAGCAGCCTGGGTGCCTACGCGGTGGCGGGGAACGGCACGCTGCAGCCGTTCGGCATTGTGGCTTCTGTCGCATTGACTGCGCCGCCGGCGGCGGGCCAGCCCAACAGCGCCTTCCCGCTGGACCTTGCGGCGAGCCAGGACGACCGGTTCGTTTACGCCGGCCTCAGCGCCAACGGCCAGATCGTCGGCTACCAGATCAACACCAACAGCGGCCTGAGCCAGGTCGCAAGCGTGCCATTCGGGCAGCCGCACACTGGCGCAGAGGGTCTCGCCGCCTACTGACAAGGCTCCTCCGGTCCGGCTTCCGCTCGATCTCGCCTGGCGTTTCGACCTGATCGGAGGCTGGGCGGGTCCATCAGGTGCCACTCGATGTCATATGCCGGACGCGCCGCCTGCCGCAACTTCCAGGCGGCGTCGGCGATCGTTCCGCGTTGACGCGCTCCATCGAGCGACGCCCGGAGGATGAGCACATGCCTTTCAAGGTCCAGGTCGGTCCGCCGCAGATCGCCATCCATCAGGGTCAGACCGTGCTGATCTCGGAAGAGAACGGGCAGATCGCCTGGCCGTCCGAGAAGGGTCTGTACTTCCGCGATACCCGGCTGATCAGCGCCTGGTCGATCTACGCCGACGGCACGCCTTGGGTGCTGCTCAACGGCGGCGCCATCGCCTACTACGCGTCCCGCATCTTTCTCACCAATGCGGACGTGCTGACGCAGGATGGCACGGTCGCCGCGCGCTCGATGTCCCTGATAATCAGCCGCGAGGCCGACGGCGGCATCCATGAGGATCTGGACGTCGCCAACCACGGTCTCCACCCGGTGCGGTTCAACCTGGAGCTGGCGCTGCGCTGCGACTTCGCTGACACCTTCGAGGTGAAGTCGGACAAGATCGTCCGTCGCGGCCGGATCACCACGCAGTGGGACCCAGACCGCCAGTCACTGGCGAATACCTATCGCAACGGAGACTTCGTCCGCGGCGTCACCATAACCGCGGTCGGTGCGGAAGCGGTCTACGCCAACGGCCGCTTGAGCTTCGCAATCGACCTCGAGCCCGGTGCAGGCTGGCATTGCTGCTTGCGCTACGACCTCCTCGACTGCGGGCATGAGATCATGGCACCGCGGGACTGCGTCGCCCACGACGCCGACAACCGCCATGCCGCCGACCTGCGCGACTGGCAGCGCCGCGTGATGAAGATCAGCACCTCCAACGAGGAGTTCTACCGCTTCTTCCACCAGGCGACCGCCGACATGGCGGCACTCCGGCTGCCGATCGGCGACGGCGACCACATGGCGTTCATGCCCGCCGCCGGGCTGCCCTGGTTCATGGCGCCGTTCGGCCGTGACAGCCTGATCGTGTCGCTGCAGAACCTGACCATCTATCCGGATTTCGCCGCCGGCACGCTCGGGGTCCTGCAAGGCCTGCAGGCCACGACGCGCGACGACTACCGCGACGCGGAGCCCGGCAAGATCATGCACGAGCTGCGCTACGGCGAGCTTGCGCACTTCAAGCTGATCCCGCACACGCCCTATTATGGCACCGCCGACGCGACGCCGCTCTGGCTGATCACCCTGCACGCGGCCTGGCGCGCAACCGGCCGGCGCGACCTGCTCGACCGTCACCTCGAAGCCGCCGAGGCCTGCCTCGCCTGGATCGACGACTACGGCGACCGCGACGGCGACGGGTTCCAGGAGTACCAGACCCGGTCCTCTGCCGGCTACGAGAACATGGGCTGGAAGGACAGCGGCGACGCGGTGATGTATCCCGATGGCAGCTTGGTGCGCGGACCGAAGGCGCTGTGCGAGCTGCAGGGCTACGTCTACGATGCCTGGCGCCGGATGGCGCACATCTTCGACCATCTCGGCGACGCGGCCCGCGCCGCCACGTTGCGCGAAAAGGCGGCCCGGCTGTTCGAGCGCTTCAACGAGGCGTTCTGGAACGAGGCCGAGGGCACCTACGCCTACGCGCTCGATGGCGACAAGAAGCCGGTGCTGTCGGTCGTGTCCAACCCCGGCCACTGCCTGTGGTCGGGGATCGTGCCGCCGGACCGCGCGGCGCGTGTGGTGGCGCGGCTGATGCAGCCCGACATGTGGTCGGGCTGGGGCATACGCACCCTGTCGGCTGCGCACCGGTCCTTCAACCCGTATGCCTACCAGCTCGGCGCCGTCTGGCCGCACGACAACTCCCTGATCGCGATGGGCTTCAAGCGCTACGGCTTCGGCGCGGAGGCGGCCCAGGTCGCCCGCGACATCAGCGGCGCCGCCGGTCATTTCGGCGACAACCAGCTGCCCGAGCTGTATGCCGGCATCCAGAAGGACGGCACCAATTTCCCGGTGCAGTATCTCGGCGCTAACGTGCCGCAGGCCTGGGCGGCCGGCTCTGCTTTCACCCTGCTGCAGTCGATGCTCGGCCTGCTGCCCGATGGGGTCGCCGGCCGCGTGTTCATCGATCCCGAGCTTCCCGACTGGCTGCCCGACGTCACGATCCAGGATCTCACCGTCGGCGCCCGGAACTACTCGATCCGGTTCTGGCGCGACGGTGCTGCGACGCGCCACCAGGTCCTGTCCGGCGATCCGGCCAGCGTCGAGCGGCGCAGCTTCGGGATCAGCATCGACCCGCCTTCTGCCGCGCAGCAGGCAGGCGGCGCAGTTCCCGCCACCTGATCATCCCTTCGCGGCGGGCTTCTGCCGCGGAAGCGGCCCCTCCATGCGCAACCCGTGCCACGCCAGCACGCTGTCGCCGATGAAGCCGGCCAGCGCGCTCATCGTGCACAGCAGGGCGATGCCGAACAGCACCACCAGCCAGGAGCTGGCAGCGCCGTTTCGCACGCTGCCCAGAAACAGCGCCAGCGCCGCGCCGCAGGTGGCAGCGCCGCCGACGGCGCCGAGCACGATCGCGGCGTCCAGCATCAGGGTGCGCCGGTGCAGGCGGACCAGATGCCTGTGCATCAAGGCCCTGCGCTCGTCGTCCTGCTCGTCGGCCACGGCCTCCGAGACCTGCTCCAGGTGGTCCGACACCCGGGTGAGGCGGGTGTTGAACAGGTTCAGCAACGTGCCTACGCCCGACAGCATGAACACCGGTGTCAGGGCGACCTGGATGACGTGCGCGACGGTGTCCACCGACTCGCCGGACAAGGGAAGCGTGAAGGGAGCCACCGTTTCGCGCTCCGAACGGGGCAGGACCGGCGACGCGATCGCGGACGCCTTCCCCGGTTCTACGGAAGCGGGTGCTGGGCGTCGAGCGCCTTGCGCTCCTGCGCCACCGCGGCCGCGGTCAGGGTGCGGGCGCGCGCCGCGGACACGTCCGCTTCGGCAATGGTGGGCGGCGGCCTGCTGTCGCCGAGCGACGAGACCCAGTCCAGCACCGCGACGATCTCGCCGTCCTTGAGGTGCGAGAAGGCCGGCATGTAGCCGACATAGGTGTCGCCGGCGGCCTGGATCGAGCCCGCCATGCCGTGCGTCAGCAGGTCGGCCAGGTAGTGCCGGCCTTCCGGAGTTGAGGCGATCTTGTCGACCCGGTTCTTCAGCGGCGGGTACTGCCCGGCCACCCCTGCGGCATCGGCCTGGTGGCAGCTCGAGCATTGCTGCGTATAGAGCTCGGCACCCGGGGCGGCGGCGGCCGCCGCGACCGGGACCAGCAGGGCGAGGAGGACGAGCCGCGTCGTCACCGGGCATGGTCCGGCAGGATGGTCGAGCGGGTGCGCATCGCGGATCGGGCTCCGTGCATCGGGTTGCGGGGGCAGGCTGCTTGCACAAGCCGTGCCAGCTCTCCGTGGTCCAGCCGTCAGGTCGGGACCCGTCGCGCGTCGAGCAGGCGCGCGGCGACGGCAGGCACCTCGCCCGGATCGCCGGCCACCGTGCTGGCGCCGGCCTGCATCTCCGGGCCGCCATAGCCCCAGCCGGCGAAGATCGACGGGATGCCGGCGCCACGCGCGGCGGCGACGTCGTTGCGGTGGTCGCCGATCATCACCGTCCGCTCGCGCCGTCCGTTCGCCAGCCCGATCGTGCCGAGCAGGTGGGCGGGGTCGGGCTTGCGTGACGCGAAGCTGTCGCCGCCGCCGATCGCCGCGAACGAGGCACCGATCCCGAGTGCTCCGAGCAGCAGGCGCGCGTCGGCCGCCGGCTTGTTGGTGCACACGGCGAGCTGCCAGCCTCCTGCCAGCGCCTCCTCCAGCATGGCGGCGATCCCGGGGAACAGGCGCGAGCTGTCGGCGGCGTGTACCGCGTAGTCGGCCATGTAGGCGCTGACCGCCCGCCCGTCCGGCACCGCCCGCCGGCTGAGCAGCACGCGCTCGACCAGTGCCACCAGCCCGTCGCCCACCATCGGCCGCAACTCGTCCGCCTCGATATGCGGCAGCGCCCGCCGGTCCAGCATGCGGTTGGCGCAGGCGACGAGGTCGGGAACGCTGTCGACCAGGGTGCCGTCGAGGTCGAACACCAGCAGGGGCAGGTCGCGTTGAAGTCGGGTCATGCAGCAATCCGTAACGGTTGTTGATCGGTTCCGGTTCGGGCCGGGTTTGACGGCATCCGCATGGACCGCTACCGCCAGCTAGAGATGTCCCAACGCGTCGACGCCACCGCCATCCTGCTTGCCGCCGGCCTCGGCACCCGCATGAAGTCCACGCGGCCGAAGGCGCTGCACCCGATCGCCGGCCGGCCGATGCTGCGCCACCTCATCGATAGCTGCGCCGCGGTGTTCGAGCGCATCGTGGTGGTGGCGGGTCCCGAGGCGGCGGCGCTGGAGGCGGTCGCCAGCCCGCATCCGGTGGTGGTGCAGCACGACCGGCTCGGCACCGCGCACGCGGCGCTGCAGGCGGCGTCGCTGTTCGGCACCGGCGATGTCGCGGTGCTGTACGCCGACAACCCGCTGGTCTCGCCGGACACGCTGTTCCGTCTGGTCGCGCGCCGGCAGGAGGACCATACCGGCCTGGCGCTGCTGGCGATGCGTCCGGCGGATCCGGGCCGCTACGGGCGGCTGGTGACGGAGCCGAACGGTGCCGGCGGCGAGACCGTGCGACGGATCGTCGAGTGGGCCGACGCGACCCCGTCGGAGCGGTCGATCGGCCTGTGCAACGCCGGCGTGCTGTGTGCTGCCGCCGGCGACTTCGCCCGCTGGCTTGGCCTCGTGGCTAACGCCAACGCCAAGGGCGAGTACTACCTCACCGACGTGGTGGCACTGGCCGCCGCCGAGGGCGCGCTCGTGCGCCATGTCGAGGCGCCGGAGGAGGAGCTGCGCGGCATCAACTCGCGCTCGGAGCTGGCGGAAGCGGAAGCCGCGGTGCAGCGCCGGCTGCGGTGGCGGGCGATGGAGAACGGCGCCACCCTGCTGGCGCCGGACACGGTGTTCCTGTGCGCTGACACGGTGCTGGGCCCCGACGTCACCGTGCACCAGAACGTGGTGTTCGGCCCCGGCGTGACGGTGGGGGCCGGCAGCGAGATCCGCGCCTTCAGCCACCTGGAGGGCGCCGTGGTGGGCGAGGGCGCGCTGATCGGCCCCTATGCGCGGCTGCGTCCTGGCACGGTGGTGGAGGACGCCGCTCATGTCGGCAACTTCGTCGAGCTCAAGGCGACCCGGCTCGGCACGGGCGCCAAGGCCAACCACCTGGCCTATCTCGGCGACGCCGCGATCGGCGCCGGCAGCAACATCGGCGCCGGCACCATCACCTGCAACTATGACGGCGTGTCCAAGCACCGGACCACGATCGGCGCGGAGGTGTTCGTCGGCTCCAATGCCACCCTGGTGGCACCGGTCTCGCTCGGCGACCGTGCCTTCGTCGCCGCAGGCAGCACGGTCACCGACGACGTGCCCGCGGACGCGCTGGCGTTCGGGCGAACCAGACAGGACACCAAGCCGGGACGGGGCGCCACACTGCGTGCCCGTCTGAAACGGGAGAAGGACTGATGTGCGGCATCGTCGGCGTCGTCGGCTCGCGGGAGGCGACCCCACTCCTGTTCGACGCGCTGCGTCGGCTGGAATATCGCGGCTACGATTCCGCAGGGATCGCCACGCTGGTGAACGGCCACATCGAGCGCCGGCGCGCCGAAGGCAAGCTCGACCGGCTGGGCGAAGTGCTGGAGCGGCGTGCGTTGCCGGGCGTGACGGGGATCGGCCACACCCGCTGGGCCACGCACGGCGCGCCGACCGAGGGCAACGCCCATCCGCACGGCACCGCACGCGTGTCGGTGGTGCATAACGGCATCATCGAGAACCACGCCGAGCTGCGCGCCGAGCTGGAAGCGCAGGGGCAGGTGTTCTCCACCGAGACCGACACCGAGACGGTGGCGCAGCTGGTCGACCTCAACCTCAAGGAGGGCATGGCGCCGCACGAGGCGGCGCACGCCTGCCTGAAGCGGCTGAGCGGCGCCTACGCGCTGGCGATGATCTTCGCTGGCCACCCGGAGCTGATGATCGGCGCCCGCCACGGCGCGCCGCTCGCGGTCGGCTTCGGCGAGGACGAGATGTTCCTGGGCAGCGACAGCTTGGCGCTAGCGCCGCTGACCCGTCGCATCGCCTACCTGCGCGACGGCGACTGGGCGGTGCTGTCGCGCTCCGGCGCCGACATGTTCGACGCCGACGGCAAGCAGGTGCCGTGCGAGATACGGCACAGCGCGCTGCCGGGCGGGGCGATCGGCAAGGACGGCTACCGCCACTACATGGAGAAGGAGCTGCACGAGCACCCGCTGGTGATCGGCCAGACGTTGCAGCGCATGATCGACCCGGGCACGCGACGCGTGGTGTTGCCGGAGCTGCAGTTCGACCTTGCCCGGGTGCCGCGCATCACCATCACCGCCTGCGGCTCGGCGTTCTATGCCGGGATGATCGGACGCTGGTGGCTGGAGAGCGAGGCGCGGATCCCGGTCGATGCCGACGTGGCGAGCGAGCTGCGCTACCGCGAGCCGCCGCTGGCCGAGGGCGGGCTCGGCCTGCTGATCAGCCAGTCCGGCGAGACCGCGGACACGCTGGCCGCCCTGCGATCCTTGCGCGCCGGCGGCCAGCACGTGCTGTCGGTGCTCAACGTCGCCGAGAGCACCATGGCGCGGGAAAGCGACCTGGTGCTGGACACCGTGGCGGGCCCCGAGATCTGCGTCGCCAGCACCAAGGCGTTCACGGCGCAACTCTCGGTGCTGGCCTGCCTGGCGATCGCCACCGGCCGCGCCCGAGGCACCCTGTCCGAGGCACGCGAGGAGGAACTGGTGCAGGCGCTGCTCGACCTGCCCGGCCGAGCGGCGGAGCTGTTCGCGCTTCAGCCCGCGATCCGCGACGCCGCCGAGGTGGTCGCCGACGCGCGCGACGTGCTGTATCTCGGCCGCGGCGCGCATTTCCCGGTGGCGCTCGAGGGCGCGCTCAAGCTCAAGGAGATCACCTACATCCACGCCGAAGCCTACGCCGCCGGCGAGATGAAGCACGGGCCGATCGCGCTGATCGACCGCACCGTGCCGGTGGTGGCGAGCGCGCCGTCGGGCCGGCTGTTCGACAAGACCGCGTCCAATCTGCAGGAAGCCCGCGCCCGCGGCGGACGGCTGCTGCTGTTCACCGATCCGGCCGGAGCGGCCCGCCTGGAGCGTGTCGCGGAGCAGCTGATCGTGCTGCCGCAGGCGCATCCGTTCACCGCCCCCATCCTGCACAGCATCGCGGTGCAGATGCTGGCCTACGAGGTGGCATTGCTGAAGGGTACCGACGTGGACCAGCCGCGCAACCTCGCCAAGTCGGTGACGGTGGAATAGGCCATGGAGGCGGTCGATCCGGTCCGGCGGATCGACCGCCTGAGCTGGCGCGACGGCGCGTTCACCCGCGGGACGCGCGAGGTGCCGGAGGAGATGCCGGTGGCCCTCTCCTACAACCGCACCTCCCACGCCGTGATGATGGCGACGCCGCTCGACCTGGAGGACTTCGCGCGCGGCTTCAGCCTGTCCGAGGAGATCGTCGGCACAGTAGACGAGATCGAGGAAATCGAGACCGTGCTGCTGGGCGTCGGACCGGGCTCACCGCCGCGCGGCATCGAGCTGCGCCTGTGGGTCGGCGAGGCGTCCATGCGGACGCTCGATTCCCGCCGCCGTCATGTTGCCGGCCCGACCGGCTGCGGTCTATGCGGGCTGGAAAGCCTGGACGCGGCGCTTCGGCCGCCACGTGTGGTGCCGGAAGGCCGGCGCTACACCCCGCAGGCCGTGCAGGCGGCGATGGAGTCGCTGCGCCCGGCGCAGGTGCTCAATCGCCGCACCCACGCCGTGCACGCCGCCGGCTTCTGGACCGAGCAGGAGGGGCTGATCTTCCTGCGCGAGGATGTCGGCCGCCACAACGCGCTCGACAAGCTGCACGGCGCGCTGGCCGCGTCCGGCCGGATGGCGGCCGACGGAATCGTCGTGATGACCAGCCGCATTTCGGTCGAGCTGGTACAGAAGGCCTCAATCATGGGCGCGCCGGTGCTGGCCGCGGTGTCCGCGCCGACGGCACTGGCACTGCGGGTAGCGGAACAGGCGGGGATGACGTTGGTGGCGGTAGCGCGAACCGACGGGTTCGAGATATGTGCGGGAGCAAGGCGAGTCACAAATTAGCCTGAACTCACACGATCAATGTCAAGAACATGCCGCTTGTTCCTACCGTCTCTCGATCTTTCATAAGCGCATAAAATGAACTAGAGCTTGGCGTGTTATTGTTTCCGGTCGGCAACCGTGGTCATGTGTCCGAATGCCCGGCTCAAGACGCACTCCATTGTCCCACAACTGCCGAACACAATCCAGCAAGTCGGTCAGAACGTAGAGAATGTCTTCGATATCTCCGTGGCGGCTTCTACCAACGAAGACCTTGATCGCGTCTCTATCCATATCGCTATGAGCGATAGTTTTATGCCTCAGATGTTTGTAGATCGCATCATATTTAGCGCGGCTGGGAGCAAGTGCCTCGCGAAAATTGTGAAGCTCAGCAGCGTTTGGCTCCCAAACCTCTTTCATGTAATCGTCTAGCCATTCCTCCTGAAAACCAAGTTGACGCTTCTTGCGCTCTGCAAGTGCAATTCTGGAAAACCGTTCTGGATGTGCTACAATCTGGTCCAGAAACTTGTGGATCGAGAATGATCGCTCATCCCTATCAAATACGCGTCCTATGGCGAGCATGAACGTTGAATATAAAACGCGCTGGGTGATTATCCAAAAATCTGAAGCCGCGTTGATCCGACGCAGATGAAGCTCATTCTCCGCCGCGAAGTTGTTGATTGCTTTATATGTGTAATAGCTATGGGTCGCTTCCGTTACCTCGTTTCTCAACACCGTGTAGTGTCGCGAGAACTCGTCGTCGGTCATCGAAAATGATCTCCAGGTCTGCGCGCTCCTGCCGCAACAGAATCGTGTAGCCCCGCTCCGCAGGCCAACCCGGCGCATGTCCACTGCGACCTATTAACTCTTGAAAATAGTACTTACAGGCTTACGTCAAAATCGGACTTCACGGTAAGCGGGTGGCCAATCAATTTAGCGTCCCGCGTGATGAGCCGCATGTTCTCCTCTTGAGCTTGGACGAGCAGTAATTCATCGAACGGGTCTTTGTGGTCGAGTGGGTGCGAGAGCTCGGCGCTGGCGTGACGAGCGGTCAGTGGAAGAAGTTCCCAGCCAACCGCAGTGGCGAACGCAACAATCGCTCCGGGATGGACCGGGCCTTTTCGCGTTCCGGAGATATAGAGACTGTTCCACTTGAGTCGCACTTCCCAGACTGCCACCGACGAGAGGACGAGCGGGGCGTCGGCTTTCGTCATCTGCGCACGCTCGGCATCCGACAGCGCATCCGGGTCGAGCGCTGCCCACACCGCAATGTGCGTGTCGAGCAGCAGTCTCAATCAGGCAGGTCCAGCACTCGGCGGCTAAAAGCCGGATCGTCGAATCCTGGAGGCACGTTGACGCGGAGACCGTCGAGACCCAGCTCCCGCCGAACGGCAGCAGCCTTGTCGAAGTCCATCCCCGCCGCTTCTCGCACTGGAACCAGCTCAATGAAGGGACGGCCGTGCTTGGTGACGATGACACGTTCACCACGGGCAGCGGCAGCGGCAGCTTCAGTAAAGCGGGCTTTGGCATCGCGTATCGACAGTTCCATAGCCTAATCCTCGATGACCGTGCTTCTGGTTGGTCGTCGGGCACGTTAACCTGGATTTCCTCTGTAGTCACTACGCAACTACCCCAGCTCCGTATTGGTAATCCTTGTCCTGTCTCGAACCTGAACAGGAATGGCCTGGAGCCTCGTGAGCCGACCTGTGCGGGCTGTTGTCGGAGTAGGAGGGAGCGGTCCCGTCCTGGATTCGGGCAGCGGCAGATGCGGTGTTGGTGGGCTGGTGCCGCGTGCACATGCTGGCGTGTCGCCCAGCCACTTGGCGTGTCCTTGGCGAGGAGCATGGACAAATCGCTGCCTCGGCTGCACTTCGCCTACATCTCCATCACCTGCATCATTCCAAGACCTATCTCGCAGTGCACAGGTCGTTCGGAACGAGTCGGCGGCCCGCGTCACGCTTCTACCCGATCAGCGCCCGTAGCTTGGCGCGGACTTCCGCCACCTCCGTCGCGCTGACGTAGCTGGCCGGGCTGAGCACGCCGCGGATCCATGACCGGCCTGCTCGTGTCCGGCTTGCGGGCCGAACTTCAGCCGTACGATGTCGCCGGCTTCCGAGATGTAGCCGGCACCACTACCAAGCCTCCAGGCCGACGGGCTTGTTCATCTCGACAGACCCGCTGGTTCTCGTTTGTGATGCCGCCTACGAGCACTGCAATGTCATAGCGGGCCGGGCGAAGCGGCTCGATGACAATCCGCCCACCCTCCTTGCGGACATCGACCGGCTGGTCCAGGCGCACCTGTGCCGCTTCCAGCACGGCGGCTGGAATGCGCACGGCGGCGCTGTTGCCCCACTTCTTGACCACACCCTGCACCGTTATGTCCTCCCTGCCGCTGTGTCTCTATACGGTCAATACATCAGCAGACACTGGCAAACCGGGCGCCGGCGGGCAGTGGCGGGCGCCGGCGGGCAGTGGGCGGGACCGGCCGCATCACGCTTAACCGGCCCTCCGGCAGGTGGTAGCGTTTCCGGATGGATCGCCTTTCGCCCCAACTCGATGCGACCACCGCCGATCGGGAACGGCAGGAGGCACTCGTGCGGCGGCAGTTGATCGAGCGCCGCCAAGCGTTAGTCGCCAACTCGGGCCTGTTCGACGCCGACTGGTATCTCCGGCACCACGCGCCGGCCCGGCGGAGCGACCTCGACCCGCTGGAGCACTACCTGGCGGTCGGCTTCCGCGCCCGGGCCAACCCAAGCCCGCTATTCGACGTGCGCGACTACCTCCAACAGGCCTGGCACCTGCGGCCGGAGCTCGACGACCCGCTCACCCACTACCTCCAGCGCGGGACCGCCGAAGGCTACCGGCCGGTCTCAGTGCTGGCCGACCCGCCCTGGGACCCGTTCGGGCGCCCGGTCGAACGCCTCCTGTTGCTGGAGGCACCCTCGCAGCAGCCGACGATCGCGGTCGTCGCGCACGTCTTCCACGTCGATCTGTTCGGCGAGATCTGCATCGCCCTGGCGATGCTGCCGTACCGCTTCTCCCTGCTCATCACCACCGACGAGCCGGAAAAGGCGGAGCGGATCGAGGCCGAGTTCGCGACTCATACCCTCGACGCCTCGCTTCTTGTGCACGTCGCCGAGAACCGCGGCCGCAACTTCGGGCCGTTCCTGGTCGGGCTGCGCCACGCCGTCGCCACCCACGACCTCGTGCTGCACCTGCACACCAAGAAGTCATTCTACCGCGGCATGGATCAGGCCGGCTGGCGGCAGGTCCTGCTGCGCACGCTGCTGCCGGCGCGCGCGGTGGTCAGCGGCCTGATCCAGCGCTTCGTGGACGACCCGAAGCTCGGCGTGCTGACCGCGTCGCCCGGCGAGGAGATGCGCTATTGGGGCTACAACTGGCTGTCCAACCGGCATCTGGCCCAGCCACTGTTCGACCGGCTGGGCCTGCGCGCGTCGGTGCCGACCGGCATGCTGGACTACCCCGTCGGCGGCATGTTCTGGGCCCGTACGGAAGCGATCGCGCCCCTGCTCGACCATCCCTGGCGGACCGACGACTTCCCGCCCGAGCTTGGCCAGACCGACGGCACGATCATGCACGCCATCGAGCGGGTGATCGTGCTGGTGGCGCAGGACGCCGGCTACACCTTCACCGAGCTCGACTACGAGCGCGGGCTGTGCCGCCCCGGCTGGAGCAGCCGCAACATGGAGCAATACCGACGTGCCTCCCATGCCGGGCTGCTGGACACGATCGCGCAGGTGGACACGGTTTCGTTCGACGTGTTCGACACGCTGCTGACCCGTATCTGCCTCCAGCCCGACGCCGTGCACCGCTTCCTGGAGCTGCAGGCGGCCCGTCGCCATCCCGGCGCGGATGATTTCGTCCGGCACCGGCGCGCGGCCGAGGCGGCGGCACGACAGACGCCGGGTGCCGCGGGCGACGTCGACCTGGACGAGATCCACGCCCGCTTCGCCGCCGACGCCAGGCCGGGCTGGAGTAAGGAGGCGCTCGCCTTCGTGCGTCACGAGGAGGTGGCGCTCGACCAGCGCACCTTGCGCCCGCGCGCGATCATGATCGACGCGCTCGATCACGCCAGGCGCACGGGACGACGCGTGCTCGCGACCAGCGACAGCTACCTCCCGCGCCCCGCCTTCGACGCCGTGCTGACCCAGTCCGGCATCACGGTCGACGAAGTCTACCTGTCCTCGCAGCGTCGCGCCCGGAAGGACCGCGGCGACCTGTGGCCACTCGTGGCGGCGCAGGAACAGGGCCAGGCCGGTGCCGCGCCGCGTCTGCTGCATGTCGGCGACAACGAACAGTCCGATATCCAGCAGACCGCCGACCACGGCATCCGTCACTTCCACGTCCTCGGCCCCGCCGCCCTGTTCGACTTCCACGGACTGGGCCCGGCGGGCGAGCGGACGCTCGGCGACGACATCCTGCTGGGCCCGGTCGCTGCCCGGCTGTTCAACGCGCCCTACCTCGACCCGGCCGACCCGCTCCTGACCGTGCGGGAGCCGGAGGAGGCGGGCACGCTGCTATTCGGTCCGCTCGTGTTCGCCTTCGTCGCCTGGCTGGCGCGGCACCCGACGCTGCGGCACATGCGGCAACTGTTCTTCGTGTCCCGCGAGGGCTGGTTCCTGAAGCGGCTCTACGACGCGGTGCGTGCGGAAAGCGGCCGGACCGACCTGCCGCCCTCCTCCTACCTGCACTGCTCGCGCCGGGCGGCGCTGGCGGCGGCGCAGGGGCGGGGGCTCGACCCGGACGCGGTGCTGCGCGGCGCCGGGTTCAACGGCTCGCTGGAGGCGTTCCTCCTGGCCCGGCTCGGCTTCGTGCCGGACGCCGCCCTCGGCCACGGACACCATCCGGTCAGCTTCCCCCGCGACGCCGACTTGGTGCGCTGCATGATCGAGCTGATGGGCGACGGGATTGCCGCGCACGGCACCCACGCCCTGCGTGCCTTCGCCGCCTATGCCGAACAGGTCGGCCTGACCGCGCCAGGACCGGTCGGCTTCGTCGATGTGGGCTACAGCGGCACCATGCAGACCGCGATCCAGACCGCCCTCGGCCGGCCCCTGATCGGGCTCTACATGGGCGTGTCGCACGACGCGTCGCAGGTCCGGGCGGGTGGCGGCCACGCCTTCGGCGCTTTCGCCGACGGCAACGTCGCCGACTTCACCGGCGGCTACGGCCTGATGCTGGAAGCGTTCCTGACCGCGCCGCACGGCCAAGTCATCGGCTATGATGACAGTACCGTGCCCGCGACTCCGCTGTTCCGGCACGATGGCCTGTCGCAGGACGTGTTCCCGACCCTGGAGCGCATCTACGACGGCGTGGAAGAGTATGCGCGCACGCTGATCCGCTGCTGGGGACCCGACCTGCTCGATCTGCCGTTCCGCCCCGAGGCCGCGACCGCGATGCTGCAGGCGGTGCGCGATCGGCGGATCCGGCTATCCCCGGAGCTGATGGCCGCCCTCTCGGTCGAGGACGATTTCTGCGGCAATGGCGAGATCGCGGTGTTCCGCCACCTCGGCCTCGACGGCGCTTCCCCGCCGCCATGACCGCGCCGCTGTCGGTGCTGGTGCGCGGCGGCGGCGTCGCCGGGCTGGCCTGCGCGGTGACCCTGGCGGAGCGCGGGGCCGCGGTGACGCTGGCCGAAGCCGGACCGGTGATCGGCTCCGGCGCCTCCTGGAAGGCTGGCGGCATGCTCGCCCCCTGGTGCGAGGCGGAGAACGCGCCGCCCGGCCTGACCGAGATGGCGCTGCCGTCGCTGGACTGGTGGCGCCGCCAGGTGCCGGACACCCGTTCCGCCGGCACGCTGGTGCTGGCGCTGGGACGCGACGCCGGCGAGCTCAACCGCATGGCCCGGCGCACCACCGGCCATGAGGCGCTGGACGGGGCAGGGATCGCGGCGCTGGAGCCGGATCTGGACGGGCGCTTCGGACGCGGGCTGTTCTTCCCCGGCGAGGCCCATCTCGACCCCCGCCAGGCGCTGCCGGCCCTGGCGCGACGGCTCGAGGCGCTCGGCGGCCATGTCGCGCTCGGGGAGCCGGACCTGCCGCCCGGCCGGTTCGACCGCGTGGTGGACGCCCGCGGCATCGCCGCGCGAACGGTGCTGCCGGGCTTGCGCGGCGTGCGCGGCGAGATGCTGCTGATGCGAGCCCGCGGCATCGCCCTGCACCGGCCGGTGCGGCTGTTGCATCCCCGCTTCCCCATCTACCTGGTGCCGCGCGCGGACGGCGTGTTCATGCTGGGTGCCACCATGATCGAGAGCGAGGAGCGCGGACCGCCGCGCCTGCGCTCGATGATGGAGCTGATGAGCGCTGCCTTCGCGCTGCATCCGGCCTTCGCCGAGGCGGAGATCCTGGAGATCGCCGCCGACCTGCGCCCGTCCTTCGGCGACAACATGCCGCGCCTCGACACCGCCGCCGATCCGGTGCACGTCAACGGCATGTTCCGGCACGGCTACCTGCTGGCGCCGGTGCTGGCGATGCGGCTGGCCGACGCGTTGCTCGGCAGCCGGGTGATCGAACCGGCGGCCGTCCCGACCGCTTGAGTCGGCCGCTCCGACGGCGTCGGGGGAGGCATCGATGCCGGATCAGCTACGCGATCCCTCCCGTCCGGCAACGGAGTTGCCCCACCGCGGCGGCCTCCTGAGGCTGGTCGGCTCGGGCATCGTCACCGGTGCCGCTGACGACGATCCGTCGGCGATCGGCACTTATGCCAGCGTCGGCGCCAAATATGGGCTGGCCTTCCTGTGGATCGCCCCGGTCGTGCTGCCGATGATGGTCGTGGTGGTCTACCTGGCCGCCAAGCTCGGGCGGGTCTACGGCAAGGGCCTGTTCGCCGTGATCCGCGACCGCTACCCGTGGTGGGTGCTCTATCCCGTGATGCTGGGCGCGTTCGCTGGCAACGTGATCGAGGCAGCGGCCAACCTTGGCGGCATCGGTGCCGCGCTGAACCTGCTGCTGCCGGTGCCGATCCCGGTGATCGTGATCGCTGCCGGCGCGGTGATCCTGTCGTTCCAGTATTTTGGCTCCTACGCGCTGCTGCGCGGCATCTTCCGCTGGCTGGCGCTGGCCCTGTTCGCCTACGTGGCCTCTGCGGTGCTGGCCCATCCTGGCCTGCTCGCGGTGCTGCGCGGCACCTTCGTGCCGCATGTGCGGCTCGACGCGGACTTCCTGTCGCTGATCGTGGCCTGCATCGGCACCTCGCTATCGGCCTACATCTACACCTGGCAGTCCAACCAGGAGGTCGAGGAGCAGATCGAGCAGGGACGCCCCGAGGTCTGGCAGCGCAAGGGCGCCTCCGACACCGAGCTTGCCCGCACCCGACGCGACGTGATGGTCGGCATGCTGTTCTCCAACGTGATCCTGTACTTCATCATTCTGTCCACCGGCGCCACCCTGCATGCCGCCGGCCACATGGCGGTCAACAACGCGGCCGACGCGGCGGCGGCACTCGAACCGCTGGCCGGACCGGCGGCAAAGCTGCTGTTCGCGCTCGGCGTCGTCGGCGTCGGCTTCCTGGCGGTGCCGGTGATGACCACGGGCGCCGCCTACGACTTGGTGCAGAGCGTCGGCCGCCCCGGCAGCCTGAACGCCCGTGTGCACGAGGCGAAGCTGTTCTACGCCATCATCGCGCTGACGACGGTGGTTGCGGTGGCGCTGAACTTCCTCGGCTTCAACCCGATGCGGGCGCTGGTCTGGTCTGGCGTGGTGCAGGGCTTCTCGGTGCCGCCGCTGCTGTTCATGATGCTTCTGATGACCAACGACCGCGCGGTGATGGGCGACCGGGTGAACGGCCGCCTGACCAACCTGCTAGGGTGGACCACGAACGCGATCACCTTCATCGCTGCGGGCGGCCTAGTCGTGACGTGGTTCCTGTAGGATGGAGCGCCGGAGGATGGGCATGAGGATACGTGTCAACGGCGAGGATCGCGACGTTGCCGCCGCGACCCTGGAGGCGGCGCTGACCGAGCTCGGCTACGGCAGCCTGCGCGTCGCCACCGCCGTCGACGGCGATTTCGTGCCGGCTGCCCGTCGTGCCGCCCAGCCGCTCGCCGAAGGCAGTGCCGTCGAGATCCTGGCGCCGATGCAGGGAGGCTGACCATGCTGTTCTACGGCACCGAGCTCCGCTCCCGGCTGATGCTGGGCACGGCGCAGTATCCGTCCCCCGACGTGCTGGCCGAGGCGGTGCGCGCCTCGGGAACCGAGCTGGTGACGGTGTCGCTGCGTCGCGAGGCGTCGTCGGCGCAAGCCGGACAGGGATTCTGGTCGCTGATCCGCGGCCTCGGCGTGCGGGTGCTGCCCAACACCGCCGGCTGCCATTCGGTGCGCGAAGCCGTGACCACCGCGCAGATGGCGCGCGAGGTGTTCGGCACCGACTGGATCAAGCTCGAGGTGATCGGCGAGACCGACACCCTGACCCCGGACGTGTTCGGCCTAGTCGAGGCGGCGCGCATCCTGACCGAGGACGGGTTCTCGGTGTTCCCCTACACCACCGAGGACCTGGTGGTGGCCGAGCGCCTGCTCCGCGCCGGCTGCGAGGTGCTGATGCCGTGGGGCGCTCCGATCGGCTCCGGCCGCGGCCTGAACAACCCGTGGGCGCTGCGCGCGCTGCGCGCACACTTCCCGGAGGTGCCGCTGGTGGTGGATGCCGGGATCGGCCTGCCGAGCCAGGCGGCGGCGGCGATGGAGATGGGCTACGACGCGATCCTGCTGAACACCGCGGTGGCGCAGGCCGGCGACCCGGTGGCGATGGCGCGCGCCTTCCGTCTGGCGATCGAGGCCGGGCAGGCCGCGCGCCTGGCCGACCCGATGGAGCCGCGCGAGATGGCGAGCCCCTCGACCCCGGTGCTGGGCCGGGCGTTCGTGTGATGCAGGCCTTGGCCGGCCGCTTCTATCCCGTCGTCGACAGCGCCGACTGGGTGCGTCGCATGGCGGAGGCCGGCGCGCGTCTGGTCCAGCTCCGGAACAAGTCGCCCGACGACCCGGCGCTGCGCGACGGGATCCGTGCGGCGAAGGCGGCGTGCGACCGCCACGGCGCCTGCCTGGTGCTCAACGACCACTGGCAGGCGGCGATCGACGAGGGGATCGGCTTCCTCCATCTCGGCCAGGAGGATCTCGACGGCGCCGACTTGCCCGCGATCCGGCGCGCCGGGATCAGGCTCGGGGTCAGCACCCACTCCGACGCCGAGTTCGATCGTGCCCTGTCGGTGGCGCCGGACTACGTGGCGCTGGGCCCGATCTGGCCGACCACGCTGAAGCAGATGCCGTGGGCGCCGCAGGGGCTGGAGCGGATCGGCGACTGGAAGCGCCGCCTCGGTGCCGTCCCGCTGGTGGCGATCGGCGGCATCACCCTAGACCGTGCGCCGTCCTGCCTCCGGGCCGGCGCCGACGCGGTGGCCGTGGTGTCCGACGTGGTGGCGGACCCGGACCCGGACGCGCGGGCACGCGCCTGGATCGAGGCGACCGATCGCGCGGAGGCGGGTCCGGAGCGTCGCTGACCGACCGACCCGGCTGCGCCGTCGGCGCATCCACGTCGTGATGTCATGCAATCGACGCATGGACATGGCAGAATGATTGGGAACCCCGGGGCGGAGGCGGCAGGCGCATGATGGTTGCGGGACTGCCGGCGGTGCTGCTTGCAATCGCCCTGCTCCTGGTGCTGGGAACCGCGGTGCAGCCGATCGCCCGTCGCCTGCAGCTGCCGGAAACGGTGCTGCTGGCGCTGGCAGGCATCCTGCTCGGGGGCGCCGCCGACCTCCTGCTGCGCTCGCCGGCGATCGACGCGTTCAACGGCGCCGCCCGCACGCTGCTCGACTTCCCGGTCGACAGCGAGGCGTTCCTGCTGATCTTCCTGCCGATCCTGGTGTTCCAGGGCGCGCTCGCGATCGACGTCCGCCGCCTGGCGCACGAGGCCGCCACCGTGCTGCTACTGGCGGTGGTGGCGGTGGTGGCCAGCACGGCCGCGATCGGCTTCGCGCTGTATCCGGTGGCAGGCCAGCCGCTGGTGGTCTGCCTCACGCTCGGCGCCATCGTCGCCAACACCGACCCGAGTGCGGTCGCCGCCATCTTCCGCGAGATCGGCGCCGCCACCCGGCTCACCCGCCTGGTCGAGGGCGAGGCGCTGCTGAACGACGCGGCCGCGATCTCCATCTTCGGCATCCTGCTGCCGGCCCTGACCAGCCACGCGCACATTTCCGTCGGCCACGCGGCCCTCGACTTCGCGGTCTCGTTCGCAGGCGCGGTGGCGGTGGGCGTGGTGCTGGGCCGGCTGACGCTCGCCACCATCGCCGTCATCGGCGGCACCCCGGCGGGCGAGGTCACGCTGACCCTGGCGCTGCCCTACGTCGCCTACATCGTCTGCGACCGCGTGTTCGGCTTCTCCGGCGTGGTCGCCACCGCCGCCGCCGGGCTGACCTTCTCGGCGTATGGCCCCTCCACCCTGCGCCCGCAGACCTGGCGCTTCGGCGAGCAGCTCTGGGAGCAGCTGGTGTTCTGCGCCGGCTCGCTCGTGTTCCTGCTGGCCTCCATGCTGGTGCCGCGCCTGCTGGTCGGCATGACGCGCTGGGACCTCGTGCTGATCGGGATCACCGTCGCGGCCGGCATGACCGCCCGCGCCGCCGTGATCTTCGGGCTGCTGCCGATCCTGGCCGCCACCCGGCTGTCGCCGCCAGTGCCGACCCGGTTCAAGGCGACCATGGTGTGGGGCGGGCTGCGCGGCGCCATCACCCTGGCGCTGGCATTGGCGGTGACGGAGAACCCGCACGTGTCCCCGCCGGTGGCCAGGTTCGTCGGCATCGTCGCCACCGGCTTCGTGCTGTTCACCCTGTTCCTGAACGGCGGGACGCTGCGCTTCCTGGTGGTGGCGCTGCACCTCGACCAGCTCTCGCCGATCGACCAAGCGCAGCGCCACCAGGTGCTGGAGATCGGGCTGGGCGAGGTGCGCGACCGCACCCGGCGCATCGCCGGCGAGTTCGGCTTCCCGTCCCATGCCACCCGGCATGTGATGGAGGGGCTGGAGCGCCGGATCGCCGAGGAGCAGGCGGCCAACACCTTCGACACCGCGCTCGGCGAACGGCAGCGGGTGACGCTGGCGCTGATCACCATCGCCAACCACGAGCGCTCCATCCTGCTCGACCTGTTCCGCATACGCGGCATCTCGCGCCGCGTGATGGAGCAGCTGCTCCGCAGCGCGGAAGCGATGATCGACGGCGCCCGGGCGGAAGGCCGGTTCGGCTACGTCCGCGCCGTGCGCCGCCGGCTGAGCCCGAGCTGGCGGTTCCGGATGGCGCAGACCGTGCACCACCGGCTGCGCCTCGATGCGCCGCTGATGTACTGCATGATGGAGCGGTTCGAGATGCTGATGATCGCGCATCTCGTGGCGCTGTCGCTGACCCGCTACATGCGCCGCCGTGTGGAGCCGACGCTCGGCGTGCGCCTGGCCGACATCGTGTCCGAGGTGCTGGAACGCCAGCGCAGGCTGCTGGAGGAGGCGATCGGCACCATGCGCCTGCACTACCAGGGCTACACCGAGGCGCTGGAAAGCCGGATGCTGCGCCAGGTCGCGCTGCGGCTGGAGGGCGAGCAGTACGACGAGCTGCTGGGCGAGAGCCTGATCAGCGAGGAGCTGCACGCCGAGCTGCATCGTGGCGTGGAGCTGCGTCGGCACCGGCTGGAGCGGCGCCTGCGCTTCAACCTCAAGAGCGGCATCGAGAGCCGGATCAAGGCGGTGCCGGCGCTGGACGGCGTGCCGGAAGCGGTGCTGCACGACCTGGCGATGACGCTGGCGATCCACTTCACCGCTCCGGGCGAGCGGGTGCTGAAGCGTGGCCGCCACGTGCGCACGGTCTACTTCGTCAGCGCCGGCCAGTTCGAAAGCCACGTCGCCGAGCACGACATCCGCTACGGCCCCGGCTCGGTGCTGGGCGCCGAGGACCTGCTGGGCACGGGCCGAATGGGCGTGTCGGTGCGTTCGCTGGGCTTCGGCCACCTTCTGGCGATCAGCGCGCGCGAGTTCCGCCGCCTGGCCGACGAGCATCCGGTCGTCCGGACCAACATCGAGCGCCTGCGCCGGGCACGGATGGGTGAGCCGGAACACGTGCTGCTGTTGGCGGCGGTCGGTGAACAGTCGGCAACGGCGATCGCGGCGACGGAGGATGCGGCACCCGAGCTGGGTGCCTAGACGCTGTCGTGAAGCAGGAACAATGGGATCCCCGGTTTCCATGGGGCCACGACTGCCCACAAGCCGTATCCGTCCGACGTGTCTGACGACGCTTGAGCAGCAGAGCTGATCAAGGCGCTTGTTGCGTCCCGACCTGACGCTGCTGCCTCGAACTGCCAGACAACGGGAACACCCCTCACGCAAGGTGTTCAACGGTCTGCATTACCTGGTGCGCTACGGCGTGGCCTGACACGTCAGGCCGTGTGTGACCGGGCCAGCCGCTGGCTGAAGGCCGTGCGGAGGAGCCAAGTGCGGCCGTGCTCGGCCGCCGCCTTTCATGCTCCACGCCGAGAATGGCGGGCGTGGAGCGTGGGACGAACACAAGCGCGTGCGCGGCAGCAGGCTGCACATGGCGATCGATACGCTCGGCCACCTGCTGGCCCTTCACGTGACGCCTGCCAACGAGAACGACCGGGCAACGGTCGGCGTCCCAGCCGCGGCCGTGCAGGATACGACTGGCGACAGCGTCACACTGGCCCACGTGGACCAGGGCTACTCCGGCGAACAGGCGGCGGACGCGGCACAGGCGCACGGGCGTCCGGCTGGAGGTGATCAGGCTGGCAGATGACGAGCGCGGCTTCGTCTCGTCGCCGCGCCCGAGGGTCGTGGCGTTCACCTGGAGGACTTGCTGCCGCAGGCTGGCAGGTGACTACGAGCGCCTGTGACCTGATCGGAACGGGCAGCGCGCAGCCTGGCGGCTTCGCGTGCTGACCTCACGTCCAGGGTGGGGGTGCCTCGGCAGAACCTAGGCGATCGCCGGGCAGATGTCGGCACTGGGCGCTGATCCACTCCATCCTGGACGACATCGAGCGAGAGTCGACGTGAGCGCGCACGTTGCGGACGTGCCCGAGCCCGTCCTGCCGCTGGTGCTGCACCTCCGGTCGACGCCGGTCGACAGAGGCGACACGCACTGCCGTCAAATTGAACCTTCCGACGGCTTGGATCAGGAGGCACATGGGCTTCATAATCGGCGACCTATTCAAAGTTTGTACATCGTGGGTGTATAATGGGTCAACTTGCGAGCGTTCTCAAAGCGATCGGTCCCAACGCGTCCATCATCTTCGCGGCGTGGATATTCATGGGGTTTCTGCAGCAGCGTTACGATGGTGCCGTCACCAGATATCGGGACGCCGTTGGAGATTATCGTTCGGCAGAGCATGAAGGCAATCGAGAGAGTAACCTGAAACGACAAGTGCTTCTCTACAGGCGTCGGTGCAAGTTGATGGCGTGGGCCACCTTGATTGGTCTGGTGGCTGCCATTCTCCTCATCAGCTCCCTGCTTTTTGGCGCTTTGGACGCGATCGCACCAAAGATTGCCATCGTAACGATAAGTGGGACGATAGCAGCCATCGCGGGCTTCGCTCTTGTTATCGTGGCGGCTATAATCGTCATCGTTGAAGGACTTGTGGTCAGTCAACAGATAGACGACGAATTACGCGATGTTCCAAATCTTGCCGAAGGGATCGGCCAACAAGCGAGCAAAGGCTGATGGCAGCGTGCTCGACCCTGAAAGGGCACCGTGCTGAACGGGAGCGGGTATCGGAGATGCTCGTAGTGCAACGGCCACACCGTGCTTCCCCGGAAACAGGTGTGGCCGCCGGCACGCGCCAGCAAGACGCAGGCACTCGATACCGCCGAATGCTGAAGGCGACGCTAACGGCTGGCGTCGCACCGGATACCCTCAACCAGTGCCGAGGGCGTCCGCAACCTGGATACCCCTCACTCCGACACCGATTTCCTCGCGTCGTGCATCTCCCTGACGACTATGCAGGCCGAGTCGTAGCGCCTGTTTCTGCTGTCCTGGGGGTGACAGTATGCTGACAATCGCCGATGACCTGGGCAGGAAGTGCTTCGCGGCCAGGAGTGCCATCTCGTCCGGTTGCAACTGGACGACAAATCCGCAGCATTCGCCTACGTAGCGACGGGCAGGGTGCACTGGATGCAGAAGCGCATCCTGATCGCGACGACGCTGGTCGGTTTGCTGCGAGCTCCCTCGCCGCAACTGCCCCACCTGCATCCTCACCAGCCGTTACCGCACTATCCCCGGCTGCCCAGACATTGCTGATCGACGTCGGTGGCCGCCATGTCGCGTTCCACATCATCGCCGGCCGCCGGTGGTGTTCGAGGCCGGCAGCGGTATGGACGGGTCAGCTTGGGATCCGCTGCTCGGCACCATCCACCGCGATACCGGCGCGGACTTGATCACCTTCGACCGCGCCGGCTTCGGCGGCAGCGACGAGGACACGCGTCCGGTGGCGAAGTGGCACTTTCCTTCATCAACCAGAACCCAGGCGCCATCGCCCGCGTCGTCCCGGTGGACACCGGCATCCCCTCCTTCTGCACCGACGGGGAGACGACGCGGATGGTGGCGCCGTTCCCGAAGGACATGAAGCGTACCGACAAGCAGGGCCGTACGGAAACGCGTTCTTCGCGAGGTACCGGGCCATGCAGCGCGCTTGGACCTTGCCGCGCAGGCCGTGGTCGCCGCGGTCGAGCAGGCAAGGCAGACACCGTAGCGTCAATGTCCTCCCCGCTCTGCACGGTGGCCGGCATCAAGCCGCGCGGGCTGGGTGATGAGTGATGACACGCCTGCCACCTTCCAGGAGCAGGAGCCACGCCAGGCGGCAGCGTCGACGCAGGCGCGCGGCGACCTGATGCGCGCAGCCAAGCTGCAGGCAAGGGTGGACGCGCCGTGTCCACGAGCACCACCTGCCGGTCGGACGGGATCGCGCTCACGACTACGGGCTTCATCTGCCGTTTCCGCCTTGGCCAACACGCCAGTTCCCGAAGGTGGCACTGAAGATGTAGCGGTGGGTGGCACGATATGCCGAGACAAGCCCAGCCGTGTCCAAGTTCCTCGCCCGGATCGATCAGGCGACGCGAGAAGCGCGCAGCCAAGCGAGGCACAGCGGCGACGGGATAATGCATGACAGGGGAACAAACGCCGCCGTGAAGAATGTGACGCGGATCTCGCCCGTGTCGGCGACCTCGCCTTCGTCTATTTCCCGAACCAAGATGTGCCGCATGCCGGGAACATCCTGAAGGAACGGGTCAGCAGCAACCTCGCCCGGGCGGATCGGCCCGGACGCTGCACAGGCTCGAAAACCGGTATCCCAGGATCAGGTACATCATTGCCGGCCACTGGTCGCCGGTTCATGGTTCGGACCTGATCGGTACCTCCGCGCAGCCATGGCTGGCCCACACGGACAGGTCGTGGACACGGGATCAGCCGAAACGCCGTTCGTTCCGCACTGAGGCTGGCCAGATGGTCATGGGGACAGGATGGACACGCATCTCTGGATGGGTTTCGCATTGGCTTCCCTGCTCATGGGGCTGGTTCCGGGCCCCGGGGTGATGAGCATCGTCGGCTACGCGATCGGTTCGGGCCGCAGGACGGCCCTGGCCTCGGTAGCCGGCATGGCAGCCGGCAACATCATGGCGATGAGCCTATCCCTGGCAGGAGTCGATACGCTGCTTGCCGGGTCGGCGCTGGCCTTCACCACGCTGAAATGGCTCGGAGCGCTCTACCTGATCGGTCTGGGCCTGGCGGCGATCGTGGAGGCCAGGAACGAGCCGGTTGACGCGCTTCCCCGGAGGGCGGTCTCACCGCGGGCCGCGTTCGCCGGCAACATCGCCGTCGGCGTCTTCCACCCCAAGACCATCGTGTTCTTCATCGCCTTCGCGCCGCAGTTCATCAGCCCGGGCGGCAACTACGCCGAGCAGGCCGTGATCCTGGTGCTGACCTTCGGCGCGGTCGTCGGCTTCACCGACACGCTCTACGCCCTCGGTGCGGTGAAGGCTTCGCAGCTGACGACGCGTCGCTCTGCCGGACGGTGGGCGAAGCGAGCGAGTGGAGGCGTCCTCATCGCCGCTGGCCTGGCAGCGGGCGTCCGGCAAAACTAGGCGGCGGAGCATCGCTCCGCCGCCATATCGCCCGGCAGGGCCTACTGCAGCGCCAGCAGCGGAACGAATGGCACCCCCAATCCGGTGACGTCGTTGTAGCCGGGGGTGGTGTAGTTGAACACGTCGTCGATGCCTTCGCAGATCGCGGTGGAGCAGACCTGCAGCGCGAAGGGTGCGGTGATGATCAGGTCCGGCACCGAGTTGATCGTCACCACACGGACCTCGTTCGGGTCGGTGACGTAGCCGCGCAGCACCGCAGTCGGCGTGGCCGGCGGCTTGACCTGGTTGATGCCGGCGCTGTTGGCGGTCTGGCCGATGCGGTGGCTGTACAGCCACGGGTTGGCGAAGCCGACGAACGGCCGGCCCAGCAATCCGTGAACCTCGTTCACGGTCGCCATCACGCCGGCGGTCAGCGGCGAGGCGAGGCTGGTGCCGCCCTCGTCGATCTCGCAGTACTCTGTGGTCGCACTTTCCGGCGTGCAGCCGATGTCGCTGTGGCCGTCGTTCGCGATGGTATAGGTCTCGCCATACAGGTAGCCGGTATAGGGATCGGCGTCGGCTGAGATGTCGGGGCTGACGCGGTGCGGCGTCAGCGGCACCGACTCGCCGCTCGCCTCGTTCAGCGTGGTCGCCAGCGCCGCCGGCACCACCGCCGCCTGGTACTCGGGCTGCGCCTCGAGCAGGCTGATGCCGCCGCCGCTGCCGGAATAGAAGCTGAACGCCGGGAAGGTGCTGCCGTCCACCGTGGTAGTGGTCAGGCCGCTGGTGGTGATCGAGGTGGCGCTGTTCACCGTCGCGTTGGCCAGGAAGTCGCGATAGGTGCCCCAGCCATATTCGGTCTTGGCGCCGCGGCTGTTGGTGAGCAACAGCGAGGTGCCGCCGACGCCGGTGACGTAAGCGCTGGTGGCTTCCCACGACCCGGTGGCGACGCCGTTGTCCTGCGACAGGTCGCCATCGTCGCCAGACGAGAACAGCACGGTGATGCCCTGCGCCGCCGCCGCCATGAAGGCTTGGTCCTCGGTGGCGACGTCGGCCGGCGACACGTCCTCGCCGTTGTTGCCGTAGCTGTTGGTGATGATGTCGGCGCGGTGGTCGTAGATGGTGTCGAGCAGCGCGGTGGTCAGCGAGCTGCCGCAGTCGCGCGCGCCGACATAGACGATCTTCGCACCCGGCGCCGAGCCGTGCACCGCCGCGACGTCGAGCGACTCCTCGGTCCACCAGCCGTACGGGCCGCAGGCCTCGCTGGCGGACACGTCGTAGATGCCGGCCGGGATGACTTCCGAGAAGTTGGCAGAGGTCAGCGCCGGCAGGTGGTGGCGGGTGGCGTAGTGGTTGCCGTCCGACTGCAGGGTGGGCGAGGCGTAGGCATCAAGGATGGCCACCGTCACGCCACGCCCATCGAGGCCGATGTTGAACGGGTTGAGCCCGTAGGCGGACTGGATCTGCTGCGGGGTATAGCCGCAGGACAGCCAGGGCAGCGTCTTGCCATAAGGCGCCGGCTGGGTGCTCAGCGTGGCGTTGGCGTCGCCGAAATAGGTGCTGCAATAGGGCGACGGCGTGTTGGACGCCACCGGCGGCGCCAGCACCGCGGGGCTCGCGGCCGACGACAGCGCCAACGACCGGGCGGTGGGCGCCGTCAGGGTGCCGGCGGTGACCGAGATGTGCTGCGGCCGCTTGAGGAAGGTGGTGTCGTCGAGGCCCTCGATGAACAGGATCTTGGCGGCCAGCGCGGCCGGCACGCGCGGCGCCTCCTTGTTGGCGCGCAGGGTGGTGCTGCCGTAGCGGTACAGCTTCTGGCTGACCGCGAACGCGGTGCGCAACTGGCCGACCGTGGCCGTCGCCGACACGTAGGCGCCGAGCGGCCCGACCGTCACGTGCGCCATTCCGGCCTCGGCCAGCATGTCCCGCACCGCGGCGACGTCGGACGCGTCGGGCGCGTAACGGGCCTGGAAGTCGGCGGCGCTCAGGTAGTGGCCGTACTGGACGCTGCCCGGCGTGGACACCGAGGCGACCAGGCCCGCCAGCCCGGCCTTGTCCTTCAGCGCCATGTGCACGACGATCGACACCGCCTGGTCGTCCGGCGCGGTGCCGGTCTCGATCGCGGACTGGACCCAGCCGGCGACGTTGCCGGCCAGCGTCGCGGGCGGGGCGGACACCGCCGCCGACATGGTGCAGGCGAGCAGCGCGGCGCCGAGGCCTGCCCGTGCAGCGTGCTTTCTAATGATTCGAGACAAGCGGTTTCTCCGATCAGGGCGGACACGGGCGCATCGTCACGACCGGCAGCGGCGCTGCGTCCGGCCGTCCTGACCTGTCCCGTGTGTCGAAATCTTTCCGAACCGTTAATAATTACGCCAAATTCAGTTCGATACGCAATCTTTATACGCGCGAAACGACGCCAAAAGACGGACCTCAGCCGATCCAGTCCAGCAGCAGCGACACTGTCACCAGGGACAGCAGCGTCGAGACCAGAGTGGCGCGGCTGGCGACGTCGGCCTCGCGGTTGTAGAGCCGGGCCAGCATGAACGGCCCGGTGCCGACCGGAAGGGCGGCGATCAGCACCGCCGACTGCGCCCAGAGCGGCTCGAGCCGGAACACCGGGAACGCCAGCAGCGCGGTCAGCGCCGGCTGCAACAGCAGCTTGGCCGCGACCACCCGGATCACCGCCGGCAGCGAGGCCGCCCGGCCGCCGGTTTCCGCCAGGAACAGGCCGATGGTGACGAGGGCGCAGGGACTGGCGGCGTCGCCGAGCAGGCTGGTGAAGCGGGACACCGGCGCGGGGAGGCCGATCCCGGACAGGTTCACCAGGGCGCCCGCGATCGGCGCCGCCACCAGGGGGTTGCGCAGCAGCGCCACCGCGACCTTCAGGACGGTGCGGCCGACCCCCTGGCCGCCTTCCGCATCGAGCTCCACCAGCCCGATCGCCAGCGCGAACAGGGCGCACACGGTCAGCAGGGTCGCCAGCACCACCGGCGGCAGCCCGGCCGGGCCGAACACGCCGAGGCAGAGCGGGATGCCGATGAAGGCGGTGTTGGCGTAGCCCGCGGTCAGCCCCTCGATCGTGGCGCCGGACAGCCGGTGCGCGCGCTCGACCGGGCGCCGGTAGTCGAGCACGAAGCCGACGGCAAAGGTGAGGAGCATGCCCCCAGCGAAGGCGGCGATGAACGACGGATGGTCGATCTGCGCCCGCGTCACCCGCGCCAGTGTGTCGAACAGCTCGGCCGGCAGCGCCAGGCGCACCACGAAGCGGTTGAGGCTGTCGGTGGCACCGGCCCCGAGCCAGCCGCGGCGCCCGCACGCGTAGCCAGCCAGGATCAGGCCGAAGATCGGCAGCAGGACGGACAGCACGGAATGCATGAAGAAGGCGCCGATCAGCCGGGCGCGCCGACGCTGCGAATGAGGAGGAGCACCGGCACCGGATCGCCGCCCACGGCGGTGAACGACAGCGCGTCGCCATCGAGCGACCCTAGGCTGGCCGGCGCGCCGCCGTCCAGAAGCACCACCCGGCCGCCGACCCGCAGCCGGATCGGGCCGCCGAACAGCACCGTGACGTGCGCGTGCGGCGGCAGCGTCACCGGGTCGCTCCAGGCGCCGGCTGGCGCGGACAGGTGCAGGGTCCGGACCGGCAGCGGCTGCAGGACCAGGCCGAGGCTGCGCCGTTCTCCCGGTGCCAGGGTCAGACGCTGCTGGTCCGGCTCGACGCCCGGCAGCTCCGCGCCAAGGCGATAGGACCCGGGCGGCAGCGACAGGCTCATGGGCGCATGCCCGATCCGGCGCCCGTTCACGCTCAGGCTGGCGCCGGGCGGGATGCTGTCCAGCCCGAGCGTGGCCCGGCGTGGCGAGGGCGACAGCGACACGGTGCGCGTGCTTCCGCCACGCAGCGCGATCGTAACTGGGAGCGTGCTCCAGTCGGGGGCGGCGAAACCGACCTCGTGCCGGCCGGCCTCGACCGGGATCGGCCGGTCGGGAGCGCCGGACGGGCTGCCGTCGACCAGCACCGTGCCGTCCACCGGGCGGGTCAGATGCACCAGCAGGGTGCCGCGCGGCACGACAGTCAGGTGGTGCCAGAGCACCGCGGCGCAGGCCAGGATGATGCCGGCCAGCACCAGCTTGCGTATCGCGGTGGCGCGGGCGGCACGAGCGGCCGGCGTCGGCTGGCGCCGTGGCGGACGGGACGGCACCGGGACCACCCGGACCGGCGATGCGCCGCCTGGCGACGTGCGGGGCGGCGGTGATGGCGGCGGCGTGGGGGCCACGGGTGGCACGATCGGCTGCCGCGCGGCTGCCTGCATCGGCTGCGCCGGCGGGGCAGGGGCGATGGTTGGCGGTGGCATGGGTGTCGGGGCAGCGGCGGCGGGCACCGCCTGCGCCATGCCGCAGAACGGACAAAAGGACACCGGCGCCTGCAGGATCTCGCCGCAGCGCCGGCATGGTGGTGCGTCCGGCATCTAGCGTGTGCTGCCGCACGCCGCCGACCATCCGTCCGGCACCGGCTGCTCCGGTGTGCAGGAGCCGGCGGCCGGGATGCGCGCGATCGCGGCGTCGGCGAGCCCCAGCAGGTCCGGACTTGGCTCGGCATCGGGCAGCACCTGCTCGTCGTGCTCGAAGGCGAGCAGGGCGCGGGTCAGGGTGGACGATGCGACGCCGTCCACCGCCCCGCGGTAGTAGGCGAGCCGCCGCAGCGCCCCCTGGAGGTCGCGGATCATTGGGTTGGCCGCCGGCGTCTCGGCGATCCGGTCGGCGAACCGGCCCGCCACCCATTGCCCACCCGGCTCGCGGCAGCGCTCGCCCTCGACCGACAGCAGCTCGGAGCCGCCCTGCACGGTGTAGCGGAGCGCGCGGCAGGGGCGCCCGGAAAAGGTCGCAGGTGCTGCGACGATCGTGCCGGACAGGCCGCTTGCCTCGTCCCGCCACGGCACCGGCCGGTCGGCCGGCGCGTTTTCCAGCACCTGCTGCAGCCTGGTCGCCACGACAGTCTCTGCCTGCTCCAGCGGTATTGCTTGGGCACTGGCGGAACCGGGCAGGGCTGCCAGCAGCAGCAGGGCGCTCCAGCCGCCGTGCCGGGTCCTACTCGTCATCCGGCAGCGCGTCCTCGTCCTCCGGCAGGGTATCGCGCAGCAGCGCCAGCAGCACCGGCACGTCGCGCACGCGCTGCCAGGTGGTGCCGCCCAGCAGGCGGACGTTGGTACCCTCCTTCAGCGTGCCCCCGGCAGCGAGCGTCCCGAGCTGGGGCAGGCCGAACGGGCCGGACAGCCTCCTGGCGATCGACAGGTGCCAGGACGGCATGACGCCTGTTTCCGACACCACACCCGGCGCGACGGCGGGCGCCTCGGCCGCGACCCGCTGCAGCGCCTCGGTAGCGAACCGAGCCGGGACGATCCGTCGCTTGTCCTGCGCCCGCGCCTCGGGCTGGTCGTTCGGATCGGTGTTCGCGTCGTGCGGATCGGCGTCGGCGGCACTGCCGGGCAGCGCCTCGGTCCAGTCCGGGATCGTGCGGCGGAGCCGGCCATACAGCGCGTCCGGATCGTCCGGCGCGCCGGCCATGGCGCCGGCGCGGTCGCGCATCTGCCGCGACAGCTCGGCCGCCAGGATCTGCACCAGGCCGGGGATGCGGTCGGTCTGGGTCGGGCCGATGCGCTGCAGGCGCGCGGCGTAGACACGCTCCCCGGTCCAGGCGACCAGCGCCGCGGCCGCGAGAAGCTGGATCGGGCTCCAGGCCCGCTCGAACGCCTCGATCCGCGTCTGCACCTTGTCGCGGTGCCGGGAGAAGCCGCTGCCGCGTATGATCCGCTCGGTGCCGGCATCGCCCCAGTCGCCGCCGCCGAGGTCGATCTGGTACGGCTGTCCGGGACGGGCGCCACGGGCAAGGATGCCGTACGCGACGCCGCGCAGGAACAGCCCCATGTTGCGACGCATCTCCTCGATCTCGCGCGTGCTCGGCACGACGGGGTCGGGGAAGCGCTCGCTCTGCCGGTGGGTGTGCAGCGGCAGCGGGCGCTTCTGCTCCAGCTGGTAGGAGACGCGCCATTCGGAGCGCAGCGGATCGATGCTGTCGAGCGGGATGCCGCTCAGCTCGCAATAGATCAGGATGCGGTCGCGAAGCCCCGAGTTCAGATATTGCGGCGGCCCGATGCCGAGCCGACCGGTGGGCACCACCTGCTCGATCTCGGCGCGGAAGTTGCGCTCGAACGCTTCCTTATCGTCCACCGCGATCAGCAGGGTGTAGCGCGGGCCCATGGCGAAGTTGTCGCCGAGATGGTCGAACGACGCGTCGAGCCAGGGCATGGCGCGGACCATGGCGCGGCCGAACAGGGCGATGCGGTCGCGCGCACTCATGTCGAGCAGGATCGACTGCGCCGAGCGCAGCGCCTCCGCGCGCGGCGCGAGCTGCACCCGGGCGAAGCCGCGCAGGCGGTTGAGCAGCAGGGCGCGCCCCGTGTCGTCGCGCAGGATGGGAAACAAGGTGCGCGAGCCGCCCTCGTCGCGGAACATCTCCGCCGCCCAGCGCTCGATCTCCGCCGGGTCGCTCTTGAGCATGGCACGCGCGTCGGCATCCGCCTCGGGCAGCACCACGAAGGTGCCGGCGTCGCGCCGGGACACCGCGTCGCGAAGCAGCGCGATCTCGGCGTCGAACTCGCCCAGCGTGTGGCGCACCAGCACGCGGCCCTGCACCAGCTCGGCGACGGCGCCGTCCCACAGCGTGTTGCCGTCGGCGTCCTGGCCGCGCCGCGTGCCGAGCGCCTCCGACATCTCGCGCAGGAACGCGCGCGCCTCCACCGCCGCCTGACGGCGGAGCTGCATGGCGAGATAGTAGGAGGTCTCGGTCCGCAGGTGCTCCAGGTAGCGCTCGGCGGCGCGGCGGTCCGGCCCGAACGGGAAACGGCGGTTGACCGCTTCCCGCAGGTTGTCCAGCGACTGCTCGAAGCGGTGCTGCGTGTCGCCGGCGCGGGCGGCATAACGCGCCTCCACCTCGTCCAGCCGGGCGATCTCCGCTTCCAGCCGCAGCTTGGAGTCCTCGACCAGACGGATGGTGTAGTCCAGGCCGCCGCGGTCGCGCTGGTCGAGGTAGTCGTACAGCACCGCGCGCAGGCCTCCCGGGCCGGCGCCGCGCCGCTCCGACGTGAGCCGCTGCCGGGTGGCGAGGATTCGGTCGGCGGCAAGCCCGGAGCCGGTCTTGTGCCGGATGGTGCCCATCACGTCGCCATGCCGCTGCTCGAACTCGCGAAGCACCAGGGTCGGCAGGTTGCGCGGGTCGGCAGCCTGGAAGCCCTCCGACTGGTAGGTGGCGAGCAGGTCGCGGTCGATCCCGCCCAGCACCGACTGTCCGGTCTCGTCCTCCAGCAGGCGGTCGAGGAGGAACGGCTCGTTGATCGCCGACGCGTCGGCCGCACCGGGCAGCACGTGGTGGAACGCGCTCGGCTGCAGGAAGAACTGCCGCTGGAGGAAGTCGTCGCGCTCGGCCGGCGTCGGCAGGCGTCCGGAGTCCTCCAGGGCGACGTTGAAGTACGCCTTGAGCATCGCCTTGGACGCGACCGCCGCCGCGGCATCCACCGCCACGCGGCTCTTGGTGTCGATGGTCGCCTGGCCGAAGGTGGAGAACAGCTGGCTGTAGCGCAGCGACTGCCGGCCGAGATGCGCCGGCAGCGGCGGCTCGTAGTTGTCGATCTTGTGCTGCGCCTGGTTCACCGCGATCGAGCGCTTGGCGGCGGCGAACTCGCTGGCGCCGAAATCCTCGAACAGGATGTCGGCCGCCATGTCGTACAGGTCCTCGACCGAATCGAGGCCGTCGTCGAGCACGTTGCGGGTGTCGAGCAGGTAGACGTCGTCGTACGGCGCGATGTTCGCCGCCGGCCCCTGGTGCTCGGCCCACGCCTCCACGAAGGGCGGCTGCGGATTCGGCCGCATCGCGTGCTCGAGCTCCATCAGCGCCGCGTAGCCGTTGGCGTTCACCCGCTGCCGCTGGTGCTCGTGGTAGCCGCCGGGCAGCAGCAGCACGAGTTCCACCGTGGGGCTGGGGTGGATCAGCGAGCGCAGCGCCAGGCCCAGGTCGATGAACGAGCCCGAGCCGGTGCCGCCAGCGGCCGAGCAGCACACCACCACGCGCAGCCGGTTCTCGATCTCGAGGTTGAGATGCGCGAGGTCGTCCTGCCGACCGACCGAACGCAGCAGCCCGTCGGCGCGCTCGCGCAGCAGGTCGGTGAGCTTGCGGAACTGGTCGAAGAACAGCAGCCGCGAGATCGCCCGCACCTGGCCGGCACCCTTCTCGGTGTTGATCAGCGAGAAGTCGGCCACGGGCAGCCAGTCCGCGATCAGCGGATAGCGGTCGATGTCCTTCATGTAGCGCTTGACGTCGACCGCGTGCTGCAGCCGCTCGTTCTCGCGGAACGCCACCAGGCGGGCCAGCGGGTCGGTCGCCTGCTGCCGGTCGCTTTCGATCGCGGTACGCAGGTCGGTGTCGAAGTAGACGAACGAGGCGATCGGGAAGCGGGCGAGGTCGTCGATCCGGCGTCCGTTCCAGTCGCCGGCGAGGATGCGCCGGCGCAGGCGCAGCAGGATCTGCATGCCGGTGCCGCCGAGGCCCACGAACAGGGTCGGCTGCACCCGCCTTGCCGCCGGACGATCGGAGTTGGCGCGCTCGGCGTCGGGAAGCGTCGTCGCTTGGGTGCTGGACATGGGCAGTGTGTTCCTCAGCGCCGTCGCGGCGCATGGCCGCGCGCGGCGGAACGGTAGAGCAGCACGAACAGCACCAGCGTCACCACGACCAGCAGCAGCAGCGGCAGCACGAAGGCGAGCGCCCCCCACAGGTCGCCGAGCAGGCCGAACACGATCAGCACCGACAGCGACAGCAGGAACGCGAACAGCGCCCAGCCGGCGCTGCCGGCAGCCGAGGGCGAGGCACGCTGCGCGATCAGGTGGCTGCGCACCGCGCCGCGGACGAGGAAGATCGCGACCGCCAGCAGCAGCAGGATCGCCACGCCGATCACCTCGCCGGTGCTGGACAGGCCGGTGTCGCCCGGCAGGCCGGCGGCGCTGATCGGCGTACCCGGCTGGATCGCGCCGGGCGTCGGCGCGACCGGTGCCGGCTGCTGCGGCAGGGCATCCGCCGGCGGCTTGATGTTGAAGTCCGGCGGGGTCTGGGGCGACGGCTCTGGCATGACCTGTCCTGGACGCGATCTCAGCGCGGATCGCTGTCCGGGCGTCGCACGATCCGCGGGGCCCCGACAAGGCGGCCGCGCAGGACGAAGGTTCGGCCCGCGGGCAGCGTGATCTGCCTGGTCCCGAACGGACGCAGCCGCACCCGGCGCACCTGCCCGTCGAGCGGCAGGAGGTGCTCGCGCTCGCGGCGCAGCAGCACCAGCAGCAGGGCCAGGAGCAGCAGCAGGACCGACAGGCTGCACAGTGCCAGGATCAGCGGCACGGCGGAATAATGCACCACCAGCGTGACCGGCAGCACCGCCGATGCGGCCGCCACCGTCTTGTTGTCGAAGAACACCCCCGGCAGCTGATCGAGTGCCGCCACCTGCGTCATCTTGGCCACGAACCCGTCCTGCAGCGACAGGCGGAGGTTCGACAGGCCGACCGCGAGCGTGCCGTGCAGCGCCACGTCCTTCTGCAGCCAGCCGGCGAGGCCGGGCGCGCGGTCGATGCGCGGGATGTCCAGCCGTATCCGCACGCGCAGCGCCGCACCCGGACCGAGCCCGTCGACCTCGCCCGGCGCGATCGTCGCCGCAGGAAGCGGCAGCGCCGGGCGGCCGGCAACCTGCTCCAGCCGGTCCCAACGCAGCGACAGCCGCGCCCGGTCGATCACGTGCGGGTAGTAGTCGGAGCGCAGCGTGCCGGCGATCTCGACGTTCGAGGCCCGGCCGCCGGGCACGCCGGCGATACGCAGGCTGCCGTCGATGCCCCGGCTGGCGATGAGGCCGGGAGTGAGGGTGGCGTCCGGGGTGAAGCGCAGCGGCGCCTGGTCCAGCGGCTTGAGCTGCACCGCCGGGTCGCTGAACAGCTGCCTGAGCGCCGGGCTCGCGGTCGATCGGCGCAACGCGACCGCGGCCTGCGCGCCGTAGGCGATCCCGTACACGATCAGCCCCTGTGCGCTGTAGAGCCGCCCGGTCGCCGGCAGCCGCACCGGATACGCCACTACCACCGGCAGCGCCGGGCTCGATCCGAGCGCCTGCGCGAAGGCGCGGGTGTTCTCGTCCACGCGCTGGCTGTTGCCGGGCGAGTTGCGGTTGTTGGTGACCAGCCAGACGATGCCCGGATGGCCGTCCAGGACCGTGTCGATGCCGCGCACCAGCGCGCCATCGAAGTCGGCATCGGCCAGGTGGCCGTCCGGCTGGTGCGGCAGGTCGAGCGCCGCCACCGCGGCCGCGACCCGCGCCGGGTCGAACCGGCCGCGGTAGAGCACGTCCGGGGAATGCCGACCCGGGACCTGGCCGTCCTGGTCGAAGCCGGCGACGACGACCTCGCCGTCGGCGTGCGAGGCTGCCACCAGCGCGTTCAGCAACGGCCGGAACGGCGCGGCCGTGTCGGTGTAGAACGGCTCCATCCAGCCGGAGTCCTGGATCAGGTAGAGCGAGCTCACCTGCGCCAGCGCCGGCCGGACCGCCATCAGGCCGCACCACAGCAGCGCCACGCCCGTTCTAGCCCGCATCGCGCAGCCGCCACCGATGGCAGCCTCCGTCGCGGGCGCCGTGGGCGTAGAGCCAGCCGGCATGGAGGAACACCGACAGGTCGGACGCGTCCCGCGCGCGCAGCAGGCAGTCCAGCGGCTCGAGCACGCGCGGACCGCGGCTGTAGAACAGGGTGCAGGCGTGGTCCGCGTCCGCATCGTCCGGCGCGGTTGGATCGCCCAGGAAGCGGCCGAGCCGGTCGCGGCCGGTGCACAGCACCAGAACGGTCCGGCCGCCGCCGAACTCCAGCAGCGGCAGCAGGAAGGTGCCGTCCGGAATCACGTAGTCCGAGGCTGCGCGCTTGTCCCAGGGCAGTCGTAGCCGGGCGTTCTCGCGGAACACCGCCCGACCGGTGCCGGGGGTGTAGCCGCGGGCGGCCCGGCGTTCCGGCACCTGGCCCGGAGTGGACAGGCTTTGCAGCACCAGCGTGTGCGGATCGAGCCTGGCGAGCTGGTGCAGGGTGCCGTTCGGCTCCGCCACCGGGCGCACGCCGGGCAGCGGCCAGATCCCGTCCTGCCAGCCCTGCCAATGGGCGGTGGAACCGTCCGGCCCCGCCTGCAGCGTGAGCAGTCCCGTGGGTCCGCACCAGAGCAGCCGGTCGCCGGTCGCCACCGGGGTTGCCAGCGCCTCCGCCGCGGCTCCCGGCACCGGCAGCAGCGACCAGCCGCGCTCGGGTGCCGCACGATCGAGCACGGCAAGCGCCAGTCCGGCAGCATCCCGCACCGGCAGGGCGACCTGGCTGCGCAGCACGCCGGCCCCGCCCAGCGGCGCAGGACCCTCCAGCAGCGCCACCGGCGCCCGCCGCGGCGCGGTCAGCCCGATGAAGGCGGGGCCGCGATCGGTCGGCAGCGACAGGCCCGACGCGTCGGCGGCGGCGGCCCAGCTCCAGGCGGGCAGAACGGTGCACGGCGGCAGCTGGACGCGGTCGATCCACCGCCGGCCGAGCTCCGACCAGGCCCTGACCCAGCCGTCGACCCGGTCGCAGGCCAGCAGCATCGGCGGCGTGCCGGCCACGGCGAAGCCGAGCGCGGAAGACGGCGGGACCGCGATCTCCTCGTGGCTGGCCGGATCCGGCTCGACCGTCTCGTCCCGGGCCGGCAACCCGGTGGCGGCACCGAACGGCGGCGACCAGGCTTCCGCGTCGGGTTCCCCTGGCGCCTCCGCCAGGGCCGCGCCGCAGTCCGGGCAGAAGCGGAAGGCGAGCGGGAACGGGCCCGGATGCGCGCAGGCGGCCTCGCGGCTGCGCAGCCGGGCCTCGGTCACGCGGTCGGTGGGCAGGGCGATCCGGTCGCCCGCTACCGCGACGGCCGTGAACCGGTCCGCTTCGCGCTGCCAGCGTTCCGGCCCGAACCGGCCGGGCAGGGTCCAGGCGGCGTCGGATGGTGCGGTTCCGCTCACCGCCCGGTCTCGTCGAGCAGGGCCAGGATCTCGCGCGCCGCCGCGTCGGCGGGCGCCTCGTCGCCCGCCGACAGCGAGTCGATCACCGTGCGGAAGCCGGCGCGTTGCGCTCTCGCCGCGTCCGGATCGCCGAGCAGCCGCTCCACCGTCCGCGCCAGCCGGTCCGGCCGGCAGTCCCCCTGCAGCAGCTCCGGCACCAGGCGGCGCCCGGCCAGCAGGTTGACCATCGCCACGTGCTGCACCCGGATCAGCTGGCGGGCGATGGCGGCGGTGAGCGGGTTGACCCGGTACGTGACCGCCATCGGTACCCCCGCCAGGGCCAGCTCCAGGGTCGAGGTGCCCGACTTGGTGAGTGCCGCACCCGCGGCGGCGAAGGCGTCGTGCTTGTCGTCGAGCTCCGTCACCAGCACCGGCTGCGCCGGCCAGCGACGCACCGCCCGCGCCACCGCCTGCGCCACCACCGGCGACACCACCACCACCGGCACCAGCCCCGGGACCCGTTCCGCCAGACGCGACAGGGTGCGGCCGAACACCGGCAGCAGGCGCGGCACCTCGCTGCGCCGGCTGCCCGGCATCAGCACCAGCACGGGCGCCGCCGGATCAAGCCCGTGCCGGGCACGGAACCGCGCCGCGTCGCCGCTCCCGGCACCGGACTGCAGCACCGGATGGCCGACGAAACGGGCGTCTAGTCCGTGCCCTGCGAAGAACGCGGTCTCGAACGGCAGCAGGCAGAGCAGCCGCTCCCACAGGCCCGGGAACTCGCGCACCCGGTGCTCGCGCCAGGCCCAGACCTGCGGCGCCACATAGTGCACGCGCGGGATGCCGAGCCCGGCGATCCGCCTGAGCAGCCTGAGCGCAAAGCCCGGGCTGTCGATGGTCACCACCAGGTCCGGGCGGGCGGCGGCGATGTCGGCCACCGCCTGATCGAGGCGGCGCGACAGGGCGCGGATCCGCGGCAGGATCTCGACCAGCCCCATCACCGCCAGCTCGCGCATCGGGAACAGGGTGTCGAGCCCCGCCTCCGCCATGCGGACGCCGCCGATGCCGCGGAACCTGAGCCCCGGACGCTGCCGCCGCAGTGCCGCCAGCAGCCGCCCGCCCAGCACGTCGCCGCTGGCCTCCCCGGCCATCAGCCAGATCAACGGTTCCGTGTCAGGCGCCGTAGAGCCGCTCAGGGTCGACCTCCGGCTCGGACACCGCGACCAACCTGCCGTCGCGCAGCGCGTCGAAGAAGCAGGAGCGCCGGCCGGTGTGGCAGGCCACCCCGGTCTGGTCGACCAGCAGCAGCAGGGCGTCGCGGTCGCAGTCGAGGCGCAGCTCGACCAGGCGCTGGGTCTGGCCGGAGGTTTCTCCCTTGCGCCAGAGCTGCCTGCGGCTGCGGCTCCAGTAGCAGACCTGGCCCGTCTCAAGCGTTTCGGCCAGCGCCGCCCGGTTCATCCACGCCAGCATCAGCACCTCGCCGGTGTCGTGCTGCTGCGCGATCGCGGCCACCAGCCCGGCCGGGTTGAACGCCACCTCGTCCAGCACCGACGGTGGGTCCGGTTCGTCGCTCACGAGGCGGCCTTCGCCTCGGGCAGGCGCATCCAGTCCGGCACCCGGGCCTGCAGGGTGCCGCCCTCGTAGTCGAGCGCGCCGTGGAGGTGCTCCAGGCGCAGCACTGCGAGCCCCAGCGTTTCCCGCGACGAGCGCATGGTGCCGACCTCGCGGCCGTTCCCGGTCAGCACGGTGCCGGGCGGCGGCAGCGCGCCCTCCGCGCTCACCGGCACCAGCCGGCGCTTGAGCAGGCCGCGATAGCGGGTGCGCGCGGTCAGCTCCTGGCCCATGTAGCAGCCCTTGGTCCAGGAGATTCCGCCCAGCTCGTCGAAGCCGGCTTCCAGCAGCACCGTCCGGTCCGGCTCGCAGTCGCGGGTGCCGTCCGGCAGGCCGAGCAGCAGGCGGTGGCGGTCGTAGTCGGCCTCGTCGACATCCGTCTCCGGCGCCTCGTCGGCCAGGATCCGCCATCCGGCCTCCGGAAGCCGCGGATCGGGCGCCGCGACTGCCCCCGCCGGCACGGCCGGCACGCCGTCCCAGGCTGCGAACACCGCAAGCGGCGTCTCCGTCACCTCCACCGCCGCACGCAGCCGGAACTGCGAAAGCTTCTGCACCAGCATTGCCGCCTGCGGCCGCTCGCAGTCCAGCAGCAGCCGCTCGCCGTCCGACAGCACGAAGAAGTCGGCCAGGTACTTGCCCTGCGGCGTCAGCAGCGCCGCCCACACCGACCGGCCGGGACCCGCGAGCGACACGTCGTTGGAGACCAGCCCCTGCAGGAACGTCACGCGGTCCGGACCTTGCACCGACAGGACCGCACGATCGGGAAGGAGGGCGAGCTTGGACATGAACCGAACTTGGGCGAGCCGGCGCCTTCCGGCAACTGGAGAAAGAGACTAGGAGGTCCGCCCGCGCTGCCGGAGCCCTCGTCCTGACCCGCATTCTGTTCATCACCGCGACCCGGCTCGGTGACGCGGTCCTGTCCACCGGGCTGCTGGACCACCTGCTGCATCACCTGCCGGATCCGCAGGTGACGGTCGCCTGCGGGCCGGTCGCGGCCGGGCTGTTCGAGCGGATGCCGGGGCTGTCGCGTCTGCTGGTGGTGGAGAAGCGGCGCTACGACCGGCACTGGTGGTCGCTGTGGCGTGCCTGCGTGGCCACCCGCTGGGACCTGGCGGTGGACCTGCGCGGCTCCGCCGTCACCCTGGCCCTGCTGGCGCGCCGGCGGGCGATCATGCGCGGCGGCCGCCGTCCCGGTCACCGCATCGCGCATCTGGCCGGGGTGCTCGGCCTGGTGCCGCCGCCGGCGCCGGTGGCCTGGACCGGTCCCGCCGACCGGCGCCGCGCCGAGACGCTCCTGCCCGGCGGCCGCACCCTGGTCGCCCTCGGCCCGACCGCGAACTGGACCGGCAAGATCTGGCCGGCAGAGCGGTTCGCCGCCCTGTTCGGACGGCTCAAGAGCGTGATGCCGGACGCGGTGCCGGTGGTGTTCGCAGGTCCCGGCGCGGCGGAGCACGCGCTGGGCCAGGCCCTGGTCGATCGGCTCCCCGGCGCGGTCGACCTGCGCGGCCGGCTGTCGCTTGCCGAGGTGGCGGCCTGCCTGCGTCGCTGCGCGCTGTATGTCGGCAACGATTCCGGGCTGATGCACCTGTCTGCCGCGACCGGCATCGCCACGCTGGGGCTGTTCGGACCCAGCCGCTCGTCGGAATACGCCCCGGTGGGCAGGCGGGCGGGTTTCGTCGCGGCACCCGGCCCGGAAGGCGAGGCGCCGATCGACGGGCTCGGCGTCGAGGCGGTCGCACAGGCGGCGCTGGCGCTGCTGGCACGGGACCCCGTGCCGTGAGGGTGGCGCAGGTCATGGCCGGGGCGGCGTCCGGCGGCGCCGAGCTGTTCTTCGAGCGCCTGTCGGTGGCACTCGCCGCGGATGCAACCGAGACGCTGCCGCTGATCCGACGCAACCCCGCCCGCGCCGCCCGGCTCCGCGCCGGCGGGCTGCACCCGGTCGAGCTGCGCTTCGGCGGCCGGCTCGACCTGTTGACCGGACCGCGGATCGGCGCAGCGCTGCGCCGGTTCCAGCCGCGCGTCACGGTGGCCTGGATGAACCGCGCCAGCCGGCTGACGCCACGCGGCGACTGGGTGCTGGCAGGCCGGCTGGGCGGGTTCTACGACCTGTCCAACTACCGGCGCTGCGACCACCTGATCGGCAACACGCGCGGCATCGCGGACTGGATCGCGGGCCAGGGCTGGGCATCATCGCGCGTGCACCACCTGCCAAACTTCGCGGCCGAGCTGGCCGGCACGGTGCCGCGCCGGTCGGAGGACGTGCCGCCGGACCTGCCGATGCTGCTGGCGCTGGGCCGCCTGCACCGCAACAAGGCGTTCGACGTGCTGATCCGGGCAATGCGCCACGTCGAGCGGGCGCATCTGGTGATCGCCGGCGAGGGCCCGGAGCGGGCGGCGCTCGAAGCATTGGCGCGCTCCGAAGGCGTGGCCGGCCGGGTACACATGCCCGGCTGGGTGGACGACACCGGCCCGCTGATCGCCGCCTGCGCGGCGCTGGTGTGCCCGTCACGTCACGAGCCGCTCGGCAACGTGGTGATCGAGGGGTTCTCGGCCGCCCGTCCGGTGGTGGCGGCGCGCGCGCAGGGGCCGGTCGAGCTGATCCGGGACGGCGAGGACGGCCTGCTGGTGCCGCTGGAGGAGGCGCGCGCGCTCGGCGACGCCCTGTCCACGGTGCTAGCGGACCCGGTCCTGGCCGCGCGTCTGGCCGCCGCCGGACGGGCCCGCTACGAGGCGGAGTTCGCCGCCGGTCCGGTGCTGGCGCGGTGGCAGGCGTTCCTGCGCACGGTGGAGAAGACCTGATGTGCGGCATTGCCGGCTTCGCATTTGCCCCCGCACCGCCCGGCGGCTCCGTCGGGCAGGCCGGCAGCTTCGACAGCGCGAGCCTCACCGCGCTGGTGCGGGCCCTGGCGCATCGTGGGCCGGACGGCGCCGGGCACAGCCTGGTCGGACGGGTGGCGCTGGTGCACACCCGGCTGGCGATCATCGACCTGGACGGCGGCGACCAGCCCTTGTTCGCGGGCCCGGCGGCGCTGATCGCCAACGGCGAGATCTACAACGACCTGCAGCTGCGTGCCGCGATGCCGGAAGTACGCTTCGCCACCGGCAGCGACTGCGAGCCGCCGCTGCACCTGTGGCTGCGCGACGGGCCGCACTACGTCGACACCCTGCGCGGGATGTATGCGATCGCCATCCACGAGCGCGGCACCCACAACCTGGTGCTGTCGCGCGACCCGTTCGGGATCAAGCCGCTCTATGTCGCCGAGCTGCCGAACGGCATCGCCTTCGCCTCGGAGCCGCAGGCGCTGCTGGCGGCGGGGTTCGCCCGGCGCGCCCTGCGCGACGCGGCACGCGACGAGCTGCTGCAGCTGCAGTTCACCACCGGGCGCGAGACCATCTTCCCCGGCATCAGCCGGCTGCTGCCCGGGGAGACGCTTCGGGTCGCGAACGGGCGGGTGATCGACCGCAGCCGCATCCCGGCGCTGCCGGAGGGCCCGGTGGAGCAGATCGGCGAGGCCGACGCGCTTCTCCGGCTCGACCGGGCGCTGGAGGAGAGCGTCGCTCTGCACCAGCGTGCCGACGTGCCGTACGGCCTGTTCCTGTCCGGCGGCGTCGACAGCGCCGCCGTGCTGCGGATGATGGCCCGGCTCGGCAGCGCCCGGGTGCAGGCGTTCACCGCGGCGTTCGACGTGCCGGAGGCCGCCGACGAGAGCGCGCAGGCGGCACGCCTAGCCGCGGCGGCGGGCGCGCATCACGAGGTGCTGCGGATCGACCAGGCGACCGTCTGGCGCCACCTGCCGGAGATCGTCGCCTGCATGGACGACCCGGTGGCCGACTACGCCATCATCCCGACCTGGCTGCTGGCCAGGCGCGCGCGCCGCGACGTCAAGGTGATCCTGAGCGGCGAGGGCGGCGACGAGCTGTTCGCCGGCTACGGGCGCTACCGCAGCGCGATGCGGCCGTGGTGGATGGGCGGTCGCCCAATGCGGCGGCGGGGCACCTTCGACGGCCTCGGCGTGCTACGCACCGGCGTGGGCGCCCGCGCGCGTGACTGGCGGCGCGGCATCGCCGCCACCGAGCTCGGCCGGATCGGCGGCCGCTCCCGGCTGGCCGAGGCGCAGGCCTCCGATATCGCCGAATGGCTGCCGCACGACCTGCTGCTGAAGCTCGACCGCTGCCTGATGGCGCACGGCATCGAGGGCCGCACGCCGCTGCTCGACCCGGCGGTGGCGGCGGCCTCGTTCCGGCTGCCGGACGGGCTCAAGGTGCGGGGAGGCCGCGGCAAGTGGCTGCTCCGCCGCTGGCTGGAACGGGAGATGCCCGAGGCGCAGCCGTTCGCGCCGAAGCAGGGCTTCACCGTGCCGGTCGGCGCCTGGATCGCGTCGCAGGGCGACCGGCTGGCGCCGCTGGTGGCGGCACAGGCGGGCGTGGCGGAGGTCGCGGCACCGGACCGGGTGTCGGCCCTGTTCCGCAACGCCGCCGGCCGTCGCGAGCAGCACGCGGCATGGACGCTGCTGTTCTACGCGCTCTGGCACCGTGTCCACATCGAAGAACGGCCGCCGAGCGGCGACGTGTTCGAGACCCTCGCTTCCTGACGCGGGCCGGCGTTCTGCTCCGCCTGGCATCGTGGGTCGACAACGAGGGAACAACGGCAGTCCGATCGCGTCGGCTAACCGAGAAGCAGGGACGCGCCATGCATCCTCACGGAGATGCTTCGGTCGAGAAGGTTCGAGCGATGCACGATGCTTGATGGACCGGCTCTGGAAGCTGGCGGCTCCGCGAGATCCACCAAGGGTGGCAGGTCATGTCCTCTTCCTCGGCATCCTGCTTGCAGGCGCGGGTACGGCCCGCGCGGACCCCGTCGACGAGCAGTTCCGCTGTTATCCGGCCCGACCCGTCGATCATGCGGCGTCCGCGATCATCCACGGGACGGACCGGCTGACGCGTGACCACGGCGAGGACCTGCTGTGGACCATCAACAGGAATAGGATGGACGCGGCGGGCCACTTCATCCTGGCGAAAGTGGGCTGCGGTGCCGGCTGCATCCGCCGGCCTCGGTCGATGCCCTGACCGGGGATGTTCGGTGGATGCCGAAGACGATCAGCAACTGGCCGATCAGGCTGCTCCAGCCCGTGCGCTACCGGGACGACAGCCGCCTGATCGTCGTGCTCGGACAACGGGACGAGCGCGGTGCCGACGGACCCTTCCGCTACCTCCTTGTGGCCGATGGCTTCCAGTTCGTCCCGGACGACCGGGCCTGCCGGACGCGCTAGACCCGCGTCCCGCAGGCGGACTGGCTCCTTCCCCTCCGACACTGTTTGGAGGACGCGGCGACGGCGCCGTTCAGCGCCCTTCCAGGCCGCCGCCGGAACCAGTCAGCAGCGTCCGGCTCGGAATGTTTCCGTCAAGCTTCGGCCTGGTGCGGCGAGGGAGCCCCGGACGGCCGGTCCTGCACGCCACTGGACGCCACGAATTCGTACAGAGCGCGTTCGCAGCCGTTGCCTGCGACGATCAGCGGCAGCGCTTCCCCGAACTCCGCCGTCGCTTGGTCAGTCTGTTCCAGGCTCGCTGCGTTGACGCGGCCGAGGGGTGCGCCGGAAAGGTCGATCCGGAGCATGTCTGCCACTTCCGACACGAAGCCGTCGATCTGCTCGGTCGGCCGGAACAGGCACCGCTCGTCGCCGAGCAGCCGCCTGGCGACGCCGAGCAGCTCCGCGTCCCGGTGCACGGCATAGTCGGACGCGTAGTCGAAGCCCAGCATCAGCAGCTGCTGGCGCAGCTCCATCTGCCCGTTATGGGTGTGCAGGAATGCCAGCAGCGGGTCGCGGCGCATCGCCTGCATGATCGGCGTGAAGGTGACGGGGTCCTCCTCCGCGCGTCGGCTGTGCAGGAAGGCGGAGCGGAACCGCGCGGTCGGCTCCCTGACCAGTCCCACCACCCGGTCCCCTTCGGCAGCATGGGCGAGCAGCAGCGGCAACGGCACGTGGCCGCCGACCAGGTCGTACTCGCCCGGTCGCGGCGGGTTGCTGCGGAAGGTCTCGAACGAGTCGTAATAGATGCTCGACCGGACTCGCTGGCTCAGAGCGGTCCAGACCGCGGTGCCGGCGGCCTTCGGGATGTGCGAGAAGTAGACCGTGCCGGCGATCCGCTTCAGGCGGTCCGAATGGACGTGCTCGTACAGCGTGCAGGCATGCACGTCCTCGATGTGCGGCTGCTTCCTGAGCGGAAACGGGGCGGCCTTGCGGAAGCAGACCAGGACCTCGTTGGCGAACACGAAGCGCCACCGCCGCATCACCGCCTGCAGCGCCGGCTTGCCGAGCCCGGCGAGCTTGCCCTTGTGCAGCACCAGCACACTGGCCTGTCCGATCCGGATCTCGTTGTCGTAGAACCGCACCGGCCGAGCCGGGCACGGCCAGTCGCCACGCGGCAGCAGCAGGCGGTCGTGGCGGCGGAGCAGAGGTTCAATCGCAGTCCACGCGGCCTGCCAGCACGGATCACGCATGGCACTGTTGTAGCAAGAACCGAACCAGGCAGGTCCATCGTGCAGGTCGAGACCGCTTGCCGCCGTCGCCGGCGACAGGCCGGGCCGGATCACGGGTCGTGCACCGGGTTGCCGGTCACGTCCGGTCCAGGCTGCGGATTCGGATCGGCGTGTACCGTCGCCGTTGGCGGTCGGACCAGGGTTGCCGACGTGGCAGTCGCCGCAGACGCGGGCACCCGGACCCTGGGGCCGCGCCACGCGTGACACCTTCCAGCCACTCGTGGACCGCACGCTGCCGCGGCGGGACATGGGTCGGCGTCACCCTGCCATCTTCCGGTCGTGCCCGGCGCCGAGCCGCTTCCACGGGCCCGCCGTCCGGATAAGGGTGGCATCGGTCATCGCCCCATCCGGCGAACGCCCTGGCCGCATGACCGACAGCGCTGCGGCATGTGGCGGATGGCGCGGCCTGGACTACAAGCAGGAGACGGTCGCGGCTTTATCGGGGCGATGGAACGGCATGTTCGAATTCTTCAAGGCGTTGATGCCGAAGGACGAGCGCTTCGTCGCCCGCCTGGCGGCGCATTCCCGTCATGTGGTGGACGGCGCGATCGCCTTCCGCGGCCTGCTGTCCGGCACCGACGGCGACGGGAGCTACCGCGCGCTGTGCCGCCACGAGGAGGCGGCCGACGAGGTGACACGGCAGACGGTGCAGGCGATCCACCGCTCCTTCATCACGCCGTTCGACCGCTCGCAGATCCTCGACCTGACCACCGCGCTGGACGACACCATCGACCTGATGAAGGAGGCCGGCCGGCGGATCCGTCTCTACGGCATCACCTACACCCCCGAGATGCTCGCCATGGCCGACTGTGCGGTGCAGGCCACCACGGAGATACGCGACGCGATGCCGCTGCTCGCCACCATCGGCCGCAGCGCGGGCGGGCTGCAGGCGATGCAGGAGGCGGTGCGCGAGGCCGAGGGACGGGCGGACGAGCTGCTCAACACCGGCTTGCGCGCCCTGTTCGCCAGCGACGCCTCCGCCGGCACCAAGCTGACGGTGGAAAAGGTGTACGACCTGATCGAGAGCGTGGTCGATCGCTGCGAGGACGTGGCCGACGTGATCGAGGGCATCGTGGTCGAGCAGGTCTGAGCCGGTGGCGCACGGGACCCTGCTCGGCCTGCCGGCGCTGTCGGCCCTGGTCGCGGTCGCGCTGCTGTTCGACTTCCTCAACGGCATGCACGACTCCGCCAACTCGATCGCCACCGTGGTCTCGACCCGGGTGATGCGGCCGCTGACCGCGGTCGGCGCGGCCGCGTTCTTCAACTTCATCGCCTTCATGGTGTTCGGCCTGCACGTCGCGCACACGGTCGGCGCCGGGCTGGTGGCGCCGGGCCTGATCGACGCCACCGTGGTGTTCGGCGCCCTGGTCGGCGCGATCAGCTGGAACGTGCTCACCTGGCTGCTCGGCATCCCGTCCTCGAGCAGCCACGCCCTGATCGGCGGCCTGCTCGGCGCCGGGATCGCCAAGGGCGGGTTTGCCGCCATCCTGTGGCACGGGCTCGGCCCGGTGGTGGCGGCGATCGTGCTGTCGCCGGCGATCGGGCTCACCCTGGCAATGGCGCTGATGCTGCTCACCGTCTGGAGCTCGGTGCGCTCGACCCCCAACGCGGTGGACCGCCGCTACCGCGCCCTCCAGGTGGTGTCGTCCTCGCTGATCAGCCTCGGCCACGGCGGCAACGACGCGCAGAAGACCATGGGCATCATCGCCGTGCTGCTGGCCTCGCAGGGGCGGCTGACCGGGGCGTTCCACGTGCCGCTCTGGGTGGTGCTGTCCTGCCAGGCGGCGATGGCGCTCGGCACCTTCAGCGGCGGCTGGCGCATCGTGCGCACGGTCGGCACCCGGATCACCGACCTCAAGCCGATCCAGGGCTTCTGCGCCGAGACCGGAGGTGCCGTGGCGCTGTTCGGCGCCACCTTCCTCGGCATCCCGGTCTCCACCACCCACACCGTCACCGGCGCGATCGTCGGCGTCGGCGCGGCACGTCGTGCGTCGGCAGTGCGCTGGGGCATCGCGCGCAGCATCGTGGTCGCCTGGGTGGTGACGCTCCCGGCCTCGGCGGTGGTGGGCGCGCTGTTCTACTGGATGGCGCGCGCCGTGTTCTGACCGGCCGGTCCGCGCGACCAGCGTCCGTGGCCGGTTCGAGGCTCATGCGGGGCGCAACCGGCTTGCCACCTCGTGCCGTCCACCCCGGCATAGGCGTTCCATGGCCGACGATCAGCAAGCGGTCCGAAGCAAAGGTGCAGACGCGGGATGCGCCGATGGCGGGCTCGGTGGCGGTCGGGCCTGGCGTCGCCTCGTAGGCGCATCTCCACGCCGGGCCGCGGTGACGGCGTGGCGGCCGTCGCGAGACCAGGCCGGAACACCCTCCATGGCTTTCCGGCCGCCGTCGAGGCAGAGCTTGTTCTCCCCGGAACAGATCGAACGGGAACGTCCGGAACCGGCGTTGCCCAACGTGGACTGCCGGTTCCGCCCGTCGCTACACCGGTTCGTGTCCGGGCCGCCGGACGACATGCTGCGTTCTTCCGGCAACCCCATCAGGAGCCGCAGGGTCATGAAGTTGCAAGGCAGGATCGCCATCGTCACCGGCGCCGACTCCGGGATCGGCCAGGCCATCGCCACCCTGTTCGCTGCCGAAGGCGCCGACCTCTGCATCGGCTACCACACCGATGCCGACGGAGCGGCCGAAACCAGGCGCCGCGTGGAGGCTGCCGGCCGCAGGGCCGTCGTGGTGCAGGGCGACGTCGGCAGCCCTGCGGACGTGCGGGCGCTGTTCACGGCTGCCGCCGGTCTCGGCGTGGTCGATGTGCTGGTGAACAACGCCGGCAAGGGCATGGGCGGCACCCCGGTCGACGAGCTCGAGGACGAGATGCTCGAGCTGGTGCTGCGGACCAACCTCATGGGCCCGCTGTTCTGCTGCCGCGAGTTCATCCGGCTGCGCAAGGCCCAGGGCGGGCAGGGACGGATCGTCACCATCAGCTCGGTGGCGCAGCACCTGCCGACCCCCGGCAGCGCCCCCTACGGCATGTCGAAGGCCGGCGTCGGCTCGCTCACCCGCAGCCTCGCCGTCGAGCTGGCGCCGCACCGGATCAACGTCAACAATATCGCGCCCGGCCTGATCGCCACCCCGATGACCGCGGACCGGCTGGACGATCCGGACAAGAAGGAGAAGTCGATGGAGCGGATCCCCTGGCGCCGGGAGGGCCACGCGGAGGAGATCGCCCGCCTGGCCCTGTTCCTCGCTTCCGACGACGGCGACTACGTGACCGGCCAGACGTGGACCATGGATGGGGGCTTGACCATGAACTGGGGCGGCGCCTGAACCTCCCGGGCGTGCGCCCGATCCGCTAGGCTCGGGCCCATGCACTACGACCTGATCATACGCAACGGCACCTGCGTGCTGCCCTGGGGCGAGGCCCGCACCGACATCGGCGTCCGCGACGGCCGGATCGCCGCCCTCGCCGTCGCGTCGCACGACGAGGCTGCGGAGGTGCTGGACGCCACCGGCCTGCACGTGCTGCCCGGGCTGATCGACGCCCATGTGCACCTGCGCGACCCCGGCGATGCCGCGGTGGAATCCATTCCGACCGGCACCCAGGCAGCGATCCTGGGCGGCATCGCCACCGTGTTCGACATGCCCAACACCAGGCCGGCGATCACCGACGACGCCGCGCTGCGCTGGAAGCAGGACTACGCGTCGGCGCACAGCTACACCGACTTCGCCTTCTATGTCGGTGCCACCCGCGCCGCCACCGGAGCGCTGGCCGAGTACGAGACCCGGGCAGGGGTGTGCGCGATCAAGGTGTTCGCCGGCAGCTCCACCGGCGACCTGATGATCGAGGACGACGCCGGGATCGAGGCGGTGATGCGCTCCGGCCGCCGCCGGATCGCCTTCCACAGCGAGGACGAATACCGGCTGCAGGCGCGCAGGCCCTCGTTCCACGCCGGCATGCCCTACGACACACACCGGATCTGGCGCGACGAGGAATGCGCGTTCCTCGGCACCCGCCGGATCATCGCACTCGCCCGCAGCACCGGCCGCGCCGTACACATCCTGCACGTGTCGACTGCCGAGGAGCTCGACTACCTCCGCGACGCCCGCGACGTCGCCACCGTCGAGGTGCTGGTGAACCACCTCACCCAGGTCGCCCCCGACTGCTACGAGCGCCTGGGCGGCCTGGCAGTGATGAACCCGCCGATCCGCGACCGCCGGCACCATGACGCGAGCTGGGCGGCGATCCGCGACGGCACGGTCGACACCGTCTCCTCCGACCACGCGCCGCACCCGCTGGCCGCGAAGCGGAAGGAATGGCCGGCGTGCCCCGCCGGGCTCACCGGCGTGCAGACCATCGTGCCGGTGATGCTGGACCACGTGAACGCCGGCCGGCTGTCCTTGTCCCGGCTCGTCGACCTGATGGCCGCCGGCCCGGCGCGCGTCTACAACATGACGGGCAAGGGCCGCATTGCCGCCGGCAACGACGCCGACTTCACCGTGGTCGACATGAAGGCCCGCCGCACCATACGCAACGACTGGATCGCCACTCCCTGCGGCTGGACCCCGTTCGACGGCATGACCGTCACCGGCTGGCCGGTGGCGACGATCCTGCGCGGGGTGCCGGTGATGCGCGACGACGCCGTGATCGGGCCGCCGCGCGGTGCCCTGGCCCGGTTCGCCTGGTGAGCCGCCTCGGCCGGAGGCTGCTGTTGGCGCTGTCCCTGTGCCTCCTGGCCGCGGCGCCGGACACCAGCGGCATCGGCTTCACCCAGCGTCTCGGCAACCACCTGCCCTCGGACCTGAAGCTGCTCGCCTCCGACGGCCACGCGGCAACGCTGGGCCGCCTCCTCGACAACAAGCCGACGGTGCTGATTCTCGGCTACTTCGCCTGCCCGATGCTGTGCGGCGTGGTCCGCGACGACGCGCTGCACGCCTTGTCGGCGAGCGGCCTGTCGCTGCCGCGCGACTACAGCCTGCTGTTCCTCAGCATCGATCCGGCCGAGCGCTCGTCGGACGCGGCAGCGGCAAAGGCGGCGGATATGGCGCGCTATCCGCTCCCTGGCGCCGCTGCAGGCTGGCACTACGCCACCGCCACCGCCGCCACGATCGAGCGGATCGAGCAGGGGGTCGGCTACGGCAGCCGCTATGACCCGCAGCTCAAGCAGTTCCTGCATCCGGCCGGCCTGGTGGTGCTGACGCCGGGCGGCGTGGTGTCCGGCTACCTGCTCGGTCTCGGCACCCAGCCGGGCGCACTCGCCGAGGCGCTGCGGCAGGCCCGGGGCGGGACGATCGGGCAGCGGGCGCCCTCCATCCTCCTGCTCTGCTTCCACTACGACCCGAGCACCGGCCGCTACAGCCTGGCGGTGCTGAAGCTGCTGCGCCTGATGGCCGGCCTCACGGTGCTGCTGCTCGCCGGCTTGCTGCTGGCGCTGCGGCGCCGCCGACCGGCCTGACCCGCTCGACCGCCAGCGACACCGCGAAGATCAGCAGTCCGGCAAGCGCCATGCCGGCGCCGACGACGCCCGCGGAGGACCAGCCGTAGCCCGCGGTGACCGCGGCGCCGGCAAGGAACGCGCCGAGCCCGTTGGAGATGTTGAAGGCGGAGTGGTTGAGTGCTGCCGCCAGCGCCTGCGCGTCCGCCGCCACGTCCATCAGCCGCGTCTGCAGTGCCGGCGCCAGCGCCACCCCGGCGCCGACCAGGAACGCGTCGCCGGTCACCGCCCACCAGTGCGGCAGCGCTGGGACGAACAGCAGCGCCGTCACCCCGTCCCACACCAGCATCGCCACCAGCGTCCGACGCAGCGCGCGGTCGGCGAAGTACGCACCGACGGTGTTGCCGAGCGCCATGCCGAGCCCCAGCACCACCAGCACCAGCGGGATCGCCACCGGGGCCATGTGCGTCACCGCCGCCAGCGCCGGCGTGATGAAGGTATAGATCGCGAACAGGCCGCCGAACCCGACCGCCCCGGTGGCGAGCGCCAGCCAGACCTGCAGCCGCGCCAGCGCCCCCAGCTCGGTCAGGGGCGACGCGCCGTCCGCCGCCGGGATCGCTGGCAGGAACACTGCCAGCAGCCCCACGGTGAGCGCCGACAGTCCGCCGACGACCCAATACGCCAGGTGCCAGTCGATGAAGCTGCCGCACCAGGCGGCCAGCGGCGCGCCGATGATGGTGGCGGCGGTCAAGCCGAGCATCACCCGCCCTACCGCCCGCGCCCGCTCGTCATGCGGAACCATGGACGCGGCGACCAGGGCCGCGACGCCGAAGAAGGCGCCGTGCGGCAGGCCGCTGAGGAAGCGGAACAGCCCCACCGTCCACAGGTGGTCGGACGCCGCGCTGAGCAGGTTGCCGAACGCATACAGCGCCATCATCCCCATCAGCAGCCGGCGCCGCGGCATGCGCGCGCACAGCACGGTGATGACCGGCGCGCCGACCACGACGCCTGCTGCATACAGGCTGATCAGCAGGCCGGCCTGCGGCAACGTCGCGTGCAAGCTGCCGGCGACCGCCGGAAGCAGCCCCATCATGGAGAACTCGCCAGTGCCGATGGCGAAGCCGCCGACCGCCAGCGCCAGGATCGCCCAGCCGCGCCCATGGGGCGGACTCACGAAGGTGCGGACGGGCGGGGCCTCTGCCAGGATCTCGGTCATGCGGCGGCTGCTCCGGGACGGGACGCATCTTATCGTGCGCTGCAACATGAGCGGGGCCAAGAGGCTCCAGCGCGGTGTGGCCGCACGAAACGAGGAACAGCCGGCGCCGCGGATCAGCGTCCGGCTGGGTCTCCCAGCGGCTGCCGCGCGAGATGGACGACCAGTGCGCTGCCTGCCTCGACCAGCCGGGCGGTGATGGCGGCCCCCGTTTCGGCCGAACACAGGCGTGCGTCGCCGGTCACCGCGCTGTGGCCGATCTCCACCGGCACGCCGATCTCGATCCCGCCGAGCCGGGCGGTCCCGAACCCGACCACGTCCAGGCCGCCGACTTGGCGCGGTGCCGCCGGCGCAGACGGAACCAGGTCGTGACGGACCAGTTCGGGGAACAGGTGCATCGCCACGCTGGCCAGCGGGTCGGCGCCGTGGCCGGTGGAAAGCTGCGCCCGCTCCGCCCCCAGCAGCTCCGGCAGCAGCGCCCCTGCCATCCTCCACAGATGGAGACACGGGACCAGCACGCCGCGCGACAGCAGGATCTCCTGGGTCACGTCGTGGATCGCCTGGGCGTTGCCGCCATGGCCGTTGACCACGACCAGCCGGACTACGTGGTGGCGAAGCAGCCCGTGCAGCATGTCGCACAGCACCAGGCGCAGGGTGGTCTGCTCCAGCGCGATGCCGCCCACCCGGCTGCCGAAGAAGTCGCGGCCACCGAACGGCAGCACCGGAGCGACCACCGTGTCGTGGCCGGCTGCGGTCGCGGCGCCGGCGATCAGCTCTGCCATCCGCTCGGCGCACAGGTAGTCGCCCATCGGCGCGTGCGGTCCCTGGTCCTCCAGGCTGCCGAGCGGCAGCAGCACGGTGGCGCCGGCAGCGAGCCGGTCCGCGGCCTCGGCGCTGGTGAGCGTGCCGAGGCGGATCTTCACGGCATCGCGGTTGCGGACGACTTCGGCCATGGCGGCTACCTCCCCGGTACATGTCGCTGCGGGCGATGCTTGACGATGCCGTGCGGCGCCGGGATACCGGCACGGCGTCGAGGACAGGGATCGCAGATGGGCGGAATTCGGATCGTGCTGCGGGCGATGATGTGCGGCTTGGCCGTCTGCGGTGCAACGGTGCCGGCAACCGCCGCGGCCGGTCCGGGATCCGGCTGGACTGCCGGACAGTGCGGCCGCGAGCCGGCGGCGCCCGCGGTCGATACCGCCACGGTCGACCGCTACAACGCGAGCGTCGACCGTGTCGCCGCCTATGGGCGCGCGGCCCGCAGCTTCGATGCCTGCGTGTCCAGGGCGGCTGCGACCGAGCAGACCGCGATCAGCAACGAGGCGCGCACGCGGATCGACGCGATCCAGGCGACCAGCAGCGCGGTGCAGAAGCGGATCGCCGCCAACTTCTCCGCACTGACGGCAACGCTGCGGGCAGGCGCTCCGAAGCTGCAGCCGCCGAAGCGCTAGCCCCCGGGCTTCCCCCTACTGCAGGCTGACCGGCCAGCGCGCCAGCCGCGCCCGGTTCTGCTCCGGGGACAGGTCGTGCGGTCCCTGCGCCACCTGCATCGGCAGGCCCGGGATCTGCTCCGGATGCGCCCAGCAGTCCACCCCGGCCAGGCTGCGCGTGCAGTACGGCTGCGGCGGCACCGGAGGGTCCACCGGCCGGCAGTAGCTCTGCCCTTCGTCCAGCCGCACCACCGAGCAGTCGCGTCCGGTGACGGCGGAATACACCATGTCTGGCACCGAACGGTGGAAGATGGCGATGTCTGCCCCGACCCCGGCGGTGAGCGGGATTACGGTCGCCGGAACGCAGCCGCCAAGCCAGGTCAGCATGAAGGCGCAGAGCAGCGGGATCAGCAGCAGCGCGGTGTGCCGTTTCATGGCGCCATTCTGCCGCCAAGCGATGAACGAAGTCTGAACGGCACCCGGCCGGCGGCCCAGGTCATCGTTTGCCCGCAGGGAGCGCCGCCGCTATGGTCCGCCGCCATGCGTCCGGGCCAGCCGGTGCGCTTCTGGAAATCGGACTGAACTGTGGTCGACGACATCTTCAGCGAGATCGACGCGGATCTTCGCGGCGAGCGCACGCGCGCCCGGACGCGTCGCCTGGCGGTCGTGGGCCTGGCGATCCTGGTCGCGGCCGGTCTGGTGTTCGGCCTGTGGCAGTACCTGCACTACCGGCAGCAGCAGCGTGCCGCTTCCGTCGCCGAGGCCTACTTCGCGGCGCAGAAGGATGCCGACACCGCCCCGCTGGCCGCGGCCGGTCCCGACGCTCCGCCGACGCCCGAGCAGCACCGCGCGGTCGGCGAGTTCGCCGCGGTGGCGGCCCGAGCGCCAGAAGGCTTCGCCACCCTGTCGCGTCTGCGCATGGCGGCCCTCGACTGGAAGACCGACCACCGCCGGGCGCTCGGGCTGTGGGACCAGGTGGCGCAGGATCGCGGCGCCGATCCCGACCTGCGCGGCCTGGCCAGCCTGCTCTGGGTGCAGCACCAGGCCGACGAGGCCGATCCCGGCCTGCTCAAGACCCGACTGCGCGACATCCTCAAGCCCGCAAGCCCGTGGCACCTGCTGGCGCTGGAAGCCGACGCGCTGATCGACCTGCGCCTGGGCCACGTCGCCGACGCCAAGCGCAAGCTGACCCGGCTCGCCGAGGACGGCTCGGCATCCGAAAGCGAGCGCGCTCGGGCGAGCGGACTTCTCGACACCCTCGACACCTCGAAGACCGGCGGATGATGCAACCACGCGACGAACCTGCCCACGAGGCCCTGACCCTGTCCGCACGGCTCGGCCGGCGCGGGCTGCTGCTGGGCGGCCTCGGCGTGCTGGCGCTGCCGCTGGCCGGCTGCGGCATCTTCGAGGACGACAAGAAGCCGGTGCTGGCCGGCCGACGCGAGGACGTGCTGAGCATCGGCGCCGGCCTCACCGTCGACGAGAGCGACACCACCCCGATCGGCCTGCCCGAGGCGGTGATCGAGGCCGACTGGCAGCAGCCCGGACGGGTGCCGAGCCACGAATCGATCAACGCCCGGGTCGGCGGCACGCGTCGGATCTGGAGCGCCCGCCTCGGCACCGGTGCCGGCGATCGCGGCGTGCTGGCGGCGGAGCCGGTGGTGGCGGACGGGCGCGTCTACGCGATGGACGCCAACGGCGTGGTCGGCGCGTTCGACCTCGCCAGCGGCGCGCGCATCTGGCGCACCGACACCCGGCCGAAGAAGAGCCGCTCCTCCAACGTCGGCGGCGGCCTGACCTTCGCCGACGGCACCATCTACGTGGTGGACGGTGTCGCCGAGTCGCTGGCGCTCGACGCGTCCAACGGCACCATCCGCTGGCGCACCGGCGTCGGCACGCCGGGCCGGTCGGCGCCCACCGTGGTCGACGGGCGCATGTTCTTCGGCACCATCGATGAGAAGCTGTTCGCGCTCGACGCCGCGACCGGCAGACAGGCCTGGATGTACCAGGCGAGCGCCTCGGAAACAATCGTGTTCGGCCAGCCGGCGCCGGCGGTGGTTGGCGGCACGGTGCTGGCGGGCTTCGGCTCCGGCGACATCGCCGCGATCCGCGCCCAGACCGGCGAGCTGCTGTGGAGCGACACGCTGGGCACCACCGGCGGCCGCAACTCGATCCTGGACTTCTCCTCCGTGCACGGCCTGCCGGTGATCTCCGACGGCACCGCCTACGTGATCAGCGTCGGCCAGGTGCTGACCGCGATCGACCTGCGCTCCGGCCGCCGCTTGTGGGAGCGCACCGTCGCCGGCAAGGACGGGCTGGTGGTGGTCGGCGAGTGGCTGTTCCTGCTGAGCCAGGACCAGCAGCTCGCCTGCCTCGACAAGACCAACGGCCACGTGCGCTGGGTCACCACCCTGCCGCGGTTCCGGCGCCCCAAGCCGGGCAAGGGGCCGATCGAGTGGAGCGGCCCGCTGCTGGCGAACGGCCAGCTCATCTGCGTCAGCGATTTCCCGAGGCAGGGCATGATCACGGTGGACGCCGTTACGGGCAAGCTCGGCGACACCGCCAAGGTGTCCAGCCTGATCGCCATGACGCCGATCGCGGCCAGCGGCCACATGCTGGCGATCAGCGAGGACGGCATGCTGTCCGCCTATGGCTGAGCCCGATCCTTCCGGTGGACCCGGGTGAGGCGCGGCAGCCGCTCGGCGCCGCCGCCGACCGACACCACGCCGTACCGGCTCCTGCCGGTGGTGGTGATCGCCGGGCGTCCGAACGTCGGCAAGTCCACCCTGTTCAACCGGTTGTCCGGCCGTCGCAGCGCCATCGTGTCCGACACTCCCGGCGTGACCCGCGACCGCAAGGACGCCGAGGCCCTGCTGCGCGGGCGCCGGGTGCGCCTGATCGACACCGCCGGGCTCGAGGAGGCGGCCCCCGACAGCCTGTACGGCCGCATGCGCGCCTCCTCCGAACACGCCGTCGCCGAGGCCGACCTGGTGCTGTTCTGCATCGACGCGCGGTCCGGCATCACGCCCGCGGACTCGCACTTCGCCACCTGGCTGCGCCGCCAGGGCCGGCCGGTGCTGCTGGTCGCCAACAAGGCGGAAGGCCGTGCCGGCACCGCGGCGGCGCTGGATGCCTACAGGCTGGGGCTCGGCAGCCCGCTCGCGGTATCGGCCGAGCACGGCGAGGGCCTGGCCGACCTGATGAGCGAGATCGTAGACCGCCTGCCGCCGGAGCAGGCCGAACCGATCCCCGATGCCGACGAGCCGGATATCGAGGAGGTGGGCGAGGACGGCGAGATCGTGCTGCCGCCGCGCCCGCCGGGACCGCTGCGGCTCGCCATCGTCGGGCGTCCGAACGCCGGCAAGTCGACGCTGCTCAACCGGCTGCTCGGCCAGGAGCGGATGATCACCGGTCCGGAGCCGGGCCTGACCCGCGACGCGGTGTCGGTGCAGTTCTCCGACGCGCTTGGGCCTATCGAGCTGGTCGACACCGCCGGCCTGCGCCGCAAGGCGCGGATCGAGGCCGAGCTGGAGAAGATGTCGGTCTCCGCCTCGCTGGAAGCGCTGAAGATGGCCGAGATCGTGGTGCTGGCGATCGACGCCACGCTCGGCGTGCACGACCAGGACCTGCAGATCGCCCGCCTGATCGAGCGCGAGGGCCGCGGCTGCGTGCTGGCGCTGAACAAGTGGGATGCGGTGGAGGACCGGATCGCCACCCGGCAGGCGATCTCCGACCGCATCGAGTTCTCGCTGTCGCAGATGCGCGGCATCCCGGTGGTGTCGTTCTCGGCGCTGACCGGGGCAGGGGTGGGCAAGCTGCTGCCGGTGGTCCGGGCGGCGCACGAGATATGGAACAAGCGGGTGCCGACCGGCGCGCTCAACCGCTGGTTCGAGGGGGCGCTGGAGCGGCACACGCCGCCGCTGGTCGAGGGACGGCGGCTGAAGCTGCGCTACATGACCCAGGCCAAGGCGCGTCCGCCGACCTTCATCCTGTTCGGCACTCGCGCCGAGATGCTGCCGGAGGACTACCAGCGCTACTTGGTCAACGGCCTGCGGGAAACCTTCGGCATGCCCGGCACGCCGATCCGGCTGCTGCTGCGCGGTACCCGCAACCCCTACGCCGACGCCTGACGGGGCCGGCTCGCGCCCGGATCGACCGGCAGCCCTTTGCGGCTCCGGCGCCACGCGTGTCCTGTCTTACCGGAACCGGCCCGGATGCCGCCGGGAGCGACGGCGCCGCATCCGCGCAGGCGCGCGCTCCCGGCAGGAAGGCGTCGACTATTCCGGATGCGACGCCGCCGGCGCGCCGGGCTCGGCGTCCTGCGTCGCGTCCGACGGCTCCGCCGCCTCGGTGCCGCCGGTGCGGGCGGCCTGCTTCTCGCGCGCCTTGGCTTCCTTCTTCGCCGCCTTGGCCCGGTCGCGCTCGGCCTTCTGGAAGTTGTAGTTCACCTTGTAGGCCATGATGATCCTTTCCCGTCCGCCGACGATCGTCTGGCGGACAAACTACCCCAGCATCCGATCCGCGTCAGCCCATCGGGCCAGCCCGTGGATCTGGCCGCCCGATCACAGCCCGACCTGGCGGCCGATCTGCACGTAGCGGTCGGCCGGGAGGTCGAAGCGGTCCACCAGGTGCACCGCGTTGCGATACATGACCCCGAACAGGCGCCGGCGCCACCCGGCGAGGCGCGGCCGGGCCGATGCCCCGCCATCGTCGGAGTCGGGCCGCCGCACCACCTCGTCGCGGCCGCCGATGAACACCGCCTGCTGCGGCACCACCGGGCAGCCCTGATGCGTCGCCTCGTTCAGGGTCGCCTGCAGCAGCGGGATCTCGACGAAGCCGAACCGGGCGATCACGTGCCACACCCCGCCGCCGTAGCGCTGCAGCGTGATCCGTTCCTCCGCCGCGACCCGCGGCACCTGCTCGAACGCCACCGTCAGCGTCACCACCTGCTCGTGCAGCGCGCCGAACTGGTCGACGTGTCCGACCATGTTCGGCGGGATCGGCTGGCGCAGGGCGGTGAGGAACACCGCGGCGCCGGGAACGCGGGACACCTTGCCGTCGGTGATCCGCTTCAGGAAGCGCTCGGGCGCCACCACCTGCTCCGCGCCAGACGCGCGCAGCGCCGCCACGCCGGTCCGCCAGGTGCTCATGATGGCGAACACCAGGGCGCCGGCCAGCAGCGGCACGAAGCCGCCCTCGGCGATCTTGAGCAGGTTGGCGCAGAAGAACGCCACGTCGATGGCGAGGAACACCGAAACCGGCGCCAGCGCCGCCACCACGCTCCAGCGCGCGACGTGGCGCAGGTAGGAGAACAGCAGCGCGGTGGTCAGCAGCATGGTGGTCGAGACCGCCATGCCATAGGCGCCGGCCAGCCGTGCCGAGGAACCGAACCCGACCGTGAGCAGCAGGGTGAACACCATCATCACCCAGTTCACCACCGGCACGTAGATCTGGCCGTACTCCTTGTCCGAGGTCTGCCGGATGTTGAGGCCGGGGAACCAGCCGAGCTGGATCGCCTGCCTGGTCATGGAGAACACCCCGGTGATGATCGCCTGGCTGGCGATGATGGTGGCGCAGGTGGCCAGCACCACCAGCGGCCAGATCGCCACCGCGAAGATCCCGTGCGGGATGATGCCGTAGAACGGGTTGTCCGGCAGCTTGGCCAGCCCGATCAGGCTCGCCGACTGCCCCGCGTAGCACAGCAGCAGCGCCGGCAGCACGATCCCGTACCAGGACATCCGGATCGGCAGCCGGCCGATATGCCCCATGTCGGCATACAGCGCCTCCGCCCCGGTCAGCGCCAGGAACACGCCGCCCAGCACGGCGAGGCTCTTCCAGTGGCCGCCCAGCAGGTACCGGATGCCGTGCCGCGGGTCGATCGCCCACAGCACCTCGGGGTGGCGCAGCGTCGCGATCAGGCCCAGCGTGCCGATCACCGCGAACCACAGCAGCATGATCGGCCCGAACAGGGTGCCGATCCGCGCGGTGCCGACCGGCTGCAGCGCGAACAGGCCGAGCAGCACGATCACGGCCGCCGGCAGCACCCAGTGCGACAGCGCGGGCGTCGCGACCTTGACCCCTTCGAGCGCGCTCAACACCGAGATCGCCGGCGTGAGGATGCCGTCGCCATACAGCAGGGCGCCGCCGAACAGCCCCAGCGTCAGCAGCACGGCGGTGACGCGGGCGCTGCGGTTGGGACGGCTGGCGTTGCCCTCCTCCTCCTCCGGCACGGTGCCCGTCACCAGCGCGGTCAGCGCCAGGATGCCACCCTCGCCGCGGTTGTCGGCGCGCATCACGAACAGGCAGTACTTGATCGCCACCACCAGGATCAGCGCCCAGACGATCAGCGACAGCACGCCCAGCACCGACTCTGTCGACAGCTTGCCGCCCGCGGTCTCCAGCACCGTCTGCATGGTGTAGAGCGGGCTGGTGCCGAGATCGCCGTAGACGATCCCAAGTGCTGCTAGCATGCCGACGGCGAGCGGCGGACGGTCATGGGCATCGGGGGAGGGAGCCATCGTCATCCTTCGTCGCGGTCGGCAGCGGATCATCGGACCGGGACCGGCCGGGGACCAGGGGCAGAAACGCCTGTCGTCGCGTCCGCGGCTCGCCTACCAGCCCAGCAGCAGGACCGCCCAGGCCCCGAAGAAGATCGGCGGCAGCAGCAGCGGCGCCGCAAGGCCCAGCGCGTGCGTCGCCGCGTTGCCCGGTAGCGGCGGTCTCGCGGTGACCATCCGATGCCGCGGCTCCCTCAGTGCCCGGCGCAGCGCCGTCGTCACCCACAGGCCCGCCAGCACGCCGAGGTAGATCAGCCCGCTGGTGGCCACCCCCAGTTCCGGCACGATGCGCAGCAGCTCGCCCTGCCTGACGGCCACGAACCGGTCATGGGCCAGAGGCAGGCCGTTCAATACGATGGCATAGGCAGTGAACAGGAACGACTGCGACGCCACCAGCCAGGACAGGCGGTTGACCGTCAGGCCGTCCTCATGCTCCAGCTGGCGGCGGATGGTGTCGCCGCGGGCGTGAACCGCGTCCTCTGGAACGGCATCCATCCACGCGATCCGGCGCCCTCGCAGCCCGGACGTCAACCCTGCCAGGGCGCGGCTCCACGTGCCGCGATTGACAGTCCGGCCAGCCGGGTCTAGGCACCGCGGCAATTAGACACGTCGCTTCGCGAAGGCTCGCGCAGCGGCGCCTGCTCGTTTGGGGTGGCCTCATCGTGTTCGACGCTCTGTCAGGCAGGCTCACCGGAGTGTTCGACCGCCTCCGCACGCGCGGCGTACTGTCGGAGGCCGACGTCGTCGAGGCGATGCGCGAGGTCCGGCTGGCGATGCTGGACGCCGACGTGGCGCTGCCGGTGGTCAAGGAGTTCACCGCCCGGGTGCGCGAGCGCGCCGTCGGTCGCGAGGTGCTGGACAGCATCTCCCCCGGCCAGGCGGTGGCCAAGATCGTCAACGACGTGCTGATCGACCAGCTCGGCGGCGCCGGCGCGGTACCGCTCAACCTGAACGCCGCTGCCCCGGTGCCGATCCTGATGGTCGGCCTCCAGGGCTCCGGCAAGACCACCACCTCCGGCAAGATCGCGCTGCGCCTGCAGGCGCGCGAGCGCCGCCGCGTGCTGCTGGCGAGCCTCGATACCCAGCGCCCAGCCGCCCAGCTCCAGCTGCAGCAGCTCGCCGCCCAGGCCCGCGTCGGCTCCCTGCCGATCGTGCCCGGCGAGACCCCGGTGCAGATCGCCCGCCGTGCGATGGAGACCGGGCGCCGCGAAGGCTACGACGTGGTCATCCTCGACACCGCCGGCCGGCTCTCGATCGACGAGGCGCTGATGGCCGAGGTGCGCGAGATCCGCGCCGCCACCAGCCCGGCCGAGACGCTGCTGGTGGTCGACGCCATGACCGGCCAGGACGCTGTCAACACGGCCAAGGCGTTCAACGAGGCGGTCGGCGTCACCGGCATCGTCATGACCCGCATGGATGGCGACGCCCGTGGCGGTGCCGCCCTGTCCATGCGGCACATCACCGGCGCTCCGATCAAGCTTACCGGCTCCGGCGAGAAGCTTGAGGCGCTGGAGGACTTCCACCCCGAGCGCGTCGCCGGCCGCATCCTCGGCCTCGGCGACCTCGCCGGCCTGGTGGAAAAGGCGTCCGAGACGCTGGACCAGGAAGAGACCGAGAAGCTCGCGCTCAAGATGATGCGCGGCAAGTTCGACCTGGACGACTATGCGTCGCAGATCAAGCAGATCAACAAGCTCGGCTCGATCGGCGGCATCCTCGACATGCTGCCCGGCATGGGCAAGCTGAAGGACCAGCTCGGCGACAAGGACCTCGACACCTCCATCCTGAAGCGCCACACCGCGATCATCTCGTCGATGACCAAGGCGGAGCGGCGCACGCCCGAGATCATCAAGGCCTCGCGCAAGAAGCGGATCGCCGCAGGATCAGGATCCTCGGTGCAGGACGTGAACCGGCTGCTGAAGCAGTTCGACGACATGTCGACCATGATGAAGCGGATCAACAAGCTGGGCGCCAAGGGCCTGATGCGTCACGGGCTGTCCGCCCTGATGCCGCAAGGCCGTCCGCCCGGCGGCATGCCGCCGCACCGGCCGCATTAGTTCAATATCAGCTGACTAGAACAGGAATCTCAGGATGAGCCTCAAGATCCGCCTTGCTCGCGCCGGTGCCAAGAAGCGCCCCTACTACCACATCGTGGTGGCAGACAGCCGCTCCCCGCGCGACGGCCGCTTCATCGAGAAGGTTGGCAGCTACAACCCGATGCTGCCCGCCGAGCACGACGACCGCGTGCACCTTGCCGGCGAGCGCATCCTGCACTGGATGAGCCAGGGCGCCCTGCCGACCGACCGCGTCGCCCGCTTCCTCGGCCATGCCGGCCTGACCGCGATGCCGGCCTATCGCGAGCAGCCGAAGCAGTCGGCGCCGAAGAAGAAGGCGCAGGAGCGCGCCGCCGCCAACGCCGCCGCGTCGGCCTGATCCGGCAGCGGGTACGACCGGCCAGGCAATGGACGAACGGCGCATCCTGATGGGCGTGGTGGGACGGCCGCATGGCGTGCGCGGGCTCCTGCGCGTGCACAGCTACGCCGCCGTGCCGGCCGATCTCGTCGCCTACGGCGCCCTGTCGGACGATCGCGGGCAGTCCTGGACCCTGCGCTGGCGCGGCGACGGCATCGCCGAGCTGACCGACGCCGCCGGCCGGACGCTGCGCGACCGCGACGAGGCGGCCCATCTGGTCAACCGCCGCCTGTTCGTCGACCGCGACCGCCTGCCGGAGCCCGACCCGGACGAGTTCTACCTCGCCGACCTCGTTGGCCTGCGCGCGGTCGAGCGCACCGCCGCCGGCGAGCGGCCGGTCGGCACCGTGCTGGCGGTGCACGACTATGGCGCCGGACCGATCCTGGAGCTCGGCGAGGGTGGCCAGACCGTGCTGCTGCCCTTCACCCGTCTCTGCGTACCGGAGGTGCAGCTCGCTGCCGGCCGGATCGTGGTGGCGATGCCCGACGAGATCGAGGTTCCAGACGAGTCGCTCGAGGCGCGCCCGGACGCGTCGATGCGGGCCGCGTCATGAGCTGGCAGGCCACGATCCTCACCCTGTTCCCGGACATGTTCCCCGGGCCGCTCGGTCATTCCCTGGCCGGGCGCGCTCTCGCCGAAGGAATTTGGTCGCTGCATACCCATGACCTGCGCCGGCATGGCCTCGGCCGTCACCGCGCCGTGGACGACACCCCGTTCGGCGGCGGCGCCGGCATGGTCCTGCGCCCCGACGTGGTGGACGCCGCGATTGCCGCCGCCGCCGATGACCCGTTACCCCTGGTCTACCTCACCCCCCGTGGCCGCCCGCTGCGGCAGGCCGACATCCGCCGTCTGGCCGCCGGCCCCGGCGTCACGGTGCTGTGCGGCCGCTTCGAGGGCGTGGACGAGCGCGTGCTCGACGCCCGCGACGCCGAGCAGCTCAGCATCGGCGACTACGTGCTGTCCGGCGGCGAGCCCGCCGCCCTGGTCCTGCTCGACGCCTGCATCCGCCTGCTTCCCGGCGTGATGGGCTCCGAAGACAGCGCCGCCCAGGAAAGTTTCGCCGACGGCCTGCTGGAATACCCGCACTACACCAGGCCCGCCGACTGGCAGGGGCGGGCGGTTCCGCCGGTCCTGCTGTCCGGCCATCACGCCGCCATTGCCGCCTGGCGGGACGCGCAGGCGAGGGAGGCGACCCGCACGCGCCGCCCCGACCTGTGGGCCGCCCGAACCGCCACAGCCGATTGTTCCAAGGAGTTCCACCCATGAACGTCATCCAGCAGTACGAGGCCGAGCAGATCGCCCGCCTCACCGAGGCCCGCGCCGTGCCACGTTTCGCACCGGGAGACACCGTGCGCGTGTCGGTAAAGGTGGTGGAGGGCGAGCGCACCCGCGTGCAGGCCTACGAGGGGGTGGTGATCGCCCGCTCCAACAAGGGTCTCGGCAGCAACTTCACCGTGCGCAAGATCTCCTACGGCGAGGGCGTCGAGCGCGTGTTCCCGCTCTACGCGCCGACCATCGCGGAGATCTTCGTGGTCCGACGTGGCGACGTGCGCCGCGCGAAGCTGTATTACCTGCGCGGCCGCCGCGGCAAGTCGGCCCGCATCGCCGAAAAGGCGCGCGAGCTCGCGCCGCCCGCCGCCGCCGAGTAGGTTCCCGAAGGAAAGGATCGTCATGCCGACCTTGTTCGACAAGATCTGGGCCGCGCACGTCGTGGACCGTCTCGCCGACGGCACGGCGATCCTCTACATCGACCGCCACCTCATCCACGAGGTGACAAGCCCGCAGGCGTTCGAGGGCCTGCGCGCCGCCGGACGCCGCCTGCGCCGCCCGGACGCCACGTTCGCCGTGGTGGACCACAACGTCCCCACCACCGACCGCTCGGTCCCGATTGCCGAGCCGCAGAGCCGGCTCCAGGTCGAGACGCTGGAGCGCAACGTCCTCGAGTTCGGCGTGCCCTACTTCCCGCTCACGTCGCGCGAGCAGGGCATCGTGCACATCATCGGCCCGGAGCAAGGCCTGTCGCTCCCAGGCATGACGATCGTCTGCGGCGACAGCCACACCTCCACCCACGGCGCGCTCGGCGCGCTCGCGTTCGGCATCGGCACCTCCGAGGTCGAGCACGTGATGGCCACCCAGACCCTGCTGCAGAAACCCGCCAGGAACATGAAGGTGTCGGTCGAGGGCGATCTGGCGCCTGGCGTGACCGCAAAGGACGTGATGCTGGCCATCATCGGCCGCATCGGCACTGCCGGCGGCACCGGCCACGTGATCGAGTTCACCGGCTCGGCGATCCGCGGCCTCGACATGGCCGGCCGCATGACGATCTGCAACATGTCGATCGAGGCCGGCGCCCGTGCCGGCCTGATAGCACCGGATGACAGCACTTTCTCCTACGTCGAGGGCCGCCCGTACGCTCCGAAAGGCGACGCCTTCGCCCAGGCCGTCGCCTACTGGCGCACCCTCCGATCCGACCCCGACGCCCACTACGACACCGTGGTCGAGCTGGACGCCGCCGACATCACCCCGTTGGTCACCTGGGGCACCAGCCCGGAGGACGTGGTCGCGATCACCGGCACCGTGCCCGACCCTGCCACCGCCGCCGACGCGGCGCGGGCTGCGCAGATGCAGCGCATGCTCGACTACATGGGCCTCACCGCCGGCCAGAAGCTGTCCGAGGTGCCGGTCGACGCCGTGTTCATCGGCTCCTGCACCAACGGCCGGATCGAGGACATGCGCGAAGCCGCCCGTGTGGTGGCCGGCAGACAGGTGGCACCCGGCGTGCGCGCCATGGTGGTGCCGGGCTCCGGCCTGGTGAAGTGGCAGGCGGAACAGGAAGGCCTCGACCGCGTGTTCCTCGATGCCGGCTTCGAGTGGCGCGAGGCCGGCTGCTCGATGTGCCTGGGCATGAACCCGGACAAGCTGACCCCCGGCCAGCGCTGCGCCTCGACCTCCAACCGCAACTTCGAGGGCCGCCAGGGCCCGGGCGGACGCACCCACCTGCTGTCGCCGGCCATGGCCGCAGCGGCGGCGGTGACCGGCCGCCTCACCGACGTGCGGGAGCTGGTGTGATGGAGCCGTTCACCGTCCTCACCGCTGTCGCTGCGCCGCTGCCGCAAGCCAACGTCGACACCGACAAGATCATCCCCTCCCGGTTCCTCAAGACGATCGGGCGCACCGGCCTGGGGCGGAACGCGTTCGACGCCATGCGCTACAACGCCGACGGGTCGGAGAAGCCCGATTTCGTGCTGAACCGCGAGCCGTACAGGGCGGCGCAGATCCTGGTCACCTACGAGAACTTCGGCTGCGGCTCGTCCCGGGAGCACGCGCCCTGGGCATTGCTGGATTTCGGCATACGCTGCGTGATCGCGCCCTCTTTCGCAGACATCTTCCACAACAACTGCTTCAAGAACGGCATCCTGCCGATCCGGCTGCCGCGCGAGGTGTGCGACCTGCTGATGCAGGACGCGGCCGGCGGCGCCAACAGCCGGCTGACCGTCGACCTCCAGCGGGAGGTGGTGGTGCGCCCGGACGGGCAGGAGGTGCCGTTCGCCGTCGATCCGCTGCGCCGGCACCTGCTGCTGGAGGGCCTGGACGACATCGGCCAGACCCTCCAGCACGAGGAGGCGATCGACCGCTTCGAGCAGGACCGCGTGCAGTCCAGGCCCTGGATGCACGGCATCCCTGTCACCTGACGCCTTTTCTCCCGCAGGACATACACCGCGCATGGTGCTGAACAAGAAGCTGCTGGTGCTTCCCGGCGATGGGATTGGGCCGGAGGTGATGCGCGAGGCGGGGCGGGTGGTCGGCTGGCTCGGCCGTCGCCGCGGCATCAGCTTCGACATCAGCGAGGATTTGGTCGGCGGCGCCTCGATTGACGCCTACGGCGTGCCGATCCGCGACTCGGTGATCGAGGCAGCGCGTGCCGCCGACGCGGTGCTGTTCGGCGCGGTGGGCGGTCCCGGCTGGGATAAGGTCGCCTTCGAGAACCGTCCGGAGGTGGCGATCCTGCGCCTGCGCCAGGAGCTCGGCCTGTTCGCCAACCTTCGCCCGGCCACCGTGCTCGACCCCCTGGTCGAGGCCAGCACGCTGAAGCCCGAGGTGATACGCGGCCTCGACCTCATGATCGTGCGCGAGACCGTCGGCGGCATCTATTTCGGCACCCCTCGCGGCATCGAGACGCTGCCGGACGGCTCGCGCCGCGGCGTGAACACCGAGGTCTACGACACCGGCGAGATCGAGCGCGTGGCCCGCGTCGCGTTCGAACTGGCGCGCCAGCGCGGCAACGCCGTGTGCTCGGTGGAGAAGAGCAACGTGATGGAGAGCGGCCTGCTGTGGCGGCAGGTGGTCACTGCGCTGCGCGCGCGAGACTACCCCGACGTGGCGCTGACCCACATGCTCGCCGACAACTGCGCCATGCAGCTGGTGCGCAACCCGCGCCAGTTCGACGTGATCGTCACCGGCAACCTGTTCGGCGACCTGCTGTCGGACCTCGCCTCCATGCTGACCGGCAGTCTCGGCATGCTGCCCTCGGCCACCCTGGGCACGCTCAACGCGGACGGGCGGCGGCCGGCGCTGTACGAGCCGATCCATGGCAGCGCGCCCGACATCGCCGGAACCGGCCAGGCCAATCCGCTCGCGCAGATCCTCAGCCTGGCGATGCTGCTGCGCTATTCCTTCGGGCTCGACGACGAGGCCCGTCTGGTGGAGCAGGCCTGCGTCAACGTGCTCGGCACCGGCCTGCGCACCGCCGACATCATGAGCCCTGGCAAGGCCCGCGTCGGCACCGTGGTGATGGGCGAGGCAGTGTTGCGCGAGTTGGACAAGCTCGTCGCCTGACGCACGGGCCGCGAGAAGAAAAAGGCCGCAGCCGGGATGATCCGGTTGCGGCCCGATAGGCGTCCTATGCGTCCGGCTGTCAGAAGCCCTCACGCTCCAGGCGCTTGCGCTCCATCTTGCGGGCGCGGCGCACAGCCTCGGCCGCCTCGCGGGCGCGTCGCTCGGACGGCTTCTCGTAGTGCCGGCGCAGCTTCATCTCGCGGAAGATGCCCTCACGCTGCATCTTCTTCTTGAGCGCCTTGAGCGCCTGGTCGACGTTGTTGTCGCGGACGAGAACCTGCACTGTGCCATGAACTCCTGATCGGGTGTCCAACGCCGCGTTGGGGGGCGCCGACGTGTCTGGTCCGGGCACCGCCGACGCGGGATCCGAAGAGGCGGGGGCTATAGCACAACGCCGTCCCGGTGCACAATCGCCGCGGGACGGAAGCGGCGTCGTGTCGGGTTGCCCATTTCCCACCGAGGATGATCGTCATGGCCTTGTTGAAGATCGCGCGCATGGGTCATCCGGTGCTGCTGGGACAGGCGGAGCCGGTGCAGGACCCGACAGGGCCTGCGATCAGGCAGCTGATCGAGGACATGATCGAGACCATGCACGACGCGGCCGGCGCCGGGCTCGCCGCCCCCCAGGTGCACGTGCCGTTGCGGCTGTTCGTCTACCACGTGCCGGCACAGCGCAGCGCAGGTCCCGATGACCCGCCGCGCGAGGTGGACGCGCTGATCAACCCGGTGCTGACCCCGATTGGCGACGAGATGGCGACGCAGACCGAAGGCTGCCTGTCGATCCCCGGCCTGCGCGGCGCAGTGCCGCGGCCGGCGCGCATCCGCTACGACGGGCTGGACCGGCACGGCCGGCCTGTGTCCGGCGAGGCGTCCGGCTTCCTGGCGGTGGTGCTGCAGCACGAGCAGGACCACCTGGACGGGATCCTGTACCCGATGCGCATGACCGACCTGACCCGGCTCGGGTTCGAGACTGAATACGCCCGCTTCGGCATGGGCGTCGTCGCGTGACCCGGCTGGCCACGGCGCTGAGGTCGGCGGTTCCGCTGGCCGCCGGCGTGTCCGCGCTGGTCGACCTGGCGAACAGCGGGCTCGCGCCGCCGCTGGAACCGGACCCGGCGCGCGACGGGGCGATCCGGGCGATGCTGCCGCTGGTGCCGGAACTCGGCTGGACCGTGCGCGCACTCCGCCAGGCCGCCGGACCGGATGCCGACCTGCTGTTCCCCGGCGGCCCGGTGGAGATGGTGGAAACGCACAGCGCACTCGCCGACGCCACCATGGCCGCGACGCCGACCGCGGAGACCAGGTTGAGCCGGCGGGTGCGGGCGCTGCTGCTGGCGCGCCTGGACCAGGCGGAGCCGGACCGCGAGGCGATCCGCCGCGGCCTGTCGCTGTTGTCGCTCCCGGGCAACCGGCCCGCCGCCGCCCGCAGCCTGCTGCGCACCGTGGACACGCTCTGGCTGGCGGCCGGCGACACTGCCACCGGCTTCAGCTGGTACAGCAAGCGCGCGCTGCTGGCAGGGGTGTACTCCGCGACGCTGCTCTACTGGCTGCGTCGCGGCGGCGGTCCGGACACCGAGGCGTTCCTGGACCGCCGGCTGGCGGACGTGGCCCGCATCGGCAGCCTCGGCCGGCGCCTGTCGCCCGCCGGCTGATGCGGGCGGATCAGGCGGCGAGCCGGGTCCGCACCTCGTCCGGCGACATGCGCACCAGCGCCTCGTAGTCGCGCAGCAGCGTCTCGGTGACCGGGCCGGGGGCGAACTCGAGTGTGCCGATCTGCCGCACCGGCGTCACCTCGGCGGCGCTGCCGGCCAGGAACACCTCCGTCGCTCCCGCCATCTCGTCGGGCATGATCACCCGCTCGACCACCGGGATCTGTCGCTTGTGCGCCAGCGCGATCACCGTGCGACGGGTGATGCCGTCGAGGAAGCAATCGGGGATCGGAGTGTGCAGCGCACCGTCGATGACGAAGAAGATGTTGGCCCCCGTGGCCTCCGACACCTGGCCGCGCCAGTCCAGCATCAGGGCGTCGTTGAACCCTTCCGCCTCGGCCGCGTGCTTGGACATGGTGCCGATCATGTACAGCCCGGCCGCCTTGGAGCGGATCGGCGCCGTCTCGGGATGTGGCCGCTTCCACGCGCCCATGCCGAGCCGCACCCCCTTCATCCGGTCGGCGCCGAACAGGTTCGGCCAGGCCCACACCGCCACCATCAGGTGGATGCTGGTCTGCTGCGCCGACACCGAAAGCTGCTCCGCGCCGCGCCAGGCGAGCGGCCGGATGTAGGCGTCGGTCAGCCCGCTTTCGGCCAGCACCAGCCGGCAGGCGTCGTCGATCTGGTCGGCGGAGTAGGGGATCTCGAAGCCGAGGATGCGGCCGCTCTCGATCAGCCGGTCGGTGTGCTCGCGCAGCTTGAAGATGTGACCCGAATAGGCCCGCTCGCCCTCGAACACCGCGCTGGCATAGTGCAGCCCATGCGACAGCACGTGCAGCTTCGCATCGCGCCAGGGGATCAGCTTTCCGTCCCACCAGATCGAGCCGTCGCGGTCGTCGAACGGAACCAGGGTCATGCACGGTGTCCTTCTGCCAGCGCTCCCGGATGCCTAAAAGGCCGCTTCCATTAAGTCAATGAAGCTGTCTTAACTGCGGCCGCGCAGGGCTGCACGGGCGGATGGGAATGGAGCAGAAGACGGGTCCGCACGGGTTGGGAGCCCCCCGTCCGGGCGGACAGGGCGAGAACGGCGCCGGCACCGGGCTGCTGTTCCTGCGCGAGGAGCAGATGCGCCTAGCGCAGGACCTGTTCTTCTTCGCCTATCGCGACCTGACCGCATCGGCGGACGCGATCCTGGCCGAGCTTGGGCTGGGCCGGGCGCATCACCGCGCGCTGCACTTCGTCGGGCGAAGGCCCGGGATCGCGGTGAGCGAGCTGCTGGCGCTGCTGCGGATCACCAAGCAGAGCCTGGCGCGTGTGCTGGGCGAGCTGCTCGCGCGCGGCTACGTGCTGCAGGTTCCCGGACCACGCGACCGGAGGCAGCGGCTGCTGAGCCTGACCGAAGCCGGCCGGGCGCTGGAGCGCCGCCTGTTCGAGCGGCAGCGCGAGCGCATGGTGTCGGCCTATCGCGACGCGGGCGGCACCGCGGTGGACGGGTTCCGGCGCGTCATGCGCGGGGTGATGGACGAGGACACGCGACGCCTGCTGGAGCCGCAGGAGACGCCACCGCCGGTGCTGCGCCGGAGTGCTGGCTGATGGGCGGGACCGACGCGGAGGCGGCCCATGTCCTGGTGGTTGACGACGACGCGCCGCTGCGCAGCCTGCTGCAGCGCTACCTCCTCGGCCAGGGGTTCCGGGTCTCGACCGCCGGCAGCGCCGGCGACGCCCGGCGGCTGCTGGGTTCGATGCAGCCGGACCTGATGGTGCTCGACGTGACCATGCCGGGTGAAACCGGCCTGCAACTGACGCGCGCGCTGCGCGAGGACGGCCACGACATGCCGATCCTGCTGCTGACCGCGCGCGGCGAGCCGCAGGACCGGATCGCCGGGCTGGAAGCGGGGTCGGACGACTATCTCGGCAAGCCGTTCGAGCCGCGCGAGCTGCTGCTCCGGCTGCGCGCGCTGCTGCGCCGGATCGGGCCGCCGGCGCCGACCGAGAACGCCCGGCCGGTGCGCCTGGGTGCGATGGAGTTCGACCCGGTGCGCGGGCTGCTGGAGGGCGCGGACGGAACGGTGCACCTGACCGGCGGCGAGTCGGCGCTGCTCACGGTGCTGGCGCGCCATCCGGGCGAGGTGCTGTCGCGCGAGGCGATCGCACGCACGCTGGAGATGGACGAGGCCGGCGAGCGGGCGATCGACGTGCAGGTGACGCGGCTGCGCCGGCGCATCGAGGCCGACCCGCGCGAGCCGCGGTTCCTGCACACGGTGCGCGGCCGCGGCTACGTCCTGCGGCCCGGGACCTGACCGGCGGCCGCCGCCGTGATCCGCGCCGGGCAGCCCCTGCTGCCGCCGGAACCGGTGCCGGCCGGCTCGCGCCGGAGGTTCCGGATCCCCTGGCGCCTGCGCCTCGACCGGCCGGTGCGCCGCATGCTGCCACGCTCGCTGCTCGGCCGCTCCCTGCTGATCCTGCTGATCCCGCTGCTGGTGACCCAGAGCATCTCGCTGGAACTGTTCTACGGCAGCCACCTCGACGTGGTGTCGCGCAGGCTGTCGGCCGCGGTCAGCGGGGAAGTCACGGAAACGGTGCTGCTGCTGGAGCGCACCCGCCGCAAGGCGGATCGCGACTGGCTGCTGCAGAGTGCTGCCACCCAGTTCCAGCTCGGCATGACCATGCGCCCGCATGCGCACCTGCTGACCCGCGGCTCGACCAACGTGCTCGGTCCGATGGACGAGGACCTGGCAGCGGCGCTGCAGCAGGTCGGCCTGCCGTTCAGCGTCGACTGGATCTCGGATCCGCACACCGTCTCGATCCACATCCAGCTTCCGGACGGGGTGCTGGACGTGGCGGCACCGCGCAAGCGGCTGGACGTCGGCCCGATCTGGATCTTCGTGACCTGGGTGGCGGGCAGCGCGCTGCTGTTGTTCGGCATCGCGGCCCTGTTCATGCGCAACCAGGTGCGGGCGATTCGCCGGCTGGCGCGGGCGGCGGAAGCGTTCGGCATGGGGCGCGATCCCGGGCCGATCCGGCCGGAAGGCGCGCAGGAGGTGCGCAAGGCGGCGGGCGCCTTCAACCGGATGCAGGAGCGGATCCTGCGCTTCGTGGCGCAGCGCACGGCGATGCTGGCCGGCGTGTCGCACGACCTGCGTACGCCCCTGACCCGGCTGCGCCTGACGCTGGCGATGCTGCCGCAGAACGGCCGGGTGGACGCCGCGTCGCTGGTTCCCGACATCGGCGGCATGGTGTCCGACGTCGCCGAGATGGACCGCATGATCGAAGGCTACCTGTCCTTCGCCCGCGGCGAGGGCGCCGAGCAGGCCGAGCCGGTATGCCTGCCGGCCCTGCTGGAGGAAGTGGCGGCCGCTGCGGCGCGCGCCGGTGCCGTGGTGCTGTCCGTTTCCGCGACGCCGATGCCCGACATCGTGCTGCGCCAGGGGGCGATCCGGCGGGTGCTGACCAACCTGCTGGAGAACGCGCGCCGGCATGGCGGCCGGATCGCGCTCGCCGCCGTGGCGGAGGCGCGCGCAGTGGTGGTGGTGGTGGACGATGACGGACCGGGCATCCCCGACCACCGGCGCGAGCAGATGTTCCGCGCCTTCGAGAGCGGCTCGGGCGGTGGCACCGGGCTCGGCCTGACCATCGCCCGGGACATCATCCACGCGCATGGCGGCGACATCTGGCTGGAGCGCAGCCCGCTGGGTGGCCTGCGCGCGCGGATCAGGCTGCCGTTCTGAGCGCCAGCCGCCAGTCCGGCATCGGGACCGGCTAGGGCAGGGTGTTGCCGGCGCCGCCGTGGCCGGCGCCGTTGTTGCTGCCGAGGCCGCCCAGGCTGTTGCCGCCGAGGGTGTCGCCGCCTACCGCGCCGAGCGGGTTGTAGCGCCCGACATTGCCGATCAGCTGCTGCATGAACGACGCCTCGCTGCCTGGTGACGGGGTGACCCGGCTGACCATGGCGACGTCATGGGCGTTGGACTGGTCGAGGCGGCGCAGGCTGCGCAGGGTGCCGTTGCCGTCGAAGTTCAGCACCAGGACCTGCTGGTGATCGATCTTCGGGCGCGCCAGCGGCACCGGCGCGGTCACCTCGCCGATGTAGAACCAGGTGTTGTCGTCGAAGGTGGCGCGCGCGGTCGGCGAGCCGAGCAGGGTGGTCACGTCGGCGCGCGTGGTCGTGCCCGGGACCAGCTTGTCGTAGTCCTCCTTCTCCACCATCTGTCCGCGCTCGGTCGGGATCGGCGAGAACAGGGCGCAGCCGGCCAGCAGTGGCGACGCAGCTAGGACGGTGCCAAGGAGCAGGCCGAGGCGGCGGGCGGCAAGGAAGTGGGTGACGGTCGGCATGGCAGGCGACGGTCCTTACCTGAGGTCGACGCCCGGTTGCCCGGATGGCGCGACATGTCCTAGTCGATGGGGTACCGGCACCGGGGCGTTGGTGGTGACGGGGACGTCACCGTCGGGTGCCCGAACCGCCCGGCAGTGTCAATCACGGTGACGCAGGCGGTATGGTCCGACCGCGGGAGGAGATGCCAGGTGAGCCAGCAGCCGGAGCTGTCGCGCAGGATCCAGGTCAGGACGCTTGGCACCATGCGGGCCGGCTCCATCGCCCTGGACACCACCGTGGAGGCGAGCCCTGCGGAGTGCGCAGCCCTCGCGCGCCGCCTCGACGTGCCGTCGGTGCAGGCCGTCCGGTGCCGGTTCCGCCTGTCCGGCGCCGACCCGTCCGGCCGAGTGACCGCGGACGGGCTGTTGCAGGCCACGCTGGACCGTATCTGTGTCGCCACGCTCGACCAGTTCACCGCGACCGTGGCCGAACAGTTCACGGTGCGGTTCGTGCCGGACGAGCAGATGCCGGACGACGCGACGCGCGGGGAGGCGTCGCTCGACCCCGACGAGGACGACGACCTTCCCTACGGCAACGGGACGATCGACCTGGGCGAGGCGGCGGCCGAGCAGCTGGCCCTGGCGCTCGATCCGTATCCACACAAGCCGGGAGCAATCCTGCCGCCGGAGATCGGCAGCGTTGCGTTGCCTGGCGAGGAAGCGGTCGAGGCGGCGACGCCCGACCGGCCCAACCCGTTCGCGGCATTGGCTGCGCGGCGGCGCAACGACAACTAGCCGACCACGATCCGGCAACGCGGCAGCAGCTTCCTGGTGACCGCCTCGCTTGCGGAGGCGGGACAGCTCTGGTAGAGGCCGCCGCTCATCTGACGCGCGTTGGCTACGCCGTCGTCCTCCCGGGCGATCCCTTGTGCGGCACGCAACGGCCTGTCGTTACGAAACTGGAGGGGCTCAGGCCCATGGCTGTTCCCAAGAGAAAGACCTCGCCCTCGCGTGCCGGCATGCGCCGAAGCCATCAGGCGCTGCCGCGCGAGGCGCACAACGACTGCTCGAACTGCGGCGAGCTCAAGCGCCCGCATCATGTCTGCGGCCATTGCGGCCACTACGACGGCCGAGAGGTCGTGCAGGCCGGCAAGGCGCTGAAGGGTGCCGTACGGATCTGAGCGGGACCTGATCCCGATGCGCGGCTGCTTCGGCAGGCGTGCTGGGCGGATGACCGGCAGGGCAGGATGAGCGTCGTCCCGGACGAGCCGACGGCCGCGGATGCCGGCGCCTATTCCCTGGCCGTCGACGCCATGGGCGGAGACGGCGCGCCGGAGATCGTGGTGGATGGCCTGGCCCTGGCGGCCGAGCGTCATCCGGCTGCCCGGTTCCTGCTGATCGGCGACGAGGCGCGGCTCGGGCCCTTGCTGGCCCGCTGCCCCGCGGCCCGGGCGATTTGCACGGTCCGGCACACGACCACCGTCATCACCAACGAGATGAAGGGCACTGCTGCGCTCCGGCTGCGCGACTCTTCCATGCGCATGGCGATGGTCGCGGTGGCGCGGCACGAGGCGCAGGGCGTGGTGTCGGCCGGCAATTCGGGTGCGCTGCTGGCGCTGGCCAAGATCGTGGTCAAGACCATGCCGGGGATCGACCGGCCGGCCTTGGCGGCAATCAGCCCGTCGGCACGCGGCGACGTGGTGATGCTCGACCTCGGCGCCAACGTGGCCTGCGACAGCCGCAACCTAGTCGAGTTCGCGGTGATGGGCGAGGCCTTCGCCCGCGTCGTGCTCGGCCTGCCGTCACCCAGCATCGGTCTGCTGAACGTCGGCTCGGAGCAGATGAAGGGCGACGACCGGCTGCGCCAGGCGGCCGAGATGCTGCGCGTGAGCCCGATCGGCGGCCAGTTCCACGGCTTCGTCGAGGGGCATGACATCACCGCCGGCACCACCGACGTCGTGGTCACGGACGGCTTCACTGGCAACGTTGCCCTGAAGACCGGGGAAGGGGCCCTGAAGCTCGCCGGCACCCTGCTGAAGCAGGTGTTCAACGCCAGCATGATGTCGCGCCTCGGCTACGTGCTGGCGCGTCCCGGCCTGGACCGGATGCGCGAGTGGCTCGACCCGCGGCGCTACAACGGGGCCGTGCTGGTCGGTCTGAACGGCGTGGTGGTGAAGTCGCATGGCGGTGCCGACGCGGAAGCCTTCGCCCACGCGATCGACGTGGCCATGGATATGGTGACGCATCGCTTCAACGACCGAATACGCGCCGGCGTGGCCGAGCTCGGTGCGAAACCGGAGCACGCCGGAGCGCCGAAGCCGGCGGTGGTGCAGCCAGCGGCACCAGAGCCGGCGCTGCCGGTTGCGGCCGCATCGGACCTATCCCTTGCCTCCGCCGCGCCCGTCCTCGACCCGGCCGGCGCTGCCGGAACCGTCGCGGCGGCCGGCCGCTTAGCCGCCACCGGCTGAATGCCGCCGCGGCAGGGGTTCACGCCACAGCCGCTCCTCGACAGCCGCACAACGAACCGACGGACCTCCATGTCGTTCCGCTCCACCTTTCTCGGCGCCGGCACCTATCTTCCGGAACGGGTCGTCAGCAACGACGAGCTCGCCTCCCGGATCGACACCTCGGATGCGTGGATCCGCGAGCGCACCGGCATCGGCCAGCGCTACCTGGCGGGTTCGCACGAGACCTGCGCCTTCATGGCCGCCGCCGCGTCCCGTGCGGCGCTGTCGGCCGCCGGGGTGGAGGCGCAGCAGGTCGACGCGGTGCTGCTGGCCACCAGCACCCCGGACCAGGCGTTTCCCGCAACCGCGGTGCGCGTGCAGGCGGCGCTGGGCATGACCGGCGGCTTCGCCTTCGACCTGTCCGCGGCCTGCAGCGGCTTCATCTACGCCTTGTCGATGGCCGACGCGCTGATCCGCTCCGGTCAGGCCCGTACCGTGCTCGTCATAGGGGCGGAGGTGTTCTCGCGCCTGCTGGACTGGCACGACCGCGCCACCTGCGTGCTGTTCGGCGACGGCGCAGGCGCTGTGGTGCTGCGGGCGGGACCGGCGGACGGACCCGGGCTGCTGTCGACCCACCTGCATTCGGAAGGAAGCACCGGCGACCTGCTGTATGTCGACGGCTGGGCCGGCCGGGACGAGGCGACAGGTCACCTGCGGATGAACGGCCGCGAGATCTTCCGCCACGCGGTGTCCAAGCTGGCCGGGGCGGTGGATGAGGCACTGGCGGCCAACGGGCTCGTCTATGCCGACGTGGACTGGCTGGTGCCGCACCAGGCCAACAAGCGGATCATCGACGGGATCGGCCGCAAGCTGGGCCTGCCACCAGAACGGGTGGTGGTCACGGTGGACCGTCATGCCAACACCTCGGCGGCCTCCATCCCGCTTGCCTTCGCCGAGGCGGTCGGCGATGGCCGCATCCGACCAGGCGACCTGGTGCTGATGGAAGCGCTCGGCGGCGGCCTCACCTGGGGTTCGGCACTGCTGCGTGTGTAGCTGCCTGGCTGTAGCGTCCGGGAGACACCTCGGGGTGGACGCACCCACGGACACTGCCGGATGCCGCCGCCGATCGGTCCGCTCGCGTACCATCTATGCAAGTTTGTCTAGCAGAAACATGTTCTTGCTTACGTCCGCTCACAGTCCGGAAGAGCATGCGCGAGGATAAACGTTGGTTTGACGGCTGTTGCAGCCTTGCTTACGGTCGCGTCATGAGTACCGTGACCAGAGCCAGCCTGGCGGAGCACATCTACACCCAGGTGGGCCTGTCGCGGAACGAGTCGGCGGCTTTGCTGGAAGCGGTACTGGAGCAGCTGGCACTTGCCCTCGCTGCGGGGGATCCGGTCAAGATCAGCGGCTTCGGCACCTTCTCTGTCAGGCAGAAGGGGCGTCGGATTGGCCGCAACCCCAAGACCGGCCTGGAGGTGCCGATCCTGCCCCGCTCGGTGCTGGTGTTCCGCCCCAGCCAGGTGCTGAAGGCGCGTGTCAATGGACACGAGCCGACCGGCGAGGATGATGCCGCATGAGCCAGGGCAGCGGCTGGGGGTCCGAGCCAGACGAGGACGGGTTCGGGCAGGACGAGGAGCCGCGCGACGCATCGTCAGACCGCATCGGCCGTCCGAAGAAAAGCCCGTCCGCCTTCCGCACCATCAGTGAGGTCGCAGACGACCTTCACATCCCGCAGCACGTGCTGCGGTTCTGGGAGACGAGGTTCCCCCAGGTCAAGCCGCTGAAACGGGGCGGCGGCCGGCGCTACTACCGGCCCGACGACATCGCCCTGCTGCGCCGCATCTCCGACCTGCTCTACATCCAGGGCTACACCATCAAGGGCGTGCAGCGCCTGTTGCGGGAGGGCGACGGCACCTTGTCCGGCGACCTGCCGCCGCCGGACGTGGCCGACCGCGGCGACGACGATCCGGCACTACCGCCCGCCTCCGTGGAGCACATCCCCGCACCGCCGGACCCGGACGAGACGGAGCTCTCGCTCCGTCCACCGATGGTCGAGGCGGACGAGCTGGAAACCGAGGTGCGTCGCCTGCGCCACGCGCTGATCACGGTGCTGGGCGAACTCGAGCTGATCCGCGAGCGCCTGCAGAACTAGGCCCTCCTACCGGCATAGGTACCGGCTGCCGCCGATTGCGGTTCCCGAAGCAGACTGCTACATCCCGCCTGCCGAACGGCAAGCGGGCAGTAGCGCAGCCTGGTAGCGCATCAGTCTGGGGGACTGGGGGTCGTGGGTTCGAATCCCGCCTGCCCGACCATCGAACCGTTCAGGCATCCTGCAGCGCTTCGCCTGGAGCGGTCCATTCGCGCCACAGCAGGATGAGGGCTGCCATGATGGCCGGTCCGAGGAACAGGCCCAGCAGGCCCCAGACCTCTACGCCGCCCAGGATGCCGAGCAGCACCCACAGGAACGGTAGCTTGGTGGCGCCGCCGATCAGCACCGGCCGTACGAAGTGGTCGGAGGCGAACACCACGATCATGCCGAACACGAACAGCGCGATTGCAGCGACGGTGGAGCCTTGTGCCAGCACCAGCGCCGAGGCGAGTCCGATCGCGATGACGGCACAGAACGGGATCATGGCGGCGACTGCGGTGAGCACGCCGAACAGGGTCGGATGCGGAGTGCCGGCGACGGCATAGGCGACGCCCAGCAGGAAGCCCTCGCCGAGCCCCACCAGCACCAGCCCGTCGACGGTGCCATGCACCGATGCCACCATCTGCCGGCCGATTCGCTCGCCGCGTGCCCCGAAGGCGCGGCGGCTGGCCACCAGCATCTGCCTGATCACCGTCTCGCCCTCGCGGAACAGGAAGAACAAGGTGATGATGCTGAAGGCGAACAGCGTGCTGCGATGCGCGACCTGGCTGCCGAGCTCGCGGGTCATGCGCAGGTTGCCGCCGGCGCGTATCGAGGTGAACAGGTCGGACGCGTCGTCCGGGGTGGACAGGTGCTGCTGCCACCATGATGCAGCGGCATCGCTCTCGATCGGCAGGCGGTGCACCCAGCTCGGCACCGGCACGCCGGTATGGCGCGCATGCTCCACCCAGCTCAGCACGCCCTGCGCCTCCCGTGCTGCCTCGAACGCGATCAGCGAGATCGGGATCAGGAACACCAGCGCGATCATGGCGGTGAACAGGAGCGGCAGGAGGAGGTTGTGCCTGCCCGGCGGCCAGCGGCGTTTGGCACGCCCGTAGAGCGGCCAAGTGGCGATGGCGAAGATCACCGCCCAGGCCAGCGCCGGCAGGAAGTCGCGCAGCGTGAACAGGCCGAGCAACACCAGGACGCCGCCGAGGACGCTGCGCGCCACCTGCTGCGACCGGGTCTGCTGGTCCGCCTTCAACTCGGGCGACGGAGCAGGGGGAAAGACCTGGTTCATCGGGCGTCCTTCGGGCAAATGGAGGTCCGGGGCTTCCGGGTCTGCTGCAGCACAACGTCGCGTATGGCCCGGATTTGCCTCGTCCGGCAATTTGCTTCGTCTTCCGAACGACACCCTGCCGAACCATCGCGTCCTGCGGCCGCTTGGGCCGGCACAGCAGGCGGCTCGTCGGGCGTCGCGCAAGGAGAACGGTTCATGGAGCAGGCAGCCATCACCCACCACGTCGCCGCCACGACGCAGACGCTCCAGTTCGGGGTGTTCGACGCCGCCATCCCGCCGGTGCTGACGGTGGAACCCGGCGACACGATCACGATGGAGTGCCTGTCCGGCGGGCTGGACGTGATGCCGCGGAACGCAACCGGCTTCCCGATCCCGCCGGCGCTGCAGGCGATCCACGCCGCCGGACTGGCGCGTGTCAGCAGCCACATCCTGACCGGGCCGGTGGCGGTCCGCGGGGCGGAGCCCGGGGACATGCTGGAGGTGCGGATCGAGGCGGTGGAGCCGGCCGCAGACTGGGGCTACTGCGGCTTCCGGCCCCTGGCAGGCACCCTCCCGGAGGACTTCCCAACTCGCTTCCTGAGCCACATCCCGGTGGACCGTGATCGCGGCACCTGCCGCCTGCCCTGGGGAACGGAGCTCGCGCTGTCGCCGTTCTTCGGGATCATGGGCGTGGCGCCGCCGGCTGGTCACGGCCGGCTATCGAGCCGGGAGCCGCGCCAGTTCGGCGGCAACCTGGACAACAAGGAGCTGGTCGCCGGCAGCACGCTGTTCCTGCCGGTGCTGGTGCCCGGCGCCAACTTCTCCGCCGGCGACGGGCATGGGTTGCAGGGTGACGGCGAGGTCTGCATCAACGCCCTGGAGATGTGCCTGAACGGTCGCTTCACGCTCCTGCTGCACAGGGGCAGTTCGGAAGCGCCGCTGCTGCGCATGCCACGCGCCGAGACGCCGACCCACTGGATCACGATGGGCCTGAACGAGGACTTGGACCAGGCGATGAAGCAGGCGCTGCGGGAGATGATCGTTATGATCTGCGCCCGCACTTCCCTGTCGCGCGAGCAGGCCTACCAGACCTGCTCGCTGGCTGTCGACTTCCGCGTGACCCAGACCGTGAACGGCGAGAAGGGCATCCACGGCATGCTGCGCAAGGGCCTGCTGTTCTAGGCGCTGGCCCCGCGATTGCGGTCAGGCCGCCTTGAGCTGGGCATCGGCGAACTCGTAATTGGCCAGCTTGTCGAGGAAGTTGGTCACGTAGTCCGGACGGCGGTTCTGGAAGTCGAGGTAGTAGGAGTGCTCCCAGACGTCGAGCCCGAGCAGCGGCCGACCGGCATCCTCAGCCAAGGGGTTTGAGCCGTTCGGCGTCTTGGTCACCTTGAGCTTGCCGTCCGTGCCCACCACCAGCCAGGCCCAGCCGGAGCCGAACTGGGTGGTGGCAGCAGTCTTGAACGCGTCCTTGAACGCGTCGACGCTACCGAAATCGGCGACGATCTTGCTCTCGAGGCTGTCCGGGATCGCGCCGCCGTTCGGCGACAGGCCCTGCCAGAACAGGATGTGGTTCCAGTGCTGCCCGGCATTGTTGAACACCGGCGCCATGTCCGGCTTGCCGTGGCTGAGCGTCACGATCTCGTCCAGCGACTTCCCCTGCAGCGCCTCGTTCTTCTCGACGAAGCCGTTCAGGGCGGTCACATAGGCCTGGTGGTGCTTGCCGTGATGCAGCTCCAGCGTCTGCTGGCACATGCCGCGCGCGGCGAGGGCGTTCGGAGGATAGGGCAGCGGCGGCAGTTCGAAGGCCATGGGATGTTCTCCTCAAAGGTTGCTTGGCCGCGGCGCGGCCAACGACCGCTTGCCTTCGCAGCTTGCTGCGCCGCCAAGTCGGCTCCATCTGGGCGCCATGTCCAAAGATGACAAGGCAGGATCCGGTTCCGGCGCCGCGTTGGCGCGGCGCGTCGATCCCGACCGGTTCCTGACCGCGCTGCCGGCGCCGGCGGCGAAGCGCGAAGCGCTGTTCACGCTGATCGCCTTCAACCACGAGCTGGTCCGGGCGCTCGAGTTGCCGTCGTCGCGGTCCGGCAGCGGGCCGATCGCCGCCCTGATCCGGCTGCAATGGTGGCGCGAGGTGGTGGAAGGCCGGCGGAACGACTGGCGTGCGCAGCCGGTGGCCACCCGGCTGCGCACGCTGCTCGACGACGGGGCGGTGCGGCCGGACACGCTGCTCGGGCTGGTCTCAGCCCGTGAGTCGGAAGCGGAGGGGATGTGGGCGCTGGCGGAATGGCGGTCGGCCATGAGGTCGGGTGCCGGCGGCGTGCAGCAGGCGATCGGCCAGGTGCTCGGGATCGCGCCCGAACACGAGAACAGGCTGGCGGCTGTGGGGGCGGCCTATGGCACCGGGGCGCTACGCCGGCACCTACCGGCGATCCTGGCGTCGGGACGATGCCCGATGCCGGAGGAGATGCTGGACCAGGCCGGGACGTCGCAGGAGCGGCTGGCGCAGGATGCGGCGGCGCTGCCGGAGCTGCGCGACGCGCTGAAGCGGGAAGGGGATGCATTCCTGCGCGAAGCGGACGGCCCCCCGTTGCGTGGCGCCCAACGCGTGGCGCTGCTGCCGCTGGTCCTGGCGCGGCGCGACCTGACGCGGGATGGCGGGACGTCTTCGCACGCGCCGCGCGATCGCGGCCTCGGAGACCGTTTCGCGGTGCTGGCTGCCTCGATGCTGCCTGCCTGACAGCCGGCGGAGGTTTCCGGCCGGCCTGACCGACGGCCGGAGCATCGCCGGAACGAGATGATCATCGGCCATCCGGTCGTTCACCTCTGGTGCAACGGGCTGCTACATCAGCGCCAGACGACGTTGCGAGGACAAGCCGATGGGTGCAGACGCGTTGAAGCCGCTTCACGTGGCGGTCGTGACCGGCGGTGCGTCCGGCATCGGCCTCGCAGCCTGTCGACGCTTCGCCGCGATGGGTTTGTCCGTGGTCATCGCCGACCGGCCCGGAGCCACGCTGGCGGCGGCGGCGGCAACCGTTGCTGCCGGCTCGCCGCGCGGCGCCGAGGCGGTGCAGGCCGTCGCGACCGATGTTTCCTCGCGTGCCTCGCTGGCGGCGCTGGTGGACGCGGTGTCCAGCCGGTTCGGTCGGGTCGACGTGGTGATGGCCAACGCGGCGGTGCAGCCTGGAAGCGCCATTCTCGGCGACGGGGACAGCTGGACCAGGATCCTGCAGGTCAACCTCCACGGCGTGATCGACACCGTCCACGCGTTCCTGCCCGGCCTGCTGTCGGCGGGTGGCCCCGGACTGGTCGTGATCACCGGCTCCAAGCAGGGCATCACCACGCCGCCGGGCGATCCCGCCTACAACGTCGCCAAGGCCGGGGTGAAGGCGTTCGCGGAAGCGGTGCAACACGACCTGCGCAACCGCCCGGGCTGCACGGTGACGGCGCACCTGCTGATCCCGGGCTTCGTGTTCACCCCGCTCACCGCGAACGGGCGCACCGAGAAGCCGGCCGCCGCCTGGACCCCGGAGCAGACGGTCGACTTCATGCTGGAGCGCCTCGGGCACGGCGACTTCTACATCCTGTGTCCGGACAACGACGTCACACGTGCGCTGGACGAAAAGCGCATCCTGTGGGCAGCCGGCGACCTCGTCGAGAACCGGCCGCCGCTGTCACGCTGGCACCCTGACCACGCGGCCGCCTTCGCCGCGTTCCTGGAGCATTAGGAGACCCGGTCAGCCGCCGCCCAGGGCTTCCGTGACTGGAAGCACGGCAGAATAGTCGTCCTTGCCGTGGCTGCGGGTGGTGAGGGACATGAGCTGCGTCGCGGCGGCGTTGGCCGGCACCGGCACGCCATGCGCCGCCGCATCGGCCAGCAGCAGGCCGAGATCCTTGTGCGCGAGCCAGGCCGGGAACTGCGCTGCGATGTCCCCGCCACCGGCCGCCGCGAGCTTGTGCTTGTGGTGCGGCGAGATCACCGCGACCCCGTCCAGCGTCTGCAGCAGCGCGTCGCGGTCAAGCCCGGCCGCCACCCCGTAGGACACCGCCTCGGCGATCACCGCCATGCTGGATACCATGATGCCGTTGACCACGAGCTTGACGGTGGAGCCCTGTCCGGACGGGCCGACATGCACCGTTTTCTTGCCGATCGCGTCCAGGATCGGCTTGGCCCGCGCCACGTCGGCCGCGTCGCCACCCACCAGCACCACCAGCTCACCTGCCTTGGCTTCCGGGGTGCTGCCGGACACGGGCGCGTCGAGCACGGCGAGTTGCCGCTCCCCGCCTGTCACAGCCAGCCGGCGCGAGGCGTCCGGCGACACCGAGCTGGTGTTGATCACCAAGCCGCCCTGCTTCAGCCCACGTAGGAAGCCGTCCTCGCCATAGGCGGAGGCCGCCAGCGCGTCGTCGTTCGGCACCGACACCAGGACGATGTCGCTCGCCTCGGCCAGCGCCCGCGGCGATGGCAGCATGGCGGAGCCGTCTGCCGCCTCGCCGCCCTTGGCGGACGGCGTGTAGGCGATCGTACGGTAACCGGCCGCACGGACATGCGTGGCCATGAGCACGGCCATGGCGCCATAGCCGATGAAGCCGACGGTCTGGGGCTGGTCCGGCATGGGGAGACTCCTGTTCGGATGCCGCCTCCAACGCTCAGGCGCGTTTGCGTTTGCGTGCCGGCGGCGGCAGCAGCGGCGCCAGGAAGCGGCCGGTATGGCTGCCCGGTGCGGCCGCGATGTCCTCCGGCGTGCCGGCGGCGACGATCCGCCCGCCGCCGTCGCCGCCCTCGGGGCCCAGGTCCAGCACCCAGTCCGCGGTCTTGATCACCTCCAGGTTGTGCTCGATCACCAGCACCGTGTTGCCCTGGTCGACCAGGGCGTGCAGCACCTCCAGCAGCTTGCGCACGTCCTCGGTGTGCAGCCCCGTGGTCGGTTCGTCGAGGATGTAGAGGGTGCGCCCGGTGGCCCGCCTGGCCAGCTCCTTGCTCAGCTTGACCCGCTGCGCCTCGCCGCCCGACAGGGTGGTGGCCTGCTGGCCCAGCTTCACGTAGCCGAGCCCCACCTGCTGCAGGATGGTCAACCGGTCGCGGATCCGGTTCGCGGCGGAAAAATACGGCACCGCCTCGTCCACCGTCATGTCCAGCACGCCGGCGATGGAGTGGCCGCGGAACTTCACCTCCAGCGTTTCGCGGTTGTAGCGGGCACCCTTGCAGGTGTCGCAGGTCACGAACACGTCGGGCAGGAAGTGCATCTCGATCTTGAGCACGCCGTCGCCCTGGCAGGCCTCGCAGCGTCCGCCCTTGACGTTGAACGAGAACCGGCCAGGCTTGTAGCCGCGCGCCTTGCTCTCCGGCAGCTCGGCGAACCAGTCGCGGATCGGCGCGAACAGGTCGGTATAGGTGGCCGGGTTGGAGCGCGGCGTGCGGCCGATCGGCGACTGGTCGATGTCGATGATCTTGTCCAGCAGCTCCAGCCCGTCGATCCGCTCGTGCGGTGCCGGCACCTGTCCGGACCCCATGAGCCGGCGGGACAGCGCCTTGTACAGGGTGTCGACCACCAGGGTGGACTTGCCGCCGCCGGACACGCCGGTGATGCAGGTGAAGGTGCCGAGCGGGAACCCGGCCGACACGGTCTTAAGGTTGTTGCCGGTGGCGCCCACCACGCGGACCTGCCGCTTGGGATCGGTCGGGCGCCGCACGGCCGGCACCTCGATCCGCCTGCGGCCGGACAGGTAGGCGCCGGTCAGGCTGTCGGGATGGGCCGCGACCTCGTCCGGGGTGCCGCGCGCAATGACGTTGCCGCCGTGCACTCCGGCCGCCGGGCCCATGTCGATCAGGTAGTCGGCGGCGCGGATCGCCTCCTCGTCGTGTTCCACCACCAGCAGGGTGTTGCCCAGCCGCTTGAGCCGATCGAGCGTGCCGAGCAGGCGCTCGTTGTCGCGCTGGTGCAGGCCGATCGACGGCTCGTCCAGCACGTAGAGCACGCCGGTCAGGCCGGAGCCGATCTGGCTGGCCAGCCGGATCCGCTGGCTTTCGCCGCCGGACAGGGTGGCCGAGCCGCGCGACAGGGTGAGGTAGTCCAGCCCCACGTCGTCGAGGAAGCGCAGCCGATCGTTGATCTCGCGCAGGATCCGGCCGGCAATGGCGGCGCGCTGCGGCGTCAGCGTCGCCTCCACGGTCGCGAACCATTTGAGGGCACGCCGGATAGGCAGCTCCGACGCATCGGCGATGGTGTGGCCGGCGATCTTCACCGACAGCGCTTCCGGACGCAGCCGGGCGCCGTTGCAGACGTGGCACGGCTTCTCCGACTGGTAGCGCGACATCTCCTCGCGGATCCAGGCGCTGTCCGTCTCGGTGTAGCGGCGCTGGAGGTTCTTCAGCACTCCCTCGAACGCCTTGTTGACCTTGTACGAACGCTTGTCGTCCTTGTAGGTGAACTCGACCGGCTCTTCCGTGCCGTGCAGCACGGCCTCGCGCACCGCCTCCGGCAGCCCGTCCCAGGACACCGTCATCGAGCTCCTGAAGTGCCGGACCAGGCTCTGCAGGGTCTGGATGTAATATGGGCTCTGGCTGCCGTTCCATGGCGCCACCGCGCCGCCCGCGAGCGTCAGGCTCTCGTCCGGCACCACCAGGTGCGGATCGAAGAAGCTTTCCACGCCGATCCCGTCGCAGACCGGGCAGGCGCCCTGGGGCGCGTTGAACGAGAACAGCCGCGGCTCGATCTCCTCCAGGGTGAAGCCGCTGACCGGGCAGGCGAAGCGGGACGAGAACACCGTGTGGGCGGGCTCGTCCCGACCCTCCTTCACGCCCGACACCACCTCCTCGGCGTAGACGATGCCATCGGACAGCCCCAGCGCCTGCTCGAAGCTGTCCGCGAGCCGCGACTCGATGCCGGGCTTGACCACCACCCGGTCGACCACCGCCTCGACCGAATGCTTGATCTTGCGATTCAGGTTCGGGACCTCGGCGATCTCGTACAGCACCCCGTCGACCTTGGCCCGGGTGAAGCCGCGCCGCGCCAGCTCCGCCAGCTCCTTGCGGTACTCGCCCTTGCGGTCCTTGATCACCGGGGCGAGCAGCATCAGGCGGGTGCCCTCCGGCATCGCCATCACCCGGTCGACCATCTGGCTGACCGTCTGCGCCTCGATCGGCAGGCCGGTGGCGGGCGAGTAGGGCACGCCTGCCCGGGCCCAGAGCAGGCGCATGTAGTCGTGCACTTCCGTGATGGTGCCGACGGTGGAGCGCGGGTTGCGGCTGGTGGTCTTCTGCTCGATCGAGATCGCCGGCGACAGGCCCTCGATCGAGTCGACGTCGGGCTTGCCCATCAGCTCCAGGAACTGCCTGGCATACGCGGACAGGCTTTCCACGTAGCGCCGCTGCCCTTCCGCATAGATGGTGTCGAAGGCCAGCGACGACTTGCCGGAGCCGGACAGCCCGGTAACCACGGTCAGGGCGTCGCGCGGGATGTCGACGTCGATGTTCTTGAGGTTGTGCTCGCGGGCGCCGCGGACGCGGATGAAAGCGTTGGCGGGACCCTGTGCCGTGCTCATGTCCGGGCTCCTCTTTGCCAAGCGGTTCCTCCTGTTCATACTATGTTCGTATTCCGCCGTCATGGTACGGCGCGTAGGTAAGGGGCTGCGACCCCACATGATGGACGCCGGCGCCGCACATGGGCGGATCCGGGAGCGGAACAGGAAGTTGCGATGGCCGGCAGCGTCAACAAGGTGATCCTGGTCGGGAACCTGGGAAAGGATCCGGAGGTCCGGAATGCCCAGAACGGGACCAAGATCGTCAACTTCACCCTGGCGACCAGCGAGACCTGGAACGACAAGGGCTCCGGCGAGCGGCGCGAGAAGACCGAGTGGCATCGCGTGGTGGTGTTCAACGAGCGCATCGCCGACGTGGTCGAGCGCTACTGCCGCAAGGGCAAGAAGGTCTACGTCGAGGGCTCGCTGCAGACACGCAAGTGGACCGACCAGTCGGGACAGGAAAAGTACACCACCGAGGTGGTGATCGACCGGTTCCGCGGCGAGCTGACCCTGCTCGACTCCGGCCGCGGCGGTGAGGAAGCCGGCGGCGAGGCCGGCTATGGCGGCAGCAGCAGCGGCGGGAACTACAGCGGCGCCGCGAAGGCGACCGGCGCGCCGCGTGGCGGTGCACGGGCACCGTCCGGCGGCGGCCAAGGAGGCCAGGGCGGCGGCGGCAGCGGTGGCTGGGAGCCGTCCGGCAACGACCTGGACGACGAGATCCCGTTCTAGCGCCTTCGGCGCCGCATGTTTCCGCGATGGCGGCACGCGTGCTAGTCTGCGCGCCGCGGTGCGCATGAAGCGGCGCCGTGTTTCCTTGCGCGCCTGACCAGGCAGCCGGCGCCGAGCGCTTCGGCCGCCGTGATCCGGCGCCCGACTGACGGATTTCCTGTTGAGCGACATCCCCGAGCCACCGGCGCCGCCGTTTCCGCCTGACCTGGGCCCGCCCGAACTGGGACCGTCCGATCCTGGCCCGTCCGACATGACGCCGGTGACGATCGAGGAGGAGATGCAGACCTCCTATCTCGCCTATGCGATGTCGGTGATCGTCAGCCGCGCGCTGCCCGACGTGCGCGACGGGCTGAAGCCGGTGCACCGGCGCATCCTGTACTCGATGCGCGAAAGCGGCTTCACCCCGGACAAGCCCTACCGCAAGTCGGCACGCGCGGTCGGCGACGTGATGGGCAAGTACCATCCGCACGGCGACGCCTCGATCTACGACGCCATGGTGCGCATGGCGCAGTCCTGGTCGATGCGTCTCCGGCTGATCGACGGCCAGGGCAACTTCGGTTCGGTCGACGGCGATAGCCCGGCGGCCATGCGCTACACCGAGGCCCGCCTCGGCCGCCCGGCCATGTTCCTGCTCGACGACATCGACCGCGACACGGTCGATTTCAGCCCGAACTACGACGAGAGCGAGGAGGAGCCGAGGGTCCTTCCCGCCGCCTATCCCAACCTGCTGATCAACGGCGCCGCCGGCATCGCGGTCGGCATGGCGACCAACATCCCGACCCACAACCCGGGCGAGGTCATCGATGCCACCCTGGCGCTGATCGCCGAGCCGGACCTGTCGCTCGATCAGCTGATGAAGATCGTGCCGGGACCGGACTTCCCCACCGGCGGCATCATCCTCGGCCGCTCCGGCATCCGCTCGGCGTTCGAGACCGGGCGCGGCTCGGTGCTGGTCCGGGCGCGCGCGGAGATCGAGGACATACGGCGCGACCGCAAGGCGATCGTGGTCACCGAGATCCCATACCAGGTGAACAAGTCGACTCTGCAGGAGAAGATCGCCGACCTGGTCCGGGCCAAGCAGGTCGAGGGCATCTCCAACATACGCGACGAGAGCGACCGCTCCGGCATGCGTTTGGTGATCGAGATCAAGAACGACGCCACGCCCGAGGTGGTACTGAACCAGCTCTACCGTTTCACCCAGCTGCAGACCTCGTTCGGGGTGAACATGCTGGCCTTGAACGAGGGGCAGCCGAAGCTGATGGGGCTGAAGGAGGTGCTGGTCGCCTTCATCGCCTTCCGCGAGGAGGTGATCCTCCGCCGCGCCCGGTTCGAGCTGAACAAGGCACGCGACCGCGGTCACCTGCTGGTCGGCCTGGTGGTCGCGGTGGCCAACATCGACGCGGTGATTGCGCTGATCCGCACCGCACCCGATTCGGCCAGCGCCCGCGAGGCACTGATGGCGCGCGCCTGGGAAGCGGACGAGATCGAGCCGCTGCTGAGCCTAATCCACGACGAGGGCAACGTCGTGCAGGGCGGGCGCGTGCACCTGACGGAAGCGCAGGCCCGCGGCATCCTGGAGCTCCGCCTGGCCCGGCTGACCGGGCTCGAGCGCGACAAGATCCACGCCGAGCTGGCCGAGGTCGGCACCCGGATCAACGAGCTGCTGGAGATCATCGGCAGCCGGCCGCGCCGCCTCGAGGTGATGCGCGACGAGCTGGCGGCGGTCCGGGCCGAGGTGGTGACGCCGCGCCTGACCGAGATTTCCGACGTCGCCGGCGACCAGACCGACGAGAGCCTGATCGAGCCGGGACAGATGGTGGTCACCATCACCCGCGACGGCTTCATCAAGCGCACGCCGCTGGAGACATTCCGGGCGCAGAACCGCGGCGGCCGCGGCCGCACCGCCGCCGGGCGACGCGGCGACGACATCATCACCCGCTCCTTCAACGCCCATACCCACCAGTGGGTGCTGTTCTTCTCCTCCGGCGGCAAGGCATACCGCGAGAAGGTGTGGCGGCTCCCCGAGGCAAGCCCCACCGCCAAGGGCCGTGCGCTGGTGAACCTGTTGCCGGAGCTCGGCGGCGACTCCATCACCACGGTGCTGCCGCTGCCGCAGGACGAGACCCTGTGGGAGAACCTGCACCTAGTGTTCGCCACCGCGAGCGGCAGCATACGACGCAACCGGCTGAGCGACTTCCGCAACGTCCGCGCCTCCGGGCTGATCGCGATGAAGCTGGACGAGGAATGGGGCGAGGGCGGCGACCGGCTGATCGGCGTCGCCACCTGCCGCGAAAGTCAGGACGTGATGCTGGCGACCCGCCTTGGCCGCTGCATCCGCTTCCAGATCACCGACGACACCCTGCGCGTGTTTGCCGGCCGCGACAGCTCCGGCGTCCGCGGCATACGGCTCGGGGTCGGCGACGAGGTCAACAGCCTGGCGGTGCTGAACCACGTCGGAGCCGACGTGTCGGAACGGGCCGGCTACATGCGCATGGCGATCGCCAAACGACGCACCGAGACCACTCCTGCGGACACCGAGGCGGCGGTCGCCGAGATCGAGGCCGAGGCAGCGGACGCGGACGGCGAGGAACCGGTCGCCGCGGCGATCCTGTCACCGGAGCGGTTCGACGAGCTGGAGGGGTCGGAGGAGATCCTGCTCACCGTCACCAATGGCGGCTTCGGCAAGCGCTCCTCCGCCTACGACTACCGGGTCAGCGGCCGCGGCGGCCTCGGCATCGCCAACGTGACGCTGTCGCCACGACGCAACGGGTCCGCGGTGGTGGCGACGCTGCCGGTGCTGCACGGCACCGACGTGATGCTGGTGACCGATGCCGGGCGGCTGATCCGCGTGCCGGTCGACCAGGTGCGGATCACCGCGCGCCAGTCGATGGGGGTGACCCTGTTCCGCCTCGGCGGCGCCGAGCACGTCACCAGCGTGTTCCCGGTGCTGGAGGACGAGGTGCCGGAAGGCGACGAGACGCAGATCGACGGGCTGCCCGCGGGCGCCGTCGCGCCGTCGGACGCCGCGCCGCTGCAGCCGACCCCGTTCGAGCCGACGCCCCTTGAGCCGACTTTCGGAGACCCGTTCGAGGCGGGACCGGCGGATCCCGATCCGGCCGACCTGCAGGAGGATCCCGATGCCTGACCCGCGGGCCCATGTCGGCCTCTACCCGGGCACCTTCGACCCCATCACCCGCGGCCATCTCGACGTGATCGCGCGCGGCGCGCGGCTGGTGGAGCGCCTGGTGGTGGGGGTGGCCGCCAATGTCGGCAAGCAGCCGCTGATGAGCCTGGAGGAGCGGGTCGAGTGCGTGGCGCACGAGGTGGCGCCGATCGCTGCCGACACCGGCACCCCGATTGAGGTGGTCGGCTTCGACAACCTGCTGGTGCAGTGCGCACGGCAGAACGGGGCGAACGTGATCATACGCGGGCTTCGCGTCGTCACCGACTACGACTACGAGACGCAGATGTTCGGCATGAACCACCGCCTCGACCCGGGGATCGAGACGCTGTTCCTGATGGCCACCGAGCGCTACCAGTTCATCTCGTCGCGTCTGGTGAAGGAGATCGCCCGGCTCGGTGGCGAGATCTCCTCCTTCGTGCCCACCTTCACGCATGCCCGGATCATGGCCAAGCTGCGCTGATCCGCGTTCTTACCAGGGAAGCCAACATGTCCGAGACGACCGCCGCGCCGAACGCGGACCTCATCCACCTCGAGCTCAAGACCGGCCGGGTCGTGATCCGGCTGCGGCCGGACCTGGCGCCGGCGCATGCCGAGCGGTTCCGCGCCCTGTCGGCGGAAGGGTTCTACGACAACGTGCCGTTCCACCGGGTGATCGAGGGCTTCATGGCCCAGAGCGGCGACCCGACCGGCACCGGCACCGGTGGCAGCCAACTGCCGGACCTGAAGTCGGAGTTCACCAACAAGGTCCGGTTTGTCCGCGGCACGCTGGGGGCGGCGCGCACCGCGCACCCGCACAGCGCCAACAGCCAGTTCTTCATCATGTTCGCGCCGGCGCCGAGCCTGGACGGGCAGTACACCATCTTCGGCGAAGTCATTGAAGGCATGGAGCTGGTCGACCAGATCAAGCGGGGCGCCGGCGGGAGCGGCACCGTGACCGATCCCGACCGGATCGTGACGATGCGTCCGGCGTCGGCTCCCGCCGCCTGATCAGCTGCGACGGCAGGCAAGGCCCAATGGGCCGCCTGCGCCATGGGCCGGTAGCTCAGCGGTAGAGCATTCGACTTTTAATCGAATGGTCGTGGGTTCGAACCCCACCCGGCCCACCACGCCACCTCAGCCTGCCTCGGCCACGTCCCTGACGAGCTCCCCGTCGCCAGGCGGTTCGTCCGCCATATAGGCCGGCAGCACCTCTTCAGGCGGTCCCTGGAGGCGGATCGTGCCGCCCTCCATCCACAGCACCTGCGTGCACCATGCCGCCACCACGTCCAGCTGGTGGGTGGAGATCACCAGAATCTCCGCCTGACGCACCAGCTGCTCGAGGCGATTCTGCGCCTTGAGCATGAAGTTGGTGTCGCCGGCCAGGAACCACTCGTCCATCAGCAGCACGCGCGGCTGGATCGAGGTCGCGAGCGCGAAGCCGAGGCGCACCACCATGCCGGAGCTGTAGGTGCGCACCGGCATGTCGAGGAAGCTGCCGAGGTCGGCGAAGTCCTGCACGTCGTCCTCGATCGCGCGGATGCGCCGCGGCGTCAGCCCGGCGTGCAGCCCGCGGAGCGCGATGTTCTCCCGGCCTGTGAGTTCCGAATTCATGCCGAGGTTGGTATCGAGCAGCGCGTTGATCTCGCCGCGGACCGTGACCCGGCCCGATACCGGCTCGTAGATGCCGGCGAGGGCGCGCAGCAGCGTGGTCTTGCCGGCGCCGTTGCCGCCCACCAGCCCGAGCCGATCGCCGGGGCGGAGCGAGAACGAGACGCCGCGCAGCGCCTGCACCACCATGCGCTGCTGCTGGTCCTGCTCGAAGCGGCTGGAGGCGACCTTGGCCAGGGCACGGCGCAGCGTGCGCGCGCTGCCGTGATAGAGTGGGAACGTGACGTGCAGGTCCCGCACCACCACGCTGGCGTCCAACCGGCTGGGGGGAGGCGCACCCACCGTGTCAGATCCAGTAGGCGAGTCGGGCGCGCACCCGCATGAACAGCAGCAGGGCCGCGGTCCACAGCAGGACGCTGTCATACACCGCCAGCCGCCACAGATGCCCGCTGGCCTGCTCGCCCAGCAATGGGCGCCGCACGATCTCGATCAGGGCATAGAACGGGTTCAGCTGCAGCCAGGCATGGCCATGCGTGATCAGCTCCGGCCGCCAGATGATCGGGCTGACGAAGAAGAAGATCTGCATCAGGCTGACGATGATCGGCGGGATGTCGCGGTAGCGCGCGCCGAGCGTGCCCAGCAGCAGGCAAGCCGCCACCGCGTCCAGCAGCCACAGCGCCGCCCCGGGCAGCGCCCACAACGCGTGAAGACCCGGCCAGATGCGGAAGATCGCGAACACCACCACGATCACCAGCACGTTGTGCAGCAGCACCAGGATGTTGCGTATGATGCACCGCGCCGCGTGCAGCGCGAACGGCAACCGCATGGAGCGGATCATGCCTTCCGCGGCGGTGAAGCAGGTGGCGCCCTCGTTCACGACCCCGCCGATGAAACCCCACAGCACCAGCGACAGCGACAGGAAGGGCATGTAGGTGCGAAGGTCGATCCTGAACAAGGTGGTGTACAACAGGCTCATCGCCGCCACCATCACCGCGGTGGACGCGGTCAGCCAGAACGGTCCGAGCACCGAGCCGCGATAGCGCAGCTTCACGTCGAGCCAGCCCAGCGTCCAGCACAGGCGCCACAGGCGACCGGCCTCGCCGAGGTCGCGCAACGCATGGCGCAGGCGTGTGCGGGGGTCTTCCGGCTGGAGGTCGAGGAGCGGCTCGGCGGCGGCTGTGGATCGCGGCGCCGTCATGGACGAGCCCTCCGGGAACGGGGACGGGGCTGGGAACAAGCGGCGAGACATGGTGCCCGGGGGCGGATTCGAACCACCGACACTGCGATTTTCAGTCGCATGCTCTACCAACTGAGCTACCCGGGCTTCTGCCCTGCTGGACGTGGCGCAGCGCCGGTCCGTTGGTGGCGCAGGCTTTAGCCCATGCCTTCCTCCGGATCAAGCCGGCCCCCGGCCGGATCGTCGGGATCGGCCGGCGGTCCCGGAACACGATACTGGCCGGTGAGCCAGCGGCCGAGATCCGCGTCGGCGCAGCGGATCGAGCAGAACGGACGATGCTGGGTCTGCGACGGCCGACCGCAGATCGGGCACGGTGCCGACGCGTGCACGGTCGCCGCCGGTGTGGCCGGATCAGCCATGGTCGAGACTCCAGGCGAGGGCGGGAAGGGAAGGATCCATCCGGATCGAGATGGGTCGGCCTGCGCGTCGCGCCAGGGCATCGCGTGCCGGACGGTCCCGTTCCAGCGCCGTCGCCACCTCCAGCCCGGCAACCAGACCGGGCAGGCGATGCGGCGGTGCCGCCGCGACCCGGTCGGCCGCACGCAGGGCGGCAAGGGCGGCGGCATGCGGTCCGGCCAGGAGCTCGTGCAGCGGCGGGTGGATGCGTGGCCGCAGGATCTCCACCAGCCCGAGCGCGGTAAAGCCGAGCAGCCTCGGCTGTAACGGGTCCAGTGCTAGGGCCGCCTCGATCTCCGGCCGCAGCGCCGATCGCTTGCGCGCCGCGAGACCCGCCAGGTCGATCAGGATCGCGCCGGACAGGTTGCGCAGGCGCAGCTGGTGCAGCAGCGGCCCGACCGCGTGCCGGTTGCCAGCGAACTGTGCGACCTGCTTGGCCTGCCGTCCGGCACTGGCACCGCCACCGTCCAGGTCGACCGCGACCAGGGCCGGGGTCGGGTGGATGCTGGCCCGCATGCCGCCAGGCAGGGCGATCTCGGTGTCCGAAAGTGCCTCGATCTGCGCCTCGACCGTGCCCGGGATGGCGACCGCGGAGAGCGTGATCCGGCTGCGCAGCTGCGGCGCCAGCTCGGCGGCGAGGACAGGATCATCGGCGACGACCGGCGCGTCGGGATGGGCCGCGGCGAACCGGCTCAGCGGGTCGGGACCGGCGGCGAGCAGCCCATGCGGCCCCGCAGGCTCGCATCCCGCCTCGACCGCCAGGTGCAACCGCGGCCCCTTGCCGCCCTGGGCGCTGCGGACCACCCGCACCAGCACCGGATCGCCATCGCCAAGGCGAGGATCGCCGTCCCGGAGCGGCAAGAAGCCGGAACCGGAGGCAAGCGACACGAACGCGCCACCCAGCGCCGGCAGCACCGCCTCGACCCGGCCGCGGTGCAGGTCGCCGACGCCGTCCGGCGCGCCCGGCCGCCACAACGCGTAGTCCAGCAGGTGCCCCTCCTCGACCACGGCGACTCGGACCTCGCCCGGACTGCAGGCCGCCAGAAGCCGGATGGTCACCGACCGGTCACGGCAGCCAGCCGCGCCCGCGCAGCAGCTGCGCGGTCTCGAACAGCGGCAGGCCGACCACGTTGGAGTAGCTGCCGGACAGGAAGCGCACGAAGGCGGCGATGTGGCCCTGCAGGGCGTAGCCGCCCGCCTTGCCCTGCCAGTCGCCGGCCGCGATCAGCGCGTCGACCTGCCGGTCGGACAGGCGGGACAGGCCGACCACGCTTTCCACGATCCGGCTCGACGCGCTGCCGTCCGGTTGGCGCAGCACCACCGCGGTGAGCACCGTGTGCCGGCGTCCCGACAGCAGCGACAGGCAGCGCCTGGCGGACGCCTCGTCCTCCGCCTTGGGCAAGATGCGGCGCCCGAGCGCCACGGCCGTGTCGGCCGCCAGCACCAGCCCCACGTCAGGCGCAAGGCGCAGGGCCGCGGCCGCCTTGGCCTCGGCCAGCCGCGCGACATAGGCACGGGGCAGCTCGCGCGGTCGCGGCGTCTCGTCGATGTCGGGTTGGAGGATCGCGTCGGGGACGATGCCGATCTGCGCCAGCAGGTCCCGCCGGCGCGGGCTCGCCGAGGCGAGGAACAGCCTGGCGCGCGGAACCCCGTTCCCGGGTTCGGCCAACCCGGTTCCTACTTGAAGCGGAAGGTGATTCGACCCTTGGACAGGTCGTACGGCGTCATCTCGACGTTGACGCGGTCTCCGGCGAGGACACGGATCCGGTTCTTGCGCATCTTGCCGCTGGTATGGGCGAGGATGGTGTGCTCGTTGTCGAGCTTCACCCGGAACATGGCGTTAGGCAGCAGCTCCT
>CAXTVX010000005.1:0-123437 GCA_964247755.1 uncultured Acetobacteraceae bacterium | reverse complement strand
CGCAACCCTCAACCTCAGCGTCACCGACGCGCACGGCACCATCACCGGGGAAACCACCGTCTCGGTCGACAACCCCGGGCAGTCGCTGCAGGTCGCGGCCCTGGGCGCAAGCGGCACCGGCAGCCACGCCATGGCGAACGTCGCCCTGGCTGCCAGCCCGACCACCACGATCACGGTGTCCACGGCCGCCGCCCAGCACGACACCCTGGCCGCGACCGCCGGAGGCGCCGTCAGCAACGGCGTGTTCAAGGTCACCGGCAGCGCCGGCACCGACATGACCGCGCTGTCCGGGCTGATGGCGTCACCCGGCGCCGGCACGACCTCCGCCAGCCTCCAGATCACCGTGTCGGGCGCGCCGGTGTCGTTCACCGACGACGGCGAAGGGGACAGCATCACCTCCGGCGGCGGCAACCTGATCCAGACCGGCACCGGCAGGACCGTCGTCACCGCCGGCCTCGGCGACACGGTATCGGCCGGCTCCGGCTCGGTATCCGCCACCGGCCCGCAGAGCTTCACCTTCCTGGGCGGCAGCAGCACCGGCGACATCGTAGTCGGCGGCGCGGGCGGCGGCAGCTTCACCGCCGGCACCGGTGGCGGCTCGCTGCTGGTCGCCGGCACCGGCGCCACCGTGCTCCGTGCCGCCGGCAGCAACGACACCCTGGTCGGTGGCGGCAGCACCACGCTCTACGCGGCAGACGGCAAGGCCAGCGTGCTGGACGCGAACGGCGGCGACACCGTCGTCGGCGCCGGCGGTGCCACGATCATGGGTCCGGCCAGCGGCGCCGCCACGATCCTGGCGCAGACCGGGGCCGAGACCGTGGCCGGCGCCGCCGGCGCGATGAGCGTCACCGGTGGTTCCGGCAGCCTGGTGGTGGATCTCGGCAGCGGCAGCGCTTCCGTCACCGGCGGCTCCGGCAACGACACGATCCTGGCCGGTGCCGGCGGGCACTACGCCATCGCCGACGGCACCGGCGCCGAACTGGTCGAGCTGCAGCACGGCGTCTCGAGCGGCGCCATGCTGACCCTGACCGGCTTCGTGCCGGGCAAGGACCAGATCGCGCTGGGCGGCTACGGCACCGGGGCAGCGCAGCAACTGGTCGCGACCCAGTCCTCCTCCGCCGGCGGCACGGTATTGACGCTGCCGGACGGTGCCACCATCACCCTGAGCGGGATCGCCCACCTGGCCTCGTCCAGCATCACCAGCTTCTGAAGCCCGGACCGGCGCAGGCTCGACCTGCCGACGCCGCTCCCCCATACTTGGCGCCTGCTCGGCAGCCCCTCGGCAAGGACAACAGGATCGTGAGACTTCTGGTCACCGGGGGCGCCGGCTACGTCGGCAGCCACATCGTCTGGGCGCTGCACGATCGCGGCGACGAGGTGGTGGTGTACGACAGCCTCCGCCAGGGCCATCGCGAGGCGCTTCCTGGCGCCGTGCGTCTGGTCGAGGCGGAGCTCGCCGACGAGGCCACCCTCGACGCGGTGCTGGCCGAAGGTCCCTGGGACGGCGTCCTGCACTTCGCCGCCCTGTCCCTGGTGGGCGAAAGCATGCAGCGGCCATTCCACTACATGACCGAGAACGCCGGGCTCGGCATCCGGCTGATCGACGCCTGCGTCCGGCACGGCGTCGGCCGCTTCATCCTGTCCTCGACCGCCGCCCTGTTCGGCAACCCCGAAACCACCCCGATCACCGAGGCCACGCGGATCGACCCCGGCTCGCCCTATGGCGAAAGCAAGCTGATGATCGAGCGCGCGCTGCACTGGGCCGACCGGATCCACGGGCTGCGCTACGCCTGCCTGCGCTACTTCAACGCCGCCGGCGCCGACCCTGACGGCCGGTCCGGCGAGGACCACCGGCCGGAATCGCACCTGATCCCGCTGGTGATCGACGCCGCCCTCGGCCTGCGTCCGGAGATCGTGGTGTTCGGCGACGACTATCCCACGCCGGACGGCACCTGCATCCGCGACTACGTCCACGTGTCCGACCTGGCGCAGGCGCATCTCGCCGCCCTGGCCCGGCTCGATCAGGGCAGCGTCACCTACAACCTCGGCAGCGGAACCGGGCACTCGGTGCTCGACGTGATCCGCAGCGTCGAGCGGGTGAGCGGACGCGCGGTGCCGCGACGCATCGTCGATCGCCGGCCTGGCGACCCGGCGGTGCTGGTGGCGAGCTCGGAACGGATCCGCGCCGAGACCGGCTGGACCCCGCGCTTCACCGCCCTGGACGACATCGTCGCCACCGCGCTGGCCTGGCGCAGGCGCAACCCGAACGGCTACGGCAACGCTCCCTGAGTCGCCTCGGACCGGCCTCGGATGTTGACGTCGCGACCTCGTCTGCTACCCTGAGTTGGTGTTGAAAGATCGGAATCCCGAACGTTTCCGGCTCGGATGCACGGCCCGGTTGCGGTCGTCGGCGATGGCTGGCGGCCGGCCATGAGCGGCTGCATCGACGTGCACGGCTACGCCTCCAGCACCGGCAGCTGGATGCTGTGCGGCTGGGCTCCGGTGTCCTCCGACGTGCTGCCCGGCCACCGCCGCCTGACGTTCCGCTTCGAGCACGGAGTCGTCACCGGCGAGGGCCTGGTTGCCGGCACGGTGCGCGACGACCTGGGCACGCGCGGCCGCGGCGTGATGGCCCATCTTCCCGGAGGCGGACAGGCCCTGGGGCAGCTGCTCACGGCGGAGATCGACGGCGAGGCCGGCCCGGTCACGCTCCACGCCACCCCCGGCACCGTGCAGGCCGACGGCCCGGCCCTGGTCGAGACGCTCAAGGCGCAGCGCCTGTCGCCGACCGGTCCCGAGACCGAACTGTTCCGCAGCATCCTGCAGCGTCCCGCCTTCGAGGGGCGCGACACGCTGGACCGGTTCGAGGACCAGTTCGCGTTCCGGGTCGACGAGGCCATCGCCTGCGGCCCGTCCGGCCTGCTGCTCAACGGCTGGCTGATGACCGCACCTCCCGGCCTGCGCGGGATGCGGCTGCGCAGCGGCAGCCGCTCCACCCCGATCGACGTGCGCGACGGCCTGCGCGTCGCCAGGCCGGACGTGGTGGCGAAGTATGGCGACGCGCTGCGCAGCCGCAACGCCGGCTGCGGCTTCGTGCTGCACGTGCCGGATTGCCTGGAACCGGGGGCCAACTCCTACCTCGAGATCGAGACCGTGGGCGGCGAGATCGGGTTCCTGCGCCTGGTGCCGTCGCGGCTGCGCGGGCTCGGCGCCATCCGCAACGTCCTGGGGAGCCTGTCGCCGCGCTACGACGAGGTGCAGCGCACCTTCGACGCCATCGGCCCGGCCTTGACCCTGCTCAACCGCGACCGCCTCGACGCGCCGCGCCTGTCGCGCGAGATCCGCTTCGGGACGCCGCCGGACTTGCCGCTCTGCTCGGTGATCGTGCCGCTCTACGGCCGGATCGACTACATGGAGGTGCAGGTCGCCCTTCTCGCCCAGGGCGGGGCTCAGGGCGGGGCGCAAGGCGGGTTCCGGGCGCGCCACGAGATGATCTACGTGGTCGACGACCCGGGTGCTGCGGACGCGGCCTGCGCGCTGGCGGACTCGCTGTTCCGCCGATTCGGCCTGCCGCTGCGCCTGATCCTGCTCGAGGAGAACATGGGCTTCGCGCCAGCCTGCAACGCCGGGCTCGCCGCCGCCCAGGGCGGCCACGTCTGCTTCCTCAACTCCGACGTGTTCGCGACCGAGCCGGACTGGCTCGACCGCCTGCTGGACGACTTCGACCGCCACCCCTCGGTCGGCATCGTCGGCCCGCTGCTGCTGTTCGAGGACGGCACCATCCAGCACCAGGGCATGCGCTACGAGCCGCTGCCCGAGTTCAGCCACTGGCTGTTCCCGACCCATCCCGGCAAGGGCAGCCGTCCGGCGCCGAGCCGGGCGCTGTCGCTGCATCCCGCGATCACCGGCGCCTGCATGGTGATGCCGCGCCAACTCGCCCACGACCTCCACGGCTTCGACGAAGGCTACGTGATCGGCGACTTCGAGGATTCCGACCTGTGCCTGCGTGCCCGCGAGGCCGGGATCGCCTCGGCGGTCGATCACGGCGTCATGCTCTACCACCTGGAGCGCAAGTCGCAGGCGTCCGCCGCCGAAACGTGGCGGATGAACGTGACGCTGTTCAACGCCTGGCTGCACCAGAAGCGCTGGGCCGCGCGGCTGGCGGCGGAGCAGGACGCGCCGCTGCGCGACCGGTCCCCGGGTCCGGAAGTGGTGCCGCTGCCGGCGGCACAGGTGCTGCGCGGCACGGCCTGGGCGACGCAGCGGTGAGGACGCGTCATGCTGCCGCAGGCTGAGGACACCGGCGGCGAGGCCCTGCGCATCCTGATCGCCTCGCACAGCCACCCGCGTGTGCAGAACGGCGGCTCGGAGGTAGCGTCCTACTCGCTGTTCGACCGGCTGCGCCACCGGCCCGGCCTGCGCGCCTGGTACCTCGGCTGCAGCCGCACCGCCTCGTTCGCGCGGGCCGGGCAGTCCATCACCCAGCCGTTCGAGCGCGACGAGTATCTCTACACCGTCGGCGACTTCGAATGGTTCAAGTTCGCCAACCGCGACACCGCCTTCGCGCGCGACTTCCGGGCCCTGCTGCGCAACCTGCGCCCGCAGGTCGTGCACTTCCACCACTACATCAACTTCGGCATGGAAGCCTTCGCCCATGTCCGCGAGGTGCTGCCGGACGCCAAGCTGGTGCTGACGCTGCACGAGTTCCTGGCGATCTGCCACCAGCAGGGCCAGATGGTCACCCGGCATGGGGGCAAGCTGTGCCGCCGCTCCGGACAGGTCGAGTGCAGCCGCTGCTTTCCCGAGTTCCAGCCGTCCGACTTCTTCCTCCGCGAAACCTATATCGGCCACTTCCTCCGCCACGTGCACCAGTTCATCGCGCCCAGCCGCTTCCTGGCCGAGCGCTACGTCGCGTGGGGCCTGCCGGCGGAGCGGGTCAGCGTCGTCGAGAACGTGCCGGCCGCCACCGCACGCCGCGGCCCGCCCACGCGGCGCATGCGACCGGGCCCGGAGCTGCGTGTCGGCTTCTTCGGCCAGATCTCGCTGCTCAAGGGGATCCAGGTGCTGATCGACGCGGCGGCGATCCTGCAGGCCGAGCGACGCCACGACATCGCGTTCCAGATCCACGGCGACCAGACCAACCAGCCGGCCGCGTTCCAGGCCGAGTTCCTGGGGCAGATGGAGAAGGCCGGCAGCAACGTGTCCTTCCACGGCGCCTACGCCAACGCCGACATCGACGAGCTGATGGCCGAGGTCGACGTGGTGCTGGTGCCCTCGATCTGGTGGGAGAACTCGCCAGTGGTGATCCAGGAGGCGTATCGGAACGGCGTGCCGGTGGTCTGCTCCAACATCGGCGGCATGGCGGAGAAGGTGGTGCCGGACGAGACCGGCCTGCATTTTGGCGTTGGCAGCCCGCGCTCGCTGGCCGCCGTGCTCAAGGCGCTGGCGGACGATCCGGACCGGCTGGCGCGCCTTGCCGCGGGGGCCGCCCGGGAATGCGCGCGCCTGGCCGGCTCCGGCGACGAGCTCGATGCCGGTCTTGCCGCGACCGACCCGCTGGGCGCGCACCTGCGCCTCTACCGCGACCTGCGCACCCCCCCGCCGCCGCGCCCGGCACCGCGGTTCGCCCTGTCCCGGGAGCCGTGACGCGGCGACACGCGGCCGCTAGACAGCTGTTATAAGACGGTCCGGCGCAGTTCCCGTTGCCCGGAACGGCGGAAGGTGCTCCAGCGGTTCCAAACCGGGGATCTGCTTGATATGGTCGGGGATCAGGTGAGGACGAATGCCAGCGATGTCGATCATGCAGCCAGGTATTGAGTCGAGTCAGGGCTGCATCGACTTCCTGTCCTATTCCCCCAGCCTGGACGGATGGATCGGCGGCGGCTGGATCGACCTGAGCTGGGACGACCAGGACACGCCGCCCGACTGCGTGCTGGAGTTCGGCGAGAAGCGCATCTCCGGCCAAGCGATCGCGTGCGCGTTCCCGCGCGCCGACGTGCGCAAGATCGGCACCGGCCTGCTGCTGTTCGTGCCGGGCGAGTCGGCCCGCCGCGACGACTTCCAGGACGCGATCCTGACACGCGACGGGCGCCAGTTCCGGCTTACCCCGTCCGAGCCGCTGGAGGACCTGTCCGAGCCCGAGGTGACGGCGCGGACCAAGAGCCTGGTCACCACAGCGGTGCGATCGAGCAGGCGGGCCCACCTGCTCCGGCTGCTCAACCGGCCGAGCTTCGCCGGACACGACACGCTGGAGGCGCTGCAGCCGCCGGTGTTCCTCGAGCTCGACTCCGCCTGCCTGTGCCCCCCCGGCGGCCTGTTGCTGCGCGGCTGGTTCATCGACCCGTTCAAGAGCGTGGAAAGCATACGCGTCCGGTGCGGCAGCGAATCCCGCCTGCTGGACACCCGGCACTGGATCCCGATCGCCCGTCCCGACGTGCGCGAGGGCTTTGCCAGGAACTTCGGCGGGCTGGTCGACCTGTGCGGCTTCCTGGCCTTCGTGGACGACGTCTACGCCACCGGCGAGACCGCCTATTTCGAGGTGCGCAGCCGCTCGGGCGACGTCGCCTTCAAGCGCATCCCCCACATACGCAGCCCCGGCGTCGACACCATCAAGGAGACCCTGGGCCACCTGGAGCTGCGCTACGACGAGCTGGCGCAGGGCTACGACCACGTGCTCGGCCCGGCGGTCAAGGCGATGAACGATTTCCGCATGCTTGACGGCGTCGACTACAAGGAGATGCGCTTCGGCGAGGGTCCGGCCACCCCTCGCTGCTCGATCATCGTGCCGCTCTACGGCCGCATCGACTTCATGGAGCTGCAGCTGGCGTTCTTCTCGCGCACGCTGGCGCGCGACCACGAGCTGATCTACGTGCTCGACGACCCGACCATCCTGCGTGCGGCCGAGGCGCTCGCCACCTCCTGCCTGGCGCGCTTCCGGCTGCCGTTCCGGCTGGTGGCGCTGTCGGCCAACATGGGCTACGCGCCGGCCAACAACGTCGGGCTGAAGCTGGCGCGCGGCGAGTACGTGTGCTTCCTCAACTCCGACGTGTTCCCCAAGACGCCCGACTGGCTCGACCGCATGGTCGAGACCGCGTCGAACCGGCCAGAGGTCGGCGTGGTGGGCGCGCTGCTGGTGTTCGAGGACGAGACCATCCAGCACGAGGGCTGCTCTTACGAGGTGTTGCCGGAGTTCGCCGGCTGGAGCTTCAGCCTGCATCCGCGCAAGGGACGCTTCCCCGGCGACGACGAGGGCGTGCAGGAGGTCGAGGCGGTGACCGGCGCCTGCCTGCTGATGCCGATGGCGCTCGCCCGCGCCGTCGGCGGCTTCGACGAGGGCTACGTGATCGGCGACTTCGAGGACGTCGACCTGTGCCGCAAGGTGCAGGCGCAGGGGCGGATCTGCGTGGTCGACCGGCGTGCCCGGCTCTACCACCTGGAGCGGCAATCCCAGGGCGGCCAGCAATCCTCCTGGCGCCTCAACCTGACCCTCTACAACGCCTGGCGGTTCCAGAACCGGTGGGTGAGGCCGGCGCACGCCGCGCCAGGCGAGGCACAGCATCTGGACAGCCCGGCATGAGCGACCTCGCCACCCGCGTCCCGTTCCTGCCGCCCGGCACCGGGCCGGCGGCACCGCGGCGCGGTCTGCCCAGCGTCCTGGTGATGACCCATTCGCATCCGAAGCTGACGCGCGGCGGTGCCGAGATCTCGGCGTTCACCCTGTTCCGCGAGCTCAAGGCGCGCGGCGCCACCGCATGGCTGCTGGGCTGCTCCAGCCCCAAGAGCGAGGCGCGGCTCGGCGCCACCCTGACCCAGCCGTACGGGCCGGACGACTACGTCTACCACCCCAACGCCCCGTTCGATTACTTCAAGTTCGCCAACCCCGACCCGCAGTTTCCCAAGGTGCTGGAGGAGCTGGTGGCGGAACTGAAGCCGGACATCGTGCACACGCACCATTTCGTCCGGTTCGGGGTCGAGATGTTCTCCGCGATCCGCCGCGGCTGGCCGCAGGCCAAGATCGTGCTCAGCCTCCACGAGTACCTGGCCATCTGCAACCACCACGGCCAGATGATGAAGACCAGGACCTTCCGCCTGTGCGAGAAGGACAGCTACTCGGCCTGCGCCGCGTGCTTTCCCGAATACGGCGAGCGCGACTTCTTCCTGCGCAAGCGCTACCTGCAGATGTTCTTCGACGACGTCGACCTGTTCATCTCGCCGAGCCATTTCCTGGCAGGCCGCTTCCGCAGCTGGGGCCTGCCGGACGAGAAGCTGGCGGTGCTGGAGAACATGCCGCCGGAACGCGACGGCAGCCCGTTCGCCGAGGCGTGGACCTCGCCCAACGAGGCGCCCGAGCCGCTGGCGCCCGGCTCGCTGCCGTCGCGCAGCGTGACCACGCCCGCGGCGTCGGCGCGCCTGTCGCAACTGCGCCGGCCGGGCCTGATCCAGACCACCGGGCGCGGGGGCCTGCGCACGCTGCGCTTCGGCTTCTTCGGCCAGATGTCGCCGCTGAAGGGCATCACCGTGCTGATGGACGCGGCGCGCCGGCTGAAGACCCTTGGCGTGACCAACGCCATGATCGAGATCTATGGCGACTATTCGAGCCAGCCGCTCGAGTTCCAGAAGGTGGTCGAGCAGGCGCTGGAGGAGGCGGGCGAGAACGTCGTGTTCCACGGCGCCTACGACAATTCCCAGGTCAACGCGCTGATGCAGGGGATCGACGCCATGGTGATCCCCTCCACCTGGTGGGAAAACTCCCCCGTCGTGATCCAGGAAGCGTTCACCAACGGCAAGCCGGTGATCTGCTCCAACATCGGCGGCATGGCCGAGAAGGTCACCCACGGCGTCAACGGGATGCACTTCGAGGTGAGCCGCCCGGCCAGCCTAGCGGAGGTGCTGGCCGACCTCGCGACCCATCCGGAAAAGCTGGCGGCGCTGGCCGCCGGCGTCAGTCCGCCGCCGACCGCCGACGAGGCGCTGGACCAGCACCTCCATCTCTACGACCGAGTTCTTTCTTGAACCGGCCGCGGCAGTGCTTCTAGTTTCGCTACCGTGATCATGCAGCGCACCAATGCGCAGCGGAACGACGAGGAACGGAGATGAACGGCGTGATGATCAAGGGAGCGGTCGACAGGCTGGACAGCGACAGCGCGGTGGGCTGGCTGTACGGCAGCGACTACACTGCGCCGCCGATCGTCCGCGCCTTTTTGCACCACGACATGATCGGCGAGAGCGTGGCCGACGCGCACCGTCCCGACCTGGAACAGGTCGGCCTCGGCGACGGCCGCTGCGGCTTCGAGATCCGCTTCATCCGGTCGATCGATCCCGCCTACCTGCCGTTCGTGACGATCAAGCCGAACGACGTCGACCTCCATCTGCCGATCCCGTCCAGCAGCGCCGCCTACATCGACCTGATCAACGCCGTGCTGGTCGGCTATTCCGGCGCCGGACGCTCCCGCTCGGTGCTGGGCGGGCTGTGGACCGACCGGCTGGACGCGCCGCAGCTGCTCGCCGGCCGGATCGCGGTCGGCGCGTCCGCGGCCGAGCTGCAGCCGGCGCTGCAGGAGCTGATCCGCAACGGCCACGTGCTGCTGCACAACGCCCTGGCGCCGAACGGCGTCGGCAGCCGGGACATCGCCAACTTCCACGTCGCCACCGGCCCGCACGGTCCGGAGGAGGAAGTCCGGCTGCGTGCGGCCCTGACCGGGATCGCCGGCCTGCTGTTCCGCGAATCGGTGGTGCGGCTGCTGCGCGCGGTGTTCGACGACCATCCGGTGATCTACCGGTTCGACATGGTGTCCGGCACCGCCGGCTTCGCCCAGGCGTCCAGCCTGGAGGAGCTGCCGTCGCCGGGGGAATGCGTGGCGCTGTACGCCGGCAACCCGGACGGTCCGGTGCGGATCGACATCGTGCGCGACAGCCACGAGATGGCGGAGTTCGGCCCGGACGGCCGCTCCCGCTGGACCGGCGCCGGGGCGGCGGAGCTGGCCCGCTACGCCGCCGAGGCCGGGCTGTCGATCGAGAGCCTGGAGCTGGACTCGCTGGACATCGCCATCCTCAGCCCGGGCCTGGTGCACCGGGTGGTGGCGGAGCCGGAGGCGCCGGCGCTGCGCGCGGTGCTGGCGCCGCGCCGGGTCACGCCCACCCGCTTCCTGACCGGCGACGGCAGCTGGTCCGAGGTCGGGCACGTATCGGGCGCGCGGATCCGGGTGTAGGATCGCGCCGTCCGTCCCCGCGGCCGGACGGGCTTTGCCTTGGGAGATCCGGTCCTGTTGGAGAACGCGCCGAACCCGGTTGTGGCGGTGGGCGATGTGCTGTTCGGCAACGCCCTGCCGTTGTCCCTCATCGCCGGCCCCTGCCAGATCGAAAGCCGGGACCACGCCTTCGAGTGCGCCACGGCGCTGCGCGAGATCGCCCGCCGGCTCGGGGTCGGCCTGGTGTTCAAGAGCTCCTACGACAAGGCGAACCGCACCAGCCGGTCCGGCCCGCGCGGCGTCGGGCTCGACCGGGCGATCGAGATCTTCGCCGAGATACGCGACGCCTTGTCCCTGCCGGTGCTGACGGACGTGCACGAGCGCGCGCACTGCGCCGTGGCGGCCGAGGTGGTCGACGTGCTGCAGATCCCGGCCTTCCTGTGTCGGCAGACCGACCTCCTGGTTGCGGCAGCCGAGACCGGACGCGTGGTCAACGTCAAGAAGGGCCAGTTCCTGGCGCCCTCCGACATGGGCAACGTGCTGGACAAGGTGACCGGCGCCGGCAACCCGAACGTGCTGGCGACCGAGCGCGGCACCTCGTTCGGCTACAACACCCTGGTGTCCGACTTCCGCGGCCTGCCGGTGATGGCGGGCTTCGGCGCGCCGGTGATCTTCGACGCCACCCATTCGGTGCAGCAGCCCGGCGGCCAGGGCAGCCGCTCCGGCGGACAGCGCGAGTTCGTGCCGGTGCTGGCCCGCGCCGCGGTCGCGGTGGGGGTGGCGGGCGTGTTCATCGAGACCCATCCGGATCCGGACCACGCGCCGTCCGACGGCCCGAACATGATCGCGCTACGCGACTTCGAGCCCCTGGTCGCCAGCCTGCTGCGCTACGACCGTCTTACCAAGTCCCTGCCGGACGCAGGGCGGCCGGATGCGGCGGGCTGAGGCAGCCGGCGCGGCGGGCCCGGCTCGATGAACCCGATCGTCGTCGTCCCGGCCAGGCTCGGCTCGACCCGCCTGCCGGACAAGCCGCTGGCATCGATCGCGGGCCTGCCGATGGTGGTGCAGGTCTGGCGCCGCGCCATGGAGACCGGGCTCGGCCCGGTGCTGGTGGCGACCGACCACGTCCGGATCGCCGAGGCGGTGCGGGGAGCGGGCGGGCAGGCGGTGCTGACCCGCTCCGACCACCCGTCCGGCACCGACCGGATCGCCGAGGCGCTCTTGCTGGTGGACCCGGACCGCCGGCATGACGTGGTGGTCAACCTGCAGGGCGATCTGCCGACGGTGGCGCCGCAGGTGGCCCGCGCCGCCGCCCTCCTGCTCGACGATGCGGCGGTGGCGGTGGGAACCGCGGTGGCACCCGCCACGGCGCAGGAGGCGGCGGCCGACAGCGTGGTCAAGATGGTCGGCAGCCCGCTCGGGAACGGCCGCTTCCGCGCCCTCTACTTCACCCGTGCCCCGGCGCCCTGGGGCGAGGGCCCGCTGTACCACCACATCGGCCTGTACGCCTGGCGACGGGCGGCGTTCGAGCGCTTCGTGGCGCTGCCGCCATCGGTACTGGAACGGCGCGAGCGCCTGGAACAGCTGCGTGCGCTGGAGGCGGGGATGCGGATCGACGCGATGCTGGTGGACGACGTGCCGCTCGGTGTCGACACGCCGGACGACCTGCTCCGTGCGCGCCTGCTGATGGGCGGCGGATGATGGCGCCCGCTCCCGCGCCGCTGGCCGCCGGCCGGCCGCAGCATGGCGACCCGGGCGCCGTGGCCGCCGCTGCCGAAAGCGTCGCCCGGACCATCGAGATCGAGCGCGGCGGCCTCCAGTCGATCCGGCACGCCCTGGCGGGCGGGCTCGCGGCGGCGTTCGCGCAGGCGGCCGACCTGATCGAACGCAGCGGCGGCAGCGTGGTCGTCACCGGCATGGGCAAGTCCGGCCATGTCGGCAAGAAGGTGGCGGCGACGCTGGCCTCCACCGGCACGCCCAGCCACTACATCCATCCGGCCGAGGCCAGCCACGGCGACCTCGGCGCGCTGCGCGACGGCGACGTGGTGCTGGCGATGTCCTGGTCCGGCGAGACCCCCGAGCTGGCCGACATCGTGGAGTACACCCGCCGCTTCGGCATGCCGCTGGTCGCCGTCACCGCCCGCCCGGACAGCGCGCTGGGACGGACCGCCGATGTCGGCCTGTTCCTGCCCGACGCGCAGGAGGCCTGCCCGAACGGCCTCGCCCCCACCACCTCGACCACCATGCAGCTGGCGGTCGGCGACGCCCTGGCGGTGCTGCTGCTGGAGCGGCGCGGCTTCACCGCCACCGACTTCAACCGGTACCATCCCGGCGGCAAGCTCGGCGCGCGGCTGACCATGGTCGGCCGGCTGATGCACAAGGGCGAGGAGATGCCGATCGTGCCGGAGGCGGCCACGCTGTCGGAGGGGATCGTGGAGATGACCTCCAAGCGCTTCGGCATCGCCGGCGTGGTCGACGGGGCCGGCGACCTGGTCGGCGTGCTGACCGACGGCGACGTGCGCCGGGCGTTCCAGAGCGGCTTCCGCGACCGGCCGGTCGTGGAGGTGATGGGGCGCCGCCCGCAGACGGTGGCCGCCGACGTCCTGGCCGCCCGCGTGCTGGCGCAGATGAACGACGCGCGGATCACCTGCATGTTCGTGGTGGCGGAACGCCGGCCTGTCGGCCTGGTCCACGTGCACGATCTGCTGCGGGCGCGGATCGCCTGAGGCGGGCCGCACCCCGGTGCCCAGGCTCGTTCGGGAGGCGGAAAGGATCCTGAGATTTGCGTCACCCGACGAGGCGTTAATATAGAATTAAATTCTTGCAAAAATAGGGCACCGAGCTCATTACGTTGGAAGCACGTTCAACCGACCGGTTCCGGAGCTTGCCTGTGTCCGTCACCCATCTTTCCCGCCTGGCAGAAGACTACGGCCCGGAAACGGCCCAGGACCTCGACCGGCATTTCCCGATCGCGACCAGGGCCCTCAAGGTACGTCGCGAGGGTCCTGCCGAGGCCGGACCGCCGTCCTCGATCGCGCCCGAACGCGCCCGCCTGACCACCGCCCTGGCCTCCTTCCTCCAGACCCTGCGCGGGGAGGAGGTGCTGTACTACCCGACGCCGGGCAACGGCGGCGACTGCGTGATCCAGGTCGGCGTCTACCAGGCGCTTGCCCGGGCCGGCGTCACCTTCAGGCCGATCAACCTGCAGGACGACGTCACCGGGCGCACGGTCATGCTGGGCGGCGGCGCCAACCTGACCCCGCTCTACCGCGAGCTGCGCGACGCCCTGCTCGACGGCGGGCTGCTGGAGCGCTGCAGCCGCCTGGTGATCTTGCCGCACACCATACGCGGCAACGAGGACCTGCTGGCGCGGATGGACGGGCGGGTGACCATCTTCTGCCGCGATCCGGAAAGCTACATCCACGTGCAGCGCCACGCCGCCACCACGGAGGTCCATCTTGACCACGACATGGCGGTCCATATCGACGTCGAACAGTTCTACCGGGACACCGCCTGCTATACCGATGCGCCCGGCCTGTTCGATTCGCTCGTCAGGGGTGCGGAACAGCTGTTCGATCCCGAGGACCAGGACACCGTCAGGCCGTTCTTCCGCACCGACGGCGAGCAGGCCGCGGACATGAGGGTGCCGGACGGCAACCTAGACATCTCCAGGACCTTCGAGCTGGGCACCTGGCCGGAGAACTCGCACAAGGCGGTCTGGTGCTTCTTCGAGGCGATCCGGCGGTCGCGCCACGTCCTCACCGACCGGTTGCATGTCGGCATCGCCGCGTCGCTGCTGGGGAAGCCCTGTACTTTCTATGACAATTCATATGGAAAGAACAGGACAGTCTATCTGCATTCCATCAGGAAGTATACGCAGCCGGAGATGCTGGATTTCGTTGCGGCGACATGAGGCCAGCTTGACAACCCACCGGATGACCGCAAGCTAGGACGTTCAAAGCCTGCGGAAAATGGTCGATGCGTCTCGCTCTTCTGGTTCTGGCCTACCGCGAGCCCGAGGTGCTGCGACGCGCGATTCCGCTCTACAAGTCCGCCGGTTTCGACGTCTTCGTGCACCTGGACAAGAAGGCCGACACCGCATCCTACCTGGCCCGCCTGGGTGACGCCGCCCGCCACTGCCGCCTGATCTACCGGCGGATCGACATCTTCTGGGCCGGGTTCTCCATGATCGAGGCGGAACTCGCCCTGATCTTCGCAGCCATGGCGGAAGGGCAGTACGACCGGTTCACCCTGGTGTCCGACGACACCTTCCCGGTCGTGACCCAGGACCGGCTGCTGCAGGTGCTGCGCGAGGAGCTCGACCGGGTCATGATCCGGAAGCTGGAGCCGGCCGATCCGTTCATGAGCCGCTACTCCAACTTCTACCATTTCGACCATCCGGTGAGCTCCCTGCTCGGCCGGCAGATCGAGAGCGCTACCGTCGACGACCGGTTCCTGACCGAGATGGCCGCGATCCAGCAGCTGAAGGACCGCGGCAAGAAGCAGACCGACATCTACTACGGCTCGCAATGGTGGTCGCTCACCGCGTCCAGCATGGCCACCGTGCTGGAAGCGCTGGAACGCGACGAGCACCTGTTCGCCTCGTTCAAGTACTCGGCGGTGCCGGACGAGATCCTGTTCCAGACCGTGGTGGGCAACCTGGTCGACCGCTCGAGCGTCCGGCAGGGCATCGTCTACGTGGAATGGTCGAAGGATCCCAGGCCGTACGTGTTCCGGCAGATGGACGAGCTCGACGTGATCCCGCGCGACTACTGCTTCGTGCGCAAGGTCGGCTCGCACAGCATCGCGATCCTCGACGGGCTGACGGCGCGCTTCCTGTAGTCGCGACCTACCTGCTATCTGTCGGCCGCGACGCTGTGACGGGGCTTGAGCGGGACGTGGATGTGATGGATCGTGCTGCCCCGACCGTGGTGTTTTCCGCGCTCTTCAACGAGAGCGACGCCTTCCTGACGACCTATGTCCGGAACTTCCTCGACAACACCGGCGACGGCACGGTGCTGGTCATCAACCTGCCCTCCGGCCGGACGATCCCCTGCCGGCTGGCGGAGGAAAGCGAGCGGGTGCTGGTGTTCTCCGGGGAGGTGAAGCGCCGGAAGTTCGGCCACACCCTGCTGTCCGGCCACCTGGAGTCCTTCGAGCACGCGAGCCGGACCGTCGGCGGGTTCGACTTCTTCTGTCCGCTCGCCTCCAACAGCCTGTTCGCCCGGCCCTTCAACCTCCAGGCGGCGCTGGAGAAGCTGAAGGTGAAGCCCGTCACCACCTCCAACGACCTCGACGACCTGATGGAGGTGTGGTGGTGGGTGAAGGTCAGGCGCAACCCGCGCTTCATCGCCTTCCTCAAGGAGCGGTGGGGCCTGACCCACGTGTCGCAGAACCAGATCGAGGGGCTGCTGGCTGCGCGAGGCGACTGGGCGGTGCTGCACGAGCGGTCCGGGCAGATCCTCGAGCTCGGCGCGACGACCGAGCCGGACCAGGAGTTCCCGATGGAGGAGATCCTCCCCGCAACCCTGATCAAGCAGTTCGGCTCCGGCCACTTCGCCTATATCTGCCACATCTTCTGGGCCAGGTCGTACCAGGGCAAGGTCCTCCTCGCCGACATCCTGGACATGCCCCGCCTGTTCCCGGACGAGATCTGCATCCTCAAATGGTTCGACCGCGATCCGAACGACCCTGCCACCGCGGCGGTCTCGACCGGCTGGATCCAGGACTTGCTGGGACAGGTGTCGGAAGACCTCCGGACCGAACCGGCAGCCACCCGGTTCACGCACAGGATGATCCTGGAGCAGGTGGCGCGCGTGATGGCCGAACGCGAGGCCTTCGGGCCGATGACGGCCGGCTGGTGGACCGGGGCGACCGAGCCCGACCGGCGCCAGGTGGCGCTGACCCGGACGGTGGCGATGCGCCGCGACATGATCACGCTGCCGATCGAGCCGGAGCCCGGACGGGACCTGAAGCCCGTCTACCTCTACACCGAGAACACCCGGCACGACGTGCGGCTGAGCCTGGAGATCAGCGAGGCGGACAGCACGACGATCGTGTTCAGCGCGTCGCTGCCGGAGGGAGCTGCCGACGCCGACTCCGTGCTGGAAGGCTACCTGTATCTGCAGACCCTGGCGGCGCCGGGCAGCCGGGTGTTCCGGCTGCGCTGCGTGTCGGCGACGCGCGACATGCGCGACCGGATCAGCGGGAACGTGGTGATCCAGGACGCCCGGGGCTACCATCGCACGCCGTCCTGCCACGCCATCGATGGCGAGGTTCCGGAGTTCTACTACCAGCACGGCCCGGTTGCCGGTGACGGGGGGATGTGGTTCGGCATCCCCTTCTTCAGCCGGTTTGCCGTCACGCTCACCGTGGACATCATCTAGAGCAGATCCCGATCAGGTAAGTGGCCTGATCGGGTGAGGATGCTTCGGCGCTGCAGCCGCCGCGGAATCGTTGCAGTTCCACAAGAGATCGGCCTGCCGCCAGGCGGCAGCGCATGCAGGGATCCGGTCCGGGTGATGCGTCCGGACACGCGATGCCCGCCGTGTCGGCGCCGAAACGTCGCAAAAATCAGCAAATACTCGCACCATGATCGATGGCGGCGCGATCCTCGCTTTCCTGGTCTCGACCCGAGCAGATCGCTTGCACGAGCCGTTACGGCTCGATTAATGTCGCTCTACCGTGTTTTTGATGATCTCGATGCGGCGGCGTCGGCGTCCCGCGGAATGAACGGTAGGCACATGGACCTCCAGACCGATCCTGCTCCGTCCGAATGCCAGGCAGACCTGGACGAGGCGACGCCGCCGCCGCGTGTCGAGCCGGTCGTGCAACAGCCGCGCTGGCGCCGGTTCGATGCCGCCTGGTATGCGGTACGCTATCGGGAGGCGCTGGCCGAGCAGGGCGTCAAGGGGAGCGAACTCGAAGCCTTCTACTGGCAGCAGGGCCACCGGCTTGGGCATTCGCCCAACATGTTCTTTGACGAGACGTGGTATCTGGCGACCTATCCCGACGTTGCGGCGCACGTGGCGGCGGGCGGCGCGCGTTCCGGCTTCGAGCACTACATCCGCGACGGCCACCGCGACCGCTCGCCGCACTGGCTGTTCGACGAGCGCTACTACCTGGTGTGCAACCGCGACGTCACCCAGGGCGTGCTGCAGCGCGGGCACTTCGTCAACGGCTACGACCACTACCTCGCGATCGGCAACGCCGAGCTGCGCGCCGGCCACCGCTTCTTCGACCCGCTGCTGTATGGCGAGAACGCCGACGAGAGCGACGACGCGCGCGGCCAGGCCGGCGGCCCGTTCGTCCGCTTCCTGCTCGACGGCTGCCGGGCCGGCAGCACGGCGCGGCTGTCGTGGTATTTCGATCCGGCCTGGTACCTCCGGACCTACCCGGAACTGGGCGAGGAGATCACGGCAGGCTGGACCTGCGCGCTGCACCACTTCCTGTGCCACCGCAGCACGCATCGCTATGCCGGCCTGGAGTGGTTCTCCGAGCAGCACTACGGCGCCACCTACCCGGACGTGCTGGCGGCCGTGGACAAGGGCGCCTTCCGCAGCACCTACGAGCACTTCGTCAAGTTCGGCGCCGCCGAGCGCCGCCGGCCGCATCCCGAGGTCGACCTGGTCGCGCACTACCGCTCGGTCGCGGTGCAGGCCGCGATCGAGCGTGGCGAGCACGAGAACGCGTTCACCCACTGGCTGGCCCGGCGCCAGGACGCCGACGAGGGCGCCGATCCGGCTCCGCTGGCGGAAGCGCAGAGCAAGCAGCTGTTCGCGCGCCTGGCCGACGCCATGCTGCCGCAGTTCGCGCGCTCGAAGCTCGACTTCACCGTGCACGGCACGCCCGCGGTCAGCGTCATCATCGTGCTGCACAACAAGTTCGCGCTGACCATGACCGCGCTGTCGTCGCTGCGCGCGGTGCATGCGGGCCCGATCGAGCTGATCCTGGTCGACTCCGGCTCGCGCGACGAGACCCGCCACATCGGCCGCTACCTCGCCGGCGCCCGCATCATGCGCTTTGCCCACAACGTGGGCTTCGTGGCCGCCTGCAACGCCGCCCTCGCGCATGCCACCGCGCCGGCGGTGCTCTACCTCAACAACGACCTGACGCTCGGCATCAAGTCGATCGAGCTCGCCCTGGCGCGGCTCCAGTCGGATCCCAGGATCGGCGCGGTCGGCGCCAAGTTCATCCGCACCAACGGCCTGCTGCAGGAGGCGGGCTCGATCATCTGGCGCGACGGCTCCACCGTGGGCTACCTGCGCGACGCCGACCCGGCCTGCCCGGAAGCCAACTTCGTGCGCGACGTCGACTTCTGCTCCGGCGCCTTCCTGATGGTGCGCGCCTCCTGCCTCAAGGCGCTCGGCGGCTTCGACGACGACTTCCGCCCCGCCTACTACGAGGAGACCGACCTCTGCGTCCGTCTCAGGAAGAACGGCTACCGGGTGGTCTACGACCCCGCGGTGGTGGTGCAGCACGTCGAGTTCGGCTCCGCGAGCTCGGCCCGCTCGGCGCGCATGATCGGGCGCAACCACAGGATGTTCGTCGAGAAGCACCTGGACTGGCTGCGCTACAAGCACCCGCCGCGTCCGCGCAACGCCCTGTTCGCCCGCTCGCCCAAGGCCGGGCGCGGCCGCATCCTGTTCATCGAGGACCGCATCCCGATGCGCGACCTCGGCTCCGGCTACGTGCGCTCCAACGACATCGTCCACGCCATGGCGTCGCTCGGCTACCACGTCAGCGTCTACCCGGTGTATCCGGCCACCACGAGCCTGCTGGAAACGCTGGGCGACTTCCCCGACACGGTGGAGGTGCTGTACGACCGCGGCCAGGAGCAGCTGCCGCAGTTCATCGCCGAGCGCTCGGGCTACTACGACATCGTCTGGATCGGCCGCACCCACAACCTGCAGCGCCTGCTGCCGATCCTGTCCGACGCGTCCTCGGCGCTGCCCGACCACAGCGTCGTGCTCGACACCGAGGCGATCGCCGCCCCGCGCCTGGTGGAGCAGGCCCGCGTGCTCGGCCGCACCCTGGAGCACGACCTGGAGACCATGCTGCGCCAGGAGCTGGCCTGCGCCTACTTCTGCCAGAAGATCGTCGCGGTGAACGAGCGCGACGCCGCCCTGATCCGCCTGACCGGACATGGCAAGGTGTCGGTGCTCGGCCACCTGAAGGAGCCGGTGCCGACGCCGGCCTCCTGGCGCGAGCGCAGCGGCCTGCTGTTCCTGGGCGCGGTGCACGAGGCCGCCAGCCCGAACTACGACAGCCTGTCCTGGTTCGTGAAGGAGGTGCTGCCGCTGCTGGACGGCCGCCTGCCGCCGGACGTGCGGGTCTCGATCGCCGGCTACGTCGACCGCAGGGTCGACATGTCGCCGCTCGGCCGCAACCGCCGGGTCGACCTGCTCGGGCCGGTCGGCGACCTCCCCGCCCTCTACGACGCGCACCGGGTGTTCGTCGCCCCCACCCGGTTCGCCGGCGGCATCCCGTTCAAGGTGCACGAGGCGGCAGCGCACGGCCTGCCGATCGTCGCCACCGAGCTCTTGTGCCGCCAGGTGGGCTGGACCGACGGCACCGCCATCCTGTCCGGCGGCACCGACGACCCGGCCGCGTTCGCCGACCAGGTGGCAGCGCTCTACGGCGACGAGCCGCGCTGGAACGCCCTGCGCGCAGAAGCCCTGCGCCGCATCGAGGCCGAGAACAGCCGCAACGCCTACCTCGACCGGCTCGGCGAGATCCTCGCCGACGTCACCGCCGAGGCCCATCCGAGGCAGGCGGCGGAATGAGCGGGCAGGGAAAGCGGTGACCGGACATGACGGGCACGCCCTGAGCCGCTATGCTTGACCAACCCGTCACGATGATCGTCGGCGTGATCGACGCGCTCGGCTCCGGGCGGATCGGCGGCTGGGTCAGCCGTCGACACGAGGGCACCTACGTGGGCGGCCTGCGGATCGAGCTGCGCCGCGGCGCCGCCGTGCTGTCGGAGGTGCGGCCGGCCGGCCCCCGCCTCGACGTGCTGGCCGACGCCAGCCTCGACCTGGCCTTCTCCCTCGACTGCGACGGCATCGACGAGCTGCTGGACGGCGTAGTGACGGTGGTCGCGGTCGACCCGTCCGGCCAGGAGCACCCGCTGGAGGTATACCCGCCGGTGCGCGCGGCGGCACGGCGCGGCCACATCCCGGACCAGCCGCGTCCCGCGGCCGCACGCACCGTCGCCGAGATGATGCAGGCCGTGTCACCGAGGGCCCTCCTGCCTGCCCAGCCGCGTCCCCACCGGCAGGTGCCCGCGCGGGGGGAGCCGGCGCGCGGCGGGACGCGGTTCTCGCGCGCGGCGGTGGGCCCGCGGATCGTGTTCCTGGGCGCCGGCAGCACCGTGTTCGCCAGGAACCTGCTCGGCGACATCCTGGGCGAGCCGGCCCTGTCCGCGAGCCGGATCTGCCTGTACGACATCGACCCCGAGCGCCTGCGGGTGTCGGAGGTGGTGGCAGGGCGGATCGTGCAGGCGCTGGACGCGCCGGCGCAGATCACCACCACGACCGATCTGGGCCAGGCGCTGGACGGCGCCGACTACGCGATCAACATGATCCAGGTCGGCGGCTACCGCCCCTGCACGGTGACCGACTTCGACATCCCCAACCGCTACGGCCTGCGCCAGACCATCGGCGACACGCTCGGCATCGGCGGCATCATGCGGGCGCTGCGCACCATCCCGGTGCTGTCCGGTATGGTGCGCGAGATGGAGCGGCGCTGCCCGAGCGTGCTGCACCTCAACTACGTCAACCCGATGGCGATGAACTGCTGGGCGCTGACCCGGAGCAGCCGGATACGCACCGTCGGGCTGTGCCACAGCGTGCAGGGCACCGCGGCGGAACTGGCAGCCGACATCGGCGTGCCGGTGGAGCGGATCAACTATCTCGCCGCCGGCATCAACCACATGGCGTTCTACCTGCGCTTCTCCGCCGGCGGCGAGGACCTGTATCCCCGCATACGCGAGGTGAGCGCTGCGGGCCGGATGCCGCCGCACAACCGGGTCCGCTACGACGTGCTCGACCGCTTCGGCTACTTCGTGACGGAATCGAGCGAGCACTTCGCCGAATACGTACCCTGGTACATCAAGCGCGACCGTCCCGACCTCGTCGAGCGCCTCAACATCCCGCTGGACGAGTATCCGCGCCGCTGCGAGCAGCAGATCGCCGACTGGACCGAGCAGGGGCGGGTGCTGCAGGACCTGGGCACGCCGATCGCGGTGGTGCCGAGCCACGAGTACGGCGGCCGGATCATCAACGCGATCGAGACCGGCGTGCCGGCCGTGGTCTACGGCAACGTGCCCAACCACGGCCTGATCGACAACCTGCCGCCGGAGGCCTGCGTCGAGGTGCCGTGCCTGGTGGACGGCACCGGGCTGCATCCGGTGCAGGTGGGCCGGCTGCCGCTGCAGCTGGCCGGCCTGATGCAGACCAACGTGTCGGTGCAGGCGCTGACCGTCGAGGCGGCGCTGACCGGCCGGCGCGAGCACGTGTACCACGCAGCACTGCTGGACCCGCACACCGCCGCCGAGCTCGATCCCGACCAGATCACCCGGCTGGTCGACGACCTGCTCGAGGCGCACCGGCCCTGGCTGCCGGACGCGCTGTTCCACTGATGCGGCCGACCCGATCCAGGACCACGAGCGATGACCAAGCAGGCTGACCCGAGGATGGAACCGATGGACTACTTGCCTGCCCTGAGGGATGCGTTGGCGCTCCGGAACGACGGGCAGCTGGACGCGGCGATGCAGCGTTTCGAGGCACTCGCCGCCGAACATCCGCACCGGATCGAGGCTCTTCTCGAAGCGGGAAAGCTGGCGCAGAAGCGCGGCGCCTGGCAGGACGCCCTCATCTGGTACCGGGACGCGATGGCCGTGTCGCGCCACAACTTCTGGCCCTACTACCTGAGCGTGAAGCTGAAGCAGCAGCGGAACGACCATGCGGGCTGCCTGGACGACCTGGAGGCGGCCGGCCGCGAGTGCCGGGGACGGGTGTCCGAGGAGGAGTACGACAACATCGTCAAGCTGACCAGCGACATCCGATCCGTCGCCAACGGTCCTCCTGCCGCCGAACTGCAGGCAGCGCTCCTGCGCAACACCATGCCCGTCGGCCGCCCCCTGCCCAACGCGGTGCGTGTCTCGCTGGTCAAGGACGAGGCCGATGTTATCTACGAGAGCCTCGAATCCTCCTATTTGAGCGGGTTCCGCTATTACGCGATCGCCGACAACAACAGCTCGGACGGCACGAGGAGCGAGATCGACCGCTTCGCCGCCGACCGCCCCGACAGCGTCGTCTACGTCGTCAGCGATCCGGTGATCGGCTACTTCCAGGCGGCGAAGACCATGGCCGTCGCCAGGATGGCGGTGACGGTGCTGCAGGGCCTGGGCCACCCGATCGAGTGGGTGTTCGCGCTCGACGCCGACGAGATGCTGTACGCGAGCGACCCGTCGCACGACCTGTTCGGGATCCTCAACCGCCCGGACAGCGCGAACAAGCGCATGCTGTCCTACTGCTTCTGCAACGCGTCGAGCTCGTTCCCGCACCAGCGTCTCGATCCGGACATGGATTTCCTGCGGCACTTCGACCACTACGAGACCTTCCACAGGAACACGGTCAGGAAGGTCGCCTTCCGCTACTCGGCCGAGGCCTACCTGGAGCAGGGCAACCACTACTGCTCCAGGGCGCTGACCGATGTCGACCAGCTGATCGTCGGCGCCGAGTCCGGCCTGGTGCTGCGGCACTTCCCCGTCCGCAGCATCGAGCACGTCAGGACGAAGATCGTGAACGGCGGCAAGGCGCTGCAGGCCTTCAACGGCTCGGACGCGCTGGGCAGCCACTGGAAGCGGGACTACGAGCTGTATCTCGAGCAGGGGGAAGGCTACCTGTCCGAGAAGGTGCGCCGCTACCACGCGCGCAGCCTGGCTTGAGCGCGCCGGCCGGACGCCGGGGTGCGGCACGATGAAGGTCGTCGTGATCTCGCTGGTCGACAAGACCATGCAGCTCGGCCTGTCCGGCGTCCCGGGCGGTGCCGCCCCGTCCAGCCTTGCCGTACAGGTCGGCCATGTCACGATCGCCATGTCGTCGAAGATCGCGAGGCGACCCCGGTTCGCACCGGAGTTCCCGATCGTGGCCGCGGTCGAGATCCTGGGCGAGATACCGAAGGCCTTTCTCGGCTCGCTGCTTGCGCAGGCCGACTATGTGGTCGCCCACGCCGACGGGCGCAGCGCCTTCGCCCGCCTGGACGTCGAGGCGAGCGGTGCGCTGAAGAGCCTCGACAGGCCGGCGTCGTCGTGGACGGAAGCCGACCTGCTCCGGGCCGATGACGGGTTCATCTTCTTCCGCAAGGGCTCCAACCGGGTCCTGGACCAGCACCAGGGGCTGTTCACGCTGGACGAGGCGGCGGAACGGACCTGGCACGCCAACATCGCGTTCCGGTCCGGGCTGGCGTCGCGGATCCGGGTCCCGATCGTGACCGTGGTCATCCCGAACAAGGAGACCGTCTACCGCCACCTGATCCCGGACATCCCGTTCTCCGACCGGCGTCCGGTGCGCCTGCTGTCGGCCCTCGCGGAGCGCAGCGGCCTGTCGCAGACCCTGGTGGTGCTGGAGGACCCGCTGCACCAGGCGGCGCTGGAGGCGGATTGCGACCTGTACGACCGCACCACCGCCTATTGGAACGGCTTCGGCGCCGCGCTGGCGTTCAACATCCTGGCCGCCGAACTCAAGGCGCGCGGGATCGTCGAGGTGGACGGCTTCGCCGAGGAGGAAACGTACCGGGTGCACAGGCTGTGCATCACCGACTGGGGCATGGCGTGCCGACCGGTGGTGTTCGACAGCCGTCTCGCCTGCGGCCTGCACGACTACCGGAGCAGGCTGCTGTTCGACAACCACGTCCACAACCGCGGACACTGCAGGGTGTATGCCAACCCGACACGGACCGGGCGCGTGCTGGTGTTCTGCGACTCCTTCGTCTTCAACGTGTGGTGGCAGTTCTTCGCCGAACGCTTCGGCACCGTCGTGCTCGCCCACCAGGCCGCCGTGGACGCGGCGCTGGTCGAGCTGGTCAGGCCGGACCTGGTGATCTGCTCGATGATCGAGCGGTTCCTGGCCAACCCGCCCGACGACCTCGCGGCACCCCGGTTCGTCACGGTGTCGAGCGCGCTGAACAAGGGGGGCGAAGGCCTGGAAGCCAGCCTCCTGAGAGCCCTGGAAGCCACCGGTTGAAGCATCGTCCGATCAAGCCGGATCGGCGGTCACCGGCAACCGCTGCCTTCGAACCTACCGCGTCAGGTAGTCCACCAGGGTCATGGTGAACAGGATCGCCACCCAGAAGAAGCCGACCAGGGCGAAGAACCGGATGATCGGCGGTTCCTGCGGCAGCTCCATCGAGGCCCACAGCACGATCGCCACCATCGCCAGGGTGACCGCCGCCTCGACCATCCAGACCTGGCGGAACGGCAGCCAGACGCCCAGCACCACGTTCATGCCGAGCAGCAGAAGCAGCGCCGCCAGGGTGACGAGCGGCGTGCGCAGCCGCTCCCGCAGCACGCGCTTGTCCTCCTGCGACAAGGAGGTGCGGGCCATCAGCGGTTCAGCACGTAGAGCACGGGAAACACCATGATCCATACCAGGTCGATGAAGTGCCAGTACAGGCCGAAGATCTCGATCCGGTTCTGGTGCCGGGCCAGGTAGCCCGGGCGGCTCGCCATCCACGTCATGACCAGCAGGATCGACACGCCGGTGGTCAGGTGCAGCCCGTGCAGGCCGGTGGTGACGTAGTACAGGTCGGTGAACAGGATCGTCGACGGGTCGTGCGCCAGCTCGTAGGGCCGTCCGTGCAGGAACGGCATCATGTGCTCGTCGAAGTCCTCGTAGTACTCGTAGCCCTTCAGCAGGAGGAACAGCGTGCCGAGCGCCGCGGTCGCCAGCATGAAGCGCACCATGCCGCGCTGCCAGCCGATCCGCGACAGCTCGATCGCGCCCGACATGGTGAAGCTCGACACGATCAGCACGCCCGTGTTGGTGGCGCCGATCCAGAACTTCAGGTGCGTCGTGGTCGCGGTGACGCTGGCCGGATGCAGGATGCGGATCACCAGCGCGCACAGGAACAGGCCTGCGAACAGCAGCAGCTCGGTCAGCAGCCAGCACCACATGCCGAACTTCGCCGCGTGCGTCTGCTGGCCGTCTGTGGTGAAGTGCTCCTCGCGCTCGATTCCGACGGCGACCGCCGCCGCGGCGCTGCCGGCCGTGGCACTCACACCCGCGTCTCGCGCCGGCTGTAGTCGTAGGGCGGGAAATCCACCGTCGGCGGCGTCTCGAAGTTGTGCTTCGGCGGCGGCGAGGAGGTGGTCCATTCCAGCCCCTTGGCGTTCCACGGGTTGGCGGGCGCCTTGGCGCCGTACCGCAGCGACCAGCCCAGGTAGACCATCGGGAACAGGTAGCCCAGCGCCAGCACTAGGCTGCCGGACGAGCTCAGGATGTTAAGCAGCTGGAACTCGGGCGGATAGTTGTGGTAGCGCCGCGGCATCCCGAGATAGCCGAGGACGAATTGCGGCGCGAAGGTCGCGTTGAAGCCGATGAAGATCAGGAACGCCGATAGCCGGCCCCAGGCCTCCGGATACAGCCGCCCGGTGAACTTCGGCCACCAGTAGTGCAGCCCGCCGAGAAAGGCGAGTGCCGTGCCGCCGACCATGATGTAGTGGAAATGCGCCACCACGAAGTAGGTGTCGTGCACGTGCTCGTCGATCGCCAGCGTCGCCAGGAACAAGCCCGTCAGCCCGCCCACCACGAACAGCCCGATATAGCCCATCGCATACAGCATCGGCGTGTCGAGCCTGATCGTGCCTTTGTAGAGGGTGGCGGTCCAGTTGTACACCTTGACCGCCGACGGCACCGCGACCGCGAACGACAGCACCGAGAACACCATGCTCGCCGTCTCGCTCTCGCCGTTGACGAACATGTGGTGGCCCCACACGAAGAAGGTCAGCGAGGCGAGGGCGATGGAGGCGTAGGCGACGAAGCGGTAGCCGAACAGCGTCTTCTGCGCGAACACCGGCACGATCTCGCTGATCACCCCCATGCCCGGCAGCAGCATGATGTACACCGCCGGATGCGAGTAGAACCAGAACAGGTGCTCGAACAGCACCGGATCGCCGCCCAGCGCCGGGTCGAACACGCCGATGTGGAAGGCGCGCTCCATCACCAGCAGGCCCAGCGCCATGGTGATCACCGGCGTCGCCAGCAGGAAGATCAGGCTGGTGGCGTACATGGTCCAGCAGAAGATCGGCATGCGGAACCAGGTCATGCCGGGTGCACGCATGGTGTGGATGGTGACGACGAAGTTCAGCCCGGTCAGGATCGAGGAGAAGCCGACCACGATCACCCCGATCAGCGCCGGCACCACCCAGGTGTTGGAGAAGGTGGTCGAGAACGGCGCGTAGAAGGTCCAGCCGGTATCGACGCCGCCGACGACCACGGTGAACAGGGTGAACAGCGAGGCGCTGACGAAGATGTACCAGCTGGCACGGTTGAGGCGTGGGAACGCCACGTCCTTGGCGCCGATCATGATCGGCAGGATGAAGTTGCCGAACGTGGTCGGGATCGACGGGATCAGGAAGAACCACACCATCACCACGCCGTGGATGGTGAACAGCTTGTTGTAGGTGTCGTTGGAGAAGATCTGCCCGTTCGGCACCACCAGCGACAGCCGCACCAGCCCTGCCGCGATCGCGCCGACGATGAAGAACGCGGTGATGCTGAGCAAATAGAGGATGCCGATCCGCTTGTGGTCGATGGTGGTGAGCCAGGACCGCAGCGTGTGCTCGTCATGCAGGTAGTCCGGTTCGCGGTCGATGGTGATCCGCCCCGGATGCGGCTCGCGCAGCGCGGATTCGAGGTTGCCGATGAGGGAGTCCGGCGGCGTCATGGCGTTGTCTCCATTCCTGCCGGGCGATCCGGCTCCGCACCGCCGCCCTCCTTGTCGGGTGAGGCGAGCGACTTGATGTAGGCGGTGAGCAGCACGATCCTGTCCTCCGGGATCACTCCCTTGAAGGCCGGCATGACCTGCTTGTATCCGGCGATCAGGTTGCGGTCCGGGTCCAGGATCTTGTCGTGGATGTAGCCGGCATCGGCGACCAGCGTGCCGCCGGCCAGCATCGGCACCGGGCTGCCATAGAGCCCGGCCAGTGACGGCGCCCGCACCGCGGCGCCGGCGCCATGGCAGCCGCTGCAGCCATAGGACGAGAACAGCGCGCGTCCCTGCGAGGCGAGCGAGATCGCGGTGCCGCTCTGCTGCAGCCACTGCGCGTAGTCGGCCGGGGTCATGATGGTCAGCAGCCCGCCCATCCGCGAATGGTCGGTGCCGCAATATTCCGAGCAGTACAGCCGGAACGTCCCGGTCTTGTTGGCGGTGAACCACAGCTGCGTGTAGCGCCCCGGCAGCGTTTCCATCTGGATCCGCAGCGCCGGCAGGTAGAGCGAATGGATCACGTCCTGCGAGATCATGTCGATCATCACCGGCTCGCCGCTCGGCACGTGGAGGTCGTTGATCTCCGCCTGGCCGCCCGGGTGCTGGAACTTCCACATCCACTGCCGCCCGATCGCCTCGATCCGGAGCGCGTTGCGCGGCGGATGCTTATGGATGTCGAACAGCTTCGCACCCCAGTAGAAGAAGATCAGCGTGAGCAGGAACGGGACGATCATCCAGCTCACCTCGAGCATCCGGTTGCGCTTGTCCGAATACTCGCGGTGCACCGCCTTGCCGACGCGGAAATGCGCCGCGAACCAGGCGATGGCGAGAAAGATCGGCACCGTCAGCAGCAGGGTCAGCACGGTGAAGCCGAGGATCAGGTGGTCCGACTGCACCGCCTCGTTCGAGGCCGAGGGCGGCCACAGCGCCAGCGGGAAGTCCGCCGGGTTGATGTCCTTGGCCGTCAAGGTGCCGCGTCCAGCGACCGGCCGACGGTGCGGCCCATCGCCACCCCGATCGGGATCCGCGCCCGGCTGTGCTGCCTGTCGACCCAGCCATAGCGGTCGAGCCGGCCGAACTCGCTGCGCTTCAGGTCGGCGAGGTCGTTCCACGGCGCCGACTGCAGGCGCGGCAGCGGCGGCAGCGGGCTGGCCTGCTGCTGCGCGGTCAACGGAGGTGCTGCCTCGCGGCTGGCCTGGAACCCCTGCAGCATCAGCACCATGAGCCAGATCGACACCGCGATCGCGACGCCGAGCCCGACCGTCAGCAGGCCCATCAGCGTGCCGCTCATGTCCTCGACCTCGAACCCCTTGCGCGCCGCCTGCGGGCTCGGCGGCGCGCCCGGCTCGCCGCGTCCGCTGGTGTCGTCGAGGGGGAGATCGTCGTTCCTCCTCCGGCGGGAGGCGAACACCCCACCCAGCGCCGCCCCTGTGCCGGCCACCGCACCGAGTGCCGCACCACCGGCGGCATAAAGGAGCCGCCCGCGGCGTCCCGGCGCCTGCTCAGCGTCCGCCATCGGCCATCCTCCCTCGCCAGGGCAGCATGCCCGCCCACCACAGCCCGGCCGCCAGCGCCACCAGCCCTCCTGCCGCCACCCCGTCCGCCAGGGTCAGGGTGAAGCGGCCGCGGAACGCCGGCGTGACCAGCCAGAAGTTCTGCAGCAGCTGCACCAGCAGGGCGAACGCCGCCACCAGCGGAACCGGCCAGCCCTGCTGCGCCACGGCCCGCACCGGCAGCAGCCCGAGCGCCAGCACCGGCAGCAGCGCGCCGAGCCAGATCGCCGCCTCGCCCAGGCCGCCGAGCCGGTGCAGGTACCAGGCCGCCTCGTCCGGCTGGTTGGCCGACCAGACCACCAGGAACTGGGTGAAGTGCAGGAACGCCCAGACCCAGAGCAGCACGAGCACCGGGATCGCGAAGCCGGCGCGGGCGTCGCGGCCCGCCAGCAGGATCGCCAGCGACGCCGCCGACACCGCCTGCCCGGACAGCAGCAGCAGCCCGAACGAGGACGACGCAAGCCCGGGCTCGGCCGACATCGCCCAGTCGAATGCCGCCAGCGTCCCGGTCACCAGCATCGCCGCGAACGCCAGCCCGGCCAGCCGGCGCCGCGTCCCGGGCGCTGCGAACACCAGCGCGAGCCCGCTCCACAGCAGCAGGAACAGCACGCCGCGCAGCCCGGACACGCCATGCGCGAACCAGCCCCGGCCGAACCCCGCGCCGGACCAGGCCTGCGGATCGCTCAACGAGTGCGCCAGCAGCACCGGCACCCCGCACACCGCCAGGGGCGGCAGCAGCGGCAGCAGCCGGCGCAGCGGCGCCAGCAACGTGCCGACCGCGTCCGCCTCGTCGGAGAACGCCTCGATCCCGGTCGCCAGCAGCAGCGCGCCTACCGGCACCGACAGCACGAACAGCCACGCCGACAGGTAGGACGGCATTACCCGCACCCCTGCCAGTCCCAGCACCGGCAGCAGCACCAGCATCAGCACCCCCGCCGCCGGCAGCAGCCAGCGCCTGCGGTCGCCCGGCCACGCCGCCCGGCCCATCCCCGCGGCGCTCATGGCGCCACCTGCGCCAGCGCCGCGCGGTCGTCGGCGGTGAGCGACGCGGCCGGCATCCCCTGGCTGTGCTGCAGCGCCCGGACATAGGCGATCACCGCCCAGCGATCCGCCGACGGCACCCGCGACGCGTAGCTGTACATCACGCCGTAGCCGTTGGTGATGACGTCGTAGAAATGCGCCGCCTTGGCGTCCCGCAGCCGGTCGGTATGGAACGAGGGTGGCCGCGGGAAGCCGCGCTGCACGATCATGCCGTCCCCGTCACCGGTGCGTCCGTGGCAGGGGGTGCAGAAGATGTCGAACCGCTGTCCGCCGCGCGCCAGCATCGCTTCCGTCACCACCGCCGGCTGCGGCACGTCCGGATCGTCTTCCTGCACCGGCACCGTTCCCGGCGCCGGCGGCCGCATCGACAGGCCGTTGGGGAAGAACCTGCTGCGGTCCCAGGTCTGCGAGCGGTCCTGCGTATACATGTCGTGCCGCTTGCAGCCGGCGAGGCCCAGCCCGCACATCGCCAGCAGCAGGACACCCTGCCTCACCGGCGCACCCGATGCACCGCCAGCGGCCGGTCGGGCAGGCCGGCGATGGCCGCTTCCACCGCGTCCGGATCGAACTCCTCCCGCGCCTCCACCACCAGGAAGTAGCGGTCGCGGGTGGCGCCGCCGATGCCCGGGATGTTGAACGCCGGATGGTTCAGCCGCGGCATCCGGTTGCCGAACAGCATCGCCGCCACGCCCACCACCGCGCCGCTCAGCGCCGCGAACGACACCGTCGGCACCACGTAGGCCTGCCAGGAGAACCGCGGCCGGCCGCCGATCAGGAACACGTAATCGTAGCCGGTGGCAGCCAAGCACATCGCCATCATCGCCGCCCCACCCAGCACCGCCCCCGCCACCGCCAGCGGTCGTATCCCCGGCCCGGACAGGGACAGCAGCGACGCCGCCTCGGGCAGCGGCACCGGCGAGTACAGGTCGATCCGTCCCAGCCGGCGCGGCCGCAGCAGCGACGCCGCGCGGATCATCTCCTCGGCCTCGTCGTACTCCGCGGCGATGCCCCAGAGCGGCGCGTCCTTCGGCAGGTCGATCCGGTCCGACGACACCGGGGTGCGGGTCGACTCCGCCCCCGGATGGGTCAGCGCCCGCACCGGTGCCGCCGCCAGCACCGGCAGCAGCCGCATCGCCAGCAGCAGCAGGAACAGGAACAGGCCGCACGAGCCGAGAAACGTCGCCATCCCCCAGAACCCGATCGCATAGGTCGCGAAGTCCGAGGACGGCAGGAAGTCGCGCTGCAGCGTCACCACGATGACCATGAAGTGGTCCGCCCAGGTGCCGACGCAGACCGCGGCCGCGATCAGCAGCAGCAGCGGCGGCGACTGCCGCGCCCCCTTGAGCCACAGCAGCTGCACCGGCAGCGGCCCGGCCAGCACGGTGACCCAGAACGCCCAGGCATGCGGCCCATGCAGCCGCTGCGCCAGCGAGGCAACCGCATAGGAGGTGCCGCTGGTCTCGGTCCCGAACATCTCCGTGGCTAGGCAATACGCGTCGAACAGCCCGATCCCCAGCAGCAGCCACCCCAGCCGGTCCAGATGCGCCTCGGTGATCACGCCCTCGAGCGAGAACGCGGAGCGCACCACCACCACCACCAGCGTGCTGGCGGCGACGCCCGAGAACAGCGCCACCGCCAGGAAATCCACCGGCTGCAGCGTGTCGTGCCAGCCGGGCTCGACCGCGCCCGCGAACATCACCGCAGCCCCGGTCTGCAGTGACACCACCACCACCACGCCCAGCAGCCCGATGATTCGCAGCGCCTGCCCGCGCCGGTGCCAGTGCGGCGCCGAGGCGCGCCAGCCCAGCGCCGCGACGCCGTAGAGCTGCGCGATCCGACGCGCGAAGCGTCCGCCGCTGCCTTCCCGGTCGTCGCCATGCAGCCGGTCCACCGCACGGTCGCGCAACGCCGCCAGGTCCGGCAGCAGCCCCAGGTACCAGACCGACAGGCTGACCACCAGGAAGCCGAGGATGTCGATCGCGTCCCAATAAAGCGGGGAGCGGAACTGCGGCCAGAGCAGCATCGTGTTCGGGTACGGCAGGTTCCAGTAGAAGAACCAGGGCCGCCCGAGATGGATGATCGGGTAGATCCCCGCTGCCACCGCCGCCAGCACCGACACCGTCTCGGCGACCCGCGCGATGCCGCCGCGCCAGCTCCGCTCGAGCAGCAGCGGCAGCACCGACAGCACCAGCGAGCCGGTGGCGACGCCGATCCACCAGTCGTAGCCGACGATGTCAAGCGCCCAGGTGACCGGGATGTTGTTGTTCCAGACGCCCACGCCCTCGAGCAGCAGCCAGCCGACCGAGATCACCAGCAGCCCGACCAGCCCCACCGACGCCGCGATCGCCAGCCACCAGGCCCGCCCGACGCTGCCGAACGCCGCCTGCTCGACCGACCGGCCGATGCTCTCGAAGGTCTGGTCGGAGCGGATCAGGGTGGTCGGGTGCACCGTCATGCAGCGCCTCCCGGCGGCAGCAGGCCCGCCAGGTAGGTGGTGCGCGGCTTCACCCCCAGCTCGCCGAGCAGCGCGTAGTTGCGCCCGTCCTTGCGCTGCGCCGTCACCTCGGCCTGCGGGTCGCCCAGGTTGCCGAAGGTGATCGCCCGGGTCGGGCAGGCGGTCTGGCAGGCGGTCCGCACCACGCCGTCGCCGATCGGCTTCCCCGACTTGTCGCTGTCGATCCGCGCCTCGGCGATCCGCTGCACGCAGTAGGTGCACTTCTCCATCACCCCGGCGGCCCGCACCGTCACGTCGACGTTGCGCATGTCCTGGATGCTCGGCGCCGCACCCGCGGAGTAGTCGAGCCAGTTGAACCGCCGCACCTTGTACGGGCAGTAGCCGGAACAGGCGCGCGTGCCGACGCAGCGGTTGTACACCATGAGGTTGAGCCCCTCGTGGTCGTGCAGCGTCGCCTCCACCGGACAGCCCACCTCGCAGGGCGCGTCCTCGCAGTGCATGCACGGCACCGGCATGAACCGCGTGTCCGGCGCGTCGAGGCCGCCCGCGTAGTAGCGGTCGATACGCAGCCAGTGCATCTCGCGCCCCCGCATCACCTCCTCGCGCCCGACCACGGCGACGTTGTTCTCTGACTGGCACGCCACCACGCAGGCGTTGCAACCGATGCAGCTGTCCAGGTCGATCACCATGCCCCAGGCGCGTCCGTCGCCGTGCCCGCCGCCGCGTCCGTCCCCGGGGGTGGCGATGCTGTCGGCATACAGCGTGGCCGGACGCTCCGACGCCTCGTCGTGCTGCCGCTCGCCCGGATGCTGCATCCGGACGAAGTCGTGCCCGTCCATGGCGGAATGGTCCTGGGTGCACGCGACCGTCACCCGCCGTCCGGTGCGGCGCATCGTCGCCCCGTCGACCCGCCACGGCGTCGCGTCCTGCCGCAGCGCGTAGGCATCGTAGCCGAGCCCGTAGGACAGCATTCCGGGCGCCCGCCGCCCGTAGCCCAGCGTCACCGTCAGGCTGTTCTCGGCCTGGCCCGGCGTGATCCAGGCCGGCGCCTCCAGCCGGCGCCCCCCGGCCTCGATCTCCAGCACGTCGCCGTTCCCGATCCCCTCGCGCCCGGCCAGCAGCGGCGATACCGCCACCACGTTCTCCCACACGATCCTGGTCAGCGGCCTGGGGCATTCCTGCAGCCAGGCGTTATCGGCCAGCATGCCGTCCCGGATCGACGGGTCCGGCCGGAACAGCAGCTCCAGCCCGTCCGGCGCGACAGGGGAGGGCACCTGCGCCGCCGCCGCCACAAGCGTCGCCGGCACCGGGGCGAACGCGCTCTCCGCCACGAAGCCGTGGCGCAGCGACTCCCGCCAGCGCCCCTCTGCCTCGCCGCCCCATTGCCCCGACCAGTAGCTCCGGAGCAGCGTCATCCCGTCCCGCGGCTGCGGCTCGAACAACAAGGACAAAATCTCCGGCACCGAGCGCCCGTCATAGAACGGCGCGATCGTCGGCTGCAGCAGAGACACGGTGCCGTCGAAGGCGCGCGCGTCGCCCCAGCTTTCCAGCGGGTGCACCAGCGGCAGGTGCCAGTCGCAATGGGTGGCGGTCTCGTCCGCGCTGAGGCCGGCATGGATCTTGAGCGGCACCCTGCCCAGCGCGTCGACGAAGCCGAGATCCGCCGGCGCGTCATAGGCCGGGTTGCAGCCCAGCATCACCAGGGCCCGCACCTTCCCCCCTCGCATCGCCCCCACCAGCGACCGCAGGTCCTCCGCCTCGACCTCCGCCGGCCCGGTCTGGAACACCGGCCCGCCGAGGTTGCCCAGACGCGCGTTGGCCCGGTGCACCGCCTCGTGCACCTCGGCCGGCTGCGTGCCGCCCGCCAGCAGGATGCCGGCGCCGCGTGCCCCTTCCAGCGCCGCCATCGCCCGACGCACCGCCGGCGCCTGCGCGCCCTCCCAGTCGCGCCCGTCCGCCAGGCAGCCCGCCAGCGCGAGAAGCTCCGCGCCCGACAGCGGCGCGTGATGGTCCGCCTTGGCACCGGTCAGGCAGGGCGTCGGCCCGAACGCGTGCAGCGTCAGCAGCGGCCCGTGCGCCACGGACGCGCGCCGCGCCGTGATCCAGTCGCGCGACACCCCCACCTGCTGCGGTCCCGGATCGAGGAAGTCCCCGTCCAGCGCCACCACCACCCGGGCCCGGTCGAAGCGCCAGCGCGTTTCCAGCACCTGTCCGAACGCCCGCCGGCTGCCCTCGCGCTGTCCCGCCCGCGACACCGTCTCGTGCCGGTGCCAGCGCAGCTGCGGCATCGCCGCCTGCAGCGACGCGACCTGCGCCGTCAGCGACGGCGAGGTGACCGGCCCGGTCAGCAGGTGCACGCCGCCGCCGCCTTCGGCACGCAACGCCGCCATCGGCCCGAGCAGGGCGGCGCGCAGCGTGTCCCAGTCGGTGGCGCGCCCATTCTGCAGCACCGCCTGCGAGCGGAACGGGTCGTACAGCCCCAGGATCGAGGCCTGCCCCTGCAGGTCGGTGCCGCCGCGCGTCCACGGATGGCCGTCGTTGCTCTCGATCTTCATCGGCCGGCCGTAGCGGGTCAGCACGTGCACCCCATTGGCATGGCCGTCGGTCAGCGTGGCGGTCGCATAGCGCAGCACCGAGTCCGCGTGCGCATGCACCGGATCGCGCACCGGCGGCACTTCCTCCGTGCGGCCGTCCGAATCCGGATCGTCGCAGCCGCCCAGCCCCGCCAGCGCCAGCGAGGCCGCCATCACCCGGAAGAACCGGCGCCGGTCGATCCCCCCGCCCGGACCTGCGAGGTCGGCGACCGACGGATATTCCGCCTTCAGGAAGCGGCGGAACGCCGGCGTGCCCGCCACCTCCTCCAGGCTGCGCCAGTCCAGACGGCCCTGCGCGTCGCGCGCACGCAGCGCGGCACGGATCGCCTGCAGGTCGTTCGGATCCACCGTCATCGCGCGCCCCTCACCGGTGGCATGTCGAGCAGTCGCTGAGCTGCGCGCCCGGCCGTATGTGCTCCTGCGCCACCAGCGCCCGGCCGACCCGCTCCTGGTCGGCGACCGGCTGCCACTGCATGTTCCAGATCTGGTCCGGGGTGCGGACGAACCGCTCGGGGTTGCGGTGGCAGTCCAGGCAGAACGCCATGGTGAAGGCGTGCGCGCGATAGGTGAGCTGCATGGTGTTGATCGCCCCGTGGCAGGAGGAGCAGCCGATGCCCTTGGTCACGTGCACCGAATGGTTGAAGTACACGTAGTCCGGCAGCCGGTTCACCCGGGTCCAGTGCAGCGGCTTGTCGTCGGCGAGGCTGTCGCGCACCGGCTGGAGCATCGGCGAGCCGGTCCAGATCTGCGAGTGGCAGGTCATGCAGGTCCAGGTCGGCGGGATGCCGGCGGTGGACGCCGTCTCGACCGAGGTGTGGCAGTAGCGGCAGTCGATCCCGAGCTCGCCGACATGGTGCTTGTGGCTGAACGGCACCGGCTGGGTCGGCGCCACGCCCACGCCATAGGCCCAGTTCGAGCGCGACACCCCGCCCGCCACCACCAGGCCGCCGACCACGAGCACGACCGCCACCAGCAGGACCAGGCGCAGGATGGCATCGGCGCCGGGTGCGAAAAGCTGGCGCATCGGTCAGCCGCGCACGGCGCGCGAGCGTGTCCGGCCGGCAACGGAGCCTCCGCTGCCGCGGGCAAGCCTACGACAGCCCGATCGCCGCATCCCGTCTTCCACGCTGCACTGCATGGATCACGCTCGCATGCAGCATCGTCCCGGCCAACCCCACTTCAAGGGGTTCATGCGTTTTCGTGATCGGGCCGCACCGCCTCCGGCCGCACTCACTCCTCGGCGGGATCGACCAGGTCGAAGAAGGGCTGCCGGTCCACGGTGAAGTGTTTGGAGTAGAACGGGTCGCGCCGGTAGCGCGGGTTGTCCCCCCAACGCTCCTGCATGGTGCGCGTCTCGGCGAAGAACCGCGCCTCGTGCTCCGGCCTGTCGTCGCTGCCGCGCGACAGGCTTTCGTGATGATAGGCGGTGAACTCCGCGCACCACACGATGCGCCAGCCGGCCTCGCCCACCTTCAGGCACAGGTCCACGTCGTTGTAGGCGACCTTGAGGTGCTGCTCGTCGAACCCGCCGACCTCGTGGAACACCGATGCCTTGATCAGCATGCCCGCCGCCGTCACCGCCGACACCTCGTGGCTCAGCAGGGCCCGGCCGATATAGCCGTAATCGGTGAGGGGGGCTCCGCGATGCCCATGCGCCGCGACCCCGGCCGGCCCCACCACCACGCCGGCGTGCTGGATGGTGTCGTTGGGATACAGGAACTTGCCGCCCACCACAGCGATGTCGGGTGCCGCCAGCGCCTCGCCAACGATCGTCCTCAGCCAGTCCTTGTCGCCGACGAACACGTCGTTGTTCATGAAGAAGTAGTACTCGGCGTCGTTGTCGCGGGCGGCGAGGTTGTTCAGGCGGGAATAGTTGAACTCCTCCTCGATCGTCAGCACCCGCACCCGGTCCAGCCGCGACAAGCGCTTGACGAAATCGGCCGCCTCCCGCGTGACCGACCAGTTGTTCACCAGCACGATCTCGAACGCGCGATAGTCGGTGAAGGCCAGCAGCGCCTCGATGCAGCGCCTGGTGGTGTCCACCTGGTCCTTGAACGGGATGATGATCGAGACCTTCGGCTGCGCCTGCTGCAGCCACCTGATCCCGTAGAGCGTGAGGCCGCGTATCGCGCTCACCTCCGCGTCGGCGCCGATGCGCCTGAGGTGGTCGGACACCGCCTTCACCCCGGCATCAATCGCATAGCTCTTGTTGCCGATGTTCACCGCGGTCGAGTTCGGCGTCTTGCGCCAGTGGTAGAGCACCTCCGGCACGTGGTGGATCTCAGCGCGCGGGATCTCCTCCACCAGGCGCAGGATCAGGTCGTGGTCCTGCGCGCCGTCATAGGCCGCGCGCAGCTCGCCGACCCGTGCCAGCGTCTTCGCCTCGACGAACAGCAGGTGGCAGATGTAGTTGCAGCCGAGCAGGTAGCGATGGTTGTAGTCCGGCTTCAGGTTCGGCTCCAGGAAGTAGCCGGCCTGGTCGATCTTGTCCTCGTCCGAGAACAGCATGCGCGCCCCGGTCTCGCGCGCCGCGCGCACCATCATCTCGATCGCCACGTCGACCAGCAGGTCGTCGTGGTCGAAGAACGCGACGTACTCGCCGCGCACCTCCTTCAGCCCGGCGTTGGTGGCGCCGCTGATGCCGAGGTTCTTCTTCAGCGTCACCGCGCGGATCCGCGGATCCTGCGCGCAATACTGCCTGATCCGCGCGGCGATCTCCGGCGACCTGGCGCCGTCGTCGACGATGATCAGCTCCCAGTTGCGGTAGGTCTGCGACAGCACCGAATCCACCGCCGCGGTGAAGTCCGACATCATCGGCTTGTAGGTCGGCACCAGGATGCTCACCAGCGGCTGCGGCACCTCCCCCTGCGCCACCGCCGCCTCGCGCGCCCGCTCCGCCGACACCCGCGCGCGCAGCCGGTCGTAGTAGCGGCGCGCCCAGCGGTCGTAGTCGCCCAGGTTGTACGTGGGCTTCGGCACCACGTCGGCCACCTCGGTACGCAGCCGGCCGATCTCGCCATACAGCCGGTCAACCGTCGCCTGGATCTCGAGCAGCCGCGCTTCCAGCCGGTCGTCCACCAGGCTGGTGGTGAGCGGGCTGCCGGCCAGCTCGACGTCGTCGGGCGTCACCACGAAGCGGAACGTCTGCTGCCCGCCGCGACGGAACGCGTTCGGCAGGATGATCTCGAAGCCGCAGTTCGGGTCGCCGCCGAGTGCCGCCGCCACGTCGCCGCGATAGCGGTCGGCCTTCACCTGCGCCACGCGCACCCCGTTCGCGGTCAACAGGATGTGGCAGCCGCCGCTGCGCTCCGTGGTCAGCGGGTCGACCCGCTGCACCCAGCCGCGCAGCGCGCCCTGCTTCATGCCGTCGATGAAACTCTGCACCTCGTAGCGGCGGTGCAGGATGAAGCCGTACTCCTCGTGCACCACCTCCGAGTTGGCGGCATCAAGATGCGGCACCACCGTGCGGTCGCCATACCGGAACGACAGGGTGTGCGGGTTGCCGTCCACCAGCCCGACCGGCAGCTGGAAGCTGAAGCCGAGCCGGCCGCTGGAATGGCCGAGCGCTGCCTGCACGTCCTCGCGCGGCTGGTCGCACACCACCTGCGCCACCTCCTGGCGGTCCACCAGCACGTGCAGCCGGGTCGGCCGCTCCGGGCTGCGCGTGTCCACCGCCCAGCCCTTCGCGAGCCCGTCGGAGAAGCTGTCGACATAGCCCAGGAACGGAGAAGCCCGTCGCGGCGCCTGGGCTGCCGGCGGAGCCGCAGCGGCGGCGGGCGGTGCGGGACGGGCGGCCGGAACGGGGGCCGGCTGCGTCGCCGCCGGCACGGCGACCGCCGGCCCGTCCTGCAGGGACCTGGTGACGGACGGCTTGGTCACGGGCGCCTTCGGCATGGCTGGCCTGGTCGCTGGGGGTGTGTCGGCTCCGATCTTGAGCGCCCGTGCCCGCGCCTGCCGGGTCGGTGCAGGCCGGGACGTGGCCTCGACCGCCTCCGTTGCCCGATGCCGTGCGCGTGGTCCAGCCTGTCCCATTCCGTGCCTGCCTCCGGCGACCCGCCCTTGTTCCGCAGGCAACCGTTACACATTCGTCAAGAGCTTGGCGAGGGCGTTAATGCGGCGTGACAGCGTCCGCCTGGCCAGCCCGGCGTCACGTCCCAGTGCCAGCAGCAGCGGCAGCTGGGAGGGCTGGCGCAGGATCGAGGCCGCGACGGCGCCGGCGCTCACCCGCCCGCCCGAGCGCAGCGGGATCCGCGCCGCCGGAGGCAGCGTGCGTCCTGCCGGGTCGCACACCGCGCGCAGCACCGCGAACGGCAGCCCCGCCATCCTGGCCGCACGCGCCACGGCGCCGCTTTCCATGTCCAGCGCGGCGCATCCGGTGGCAACGAACAGGTGCCGCTTCTCCGCCGCATCCGCCACCAGAGCGTCGCTGTGCAGCAGGCTCGACGACGGGCCGCTCCCGAGCCTGCCGCGCAGGCCGGGGTCGCAGGCGAAGGCGTCGCTGCCGGCCAGCACGCGGTCGGGAACCAGTGCGGCACCCGGCGGCAGCGCCGGATCGAGGCCGCCGGCCAAGCCGAAGCTGAGCAGGTGGGTGGCACCGCCGGACACCAGCGCGTCCGCCGCGCGCCCGGCACCGGACGCGGTGGCGCCGCCGACCTCCACCCGCGCCAGGCCCCCTAGCCTGCGCGCCAGCACCGCTTCCGCTTCCAGCCCGACCACGATGCCCAGGATCACGCGCCCGTCCCCCGCAGCGCCGGACCGGACAGCGCCCGCTCGGAAACCGCCCGCCTGGAAACCGCCCGCCTAGAAACCGAACGATACCCGGCTGCTGTTGCTTCGGCCGAGCAGGCGGTAGCGCGACAGCGCCAGCAGCGGGAAGAACAGCCGGTAGCCGTGGTAGCGCAGGTAGAACACGCGCGGAAAGCCGACCGCGTTGTACGGCTGCTCCTCCCACTCGCCGCCCTCGTCCTGGGTGGCGAGAAGGTGGTCCACGCCGCGCGCCACCGCCGGATGGTCCCGCCGCCCCGCTGCCATCAGCCCGAGCAGCGCCCAGCCGGTCTGCGACGGCAGGCTGCGGTGGTGGCGCCCCGGCGGTGCATCCTCGAAGCTGGCGCAGTCCTCGCCCCAGCCGCCATCCGCACGCTGCACCGACACGAGCCAGTCCACCGCCCGCACCACCGCCGGATCGTCGTGCGGCACCCCCACCGCGTTCAGCGCGCACAGCACCGACCAGGTGCCATAAACGTAGTTAGTGCCCCAGCGTCCAAACCAGGACCCGTCCGCCTCCTGCTCGCGGCGCAGGAAGGCGATCCCGCGCGCCACCGCCGGCCGGTCCGCCTCCAGGCCGAGCTGGCCCAGGAACGACAGGCAGCGCGCGGTGACGTCGGCGGTCGGCGGATCCAGCAGCGCGCCGTGGTCTGCGAAGGGCAGGTGGTTGAGGATGTCGGTGTCGTTGTCGATGTCGAACGCGCCCCAGCCGCCGTTCGTGCTCTGCATGCCGATGATCCAGGTGCGTGCCCGCGCCAGCGCCTCGGCGTTGCCGGACGGGTCGTGCCGGTGCAGCAGCAGGCCGACCACCGCGGTGTCGTCCACGTCCGGGTAGTGCGGGTTGTCGTACTGGAACGCCCAGCCGCCGGGCGGCAGGTGCTTGTTGCGCAACGCCCAGTCGCCCTTGACGTCCAGCACCTGCAGCGGCCGCAGCCATCCGGCCGCCCCGTCCAGACGCGCCGCCGTCGCCTCGGAGGCGACCCCCTCCACCGCCGAGGCCGCCTCGGCCAGGGCGTGGCCGGCGAGTGCGGTATCCCAGACCGGCGACATGCAGGGCTGGCAGAACGCTTCCCCGTCCTGCTCGACCAGCAGCCGGCGCACCGACGCCCAGGCGGTGGCCGCCGCCGGGTCCGCGTCCGGCCCGTCGAGCCTGACCCCCAGCGCGTCGAACATCATCACGCTGTTGGCCATCGCCGGATAGATCGCGCCGAGCCCGTCCACCCCGTTCAGGCGCGGGGCGATGAACGCCTGAGCCGCCCTGATCGCGCGCCTGCGCACCGGGCCGGGCATCATCCGCTCGACCGGCCGGAGCAGCTGGTCCACCAGCTTGAACACCGGGCCCCAGGCGGAGCGGTACGGCCCGCGGGTCCAGTCGCGCACCCGCTCCGGGTCCTGCCGGAACAGCTCGCGGACGTGCACCCCGCGCGGGTTGCGCGCCCGCGGCCGCAGGGCCGCCAGCACCACCAGCGGCACCACCACAGTGCGCGACCAGTACGACATGTTCCAGATGTTGAAGAAGAACCAGCGCGGCAGCAGCACGATCTCGACCGGCATGACCGGCGTGCCGCGCCACGGGATCTCGCCGTACAGGGCGAGCTGGAACCGGGTGAACACGTTGGCCCGCTCCGCACCCCCGGCCTGGAGGATCGCGTCGCGCGCCCGCCGCATGTGCGGCGCCTCCGGGTCGTCGCCGATCGCCTTGAGCGCGAAATACGCCTTCACGCTGGCGGACAGGTCGAACCGGCCCTCGTGATACAGCGGCCAGCCGCCGTGCGCGCCCTGGATGCGGCGCAGGTAGACCCCCAGCCTTTCTTCCAGCGCCGGGTCGATGCGGTCCAGGTAGTGCTCGAGCAGGATGAACTCGGCCGGGATGGTGGCGTCGGCCTCGAGGTCGAACACCCAGTGCCCGTCCGGACGCTGCCGCCCCGACAGCGCGTCCTGCGCCCGCACGATCGCGTCCGCCAGCACGTCGTCGGCCTCGGCCGCCGGGGCGGCCTTCTCCAGGATGCTCAGCATGGGATGCTCCGGCCGGCTGGTGGCCGGAGCGGGGAAGGACGGATCATCCTGCACTCGCTCGGGTCAGTGGCGGCTACCGGAAGCCGGCGGCCCGGATGGGAATGACAGCGCGTTCGCCGCTGCCACGCCGGACCTCATTGCACCTTCGATGGTGGCGGGCAAGCCTGTGGCGGTCCAGTCGCCGGCCAGCACGAGGTTCGCTACCGCGGTGCGACATTCCGGCCGCAGACGTTCCTGCGCCGGGGTTGCGGCGAAGGTGGCGCGCTTCTCCCGCACCACCCGATACGGCGGCAGCGCGTCGGGCAACGCGTCCGGCGGTGCATCCGGCTGCAGGAACGGCCCGACCACCGCGCGCAGCTCGCGCCAGATCGTGGCGGCGAGCGCTTCCGGCGCGTCGCCGGCCAGGTGGTTGGCCGCACTCACCGTCACCGACAGGATGCCCGGCTTGACGAACACCCATTCGGCGACGCCGCCGACCACGCCGGCGAAGCGCGCCCGCGCCAGGTCGCCGTGCAGATGCCCGTCCGCATCGGCGCGGTAATGCAGGTTCAGGATGCTCTCGAACGCGTCCGGCACCACCAGCCCCGGCAGCGCCTCCGCCGCCACGTCGCGCACCGTCTGCGCCGGCAGCGCCAGCACCACCGCGTCGTCGCCGTCCAGCGCGACCTCCCCGCCGGGCAGGCGCAGGCGGTCCACCCGCCCCTGCGCCAGCCCGAGTCCCGTCACCCGGCTCCCGGTGCGGACCACCGCACCCAGCGCCGCCAGCCGCGCCAGCGCCGGATCCACCAGGCTCTCCGACAGTCCTTCGCGCGGAAACCACGGCACGCAGGCCGATCCCCCCTTGGCCATGCTTTCCCGCATCACCCGACCCATCAGCGCGGCACTGCCCTGCTCCGGCCGCGTGTTCAGCACCGACACCGCCAGCGGCACCATCAGCCGGTCCGCGAGCGCACCCGGCCGCAGGCAGTCGGCCACCACCGCGTCCGGCCCGGCCCGCATCAGCCGCGCCAAGCCGCCGAGCTCGCCGAGCCGCATCCCCGGCACCCGGCGCCCACGCGCCAGCACCCACCACGGCACCCGGCCGGCCGACAGCCGCAGCGTCCAGCCGAGCCCCGCCGACAGGTCGTGGAACGGAAAGATCGGCGCACCCGGCCCGACCAGGCTGTCGCGCGCGCCGGTCCGGTCGAGGTAGTCGAACACGGTCCGGTTGGCCGACAGCAGCAGGTGGTTGCCGTTGTCGAGGCGGCAGCCGAGATGCCGGTCGTGGTAGGAGCGCGCCCGCCCGCCGCAGGCCGGCCCGGCCTCGTACACCACCACGCGGCGCCCCACCTCCGCCAGGGTGAGGGCCGCCGACAACCCGGCCAGGCCGCCGCCGATCACGTGAACCGTGTTCATGCAAATCAGACCGGCAGCACGGCGCGCGAGGCCACCAGCAGCTTGCGCCAGCGCGGCACCGAGACCCGTCGCGCCGGCTCGCGCCAGCCGCCCGCCACCAGCGTCGCCAGGATCGCGCCGTAGCCCGCCGCCATCAGCCGCGCCGGCCGCATCGCCCGGCGGTCGCAGCGACGCATCGCCTCGCGGGCGGCACGGAAATGCGTCACCGCCCGGTCGGCCAAGTCGCGGCACGCCTCCGGCAGGCCGGGCGAGCCCAGCGCCGACGGGGGATCGTGCGGCACCCCGGCCCGGTCCAGCGCCTCGGCCGGCAGATAAAGCCGCCCGCGTTCCGCGTCCTCGCCCAGGTCGCGCAGGATGTTGGTGATCTGCAGCGCCCGGCCGAGATGGTGCGCGACCTCCTCGGCCGCCGCCGACGGGTCCCCGAACGCCCGCACCGACAGCCGCCCGACCGCCGACGCCACCCGGTCGCAGTACAGGTCGAAGGTGGCGAAGGACGGGGCGACGATCACCGTCTCGGCGTCCATCTGCATGCCGTCGATCACCGCGTCGAAGTCCGCCTGGCGCAGGCTGTAGCGCCGGATCGCCGCCATCAGCACCCGGTCCAGCGCGTCGGCGGCGATGCCGCGATACAGGCCGGCGATCCGGCCGCGCCACGCGTCGAGCTGCGGCAGCTTGTCCGCGAACGGCGCCTCCTCGTCGGCCACGTCGTCCACCAGCCGGCAGAAGGCGTAGATGGCGAACATGGCGTAGCGCCGGTCAGGCGGCAGCACGCGCATGCCGCGCCCGAACGAGGTGCCGGAGCGGCGCACGATCTCCGCGACCGCCGCAAGGTCCGCTTCCGTGCATCCGAGCGGCCCGGTCACCGCACGTGCCGCAGCGCCGAGACCAGGCTGCGCACGGCGTCGCTCCGGCGCAGCCTGACCCGTCGATCCAGCGGGTCCTCGCGTCGCAGCCGCCGCGCCAGCCGGTGCGACAGCGCGACGATCACCGCGGCCTCCAGGCGCATGCGCCGGTCCCTGATCGCCCCCGGAAGGGTGGATGCCACACGGTTCAGCCGGTCGACCTCGTCCAGGCAGCGGTCCAGCACCCGGCGCAGGCCGCGTCCGCTCCGCTCCCAGCGCACCGCGTCCACGTCCTCGCCTTCCTCCCGCAGCCAGTCCTGCGGCAGGTAGCAGCGGTCCAGGCTCAGGAGGTCGTCGCGGCAGTCCTGCAGGTGGTTGAGCACCTGCAGCGCGGTGCACAGCGCGTCCGAGGCCGGATGGCTCGTGCTGTCCTCCCCGTGCAGGTCGAGCAGGTAGAGCCCGACCGGGTTGGCCGAGTAGCGGCAGTACTCCGCCAGCTCGTCCCAGGTGTCGTAGCGGGTCTTCACCGCGTCCTGCCGGAACGCCACGATGAGGTCGGTGCCGCGTGCCGGGACGATGCCGGTCTCGGCCAGGCTCGCCCGCAGCCGCACCGCGCTCGCCACCTCCTGCCGCCCGGCGCCGTCGCATCCGCCGGCCCGACCCAGCAGCACCGCCTCCATCGCGTCCAGCCGCGCCAGCTTGTCTTCCGCCGGCAGCACGGCGCTGTCGGCGATGTCGTCGATCGCGCGGGCGAACACATAGTAGGCATGGACGTGCGGACGCAGCCGGGGCGCGATCAGCGCCGAGCCGACGGGGAAGTTCTCGTCAGCGCGTCCCTTGCCGGACGACGCGTCGGCGACCGGGCCGGGCTCCACGAAAGCGTTCATGAGACCGTCGCGTCCTTCCCGCCGTCGCGATAGGCGCGGCTCTTCCAGACCACGCCGCGACCACGATGATGGTCCACGGCCGATCCGATGGTGGCCAGGGTGTAGAACGACGCGATCCCGGGCAGCAACAGCGCCCAGGCCGGCGACAGGTGGAACCGGCGCAGCGTCGGCAGGAACGAGGCGGTGGACAGCAGCCAGGCGGCCCCCCCGACCCATCGCGCCGCCCCATGCCCTGCCAGCAGCGTCCACAGCGGCGCGATCCACACCAGCACCATTCCGCCCACCGTGCCGAGCAGCAGGGGCGGCGAGAAGCGCAGCTGCACATAGGCGGTGCGCGCCACCATGCGCCACACGTCGGCGGCCCCCGGATACGGCCGGATCGAGCGCGCCAGCATCGAGTGCCCGAGCCAGATCGCGCCGCCACTGCGCTTGACCCGCATCGCCAGCGTCACGTCGTCGATCAGCGCCCCGCGCAGCGCTTCGATGCCGCCGATCCGGGCAAGGGCGCTGCGCCGGATCAGCACCGTGCCGCCCGCCGCCGCCGCGGTGCGCGAGCGCGGATCGTTCACCCGCGCGAACGGGTACAGCAGCTGGAAGAAGAACACGAAGGCCGGCACCAGGGCCCGCTCGGCAGCACTTTCGCAGTTCAGCACCACCATCTCCGACACCTGGTCGAGCCCCGCGCGCTCCGCCTTGTCCACCAGGGTGGCGAGGTGGGACGGGGCGTGGGTGATGTCGGCGTCGCACAACAAGAAGAAACCGTCCTCGTCTCCGTCGAGCCGCCGCGCCTCCGCCACCCCCTGCGCCAGCGCCCACAGCTTGCCGCTCCATCCCGCCGGACGCGCCGCCCCGTCCAGCACCACCAGCCGCTCCGGCGCGGCGCCGAGCCCGCGCGCGATCGCACCCGTGCCGTCGGTGCTGCGGTCGTCCACCAGCACGATCCGGAACCGCCCCGGATAATCCTGCGCCAGCAGCGAGCCGAGGCAGGCCGCGACGTGCTCCGCCTCGTCGCGTGCCGGGACCACCACCGACACCTGCGGCCAGGCACGGTCCGGCGCCGCCCGCACCGGCCGCAGCACCGGACCCGCCTGCCAGAACCGGCCGTGGCCGAGGGTCAGCCCGATCCAGACCAGCAGCGTGGCGCAGGCCAGCACCAGCACCGCCGTCACACCATCCCATGCGTGCGGAACCACGCCACCGCGTCCTCGACCGCGGCGCGGGCGGGACGGGGGCTGTAGCCCAGCTCGCGCCGCGCCTTGTCGGAGGAGAAGAACATCTTCTTGCGCGACATCGCCAGCATCTCCCGGGTGACGCGCGGCTCGATCCCGAAGCCGCGCGCCAGGGCTTCCGACGCGACCGCCACCGGCCACAGCACCCGCTGGCTCAGCTCGATCCGCGGCGCCTTCACCCCCGCCACCTCCGACACCAGCCCGAACAGGGTCTTCAGCGACCAGTCCTCGCCGCCCAGGATGTAGCGTTCGCCGACCTGGCCGCGCTCGAACGCCAGCAGGTGGCCCTCCGCCACGTCGTCCACGTGAACGATGTTCAAGCCCGTGTCGACGAAGGCCGGCATCCGGCCGGCGGCGGCGTCGCGGATCATCGCCCCGGTGGGGGTCGGCTTGACGTCGCGCGGCCCGATCGGCGTGGACGGGTTGACGATCACCGCCGGCAGGCCGCGCTCGCGCACCAGCGCCAGCACCTCCTGCTCGGCGCGATATTTCGAGCGCTTGTAGATGCCGACCACCGCGTGCTCGTGCACCGGCGTGGCCTCGTCCGCCACGCTGCCGTCGCCGACCAGCCCGAGGGCCGCGACCGAGGAACAATAGACAATCCGCTCCACCCCGGCCGCCTGCGCCGCCAGCATGAGCTGCCGGGTGCCCTCGACGTTGGCCTGCATCATCGTCGCCGGGTCCGGCACCCAGAGCCGGTAGTCGGCGGCGATGTGGAACAGGGCGCCGCATCCGGCGAGCGCATCGGCGAACGTGTCCGGACGCCGGAGGTCGCCCTCCGCCTCCTCCGCGTCCAGCCCCTCGAGGTTCTGCCGGTCGGCGCGCCTCCGCACCAGCAGGCGCAGCCGGTGTCCGCGCGCCTGGAGCGCGTGCGCCACCGCCGAGCCGACGAAGCCGGTGGCACCGGTGACCAGGATCGGCTTGGACATGGTTCCCGTCTCCTCGGACAGCGCTGCCCGTATCTGCCCGGCCCGGCCGGTGCGGTCAAAGCGCCGCGTGGCCGGCGGTCGTCGCGGCGGAGGTGGAAGCATGGTCGCCGACGGTGTAGGAGCTTCGGCAGCGCAGCCGCGCGTCCCGCCCTCACGCCGAAAGGCCGCCCGCTTGAAGACGGTCTCGATCCTGCTGGCGGTGCTGGGCCTGGTGCTGATCACCGTGTTCACCGGCTGGCTCGGCGCCGGTGCGGTGTTCAAGGCGCTGCTGTCGGTCGGCCTCGGCGGCTTCGCAGCGCTGGTTGCGGCGCAGCTTGCCACCGACCTCGTGCTCGCCGGCGCCTGGAGCATGGCCTGTCCCGGCATCGGCTTTCTCCGCCTGCTCGCCGCCCGGCTGGTGCGGGAAGGGGCCACCACCTGCCTGCCGTTCTCCCAGCTCGGCGGCATCCTGATCGCCATACGCGCCACCTGCTTCCCGGCCACGCGCCGCCGCGTCGCCGTGGGCTGGCCGGAAGCCTCGGCCGCCAACGTGGTCGACGTCACCGTGGAGGTGAGCGGCCAGATCCTGTTCGTGCTGCTCGGCCTGCTGTTCCTGCTCGACCGCAGGCCGGACAGCAGCCTGGCCGGCCCGGTGACGCTGGGCATGGCGCTGATGGCCGCGGCGATGGTGGCCTTCGTCTGGCTGCAGCGCAGCGCGTCGAGCCTGTTCCGCCGCGGCATCGAGGGGCTGGGGCGCCACGTCGCCGGCCAGTGGCAGGGCGCGTGGCAGGGCGCGCTGCGAAGCGGCATCGACACCCTGCAGGACCGGCTCGACCGGTTCTATGCCAGGCCGGGCCGGCTCGCCTGCGCCTGCCTGATCCACCTGTCGGCGTGGACCGCCGGCGCCGGATGGGTCTGGCTCGGCTACCGGTTGCTCGGCGCGCCGGTCGGGTTCGGCGAGGCGATGGCGATCGAGGGGGTCGCCAGCGGTGTGCTGTCGGTGTCGTTCCTGGTGCCGGCGGCCCTCGGGGTGCAGGAGGCGGCCTACGTGGCGCTCGGCAGCCTGTTCGGGCTCGACCCGCACCTGTCGTTCAGCCTGAGCCTGCTGCGCCGCGGGCGCGACCTGGCGCTCGGCGTGCCGTCGCTGCTGGCCTGGCAGGCGGCCGAGCTGCGCCGGCTGCGCCCGGCGACGCAGCCGGAGCTGGTGCCGTGAGCGCGCCGCTGTTCGACCGCCTGCTGGTGGTCGGGCTCGGCCTGATCGGCAGCTCGCTGGCCAGGCGTGCGGTGGCCGATCCCGCGATCGCCCGGGAGGTGGTGGCCTGGGATTCGAGCCCGTCGGTGCGGGCCCGCGTCGCGGAGCTCGGCGTCGTCCACCAGGTCGCGGCCGATGCGGCCGAGGCGGCGCGCGGCGCGGACTGCGTGGTGCTGTGCGTGCCGGTCGGCGCCATGGCGGCGGCGGCCGAGGCGCTGCTGCCGCACATGGCGGCAGGCGCCATCCTGACCGACGTGGGCTCGACCAAGCAGTCGGTGATCCGCGCGATCGTGCCGCTGCTGCCTGCGGGGATCCACTTCGTTCCGGCGCATCCGCTCGCCGGCACCGAGTACTCAGGTCCGGACTCAGGCTTCCCGACCCTGTTCGAAGGCCGCTGGGCGCTTCTCACTCCCCTGGAGAACGGCGATCCCGAGGCGGCAGGGCGCGTGGCGCGGCTGTGGCAGTCCTGCGGCGCCATGACGCGCGAAATGGACGCGGCGCATCACGACCGGGTGCTGGCGATCGTCAGCCACCTGCCGCATCTGCTCGCCTTCACCATCTGCGGCACTGCCGACGACCTGGAGGGCGAAAGCCGCAGCGAGGTGCTGCAGTTCGCCGCCACCGGCTTCCGCGACTTCACCCGCATCGCCGCGTCCGACCCGACCATGTGGCGCGACGTGTTCCTGGGCAACCGCGACGCGCTGCTGGAGATGCTGGCCCGCTTCACCGAGGACGCCCAGGCGATGGCGCGCGCGATCCGCTGGGGCGACGAGGCGTTCATTGTCGACCGGATCGCGCGTGGGCGGGGCATCCGGCAGAGCCTGATCGAGATCAAGCAGGCCTGAGGCCGGCAGGACGGGTACCAGCGTCAACGGGCGATGAAGGTCCAGGCGATCGCCGAGAACGGCATCAGGGCCAGGGAAAGGCGGATCGCGACGTCGGCTGCCCGGGTGAGGTGCGTGGGCGGCAGCGGGTCGGCGGCATGGGCCGCGTGCGGTGCCAGGGTGCGGGTCTGGATGGCGCTGGAAACGGTCATGACTGGTTCTCCTCGATCCGGCCTGAGATGGCCTGGATGAAGCATTGCAGTCGCCGTGCCAGACAGTAACTAGTTGGAATTGTTCGGGAAATCTTGTGGCCTCCGGGCCTGCTTGGGCAAGCAAGCCAAGGAAAGGCTCAGGACGCAAAATAGTGGTATGACACGCCAACATGAGCCGACCGCGTGGCTCAGATCACGCTGGTCCACTGCCGTTCGGCGTCGGTCAGCCGCAACTCTGCCTCGACTGCGGCATCAAGGCGGAAGATCGCCGCGATTCCCAGTCCGAGCGCCGCGACAGCTCCCATAGACAGCGCCGCCATCCAGTACGACATCGTGCCGCTCCAGCCCGTTTCCGAGACGATCCTAGCGCCTGGCAGGGCGGACAGCCCGGATTTCCGGTCTTCGTTCTGCTGCGAAATGTGCCGTGGCGTTACCGGGGACGCGCCTGCGTGCAGTGGCTGGCGAGGTAGGCAGCGGGATCGACGCCGCCGATTGACAGCGCCTTCGGACCGAAGGTCTCGCCGCCCAGGTAGTCGCGCTCGCCATGCGCCGCAAACCACGCGCCGGTCCGGCCGGTGAACACCGCGTCGGTGATGCGCACGAAATCCGCACAGGACGCAGTGACGCCATCCCGCACCGGTGCGGGACGTGCTGCAGATGCGGGCGGCAGGAGCCCGAACAGGATCGCCGTCAACCAGCCCATGGCCACCTCCCCCGACCGGCACGGCCGCCCGGGGAGATTGCACGGATCCGGTTAAGGGCTCGTCTATGACGGCGACGGCGACGGCGACCGGCTCAGGACCGGCCGCCGCCGGTCCCATCAGCCGGGCCGGTGGTAATAGTGGCGGTGATGGTGGTGGTAGTAGTGGTGGTAGGGCTGCGCCAGGGCAGCGCCTGTGCTGCCGACGAAGCCGGCCAGGCTGAGAAGAAGAACGAGCTTTCGCATGAACGGGAGTCTCCTTGTTCGGGTGCGCAACGAGCGGTGGTTTGGCCCGGTTTCGCTCCGGCGCCGGAGTATTGCGTAGCCGCCGGAGCTGAACGTTCGATTAAGATCACATCACGGACGCGGCAGCGACAGCGGTCGCCTGCGTGGACCGGCAACCCCTGCGCATCGCCACTGTTCCGATGGTAGCGGACACGAAGGAGCGATGATGAAGACCCAGGAATTGCCGGTGCCGCCGCCGCCGGAAGGCGGCAAGGAGCACACGGACAAGGAGTACAGCCAAGAGACCAAGCCCGGCCAGGAGTCCAGCAAGGCGGCGCGGACCTCCTCCAGCGGCGCCCAGGTGTCCACCCCCACCGAATCCAAGGACTGACCGGCCGCGACGATCACGATCTGGATCTGCCGCCAGCATGGGAGAGGGGCATGACGCAGCAGCGCAGGATGGTGGTGGCGGGGGTACAGGGAGTGATCGGGCGTGCCACCGCCCGGCAGCTCGCCGGGCAGCCGGACACGGTTGTGTACGGGCTGTCCCGCCGTGCCGCGGTCGGGATCCCCGGCGTGGAGGAGGTGTCGGTCGACCTGCTCGACCCGGACGAGGTCCGAACCAGGCTCGGCGCGATCAGCGGGATCACCCACCTGGTGTTCGGCGCCTATGTCGAGAAGCCGACCGCGGCGGAGAAGAGCGAGGTCAACGTGGCCCTGCTCCGCAACCTGCTCGACGCGATCGAGCCCGGCTCGCCCGAACTGCGGCACGTCACCCTCTACCAGGGCGGCAAGGCCTACGGCGCGGATCTCGGCCCGTTCAAGACCCCGGCACGGGAGGACGATCCCCGGCTGATGCCGCCGAACTTCTACTACGATCAGGAGGACCTGCTGCGCGCGCGCGGCGCCGGACGCTGGCGCTTCACCGTCCTGCGGCCGGAAGCGGTGTGCGGTTACGCCGTGGGCAACCCGATGAACCTCGCCATGGTCATCGCGGTCTATGCCGCGCTGTCGAAGGAGCTCGGGCTTCCGTTGCGCTTCCCCGGCACCGAGGCGGCCTACCGCGCGCTTTACCAGGTGACGTCGGCCGACATCCTGGCCGAGGCCACGGACTGGGCCGGGCAGTCGGCCGCGGCGGAGGACGGGATCTTCAACATCACCAACGGGGACCAGTTCCGCTGGCAGCACATGTGGCCGCGGATTGCCGCCATGTTCGGAATGGCCTGCGTCGACCCGGTGCCGATGCCGCTGGCGAGCTATATGGCCGACAAGGGCCCGCTCTGGGCGCGCTTGGTCGAGCGCCACGGCCTGCAGCCGATCCCCTACGAGGCCCTGGTGTCGTGGGCGTTCGGCGACTTCATCTTCAGCAGCGGGTTCGACAATGTCACCAGCACGATCAAGGCGCGTCGTGCCGGGTTCGGGTCCTGCATCGACACCGAGGATATGTTCAGGACGCTGTTCGACCAGCTCCGGCGCGACCGGGTGATCCCGCCGTCCTAGCACCCCCGCGTCCTGCTGCCTCCGGAACGATAACTCGACTCCGCAGGGAACTGTCGGTTGGCGGATGCGCTTCGCCCTGCATGCCGGCATCCCTCGACGCTCCGTCTCCACGATCATGAGCGACGCGCCGGATGAGCGTACGGTCGACGAGGTGCTGCAGCTGCATGCAGAGCAGCTCGACGTCCGGCGTCGGGTGCGCCAGACCGGAGAGGTGCGGGTCAGCATACAGACCCGCAGCCGCGACCAGGACGTCGATGAACAGCTGACCCGCCGGGACGTGCGGGTCGAGCACGTCGCGGTCGACCGGTTCGTCGAGGAGATGCCGCAGGTCCGTGAAGAAGGCGAGACGACTATCATCCCGGTCGTCGAGGAGATTTTCGTCCGCCGTCTGTTCCTCAAGGAGGAGGTCCGCATCACGCGGGTCGCCACCACGCACGCCCACCGCGAAACGGTGGCGCTGCGATATCAGGACGTTGTCGTTTCCCGTACCGGCTCGGCGGAAGCGGCAACCAACGAGGCCATCGACAACACGCGTTCAACCCAAGGAGACATCCGTGGCCAGTGAAACCATTGTTGCCGTATTCGACACGGCGACCCACGCCGAAGCCGCCGTCTCGGCACTGATCGCCGACGGCGTGCCGGCGAGCGCGATCGAGCATTATGCCCGCGATCAGGGCGCCGCGGGGCAGAGCGCCGTCGGCACCGACGTCAACCCGTCCTCGGCCCATCGCGGGTTCTGGGGCTGGCTGACCGGCGAGCAGGAAACGGCGTCGTCGCACCACGCGCTGTACGACCAGTCGATCCAGTCCGGCAGCACGGTGGTCACCGTGATCAGCGATGGCACCAACATCGACCAGATCTACAACGTTCTGGAAGCGCACAATCCGATCGACCTCGACGAGCGCCACTCGCAGTACAGCCAGACCGGCGCCTATGGTTCGGACTACGTCGCCACTGGCGCGACCGCGACGGGCCTGGGCACCGCCGGCCTCGCCACCACCGGAGCCGCAGCGGGCACCGGAGTCGCAGCGGGCACCGGAACCGAGGAGGTCATCGCGCTGTCGGAGGAAAGCCTCCAGGTCGGCAAGCGCGCTGTCGACCGCGGCACCACCCGCGTCCGCCGCTACGTGCTGGAGCGTCCGGTGGAAGAGCAGATCCGCCTGCGCAACGAGACCGTCTCGGTGTTCCGCCGCCCGGTCACCGGCACGGCCACCGTCGGCACCGACGCGTTCAGCGATCGCGAGATCGTGGTGAACGAGACCGACGAGGAGGCCGTGGTCGCCAAGAGCGCACGCGTGGTCGAGGAGGTCGTGGTCCAGAAGGGTGTCGAGGAGCGGGTCGAGACCATCCGCGACACGCTGCGCAAGGAGGAGGTCGAGATCGAGACGCCGACCACCGGTCTCACCGGCACGGCGAAGACCAACCCGCCGCGTATCTGACTTTGCACCGTCACGGGGGCGGCTTCGGCCGCCTCCGTGACGATCGACACGCTGCAGGATCGTGCCGGAGTTCGACCTCAACCGCTTCATCCAGGCTCAGGAGCCCGTCCTTCCGGACGTGCGACGCGAGCTGCGCGGCGGTCGCAAGCGTTCCCACTGGATGTGGTTCGTGTTTCCACAACTCCGCGGCCTCGGCTACAGCCCAATGGCGCATCGCTACGGCCTCGCCTCGGGCGAGGAGGCGCTGGCCTACCACGAGCATCAGGTTCTCGGGCCACGCCTCTGCGAATGCGCCGCCCTGGTCAACGCGGTGCCGGACCGCACGATCGCGCAGATCCTCGGCGGCCCGGACGACCTGAAGTTCCGCTCCTCGATGACCCTGTTCGCAGCCGTGGTGCCCAACGAGCCGGTGTTCCAGCAGACGCTCGACCGCTTCTTCGCCGGCGTGCCGGATCGCCTCACGCTCGAGCGCCTCGACGGCTGACCCTCCGCCCGATCGCTGGTGCGGCTCCCTGGAGCACATCCCGACCGGGTGAGGATGCTCGCCGAGACAACAGGCTGACCGTGCGGGGCAAACGGAGAATGATCTAGCCCTTCCCCGCTCCCCGATGATCCAGCCATGCGGAAACCGACGGCGCGGTGCGGCCGCTCAGCAGGAGGTTCGTGGCGATCGTGTCCGACGCCTTGGCAGCCTCGATCCTGGCGCCGCTCGACGCGTTGCTGGCCGGATCAGCCAGCATCGTCCGGGCAACGGACGGGTTGGTGGTCGCTGCGGCGATTGCTGGAAGCAGCGCCGCCTGTGAGGAGGGCGCCAGATGCGTGCGGATCGCCGCCTGGTCGGCCTCCACTGCCGCCCACGCCGCGTCCGGGTTGTCGCTTCCTGACGCGACCAGCGCGATCGCCTGAACGATCCGGCCGTTGGGGATCGCGCCGGAATAGGCGAGCTGCACGTTCCGCACGATCCGCGCCGGATCGGGCGACGCCGCGAGTGCGTTGAAGTAGCGCAGCTTCTGCTCGGTGTCGGAGGCGGCACGCAGGCGCTGCTCCAGGATGCCCGCCGTCGCCTCGCCGGCATGCAGTCCTACCACCTGCGTCACCGGATCGAGCAGGCTCGGCGGCAGCGAGGACGGGTCCTTCAGGTAGGCGGCAAACCGACGCCCCGCTTCCGCAGCCACGGCGGGATCGTCGAATCGGCCGAGGGCGGCGATCAGGCTCGGACGCAACAGCGAATCGGGGAAGCCTTCTCCTGGCTGCGGCGTCCAGCCCAGGCGCGCGAGCTGCGGCTGCAGCAGGCGGCGGGCGAAGGCGCGGAAGGCCGGGCGCGAGGCGCTGCCGCGCTCCAGCGCATCGAGGCGCTTCAGGTGGGAGATCGTGTCCTCCCACACGGCCAGGCTGTGGTCCCGGCCGTCGGACAGCGTCGCCGCCAGGTCGAGGTAATCGCCGGGCGGAGCCAGGCCTGCCTCGAACAAGGCGAACTGGTCGCCGAGCAGGTTGGCGCGGTCGGCGTCGGCCAGGGTGGGGAAGGCGCGCTTCAGCGCGGCCAGGCCGGCGGCATCGTAGCGGACGCGGTAGTAGCCGGCCTCGCCGAGATCGGCCTTCAGCGCCGCGTCGCAGCCGGCGAAGCGCAGCGTGGCCGGGCTGCTGCGCAGGAGCACGGTCTGCGGCGCGACGCCGGGCCCGCCCACCGTCACCGGGATCTGCCACGACAGCGGCTTCGGATGGGGATCGTGGATGGTGAAGCGGGACTGGGTCAGGGTCAGGACGCTGCCGCCGCCCTCGCAGCGTCGCGCGACGCCGACTAGCGGGATGCCCGGCTGCTCGGTGAAGCTCCTGGCGACCGGCGCCACGTCCTTGTGCGACACCTCCGCCAGCGCCGCCCACAGATCGGCGCTGGTGGTGTTGCCGTAGGCGTGCGCCTTCATGTAGGCGCGCATGCCGTCGCGGAAGGTGTCCGGCCCGAGCCAGTCCTCGACCATGCGGATGACCTGCTCGCCCTTCTGGTACGAGATCAGGTCGAACGCGGCGTTGGCGGCACTCACGTCGGCGATCGTCTGCTGGATCGGGTGGGTGGTCGGCTGCGCGTCGACCGCCATCGCCTCCTCGCGGTCGGCATGGGCGCGCGGCCACATCTGCCAGGACGGGTTGAAGTGGTCGGTCGCCTTGGTCTGCATCCAGGTGGCGAAGCCCTCATTGAGCCAGATGTTGTCCCACCAGCCCATGGTCACGAGATCGCCCGACCACTGGTGTGCCATCTCGTGCGCCACGTCGACGAAGATGGTTTCCCGGGTGCGTGGCGCGCTGGTGTGCGGGTCGAACAGCAGCGCGTCGTCGATGAAGGTGATGTCGCCCCAGTTCTCCATCGCACCCGCCTCGTAGTTGCCGGGAATGGCGACCAGGTCGAGCTTGGGCAGCGGATAGCGGACGCCGAAATACGCGTCGTACCAGGGCAGGATCCTCGTCGCGGCATCCAGCGCGTAGGCGCCCTCGGCCTGCCTGGCCGTCGGTGCGTACACGCTGATCGGCGTGCCGCCGCCGCTGCCGTGCAGCGCCGACAGGTCGCCCGCCACCAGCGCCAGCAGGTAGGTGGACATGCGCGGGCTGGTCCCGAACACCACCCGCTTGGCGTCCGCGCCGACCGGCGTGGTGGAGGCGACCGGCATGTTGCCGACCGGCACGTAGCCGCGGGGCAGGGTGACGCCGAGCCGGAACGTCGCCTTGAACGCGGGCTCGTCCCAGCCCGGGAACATCCGCCTGGCGTCGGCGACCTCGAACTGCGTCACCAGCATGCGCTTCGCGGCACCCGACGGGCTGCGGTAGTCGTCGTAGTAGATGCCGTTCGGGGTGGCCGGGATCGGGCCGGCATAGTCGATCGCCAGCGTGTGCGCGCCGTCGCCGATCGGATGCGGCAGGCGCAGGGTCGCGGTCTGCGCCGCGTCGTCCTCCGAGATGATGGCGGGAACGCCGTCCACCGTGGCGCGGGACAGGGTCAGGCCGGCCTGGTTGAGGGTGATGCTGTCGCCGGCGCCCGTTGCGGTCACCGCGACCGTCTCGTGCCCGGTCAGGGCGAGCCGCTTCATGTCGGCGACGATGTCGATGGCGTAGGCGGACGGGACCACCGTCTTGGGCAGCTGGCCCGGCGTGCTGGCAAGCGCGAACGGGGCTTCGGCACGGGCAGGCCGGCCGGCGCCGGCGAGGGTGAGCGCGGTCGCGAGCAGCAGGGCATGGCGCATGGGCAGGATCCACGAGAAGAGCGCGGCCCGGGGCCACGATCCCGTCCGAGTATGAAATAACAGGCGCGACGGCAACAGGGGCGCCTATCCGCGCCGGGTCGCCGGTTTCGGCCAGCGCCGGTGCAGCCAGAGCCAGGCGGACGGGTCCTCGCGGATCCAGCGTTCCAGCCTGTGGTTCAAGGCCGACGTGATGGCAAGGACATCGGCGGTCCGGTCGCCGCTGCGAGGGACCACGAGCGGCGCCTCGCAGACCATCCGGAACCGGCACGGCCCGAGCCGGACCACGTGCACCGGCATGATCGGCGCGTCGAAGCGTAGCGCCAGCTGCGCCAGCGCCGGTGCCGTCATCGCGTCGCGGCCGAAGAACGGTACGGCGATGCCGTCGTTCATCTTCTGGTCGACCAGGAGCCCGAGCGCGCCACCCTTGCCGAGATGGGCCAGCGCGGCACGCGCACCGGCGGCGCCCTTGGCGAACATCGACACCCTCGCGCCGAGCGCACCCTGGCGCATCGCCTGGATCGCCCGATCCACCTCCGAATTCGACGCTGCACGATAGAAGCCGGACACGGCGATCCCGAGCGCCGCGGCGATCGGCAGCACCATCTCCCAGTTGCCGAGGTGGCCGGAGAAGAACAGCGCCGGCCTGCCGCGATCCTGCAGCCCCGCCAGATGCTGCTCGCCGTCCACCTCGAAGCCCGGCCCGGCGGCGGTCCGCTTGAACGAGGCCAGATGCGGCATCTCGAAGACGTTGCGGCCCAGGTTGTCCCATACCCCGTCGATGACGCGTCGGCGCGACGGGGCATCCAGCTCCGGCAGGGCGTCGAGGAGGTTGCGGTCGGCGACCTTCGACGCCGGAAGAAGCGGACCGAGCAGCCGGGCGATCCGGCTGCCGAGGTTGGAGCACGTGACCGGGCTGAGCCGTCGCAGGGCACCGATCAGGGAGGCCAGGAGCAGGGTCGTCGCGTGCGCGCGGAGCCGTGCCAGGATCGGGCCCGACCGTTCGGGACGCCCGCGGCCATGGGGTGACGCGGATTCCATGGATCCCCATACCCCCACCGGTCCGGTTCCGTCATATCCGGTCTCGCAACGTGACCGCCGAGACCGGCATGAACGTTGACTTCCGGGGCCGCCGCTGCGATCTGTTCCCTGTCGATGTGGGAGAGACCGGCTCTGGGCCGGCGCCGAAGGAGCAACCGCCCCGGAAACTCTCAGGCAGAAGGACCACGCGACTCGAACTTCTGGAAAGAGGCGCCCCCGGGTCCGGGACTGGCGTCCGCCGACGGGATAACGATCTCAGGCAAACCGACAGAAGGGGCGCTTTGGGCCGGAACCGGCCAGGGAGGCGCCGTGCGTGGAATCCAGACCAGTCCGGCCGACCCGATCGATCCCCACGCGGTGCACGCCGAACCGGACCGGGCGATCAGCGTCACCGACCTCTACACCATCGGCATCGGCCCATCGAGCTCGCACACGGTCGGGCCGATGCGCGCGGCCCGCACCTTCGCGTTCCTGGCGCTGGACCAGGCGCTGTCGAGTGGGCGCCCGTCATCGGTGACCTGCCGGCTGTTCGGCTCGCTGGCGCTGACCGGGATCGGCCATGGCACGGATGGCGCGGTGATCCTCGGCCTGTCGGGCTGGGCGCCGGACCGGATCGATCCCGACCAGGTTCCGGAGCTGCTCGCTGCGGCGCAGGGCGGATCGCTTCTCCTGGGTGGCCGCATCGCGGTGCCGTTCGTCCCGGACCGCGATCTCCGCCTCGACCGCAGCAGCTTCCATCCCGGCCATCCCAACACCCTGCGCCTGTGCTGCCGCTTCGGGAACGGCGACGTGCTGGAGCGGGACTACCATTCGGTCGGCGGCGGGGTGGTGGTCGAGGCCGGGGCAGTGCCGATGCCGGCGGATGTCGGACAGCCGCATCCGTTCAGCTCCGGCGCCGAGCTGCTGGCGCAGGCGGAGCGGACCGGGCTGTCGATCGCGGCCGTGGTGGCGGCCAACGAGACCGCCTGGCGGCCGGTTGCTGACACCGAGGCGTTCCTTGACGCCGTGCGTGCGGCGATGGACGGCTGCATTGCGCGCGGCTGCTGCGGCGAGGGCGAGCTGCCGGGCGGCCTGCGGGTGCGGCGCCGGGCGCGCGAGATCCATGCGGCGCTGAGCCGGCAGGGGTCTGCGCCGTCGCCGCAGGTGCCGTTCGAGTGGGTCAGCCTGTGGGCGCTGGCGGTGAACGAGGAGAACGCGGCCGGCGGCCGGGTGGTGACGGCGCCTACCAACGGTGCGGCCGGGGTGCTGCCGGCGGTGCTGCGCTACTACGAGGTGTTCACGCCGTCGCCCACCGCGGACGGCGCCCGGTCGTTCCTGCTGACCGCGGCGGCGATCGGCTTCCTCTACAAGAAGCGGGCCTCGATCTCGGCGGCCGAGATGGGCTGCCAGGGCGAGGTGGGCGTGGCCTGCTCCATGGCGGCGGCGGCGCTGTGCGCGGTGCTGGGCGGCACGCCGGCGCAGGTCGAGAACGCGGCCGAGATCGGCATGGAGCACAACCTCGGCCTGACCTGCGACCCAGTGGGCGGGCTGGTGCAGGTGCCCTGCATCGAGCGCAACACCATGGGCGCGGTCAAGGCGATCAATGCCGCCTACCTTGCCCTGCGCGGCGACGGACAGCACATCGTATCCCTGGACGCGGTGATCGAGACCATGCGCCAGACCGGCCGCGACATGCGATCCAAGTACAAGGAAACCAGCCTGGGCGGGCTGGCAGTCAACGTTTCCGGCGGCCTGCCGGTCAACTTCGTCGAATGCTGAGAGGAGAGCCAGCCATGTCGGACTTCTTCACCCGCACCCTCTCGGACGACCCGCTGATCGACGCGGCGCTGGGCGCCGAGCTGCATCGCCAGGACGAGGGGATCGAGCTGATCGCCAGCGAGAACATCGTTTCGCCGGCGGTGCTCCAGGCGCAGGGCTCGGTGCTGACCAACAAGTACGCCGAGGGCTATCCGGGCCGCCGCTACTACGGCGGCTGCGCGCAGGCGGACGTGGTCGAGCAGGCGGCGATCGACCGCGCGACGGCGCTGTTCGGCTGCGCCTACGCCAACGTGCAGCCGCATTCCGGCGCCCAGGCCAACACCGCGGTGATGCTGGCGCTGCTCAAGCCGGGCGACACCTTTCTCGGCATGGCGATCGACGCCGGCGGCCACCTCACCCACGGCGCCAAGCCGACGGTGTCGGCCAAGTGGTTCAACGCGGTGCAGTACGGCGTGCGCCGCCAGGACGGGCTGCTCGACTACGACCAGGTCGAGAGCCTGGCCCGCGAGCACAAGCCGAAGCTGATCATCGCCGGCGGCTCCGCCATCCCGAGGCAGATCGACTTCGCCCGCTTCCGCGCCATCGCCGACGAGGTGGGCGCGCTGCTGCTGGTGGACATGGCGCACTTCGCCGGGCTGGTGGCCGGGGGCGCGCATCCGAGCCCGTTCCCGCACGCCCACGTCGCCACCACCACCACGCACAAGACCCTGCGCGGCCCGCGCGGCGGCATGATCCTCACCAACGACGAGGCCCTGGCCAAGAAGTTCAACAGCGCGGTGTTCCCCGGCATGCAGGGCGGCCCGCTGATGCACGTGATCGCGGCCAAGGCGGTGGCGTTCGGCGAGGCGCTGCGTCCGGACTTCCGGCGCTACGCGGCCCAGGTGGTGGCCAACGCCCAGGCGCTGGGCGAGGGGCTGGTGGCACGCGGCTACGAGCTGGTGACCGGCGGCACCGACACCCACCTGGTGCTGGTGGACCTGCGTCGCAGCGGGCTGACCGGCAAGGCGGCGGAGGCGTCGCTGGAGCGGGCCGGGCTCACCTGCAACAAGAACGGCATTCCGTATGACCCGCTGCCGCCGGCGCAGACCAGCGGCATCCGCCTGGGCTCGCCCGCCGCCACCACGCGCGGCTTCGGCGAGGCGGAGTTCCGGCAGGTGGCAGGGCTGATCGCCGACGTGCTGGACGGGCTGGCGCGCAACGGGGAAGACAACGCCCTGGCCGAGCAGGCGGCGCGCGTGGCTGTGCGCGCGCTGTGCGCCCGCCATCCGCTGTATCCGGCCGCCATCGCCAGGGCGGCGTAGTCCGGTGTCGGAGCAGGTCGCCGCGGTCACGCCGGAGGCGGCGGCGCGCACGCCGCTGCACGCGCTGCATCGCGAGCTCGGCGGGCGCATGGTGCCGTTCGCCGGCTACGAGATGCCGCTGCAGTATCCGCGCGGCATCATGGCCGAGCACCTGCACGTGCGCGCTGCCTGCGGGCTGTTCGACGTGTCGCACATGGGCCAGATCCGGCTCCGGCCGCGCTCCGGGCTGGTCGCGGATGCGGCACTGGCGCTGGAGCGGCTGGTGCCGACCGACATCGTCGGCCTGCCCGCGGGCCGGCAGCGCTACGCCCTGCTGACCAACGAGAACGGCGGCATCCTGGACGACCTGATCGTCGCCAACGAGGGCGGGTCGCTGTTCCTGGTGGTGAACGCCGGCTGCAAGCTGGCGGACCTCCTCCACCTGCAGCGCCACCTGCAGGAGTCGTGCGAGGTCGAGTTCCTGGCGGACCGGGCGCTGGTGGCGCTGCAGGGACCCGGTGCCGCGGTGGCCCTGTCGGCGCTGGCGCCGGAGGCACAGGCGATGCGGTTCATGGATTTCCGCACCCTGCGTCTGGGCGAGGTGGAGTGCACCGTGTCGCGCTCTGGCTACACCGGCGAGGACGGCTACGAGATAGGCATGCCGGCGGACCGTGCCGAGGAGGTCGTGCGCCTGCTGCTCGCCCGGCCGGACGTGCTGCCGATCGGCCTCGGCGCCCGCGACAGCCTGCGCCTGGAAGCCGGGCTCTGCCTGTACGGCTCGGATCTGGACGAGGGCACCACGCCGGTCGAGGCGTCGCTGGAATGGGCGATCCAGAAGAGCCGCCGCTCCGGCGGCGAACGCGCCGGCGGCTTTCCCGGCGCCGGGATCGTGCTGGAGCAGGTGGCCCATGGCGCACCCCGCCGTCGCGTCGGGCTGCGGCCCGAGGGGCGCGCGCCGCTCCGGGCCGGAGCGCCCTTGTTCCGGCCGGAGGACACCGCCGCGCCGATCGGGCACGTCAGCTCCGGCGCGTTCGGGCCCACGCTGCAGGCGCCGGTGGCGATGGGCTACGTGGCCCGGGCATCGTCGCCGCCCGGCACCGTGCTGATGGCGGAGCTGCGCGGCCGCATGATCCCGGTGACGGTCAGCCCGCTGCCTTTCATCATTCCCACCTACAAGCGTTGAAGGCGGCCGCGATGACCGAGACCGGACTCTGGACCGACACGCAGGCGCCTGCGGATTCGTTCGCCCGCCGCCATATCGGCCCGGACGAGGCAGAGATCGCGTCCATGCTGGAGGCGGTCGGCGCGCCCGACCTCGATACGCTGACGCGGCAGACGGTGCCGGCCTCGATCCTGCTGGAGCAGGCGGACTGGCAGGCGGAGGCGGCGTTGGGCACCGGGCTGACCGAGCCGGAGGTGCTGGCGCGGCTGCGCGAGGTGGCCGGCCGCAACCGGGTGCTGACCACGCTGATCGGCCAGGGCTACCACGGCACGGTGCTGCCGGGGGTAATCCAGCGCAACGTCCTGGAGAACCCGGCCTGGTACACCGCTTACACGCCGTACCAGCCGGAGATCGCGCAAGGGCGGCTGGAAGCGCTGCTGACCTTCCAGACCCTGGTCTGCGACCTGACCGGGCTCGACGTCGCCAACGCCTCGCTGCTCGACGAGGCGACGGCGGCCGCGGAAGCGATGACGCTGTGCCGGCGGATGGCGAAGTCCAAGGCGCAGGCGTTCCTGGTCGATGCCGGCTGCCATCCTCAGACGATCGCGGTGCTGCGCACGCGGGCCGAGCCGCTCGGCATCGCGCTCGTGGTGGCCGATCCGGAGGCCGGGCTCGATCCGGCGACGGTGTTCGGCGCGCTGCTGCAGTATCCCGACACGGTCGGCCGGATCCGCGACCCGCGCGCGCTGATCGCGCGCCTGCACGGCGCGGGTGCCCTGGTGGCGATGGCGGCCGACCCGCTGGCGCTGACGCTGCTGACCCCGCCGGGCGCGCTCGGTGCCGACATCGCGGTCGGCTCCATGCAGCGCTTCGGCGTGCCGATGGGCTATGGCGGGCCGCACGCCGCCTACATGGCGGTGCGCGACGCGTTCAAGCGCTCGATGCCGGGGCGGCTGGTGGGGGTGTCGATCGACGACGCCGGACGTCCGGCCTACCGGCTGGCGCTGCAGACGCGCGAGCAGCACATCCGCCGGGAAAAGGCGACCTCCAACATCTGCACCGCCCAGGTGCTGCTGGCGGTGATCGCGTCGATGTACGCGGTGTATCATGGGCCGGACGGGCTGGAGGCGATCGCGCGGCGGGTGAACCGCACCGCCCGGGCGCTCGCGGCCGGCCTGGCCGCGTCCGGTCATCCGGTCGAGAACGGGGCGTTCTTCGACACTGTCACCGTGTCCACCGGCGACCGCACCGACGCGATCCTGGCGGAAGCCGTGTCCCGCGGCATCAACCTGCGCCGGATCGACCACGGCCGGATCGGCATCAGCGTCGACGAGACCACCGGCCCGGACACGGTGCGCGCGGTGTGGGCGGCGTTCGGGAGCACGGTTGCGGAGGATGGGCTGGCCCGCGCGGGGTCGATCCCCCCGTCGTTGCGCCGCGACCTGCCGTTCATGACCCATCCGGTGTTCCACGACCACCGCTCCGAGACCGCCATGCTGCGCTACCTGCGCCGGCTGTCCGACCGCGACCTGGCGCTGGACCGCACCATGATCCCGCTCGGCTCCTGCACCATGAAGCTGAACGCCACGGTGGAGATGGTGCCGATCACCTGGCCGGGGTTCTGCGACATCCACCCGTTCGCGCCGGCGGACCAGACGCAGGGCTATGTCGAGCTGTTCGCTGACCTCGAGGCCCGGCTGTGCGCGATCAGCGGCTACGACTCGGTGTCGCTGCAGCCCAACTCCGGCGCGCAAGGGGAATATGCCGGGCTGCTGGCGATCCGCGGCTACCACCGCGCGCGCGGTGATGCCGAGCGCGACATCTGCCTGATCCCGGCTTCCGCGCACGGCACCAACCCGGCCTCGGCGCAGATGGTCGGCATGCGCGTGGTGGTGGTCGGCTGCGACCGCGAGGGCAACGTCGACGTGGACGACCTCAAGGCCAAGGTCGAGGCGCATCGCGACCGGCTGGCCGCGATCATGATCACCTATCCCTCCACGCACGGCGTGTTCGAGGAGCAGGTGCGCGCCATCTGCGAGCTGGTGCACGAGGCGGGGGGCCAAGTGTATCTCGACGGCGCCAACCTCAACGCCCAGGTCGGCCTGGCCCGTCCCGGCCGCTATGGCGCCGACGTCAGCCACTTCAACCTGCACAAGACCTTCTGCATCCCGCATGGCGGCGGCGGCCCCGGCATGGGACCGATCGGGGTGCGCGCGCATCTGGCGCCGTTCCTGCCCGGACGGCCCGAGGCCGGCGGCGCGAACGCCGTGTCGGCCGCACCCTACGGCTCGGCCTCGATCCTGCCGATCTCCTGGGCCTACATGCTGCTGATGGGCGCCCCCGGCCTGCGCCGGGCGACCGAGGTGGCGATCCTGAACTCGAACTACGTCGTGCGCCGCCTCCAGGGCGCCTATCCGGTGCTCTACCGCGGCGCGCAGGGGCGGGTGGCGCACGAGTGCATCATCGACCTGCGCCCGTTCAAGGACCGCTCCGGCATCACCGTGGACGACATCGCCAAGCGGCTGATCGATCACGGCTTCCACGCACCGACGGTCAGCTTCCCGGTCGCCGGCACCTTCATGATCGAGCCGACGGAGTCCGAATCTCGCGCCGAGCTGGACCGGTTCTGCGACGCCATGCTGTCGATCCGCGAGGAGATCCGGGCAATCGAAGAGGGGCGGATCGCGGTGGCCGACTCGGCCCTGCGTCACGCGCCGCACACGGCGCGCGACCTGCTGGCCACCGAGTGGACCCGCCCGTACGAACGCGCGGCCGGCTGCTTTCCCGGCGGTGCGCACGGCGACAAGTACTTCCCGCCCGTGGGCCGCCTCGACAACAGCTACGGCGACCGCAACCTGGTGTGCTCCTGCCCGCCGGTCGACAGCTATGCCGAGGCGGCGGACTGAGAGGATCCTGCGGCGCGGCACGTCGTGCAGGACGGGAGACCGCTCGCCGCCTCTTCAGTCTTGCGCCGAACTCGTTGGCACGCGAGGTCGAGCAGGACCGGCCACCTACTCCCTGAACAGCTCCGAATGGGTTCTGGCTCGGACAAAGATGACGCTCGACCGCTTGCCGGCATCGTTCAACCTGTAGATGAGCAGGAAGTCGCCCCCGATGTGGCACTCCCTGTAGTCGCCCTGAAGCCCGTGGTCCCTTCGCTCGGCCGGAAGAGGCCCGTCGTTCGCGATCAGGTGCAGCATGGCCGCCTTGAGGCGGTTCATGTCGTAGCGACCGGAGCGCGTGAGCCGCTCCCAGTCCTTCCGGAACTCGCCCGTGCAGTCCGACGCCCTGGGCAGGGAGGTCCGTCTAGCGGCAGTCGCCAGAAAGGTCGTCCATCCGCTCCTCACCCGTCCCGAAGCGGGCGTCCATGTTGCGCGCCTCTTCCATCGCCGCCCGCATCGTCGCGTTGGGCACCTGAAGGGCGAACGGGAGCGCCTGGTCGGTTGCAACCCGATGGAGGAACACCCGCAAGCCCTCGGACATCGTCAGGCCCATGCGCTTGAAAGCCTTTGCCGCCTGGTCCTTGACCTCGTCGTCCACGCGGACGTGCAGCATCGTCGTGGCACCCATGACTTCTCCATCCAACGGCCCTGGAAGCCGCTTGTATCTCATGTGAGATACACATGACAGCGTGAAGATGGGTTGTCAGCTGACCGGCTTCGGTTGCTCACGCCTGCCAGCCGAAATGCGGAAAGCTCCAGCCCAGCGCGCGCAGCACCATGTCGTTCATCTCCGGCGTCAGGGTGTTCGGCCAGTCGCCAGGCATTCCCTTGCGGAAGAAGGCACCGTTCTCCGCCACACCCGCCGGACGTCCCGCTAGGGCGGTGAAGCTGTTGCGCGCGATGCACTCGGCCACCACCTCCGCGCCGTCCGGCACGTCCAGGAACCGGAACAGCGCCGCCAGCGCCGGCTCCGGCGCCCGGTGCAGCGCCTCGTAGCTGACGAGGCGGAAATGCTCCGGGAACCGCTCCCGTGCGTCGAGCATCGCTCGCATCCACTGCACCGCCATCGGCAGCACCTGCCGGATGAAGGCGATCCGGTCCGCCTCGGTGGCCCCCGGCCGGTCCTGGAAGCGGTGCCAGTTCGAGCTGATCACGTCGCGCGGGTCGCGGACGATGCCGATCAGCTTCGCCTGCGGGAACAGCGCCCGCAGCTGCGGGAAGAAGAACAGGTTGCCCGGCGTCTTCTCGCCGATCGCCCGCACCTCGCGCGCCGCCGCCTGCTGGCGGAACGCGGTCAGGATCGCGGTGCCGAGCAGGAACTGCGTGTCGCCGGGATCGGGCAGCGGATAGCCGCCGGTATGACCGAAGATCGTGGTGTTGCGCTCGTGCAGCGCCTGGTGCCGCTGCCGCATCGCCCGGTCGAGCGGCACCGCCAGGTGGTCGCGGAACTGCGCCTCGCCCCGGCAGGACACGTCGGGGTGGCTGTCGAGCATCTGCTGCAGCCAGGTGGTGCCGGAGCGCGGCTGTCCGTCGACGAAGAACAGCTGGCGTTCCGCGAGCCGGGCAAGCTCGGCGTGACGCTCGGCCCAGGTATCCGAGCGGGCCGTCGTCAGGATCCGGGCACGGGCAGCGCCACCCGGCGTCCCGGCTCGTGCTGCCGCGCCGGTGGCCGCGTTCCGCTCGTCCTGCTCCCCGCTCGTCGCGACCCGCACGACGTCGAGGCCGCGCCGATCCCGCCGGCGCGGCGCTTGTCTTCCCGAAGGCGGCGGGACGTCACGACCCGCCCTCCCGCCAGGGGACCACCATCTGCTTGTGCTCGTCGCAGATGCAGTAGCCCCGCATGTCGCCGACCGACGGCTGGTGAGGCGGCGTGATGAAGTGCTCCTCCGCGAACCGGGTCGCCTCCTCCGGACCGTCGACCGCGACGCTGAGGGTATCGCCGATCGGCGGGCTGTTGGCGGTGTTCGAGTAGTGCACGGTGTAGGTGGGCATTTCCGGCTCCTTGCCGCCCGCTGGGCGCAAGCCGGAGGTTGCCAGAGGTCGACCGGCTTCACCACCGACCCGGACCGAAACGCCGCCGTTTCGTCTTCCTCGGTTGACACCGGTGTCCTCCGGTTCTAGATCCCGATGCGAATGATTTGCATTAACGATCTGGAGCGAGTGCCTTGGAGATGTCGGTTGCGGATCGGCACAAGCCTGAGAATCCTGGCCGCCGCCGGATCGATCGGCATCGGCCTGCCACAGGCAGCCCTGGCGCAGGCCACCAGCAGCAACCTGCTCGGGCCGATCTGGGGGGCTCGGCCTTGGCTCGGCCAGTACGGGGTGTCGTTCGGCCTGAACGAGATCAGCGAGGTGTTCGGCAATCCCACCGGCGGCATCCACCAGGGCGCGGACTATGACGGGCTCACCGAGATGAGCGTGGGCGTCGATCTCGGCCGGGCGTTCGGCCTGTCCGGCGGCACGTTCAACGTGAGCGCGTTCCAGATCCACGGCCGCAGCCTGAGCCAGGACAACCTCGACGACCTAGACACCATCAGCGGCATCGAGGCGAACCGCGCCACCCGGCTGTGGGAGCTGTGGTACGACCAGCAGTTCCGCGACGGCGCCGTCGACCTCAAGGTCGGCCAGCAGAGCCTGGACCAGGAGTATATCGGCAGCGCCAGCGCCAGCGTGTTCGCCAACACCGCGTTCGGCTGGCCGGCGCTGCCGTCCTATGACCTGTATGCCGGCGGTCCGGCCTACCCGCTGGCCTCGCTCGGCGTAAGGCTGCGCGGCAATGCCGGGCCGTTCAGCCTGCTCGGCGGCGTCTACGACGACAACCCGGCCGGCGGCCCGTTCAACGACGACCCGCAGACGGACGCCGACAAGAGCGGCGCGCTGTTCAACCTCGGCACCGGCGCGCTGTTCATCGCCGAGCTCGACTTCGCGCTCAACCAGCCGTCGGGCGGCGACACCGTGGTCGGCGGCCAGAGCAGCGGCCCGGGCGTGAACTCGAATGGCGGCAGCGGGAGCCAGGGACAAGGCGGGGGCGGCCTGCCCGGCGCCTACAAGATCGGCGCCTGGTTCGACAGCGCCGCGTTCCCCGACCAGCGCTACGACGACACGGGCGGCCTGCTGCGGGATCCGGGCAGCGACGGCCAGGGCGTGCCGCGCCGGCACGACTATTCCGTCTATGGCGTGATCGACCAGATGGTCTGGCGGCAGGGCGGAGGCAGCGCGCGCTCGGTCAACCTGTTCACCCGCCTGATGGGCGCGCCCGGCGATCGCAACCTGGTCGACTTTGCCGCCAATCTCGGCCTGGTGATGAAGGCGCCGCTGCCGGGGCGGGACAACGACACGCTGGGCTTCGCCGGCGGCTTCACCAAGATCGGCCGGCATGCGCTCGAGGCGGATCAGGACGCGGCCCGCCTGAACCCGGGCTCCTACTCGCCGCTGCGCTCGTCGGAAAGCTACCTGGAGCTGACATACCAGTACGTCCCGGTGGGCTGGCTGACGGTGCAGCCCGATGCGCAGTACACCTTCGATCCCGGCGGCGGCATCGCGAACCCGGACGCGCCCGACCGGCGGCTCGCGAACGAGCTCGTGCTGGGCGTGCGCAGCACCATCGTCTTCTGAACAGTGTTCACGTTTCGGCGTTCCTGGAGATCCCGATGACTTCCCTCCTGCGCCGCTCCCTGACGGCGATCCTGCTCTGCCTTCCCGCACTGCCGGCGGGTGCGGTGGACGCGCCGTTCCTGGCCGGGCTGAAGCATCGCACCACGATCGCCTCGACGGTGCCGGCCAACGGCGACCAGAACCCGTACGCGGTGGTGGTGTCGCCGGTCAGCAGCGGCCGGCTGGTGCGGGACCACGTGCTGGTGGGCAACTTCAACAACGCCGGCAACCTGCAGGGGCTGGGCACCACCATCGTGCAGGTCGACCCGCAGGCGCAGGGCTTGTCGCTGTTCGCCTCGGTGCCGCGCACCCTGGAGCGCTGCCCGGGCGGCGTGGGCTTGACCACGGCGATGGCGGTGCTCCGGAGCGGCTGGGTGATCGTCGGCTCCCTGCCCAGCCAGGATGGCACCACCGCGACCAAGGGCGACGGCTGCCTGATCGTGTTCGACAACCAGGGCAGGGTCGCGGACGTGTGGAGCGGGCCGAAGATCAACGGGCCCTGGGGCAACATGGCGGTGGTCGACCGTGGCGACAGCGCCACCCTGTTCTTCAGCAACACCGGCTACGGCGTCGGCGCACCGCCATCGAGCGGCGACGCGAGCCCGGTGTCCAGGGCGACGGTGGTGCGCATGGAGCTGCGGATCCCGGCCGGAGCGAAGCCGCAGGTCGCCGGCATGACGGTGGTGGCGGACGGCTTTGCCGAGGCGCCGGACAAGGGCGTGTTCATCGTCGGCCCGACCGGGGTGGCGCTGGGGCCGGACGGCTCGATCTTCGTGTCGGACGCGATCGGCAACCGGATCGTCAGCATCCCGGACGCCCTGACCCGCACCACGAGTGCCGGCACTGGCGCCGTGATCACCGAAGGCGGGTTCCTGCACCGGCCGCTCGCCCTTGTAGATGCGCCGGGCGGCCACCTTTTGGTGACCAACGCGTTGAACGGCCAGGTGGTGGAGATCGATCCGCTGGCCCGGCGGCAGGTCGCGGCGCAGTGGATCGACGTCGACCGGGCGCAGCAGCCGGCCGGCAGCGGCGACCTGTTCGGCCTGGCGGTCGCGCCGAAGGGCAATGGCTTCTATTATGTCGAGGACGACGTGAACACGCTCGTCCTGTCGCACTAGAACTCGAGCAAGGAACCCGCAGCGTTGCCCGACGACCAGACCGACCCGACGGACAGCACGGTCCAGGCGCGACGCGGCTTCCTGAGGGGAGCCGGCGGCCTGGCCGTGGCGGGCGCCATGTGCCCGTTCTCCGGCGCGCGGGCGGCGGTGTCGCTGCCGCAGGCCAAGGGTGTGTCCGTCGGCAGCCAGGGGTTGTCGCGGGCGGTGCCGGAATCGTTCGACGGGCCGCACCAGGCCGGCATCCTGACGCCGCTGCAGAACCACACCTGCTTCGTCGCCTTCGACCTGGTCACCGCCGACGGGCCGTCGGTGGCGCGGCTGATGCGGTCCTGGACCGAGGCGGCACGCCGGATGACGCGCGGCCAGACCGCGGCGGCGACCGACGGCAATCCGGACCGCGCACCGGTCGACAGCGGCGAGGCGGTGGGACTGGGCCCGGCCCGGCTCACGATCACCTTCGGCTTCGGCGCGGGCTTGTTCGAGAAGGACGGGCAGGACCGCTACGGCCTGCGCGCGCGCCGGCCGGCGGCGCTGGTCGACCTGCCGCGGTTCAACGGCGACCAGCTCATGCCGGCCGGCACCGGCGGCGACCTGTCGGTGCAGGCCTGCGCCGACGACCCGCAGGTGGCGTTCCACGCAGTGCGCCAGCTGGCGCGGATCGCGGACGGGGTGGCGCAGCTGCGCTGGATCCAGAACGGCTACAGCGCCCAGTTCGCCGCCGAGGACACGCCGCGCAACCTCCTGGGCTTCAAGGACGGCACCCAGAACCCGATCTCGCGCCGGCCGGACCAGGCCAGCGCGGTCGCCGGCGGCAAGCGCTATGTGGCCGGCACCGCGGACGAGGTGGTGTGGGTCGATGGCGGCGACGGGGACTGGATGCGCAACGGCAGCTACCTGGTGGCGCGCCGGATCCGCATCGCCCTGGAGCACTGGGACCGCACCGCGCTGTCGTTCCAGGAGCAGGTGTTCGGCCGCTCAAAGCAGACCGGCGCGCCGCTGACCGGCGGCGGCGAGTTCGACCCGCTCGACCTCGACGCGGTCGACCACGACGGCAACCCGGTGATCGACGAGAACGCCCATGTCCGGCTGGCCTCTGCCGCCAGCAACGGCGGCGCGCAGATCCTGCGCCGGTCGTACTCCTACAACGACGGGCTGAACTTCGTCGCCGAGCGCTGGCCGCCCTGGCACCAGGGGCTGGAATACGATGCCGGGCTGTTCTTCGTCTGCTACCAGCGCGACCCGCGCGAGGGCTTCGTTCGCATCTTCGAGAAGATGTCCAGGGTCGACCTGTTGAACCAGTACGCGACCCATGTCGGCGGCGGCCTGTTCGCGATCCCGCCCGGGACCGGCGGCCCGGACCGCTACATCGGCCAGGCGCTGTTCGAGGGCGTGCCGCTGCGGGTGGCGGACGCCAAGCCCGCTTCCCCCTGAGGCGGGGGCTGCCGGCGCGGTTCCTTGACAGGTCGTTGCACCGCCGTTAGTGGACGGCGGCGCCCGGCGGAAGGTGCGTTCATGGACGAGGACACGACCGACCGGAGCACGTTCGACCGGAGGCTGCAGGAGGCCAGGACCAAACAGGGCCTGGACCCGGAGCCTCCAGCGATCGACGGCGCGGCGCCCGATGCATCGGGCATGGCGGTGTTCTTCCGGGTCGGCGTCGAGCTGGTCTCGGCGCTTCTGGTGGGTCTGGCGGTCGGCTGGGGGCTAGACCGCCTGCTCGGGACCAGGCCGCTGTTCCTGATCCTGTTCGTCTTCCTCGGCGGGATCGCGGGCATCATCAACGTTTGGCGACTGGTCGCGCCGGCACCGACGTCTGGCCGCAAGAGCCAGGGTCGCGGTTGAAGGGGAAACGGTCTTGGCGGGCGGACACACCATCGACGCGCTGGGGCAGTTCGCCCTGCACCCGGTCCTGGGATCGCTCGGGGCAAGCCTGCGCTTCAGCCAGTCCAGCCTGATGATGGTGATCGCGTCGGCGATCATCCTGCTCGTGCTGTATGCCGGCATGCGCCCGCGCGCGATCGTGCCCGGCCGGCTGCAGGCGGCGGCCGAGCTGCTGTACGACTTCATCCACGGCATGACGACCGACCAGATCGGGCCGCAGGGACGGCGCTTCTTCCCGTTCGTGTTCACCCTGTTCGCGTTCATCCTGGTCGGCAACTACATCGGCCTGGTGCCGGGCGCCTTCACCTTCACCAGCCACATCGCGGTGACGGGGGGGCTGGCGATCCTGGTGTTCGTGGTCGGGCTGGTGGTGGCGTTGCGCGAGCAGGGGTTCGGGTTCTTCGCCCATTTCGTGCCCGAGGGCGCCCCGATCGCGCTGGCGCCGCTGCTGGTGCCGATCGAGATCCTGTCCTACCTGTCGCGCCCGATCAGCCTGTCGGTCCGGTTGTTCGCCAACATGATGGCCGGCCACGTGATGTTCGAGATGTTCGCCGCCTTCACCATCATGCTGGGCGGCATCCACATCATCGGGCCGGTGCTGGGCCTGGCGCCGCTCCTGATCAACGTCGCCCTGATGGCGCTGGAGCTCCTGGTCGGCGGCCTGCAGGCCTACGTGTTCGCCATCCTCACCTGCATCTACCTGCGCGAGGCGGTCGCGCACTGACGCGTCGTTTCGGTCCGGCTCCCTTCTTCCAAACCCAAGGAAACGTTCTCATGGATCTCGCTGCCGCCCGCTACATCGGCGCCGGACTCGCCGTGATCGCCCTCGCCGGTGTCGGCGTCGGCATCGGCAACATCTTCGCCGCCCTGGTCAGCGCGATCGGCCGCAATCCGGCCGCCCGTCCGCACGTGTTCGGCCTCGGCATCCTGGGCTTCGCGCTGACCGAGGCGGTGGCGCTGTATGCGCTGGTGATCGCCTTCATCATCCTGTTCGTCTGATCCCGGAGCGGTTCCATGTCGCGCGCGACCCTCGGCCTGCTGTCGGCGCTCGCGACGGTCGCGGCCGCGCCCGCCTACGCCGCCGGCATGCCGCAGCTCCAGTTCGGCAACCCGCTCACCACCGGGCAGGTGTTCTGGGGCGCGGTCATCTTCCTGCTGCTCTACCTGGTCCTGAGCCGCTCGGCGCTGCCGCGCGTGGGCGCGGTGCTGGCGGAGCGACGCCGCCGCATCGAGGGTGATCTCGACGCGGCCAAGGCGGCCAGGGGCGAGGCCGACCGTGCGATCGCCGAGCTGCGCCGTGCCCGCCGCGAGGCATCCGCGGAGGCGAGCGGGATCGTCGACACGGTGGTGGCCGAGGCGCGCGAGCAGGCCGCTTCCGCCAACCGCGAGATGAACGGGCGCCTCGAGGCCGAGATCGCCCGCGCCGAGGCGGAGGTCGCCGCCGCACGCGACGCCGCGATGGGCTCGCTGCGCAATGTCGCCACAGAGACGGCGCAAGCCCTGGTCGAGCGGCTGACCGGCCGGCCCGCCGACGGCGCGCTGCTCGGCTCCAAGGTGGATGCCGTTCTCGCCGCACGCGCCGCCTGACCACGGGGATCATCATGGACGTCGCTGCCCTGCTGCACGAGCCGCGCTTCTGGTACGCGGTCGCGTTCGTCCTGTTCTTCGTGCTGTTCGGACGCAGGCTGTGGCGCCCGCTGGCCGCCCTGCTCGACCGCCGTGCGGCCGAGGTGCGGCTGGAGCTGGACGAGGCGGCCCGGCTGCGCCGCGAGGCGGAGGCGATGCTGGCGGAGGCGAAGCGGGACCGCGAGGCGGCGCTCGCGGAGGCGAAGACGATGGTCGAGAACGCCAGGGCGGAGGCCGTCCGGATCGCCGAGACGGCGAAGCGGGATGCCGAGCTGACCGCCCGGCGGCGTGAGCGCATGGCGCAGGACCGGATCGCCGCGACGCAGCGCGCCGCGATCGCTGAGATACGCAGCGTTGCGGCCGATGTCGCCACCGAGGCGGCACGCGCCGCAGTGGCCGAGGCGCTGACCGCGGAAGCCGACGCGGCGCTGATCGACCGGGCGATCGCCGCCCTGCCGGCCTCGTTCGCGACCCGCGTCGCCGCGTGAACGAACAATCCCGTCGGTCCGCCTCGGTGTCGGAGACCGAGCCGCTGCTATCGATCGTGGCGGCGGTGCTGAACGAGGCGGAGAACATACGGCCGGTCTGCGCCGAGATGGCGGATGCCTTCCGGTCGCTGCCGCCGCACGAGGTGGTGTTCGTCGACGACGGCAGCAGCGACGGCACCGTGGCTGCCCTGCTGGCCGCGCGCGACGTTCTGCCGGCCTTGCGCGTGGTCAGCCACGACCGGCGCTGCGGCAAGTCGGCGGCGCTGCGCACCGGGATCGAGGCGGCGCGCGGCACCTGGATCGCCACCATCGACGGCGACGGCCAGGACGACCCCACGGAGATCGCGCCGATGCTGGCCCAGGCGCTGGAAGCCGGGCCGATCCTGCCGGGGCCGCTGGTGGTGGGCATCCGGCTCAAGCGGCACGACACCCTGTCCCGCCGCGTCGCCACCCGGTTCGCCAACGGGCTGCGCCGCCGGCTGCTGAAGGACGGCTGCCCGGATACCGGGGCGCCGATGAAGCTGTTCCGTCGCGCCGACTTCCTGCGTTTGCCGCAATTCGAGGGCGTGCACCGGTTCCTGCCGGCGCTGTTCGGACATTACGGCAGCCCGCTGATCTGCTATCCCGTGCGCCACCGCGCCCGGCTGCACGGCAGCTCGAAATACACCAACCTCAACCGCGCCCTGGTCGGCATACGCGACACCGCCGGCGTGATCTGGCTGCAGTCGCGCACCCACGTCCCGGACCGGCTGACGGAACGCTGATCGCCCCGGCGGGGCCGGGAGCGCGCTCCTGGCCGGCGGAGATCCGATGCTCACATCCCGGCACCACGCCCTGATCCTCGCCCTGGTGATCGCCCTGTTCCTGCCGGGACGGGCGAGCCTGCCGCCGTTCGACCGCGACGAGCCGCGCTACATGGAAGCGAGCGCGCAGATGCTGCGCTCCGGCGATTTCGTCGACGTGCGGTTCCAGGACCAGCCGCGCTACCTGCAGCCGGCCGGCATCTACTGGCTGGAAGCGGCCGCGGTGGCGGCGACCGGCACCTTGGAACAGCGCGAGGTCTGGGCATACCGGCTGCCGACCCTGCTCGCGGTGGTGCTGTCGGTGCTGCTGACGGCGCGCATGGGGGCGGCGCTGTTCGGCACCTCCGCCGGGCTGCTGGGCGCGCTGCTGCTGGCGGTGTCGGTGCTGATGACCGCCGAGGGGCGCCTGGCGACCATCGACAGCTGCCTGCTGGCAGCGGTGATGGCGGTGCAGACGGCGCTGCTGCGCGCCTGGAGCGACCGCGACTCCGCCCGCCGCACGTCTCCCGCCGTTGCCGCCCTGTATTGGGCAGCGCTTGGGGTCGGGCTGATGCTGAAGGGGCCGGTGATGCTGATCCCGGGCTTCGGCACGCCGCTGGCGCTGGCGCTGGTCGAGCGGCGCATCGGCTGGTGGCGCCGGCTGCGCCCTGGCTGGGGGGTGCCGCTGATGCTGGCGATCGTGCTGCCCTGGTGCGTGGCGATCGCGCTGCGCAGCCACGGGCTGTTCTTCCAGCGTGCGGTGGGCACCAACTTCCTCGGCAAGGTGGCGTCGGGGCAGCAGGCGCACGGGCTGCCGCCCGGCTACCACCTCCTCCTGTTTGCGGTCGCGTTCTGGCCCGGCTCCCTGTTCGCGGCGATGGCGGTGCCGTTCGTGTGGCTCAGGCGGCGCAGCGCGCCGGTACGGTTCCTGTTGTGCTGGATCGTGCCGCACTGGCTGGTGTTCGAGCTGATCGCCACCAAGCTGCCGCACTACGTGCTGCCGTGCTATCCGGCGATCGCCCTCCTTGCCGCGGCCGCGGTGGCGCAGCCGGGCGGCTGGTGCCGACCGGTCGCCCGCTGGGGCCGGGCGCTGCTGCTGTTCTACGGGCTGCTCTGGCTGACGGTCGGTCTGGTGCTGGCGGCGGCGGGCCCGGTGCTGCTGTGGCGGCTGCAGCACGTCCTGTCGCCGGTGTCGCTGCTGATCCCGGTGCTGTCGATGCCGCTGCTGCTGTTGTCGGCGGTACTCGTGCTGCGCGGACGGGTGCAGGACGGCCTGCTGTCGGTATGCGGCGCTGCGGTGATCATCTATTTCGGCCTGTTCACGGCCGTCCTGCCGCAGCTGGACACGATCTGGCTCAGCCCGCGGATCGTCCGCACGGTGGCGCTGGTGCGGCCATGCCCGGACAGCGTGCTGGCCTCGTCCTCGTTCAGCGAGCCGAGCCTGGTGTTCCTCCAGGGCCAGGACACCCGGCTGGTGGACGCGCCAGCGGCGGCCGACTTCCTGTCCGGCGACCGGCGCTGCGGCTTGGCGCTGGTCGGCAGCCGCGACGAAGCCGCGTTCCGCGCCCGTTCGGGCACCGACGGCCTCCTGCTGCGACAGCTGGCGCTGATCGAGGGCATCAACTATTCCAATGGTCGCAGGCTGTCGCTGAAGCTGTTCCGCGCCGCACCCTGATGGCGGTTCTAGCCAAGTCCTGGCGTTCCGTGCCATGGCGTCCGTGGCGGAACCGCGTGGACTCAGCGGCTCGATCCTGGCACGCGCCTTGCTAAGCGGTTGGTTGCGAGGCGTCGTGCCTCCGGAGCAGTTCCATGACCGTCCGATACAGCGCGTTCGCAGCCGCCGGCGACGTGTCGTTCGCCACCGACGACCGGGCCGGCCGCGACCTGGCGAGCCTGAACTACGTTCTCCTCGTGCTCGGCTTCTTCACCGGCGTCACCGCCCTTGCGGCGGTCGCACTGGCATACTGGCGGCGCGGCCGTTGTTTCGGCACCGCCCGCAGCCACCTCGACTGGCAGATCCGGATCTTCTGGCACGGCGTGCTCGCGTTCCTGGCGATCGGCGCGCTGCACGCGGTGATCATCGGCCTCGGCGCCATCACCTTCGGCATCGGGCTGGTGTTCCTGGTGATCCCCTGGGGTCTGGGCGTGCTCTGGCTCGTCTGGACGGTGTGGGCAATCGTCCGCGGCATGCGTCGGCTGAACCGGGGCCTGCCGATCCGCTGACCGGTCGGGCCCTTGGCCGCTGGGCCCCAGACGCGGCAGGCAACGCGTACTGGAAGGGTCGACCGACAAGCCAGGTCGACCGCGGACAGGCTCGAGACAGCCACGATCCGCCGCGGTTCTCCGCCGGAACCAGGGAACATGCCTTCCCGGCGCCAGCAGCATTTCCGTTCCACGGCAGACCAGGTCGTCGCCATCCGGGATCAGCGTGGCATCGACCCGTGGCGAGATAGACCGGACACGGCGGTCCCTCGAACCGACCCGGATCGGGCAGGAATGCGCGGCCGGCCGGTTCGGTGACACGATCACGTGGCCCACAAGGGAGATGCCGTTGGACCTGGACCACTTCCGTCGGCTTTCCCTGATGCTGCTCGCGGGCGCGCTGCTGGGCGGCTGCGCGTCGATCGATGCGGCGCATCCGGTCGCGACCGTCAGCTGGGCGGACACGCGGCTCTATTTCGGCCTCGGACCGGCCGACCGGCCCGACCAGGGCGTGAGCCCGCAGGCCTGGCGCGACTTCCTGGACCGGGAGGTGACCCCACGCTTTCCCGCCGGGCTCAGCGTGATCGACACATACGGCCAGTGGCAGGGGCCGCATGACGCGGTGCCGCAGCGACTGCGCTCGAAGCTGCTGGTGATCGACCATCCGGACGATGCGCGCGACCGCGCCGCCATCGAGGCGATCCGCACTGCCTGGAAGCGGCGCACCGGCGACCAGTCGGTGCTGCGGGTGACGCTGCCGGCGGAGGTGTCGTTCTGAGGTCGGATGGGTGATGGGCTGCCGTCGTTCGAGCCGCCGGGTCATCCCCGCCGCAAGACGCGCATCCTGATGGGACGGACCGCCAGCGCAGCATTTCCCGTCACGGCGAGCACTTGGTGGCCCCTCGTGGCGCGCTGACCAGCTCCGGTAACGCGACGTGGAACCGTCAGTGAACGGACTGGAAGGATCGGCCAGCGCCGTGCGGTGATCGTGCAGCCATGGAACCGCCCTCCGCGCCGGCTCGATGATGCCGCCTAGCCGTCGGTGAGCATGACGCGATGTCCGTCCGGGTCGAGCAGCATGCGCTGCGGTTCCGGCGTGTCGGCGACCATCACCGTGCGGGTGCAGGCGATGTCGGCGGCGCCTGCCTGGCCCGGACGCACCGGCGGGTTGCGGTAGGCCAGGAGTTCGAGATGCGGGGGAGCGGCCGGCGGGTCGAGGCCGACCACGCCGACGGCGACCTCCGGGGCGTCGTCGAGGCGCACCTGCGCCGGGCCCTGGTTGGCGGAGCGCGTGGCCGCCGCGAGGCCGAGGGCGGTGTAGAAGGCGAGGCTGCGCGCCTCGTCCGCGACCACGATCGCCGAGTGGTCGATGCCGAGGCAGGGCGTGGCGTCGGACCGCCCGGTCCAGGCGGCCGGGGCGCGGCCGGGCGGGAACCCCAGCAGCTCCAGCGGATGGCCCTCCGGATCGCGGAACTTGAACGCGGTCACGCCGCCCGACGATTCCGGCAGGACCACCGGGCCGCCCTTGGTGATCGCCTGCCAGCCGACGAGCCGCGACAGGCGCGCGTGTGCTGCCGCCATGTCGGACACCACCAGCGCCAGGTGCTGGAACCAGCCGTCGTGGCTGGTGCTCCCGGGCGGATAGGGCGCACCCGCCTGCTGGAAGCCGACCAGCTCGATCTCCTGCAGCCCGAGGCGCAGGCGGTGCACCGTGGCCTGGCCGGCCACGCCATAGGGCAGGGCGTCCTGCCGCCCCGTCGCGATCTGCTCAAAGCCGAAGGCGTCGCCGTAGAACCGCGCCAGCCGCGCCGGGTCGGCGCTGGTCAGGCTGAACCGGGCGATGCGGGCGATGGCGGTCACGGGACCTGCGCCCCGCGCCGGTTGAGGAAGATCGAGTAGAGCGTGTGCGAGCCGCCGATGAACAGGCGCGAGCGGTAGCGGTCGCCGAAGGTCACGTTGGACACGGTATAGGGCACCAGGATCTTGCCGAGCAGGCGGCCGGTCGGGTCGATGCAGTGCACGCCGTCGCCGGCGCTGCTCCACAGGTTGCCGTCCTCGTCGACGCGGAAGCCATCGGAGTAGCCGGGCTCGACCTTGTGGAACACGTCGCCGCCGCTCAGCCGCAGCCCGTCGGGCGAGACGTCGAACACGCGCAGGTATTGCCGGGGGTTCGGCCGGGTCTGGTCGCCGGTCTCGGCGACGTAGAGACGGCGCTCGTCGGGGGAAAAGGCGAGGCCGTTGGGGCCGTCGAAGTCGCCCGCCATCACCCGGATGTCGCCGGTCTCCGGGTCGAGCCGGTACAGCGCCGGCGGCTGCTCGCTCGCCTGCCGGCCGCCCTCATAGTCGTTGGACAGACCGTAGAGCGGGTCGGAGAACCAGATGGTGCCGTCGGACTTCACCACCACGTCGTTCGGGGCGTTCAGGCGCCTTCCGTCATGGTGGGTGACGAGCGTGGTGACCGTGCCGTCCCATTCGGTGCGAACCACGCAGCGGCCGCGATGCGAGCAGGTGATCAGCCGTCCCTGACGGTCGCGCGTCTGGCCGTTGCCGTAGTTCGAGGGCTGGCGCCACACCGAGAACCCGTCCGCCTCGCTCCAGCGCATGGTGCGGTCGTTCGGCAGGTCCTGGAACAACAGGCAGTTCCAGTCCGCCATCCACACCGGCCCCTCGATCCAGCGATAGCCACCGCCGAGCTGCTCCAGCGGCGCGTTGCCGAGGATGTAGCCGTCGAAGCGGGGGTCGCGGCTGTCGAAGCCCTGCATGGTCGCCTCAGGAGGCGTGGCCGTGAACACCGTTCACGGCCGAACGCCCTCGCCCGCGACCGGACCGTAGGCGGCACTCGCATAGGGATGGGTCGAGGAGAACGGGTGCTCGAGGAAGGAGGAGAGGGTCAGGCTGCCCAGCGTGATCAGCAGAAAGCCGCCGGCGAGCGAGAAGTTCTTCAGGAAGTCCCAGAACAGGCCTCGGCCCTTGCTGTCGCTGCCGGCCCAGAAGTCGCCGGTGGCCCAGAACCGCTTCCACAGCAGCGCCGTGACCATGCAGTAGCCGGCCATGATGAAGGCGGCCAGACGATCGCAGTAGCCGGTCAGGATGCAGAGCGGCATCACGATCTCCACCGCCAGGCCCGCCATCAGCATGAGCGTCGCGGCGCTCCGCGACGGCACCATCTGCTGCGCCTGGCCCACCGCGCCGCGGAAGTTCAGGATCTTGTCCAGCGCGCTGAAGGGGAAGAACAGCACCACCAGCAGGTAGCGGACGCCGAGCGCCACGATGAAGCTGAGGCCGGTCATGGATGCGAGATCTCCGCCTGGACGCGATGCGCTGCCGGTCGTGGGGCAGGACGCGCGCGGAGCCGGCCGGTTCCTGGAACAAGGCGATGCCACGGGCGTTGCCCGCCAGACCAGCACCGGGGAACGCGGACGCCATGAGCAGCAGCCAGCACTACGACGTCATCATCGTCGGCTCCGGTCCCGGCGGTGGCACCATGGCCTGGAAGCTCGCCCAGACCGGCAAGCGCATCCTGCTGCTGGAGCGTGGGGACTACCTCAAGCGCGGCCGGGAGAACTGGGACAGCAAGGCCGTGTTCGTCGACGGCATCTACCAGGCGACCGAGACCTGGTACAGCAGCAAGGGCGACACCTTCCACCCGGGCCTGCATTATTTCGTGGGCGGCAACAGCAAGGTGTATGGCTCGGTGCTGTTCCGGCTGCGCGAGCGCGACTTCGGCGAGATCCACCATCCGGACGGCATCTCGCCGGCCTGGCCGGTCGGCTACGACACCTTCGAGCCGTACTATCAGGCGGCGGAGGAGCTGTTCCAGGTGCATGGGCTGCGCGGCGAGGACCCCACCGAGCCGCCAAGCTCGAAGCCATACGCCTACCCGCCGATCACCCACGAGCCGCGCATCCAGCAGCTGTTCGACGGGCTGAAGGGGCTCGGTCACCAGCCGTTCCACCTGCCGGTCGGCGTGCTGCTGACCGAGAAGGACGGGGTGCCGACGCCGGAAAGCCCGTGCTGCAAGTGCGACGCGTTCGACGGCTACCCGTGCGCCACCAATGGCAAGTCGGACGCCCAGGTGATCGTGGTCGACCCGGCGCTACGGGCGCACCCGAACCTGACCCTGCTGACGCGTGCCTATGTCGAGCGCCTGACCACGGATGCGTCGGGCCGCACCGTCACCGGGGTCGAGGTGGTCCGCGACGGCGAGCCGATGACGTTCTCGGGCGACATCGTGGTGGCCGCCTGCGGGGCACTGAGCTCCGCCCTGCTGATGCTGCGCTCGGCCAACGATTCGCACCCGAACGGGCTCGCCAACGGCTCGGACCAGGTAGGGCGCAACTACATGCGCCACAACAACTCCACCATGCTGGCGGTGTCGAAGATCCCGAACCCGACCCGGTTCCAGAAGACGCTGGGCCTCAACGACTTCTACTTCGGCAGCGACGACTGGGACTATCCGCTCGGCCACATCCAGATGGTCGGCAAGTCGGACGGGGTGCAGGTGCACGGCGAGGGGCTGCCCAAGTTCCTGCAATGGTTCCCGGAGAAGCCGTTCGACTGGATCGCCAAGCATTCGATCGATTTCTGGCTGACCGCCGAGGACCTGCCGCTCGCGCAGAACCGGATCCACTACAAGGGCGCCAAGGTCCACCTCGACCTGACCGAGACCAACATGGAGGGGCTCAAGCGGCTGAAGCACAAGCTGCGCGGCCTGTGCACCGGGCTGGACATCCACCCGCAGCTGTTCGACCGCGAGCTGTATCTCGGCAAGGACACGCCGATCGGCGGCACCGCGCACCAGGCCGGCACGCTGCGTTTCGGCACCGACCCGGCCTCCTCGGTGCTGGACGTGGACTGCAAGGCGCATGAGCTCGACAACCTCTACGTCACCGATGCAAGCTTCTTCCCCTCCATCGGCGCGGTGAACCCGACGCTCACCATCGTCGCCAACGCGCTGCGGGTGGCGGACCGGATCACCGAGCGGCTGCAATAAAAAGGAGCCCGGCTACGACCGGACCGCGGCTGCGGCCTATTGTCAGACAAGAGACATCTTCCTAGGCTGTGTCGCGCCACGCAAAAGCGTGCAAGGAACGGGTCGCGAAGGCTCGTCAAACAGGGGGTTTATCCATGTCCCGACAGGGAAACGACGTGTCCGGCGGCAACAGGCAGGCCCGGGCGCGCAGCGTCGGCCGCTTCTCCATCCTCGCTGCTGCCTCCATGCTGGCGGCACCCGCCGCCATGGCGCAGCAGGACGCGGGCAGCGCCGTGGTGCAGTCGAGCTCGAGCGCCAGCTGCACCAACCCGAGCCCGAGCCACGCCGCGCTCGCCGGCATGGTGGTTGGCTTCTCCCAGTCGGAAAACGAGCAGAACCCGTTCCGCGCTGCCGAAACCGCCTCGGTGCGCTCGGCCGCCAGGCAGGCCAAGGTGGCGAGGCTGCTCTACACCAACGCCAACGACAGCCAGGCCAAGCAGGTCGCCGACATCGAGAGCATGATCGCCCAGGGAGCGAAGGCGATCATCGTGGCGCCGCTGAACGCCACCGGGCTGCAGCCGGCGCTGGAGCAGGCGGCGGCGAAGAACATCCCCGTGGTGACGATCGACCGCGCCACCGCCGGCACGCCCTGCCGCGACTTCATCACCTTCCTGGGCTCGGACTTCCTGGTGCAGGGCCAGCGCGCGGCGGACGCGATGAACAAGGCGACCGGCGGCCAGGCCAAGATCGTCGAGATCCAGGGCGCCTACGGCAACTCGGTCGAGGCACAGCGCACGCAGGGCTTCGCCGATCAGCTGAAGAAGTATCCTGGCCTGACCCTGGTGGCGGCGCAGACCGGCAACTGGTCGGCTACCGACGCGCAGAAGGTGATGGAGCAGCTGCTGCTGGCGCATCCCGACATCAACGCGCTGTATTCCCATGCCGACGTCATGACGCTGGGGGCGATGCGGGCGATCCAGCAGGGGGGCAAGACGCCGGGGCACGACGTCAAGATCGTGTCCATCGACGGCACCAGGGGGCTGGTGCAGGCGATCGCCGAGGGCAACGCCCAGGCCGACGTGCAGACCAACCCCCGCTTCGGGCCCAAGGCGTTCGCGGCGCTCAAGGGCTGGTTCGACGGCAACCAGGTGGCGCAGGCGCAGATCATGAAGGACGCGCTCTATGATGACGTCGCCGGCTCCAAGGCGGCGCTGAAGAGCGGCGCCACCTACTGAGGGCTTCCGCCGTGCTGCTGGAGACGCGCGGACTGGTCAAGACGTTCGGGCCGGTCCGCGCCCTCCGGGACGTGTCGTTCGACCTGCGGGCCGGCGAGGTGCACGGGCTGATGGGCGAGAACGGCGCCGGCAAGTCGACCCTGATCAAGCTGCTCACCGGCCTGAACCGGCCGGACGGCGGCAGCATCCTGCTCGACGGGAAGCAGGTCGCGTTCGACAGCCCGCGCACGGCGCAGGCGGCAGGCGTGGCGGCGGTGTACCAGGAGATCAACCTGATCCCCGAGCGCAGCGTCGCCGACAACCTGTTCCTCGGCCGCGAGCCGCGGCGGTTCGGGGTCCTGGTGGACCGGAGCCGCATGGTCGAGGATGCCCGCGCGCTGCTCCGGCGCTACCGGCTGGAGATCGACCCCAGGCGGACCCTGCGCACGCTGGGGCTGGGGCTGCAGCAGCTGATCTCGATCGCGCGCGTGGTGTCGCTCGGCGCCCGGGCGGTGATCCTGGACGAGCCGACCTCGGCCCTGTCGGGCGCCGAGGTGGAGCTGCTCTACGGGGTGGTCGAGCAGCTGCGTCGCGATGGGATAGGGCTGATCTATGTCAGCCATCGGCTGTCGGAGTGCTACCGCCTGTGCGACCGGCTGACCGTGCTGCGCGACGGCGCGGTGGTGGCGAGCGAGCCGACCGCCTCCCTGCCGCGTGCGCGCCTGGTCGCAGCCATGCTCGGGCGCGAGCAGGTGGCGGCGCAGAAGGAGCGCAGCGAGGCGCAGGGCGCGCAGGGGCAGCACAAGGCGGACGCGGCGGTGGCGCTCGCGGTCGAGGGCCTGTCCTGGCGGCACCGGGTGCGCGACGTGTCGCTCACCGTCCGTCGCGGCGAGATCGTCGGCCTGGCCGGGCTGCTCGGCTCCGGCCGCACCGAAACCTTCAAGACCATCTACGGCGCGGAGAAGCCGGACCGCGGCACGGTGTCGGTGGCGGGGCGGCGCATCGGCAGCCCGCGGCCGTCGGAAAGCATCCGGCGCGGCCTCGCCTTCCTGTCCGAGGATCGCCGCTCGGAAGGGGTGTTCGCGCAGCTTTCGGTGGCCGAGAACCTGACCGCCGCCGTGCTGCCGCGCATCTCGCGCTTCGGCGTGATCTCACGCCGCCGCCGCGACGACATGGTGCGCCGCTATGTGCAGTCGCTGGGCGTCAAGGCGGCAGGGCCGGACGCGCCGATCACCTCGCTGTCCGGCGGCAACCAGCAGAAGGTGCTGATCGCGCGCGCGCTGTGCACCGAGCCGGACATGGTGATGCTCGACGACCCGACGCGTGGGATCGACGTGGGCGCCAAGGCGGAGGTGCACCGGGTGGTGCGCGGCCTGGCGGCGAAAGGGCTGGGCGTGCTGGTGACCTCGTCGGAGCTGGAGGAGGTGGTCGAGCTGTCCGACCGGCTCGTGGTGCTCGACGAGGGACGGGTGACCGGCGACCTCGACACCGCCGGCCGCGACAGCGACGACGTGCTGGCGCTGCTTGCCGGCGGCACCGCTGCGGACGCGCCGGCGCACGGAGCCGTGCCGTGACCGCCGCGGTTCCGGACGGGCGGATCGCCGAACGCCCTGCACCGGGGCCTGCGGGCGGACGCCGCCTGTCGATCGGCCGCCTGTCGATTGATTGGCGGGCGCAGAGCGTCTACGTCGCCTTTGTCGCCCTGGTCGCGTTCGACCTGCTGGTGACGCCCGGGTTCCGCAACCCGACGGTGATCCGCTCGCTGCTGTTCGAGGCGGCGCCGCTGATCCTGATCGCGCTCGGCCAGTCGCTGGCGATCGGCACGCGCGGCATCGACCTGTCGGTGGGCTCGGTGATGGCGCTGTCCTCGGCGCTGATCGGGCTCACGGTGGACGCGGGGCAGGGGCTGGCGATCGGCGCCGGCATCGCCGCCGGGCTCACCTGCGGCGTGCTCAACGGGCTGCTGGTGGCGCTGCTGCGGATCGCGCCGCTGATCTCCTCGCTGGCGTTGCTGGTGGCGGCGCGCGGCCTGGCCCAGGCGCTGCTGGGTGGGGCCCGGGTGGACCTGCCGTTCGGCGGCCCGATCCCGGCGCTGGGCCAGATGGCGCCGCTCGGCATCCCGGTGGTGGCGATCGTGTCGCTGCTGCTGGCGGCGCTGTTCGCCTTCGTGGTGCGACGCACCCTGCCCGGACGCTACGCCCTGTTCGTCGGCGCCAGCCGCACCGCGGCCACGCTGGCCGGTCATCCGGTACGCTCCACCCTGGCCTTCGTCTACGGGCTGTCCGGGCTGCTCGCCGGCCTGGCCGGGGTGTTCGCCACCGCGCGGCTGGGAGCGGCGGATGCCAACTACATCGGCGTGCAGTTCGAGCTCGACGCCATCGCCGCCGCGGTGATCGGCGGCACGCCGCTGTCGGGCGGGCGGATCTCGACGCTCGGCACGGTGTTCGGCGTGCTGCTGCTGGTGGTGCTGGACGCGTCCTTCATCATGAACAACGTGAACGCCAACTACGCGCAGATCCTGAAGGCGGCGTTCATCGTCGGCGCCCTCTACCTCCGACGCGGTGCGGCATGAGCGCCACCGTGGCGACCCCGGGCGCGGCCGAGGCGCGCGCCGAGTCGCGGGCGCGGATCGTCGGCCTGATCCAGGCGCGCGGCGCGATCGTGGTGCTGGTGGTGGCCGCCCTGGCCGCCGGGCTCGTGTTCCCCGACTTCCTGCATCCGGGCAACCTCGACGACATCGTCACTGCCGCGAGCTTCCTCGGGCTGGTGGCGATCGGCCAGACCTTCGTGGTGATCCTGGGCGGGTTCGACCTGTCGGTGGGCTCCATGGTCGGCCTCGGCACCGTGCTCGCCGCCTATGCCGCGCCCTACGGCGCGCTGGCGGCGCTCGCGCTGCCGATGGCGGTCGGGCTCGCGGTGGGGCTGGTCGACGGGCTGCTGATCGTGCGGGCGCGCATGGCGCCGTTCATCGTCACCCTGGCCGCGTTGCTGGCCTTGAAGGGCCTGGCGGTGCTGCTGGCCGGCGAAAGCCTGGTGATCGCCGATCCGGGCTGGTTCGGGCGGATCGCCAACGGCGCCGCCTTCGGCATCGGCAACCTGGTGGTGATCCTGCTCGTCGCCTATGCGCTCGCCGCCCTGCTGCTGAACCGCACCCGGTTCGGCGCCGCGGTGTTCGCGATCGGCGGCAACGAGGAGGCGGCGCGCATGCTCGGCGTGCGCGTCGAGCGGGTGAAGATCGCCACCTATTGCCTGTCCGGCACTCTGGCTGGCCTCGCCGGCGCCCTGCTGGCGGCACACCTGTCCTCCGGGCTGTCCTCGGCCGGCACCGGCTACGAGCTGCAGTCCATCGCCGCCGCGGTGATCGGCGGCGTGCTGCTGACCGGCGGCGTCGGCACCATGCTGGGGGCCCTGTCCGGGGTGCTGCTGCTCGGCGTGATCGAGAACGTCATCAACCAGATCGGCTCGCTGAGTGCGGCCTATCAGGGCCTGGCCAGCGGCGCCTTCCTGCTTCTGGCGGTGATCGTGCAATCCGGCCTGACCCGGCAGCGGGCGGCGTAGGCCCCGGGAAGCCGACAATGTCCGTGCACCTCATTACCTACCTGACGCGCATCCAGTTCGGCGCCGGCGCACGGCGTCTGCTGCGCGACGAGCTCGATCTGGCCGGCGTGACCCGGCCGATGATCGTCACCGACAAGGGTGTCGTCGCCGCAGGTCTGATCGGGCAGATGGAGACGGCGGGCCTCGACAGGGTCCCGGTGTTCGACGCGTGTCCCGAGAACCCCACCGAGGAGGCCGCCCAGGCCGGCCTCGGATTCCTCCGCGAGCACGGGTGCGACGGCGTCGTCGGCATCGGCGGCGGCTCGCCGATCGACCTCGCCAAGGCGGTGTCTCTGCTCGCGACCCATCCCGGCCCGCTGGAACAGTATGCCGCGATCAACGGCGGGACGCCGCGGATCACCGACGCCAAGCCGCCGGTGATCGCCGTGCCGACCACGGCCGGAACCGGAAGCGAGGTCGGCCGGGCGGCGCTCATCACCCTTGGCGACGGCCGCAAGCTCGGGATCATCTCGCCGCACATGATCCCGCGCGCGGCGGTGTGCGATCCCGAGCTGACGATCGGCCTGCCGGCCCGGCTGACCGCCGCCACCGGCATGGACGCCGTCACCCACTGCATCGAGACCTTTCTCAGCCCGCGCTTCAACCCGCCGGCGGACGCGATCGCGCTGGACGGGTTGTCGCGGGCGGTCCGCTGCATCGTCGAGGCGACGCGGAACGGCGCCTCGCTGGACGCGCGGACGGAGATGATGATGGCCGCGCTGGAAGGCGGCATGACGTTCCAGAAGGGCCTGGGCGCGGTGCACGGCCTGTCGCATCCGCTGGGCGGCCTCCATGCGCTGCGGCTGCACCACGGCACGCTGAACGCCGTGCTGCTTCCGGCCGTGCTGCGATTCAACGGGCCGGCGATCGGGCCCAGGCTCCCGGCGCTGCGCCGGGCCATGGGCCTTGCCGAGGATGCCGACGTGGCGGAGGCGATCGTCGGCCTCAACCGGGAGCTCGGCCTGCCGGCGCGCCTGTCGGAGATGGGCGTGCGCGAGGAGCATCTGGCCGGGATCGGGGAGGCCGCCTTGCGCGACCACTCCACCGCGACGAACCCGCGGCCGCTCGGGGCGGCGGATTACGACCGGCTTCTCGCCGAGAGCCTCTGACCGGCCGCAAGCCGGCTTGTGCCGTCAGACGGCGACCGTGTGGCGGAACATGTGCTGGCGCGCCTCGTCGTCCATCTCCGTCTTGAAGGCATGCCGGTCCTTGAGCGCCACCGCCCGCTCGGCCGCCGGCCGGGCGCTGATCTCGTCCAGGAGGCGCTTCAGGTTGGGCAGCCCGGTCCAGACCGACCGGTCGCCCGGACCCGTACCCAGCACGATTGGCACCATCCGTGCCCAGCCCCACGCCGCCATGTCGACGATCGTGTACTCGTCGCCGAGCACGTGGCGCCGGTCGGCCAGGCGCGCGTCCAGGATGCCCCAATGCCGCTTCGCCTCGAACAGGTAGCGGCGGACCGCATACTCCCTGGGCTCGGGCGCGACATGGCGGAAGTGCACCGCCTGCCCCGAGTATGGCCCGATGCCGGTGGCGACGAACATGAGCCAGGACAGCATCTCGCCGCGTGCGGCGGGACTGGCAGGCAGGAACCGGCCGGTCTTCTCGGCCAGGTAGAGCAGGATGGCGTTGCTGTCGAACACCACCGCGTCCCCGTCCACGATGCACGGCACCTTGTTGTTCGGGTTGAGCGCAGCGTAGGCGGGTGCGAACTGCTCGCCCTTGCGGGTGTCGACCGGGACCGGCTCGTAGGCCAGTCCCGCCTCCTCCAGGAACAGCGCCACCTTCATGGGGTTCGGCGCCAGGCTGTAGTGGAAGCGGATCATCGCCGTGCTCCTGGTGTCGGCCGGCAGTGAACCTGCGGCGTGGAGGCGGCGCAAGGGATGGGCGGCGGTCATGCAACCCGGCAGGCGCCGGATCCGCTTCATCCAGGAAGCAGCGCGTCGGGCATGGCATCCTGACCCCTGGAAGGAAGACGGCATGACATCGCTCGAGACGCTCCGGGACAGCCTGTCGAAGGCAACGCCGCCGGCGGACCTGCCGCTTGCCCTGCAGGCGCTGTGGTGGGCCGGACGGGACGACTGGAACCGCGCGCATGACTGCGCCCAGCAGGGGGAGGGCGAGCCGGATTGCGACTGGGTGCACGCCTACCTGCACCGCGTGGAGGGCGACCGGGCCAATGCGGGCTACTGGTATCGTCGCGCCGGCCAGACGGCGTCGCGCGCCACGGTCGAGGAGGAGTGGACGACGATCGCAGGAGTGCTGTGCGCGCGCTCGACCTCGTGACCGGGCACAGAGACAAAACGCTGCGATCCCGCCGGAGAATGGTTAGGATGCGGTGACAGGGCCTGCCGCGACATGGCCCGGCCGGAGAACCAGGCGATGCGTGGCGGGATGCGGATCACGGGTGTTCTGGCAGGAGCCGCGGTCCTGGCGGCCTGCAGCGCCGTGCCACCCGCGCGCGGGCCCATTCCCGGCACGGATGTCGCCTGCCTGGTGACGGCGACGCATCGGAACGGCGAGGGCTTCGATCAGGCGCTGCATGCCTGCAACGTCACCAAGCCCGACCTGACCGGCAACATCGGCCTGCAGCGGATGGCCCTGGCCGCGCATGTCCCGTTCACGATCCGGCCGATCGCCGATGCCGAGCTGAAGCGCAGCGACGAGGTGACGGCGACCGGAAGCCTGATCCCATACCGGTATACCGGACAGTTCTACGGGTTCTGGAACCTGGAGCCGATCCTGTAGCCGCCGCGACCGCTACCGGATCGTGTAGCCGCCATCCACCACCAGGTTCTCGCCGTTCACCATGCCGGCCGCCCCGCTGGCGAGGTAGAGCGCCGCCATGGCGATCTCGTCCGGCTGCGCGAAGCGGCGGCGCGGGATCAGCTGCTTCATCGCCTCGCCGACCTCGCCCGCCCAGGCCTTCCTGCCGAGCTCGGTTTCCACCACCGTCGGGCTGATCGCGTTCACGGTGATGCCCCGTGGTCCCCATTCCAGCGCCAGCACCCTGGTCAGGCTGATGATCGCGGCCTTGGACGCGCAGTACGCCAGGTGGCCGTCGATCGCGACCAGGCCGGCCTGGCTGGCCAGGTTGACGATCCGCCCGCTGCCCTGCTCGAGCATGTGCCGGCCGACGATCTGCGACAGCACGAACGGTGCCCGCAGGTTGACCGCCATGGTCAGGTCCCAGTCCAGCGCGGTCAGGCTGTCGGCCGGGGCCAGCCGGACGATGCCCGCGTTGTTCACCAGCACGTCGATTCGCCCGAGCCGCTCCAGCACGGCGGCGACCGCTTGTTCCAGGGCGTCGGTGTCGGTGACGTCGACGACGAGTGCCAGGTGGCCGGTGCCGGGAAGGGCGGCGGCGGTCGCCTCCACCGCCTCGTCGCGGTCCAGCAGGGCCAGGCGTGCGCCGCGCCCGGCGAACACCCCAGCCATCGCCTGCCCGATCCCGGCTGCTCCCCCAGTGACCAGGACCACCTGGCCGGTGAAGTCGAAGGCGCTGTCGAAGCTGGTGTCCATGATCGGCCTCCTTCGTGCGGGTCAGGCTTCGGCCCGTTGCCGCGTCCTTGGCATACCCCTATCGGTCGCCCCGCGTCGCGTCGTCCAGGTCGAGCACGCCCTGCGCGTTCGACAGCGTGGTCGCCAGCGTGTCCACCACCCCGGTGCGCAGCACGCCGAGCAGGATGCCCACCTTGGTGTTCTCGCTCGCCACCACCACCACGTCCTCGATCGCTTCCAGGTCCTTCAGCGTGAGGCCCACCACACGCCCGGCGACGATGGTGCGCGACGGCCGCCCCTGGATGTCGATGAAGTCGTTGCCGAGGATGTCGCCGACGGTGCCGGTCGCCTGCGCCCGCGCCACCTCGCGCGGCGACAGCCAGCCCATGCGGATCATGTTGCTGTCTTCCGTCATGTCGCCGACGCCCATCAGCGCGATCGAGGCGCCGCGGCCGCGATCGAGCGTGCGCCGGACGTTGTCGTTGCGCAGCAGCGCCAGGCGCAGCGTCTCGTCCTCGACGATGGCCGGCGCATACAGCGTCTCGCTGCGCCCGCGGAAGCGGGCGGCGAGGCGACGCGCGATGTGGTCGGCGTTGACCATCTCGCCGCTCTGCACCGAGCCGCCGATCGCCGACACGAACAGCACGTCGCGCGGCAGCGGCAGCCCCGGCCCCTCGGTGATGGCGCTGACGTTGCGCCCCATGCCGACCGCCACCGTGGTGCCGTCGACCAGCACCTTGTCGAGGTAGCCCGCGACCAGCGAGGCCACGTTCAGCCGACGGTTGACCGGGTCGAACAGGTCGATCGCGCAGAGCAGGCGGGACAGGCCGAAGCGCGCCTGCAGCTCCTGCTCGATCCGGCGCGCGCGGTCCGGCCGCGCTCTGACCTGGATCTCGACGATCCCGGTATCGTGCGCCTGCTTCAGCAGCCGCGAGATGGTCGAGCGCGAGGTGCCGAACTGCTTGGCGAGGTCGTCCTGGGTCAGGCGGTTGATGTAGTACAGCCCGGCAACCTCGGTGATCAGGTCGGCGTCGGTCATGCCGACCCGTTCCCGAGTGCCGCCAGCACCTCCGCTGCCGTCGGGATGCCGGTCTGCGCGCCGTGGCGGGTGCAGCACAGCGATCCCGCCGCCACGCCGTGACGTAGCCCGGCCTCCAGCCCGAGGCCCCGCTCCAGGGCCGCCGCCATGTAGCCGGTGAAGCTGTCGCCGGCCGCGGTGCTGTCCACCACGGGAACCGCCAGCGCCGGGACGTGGCGACGCACGCCCCCGTCCCACAGCACCGCGCCGTCGCCGCCGAGCGTCACCACCGTGGCGCAGCCATGCGCCTCGTGCAGCAGGCGCGCGATCCGCTCCGGATCGGTCTCGTGGAGGCCGGTCGCGGCGGCGATCGCTTCCGCCTCGGTCTCGTTGACCACCAGCAGGTGCAGCGCCGCCAGCACGTCGGCCGGCACCGCGGCCGCCGGTGCGGCGTTCAGCACCACACGCGCCCCGCGCTTGCGTGCCAGGCGCACTGCGGCGAAGGTCTCGTCCGGCGGCAGCTCGCATTGCAGCAGCAGCACGTCGCCGGCGCCGAACGCGCAGGCCTCCAGCTGCGACGTCGTGGTGTGCCGGTTGGCGCTGGACGCGGCGATCACGGTGTTCTCGCCCGACGCATCCACCGTGATCAGGCAGGTCCCGGTGGGTGTCGCCACGGTGCGCACGTGCCGGAGGTCGACCCCCGCTTCCTGCAGCAGCGACACCGCGACGATCCCGGACGCATCGTCGCCCCGCGTCGCGACGTGCACCACCGAGGCGCCCGCACGCGCCGCGGCGAGCGCCTGGTTGGCGCCCTTGGTTCCAGGAACGACGTCGTAGCCGTCGCAGGCGATGGTTTCGCCCGGCCGCGGAAAGCGCTGCACCCGCGTCACGATGTCGACGCCGATCGCACCGAACACGACGATCACGCTGTTCTCCTGGTCGGGCGGTCGGGGCGCGTCAGGTGCCCTTCTGCCTGCGAGCGAGCAGCTCGTCGACGTTCTGCGGCGTCACCGGCGTCCACGGCACGTTGTAGTTCTTGTCGGTGCCGCCATCCCACTTCATCTGCGGGTACTGCTGCCAGATCGCCGATTGCGGCTTGAAGCCGGCGCCCTGCACCTGCCGCACCGCCACGTCGAGCGAGCCCTGCGCCTGGGCGTTCGCGTCCTGCAGGATCGACGTCATCTCGCCCGCCTTCACCGCCAGCAGCGCGTCGGTGATGCCGTCGATGCCGCCGATGGCGAAGCTGTCCACCTTCAGGTTGGCGCTCTTGATCGCCTCGATGGCGCCGAGTGCCATCTCGTCGTTCTGGCCGATGATGCCTTGGATCCGGCCGGGATAGCGCGTCAGCCAGTCGTCCATCAGCGTCTGCGCTTCCGCGCGCGACCAGTTCGCGGTCTTCATCTCCAGCACCTTGACCGCCGGGCACTCCTTGAGCGCCTTCAGGTTGCCTTCACGTCGCTGGATCTGCGCCGAGATGCCGATCGGGCCCTCGATGATGACGACGTTGCCCTTGCAGCCGATCTTGTCGAGCACCGCCTTGGCCTCGAGATAGCCCGAGCGCGTGTCGTCGGAGCCGACATAGGAGGTCAGCAGCGGCGAGTTTGCCCTTGTGTTGGTGCCGACCACCGGGATGCCGGCCTTGTGCGCCGCCTCGACCGCGGTGGCGGCGGCGTCGGCGTCGATCGGCGCGAAGATGATCGCGTCGTACTTCTGGCTGATCATGGTGTCGAACTGGTTCTGCTGCACCAGCGAGTCGTAGCGGCCGTCGAACACCGTGACCTCGACGCTGCCGTCCTTCACCTCGGGGCTCTGCTTCACCGAGGCCGCCCAGAGCTGCATGAACTCGGCCTTGAGGCCGTAGAGATCGACGCCGATCTTCAGCTTCTTCGCCGGATCGGCATGGGCGGCGCCGATCGTCGCCAGGACGGCGGCGGCGCCTGCGAGGCAGGCCTTGCGGAAACTCATGGTGTTCTCTCCCTGGTGAGGGTCGGCTTGCTGCCGGCCTCGGTGTTGTCAGTGCGCCTCGCCGCGGCGCGCGGAGTCGAGCATCACGGCGCCGACGATCATCAGCCCCTTGAAGATCTGCTGGTAGTTGGAGTCGACGCCGAGCAGGTCGAGCCCGTTGTTCATCACCCCGATGATCAGGGCGCCGAACAGCGTGCCGGTCACGCCGCCGACGCCGCCGGACAGGCTGGTGCCGCCGATCACCACGGCCGCGATCGCGTCCAGCTCGTAGGAGATTCCTGCTTGCGTCAGGCCCGATCCGGTGCGGGCCGCGAGCATGATCCCGGCCAGCGCCGCGAGGCCGCCGGAGATCAGGTACACCAGCAGCCGCACCCGCGACACGTTGATGCCGGACGAGGTGGCGGCGCGCGGGTTGCCGCCGGTGGCGTACACCTGCCGGCCGAAGCGGGTGTAGCCCAGCACCCACCAGGCGACGGCGAACACCACCGCCAGCACCAGGATCGGCAGCGGCACGCCCAACACCTCCGCGGTGCCGATCCAGCGGAACTGCGGCGTCAGGTTCGGGATCGGCCGGCCGCCGGCATAGAGCAGGGTCAGGCCGCGCGCGGTGGACAGCATGCCCAGCGTGACCACGAACGGCGGCACGCGGAAGCGGGTGACGATGCTCCCCGACACGCCGCCGCTGGCCAGCCCCACCCCGAGCCCGACGGCAATGGCCAGCAGCGCCGGATACGGCGCGCCGGGGATGCCGGCGATGGCGGAGCGGGTGGCGAACGAGGTGGCGACGATGCCGGCAAGTGCTGCCACCGAACCCACCGACAGGTCGATGCCGCGTGTCAGGATCACGAACGTCATGCCGATCGCCAGCACGCCGTTGATCGAGGTCTGGCGCAGGACGTTGACGATGTTGCCGACCGACAGGAAGTAGTCGGACACCAGGCTGAGCACGATGCACAATGCGAAGAACGCCGTGACGATGCCGTAGCGCTTCATGTACCCGATGGCGACGCGTGCGCGCGCCATACGCCCGGTGCCGATGCCGCCAGCGCCCATGCCCTGCGTCCGTGCCTGGTTCATGCGGCGAGATGCAGCATGGTCTGCTGGTCCGCCTGGTCGCGCTCCAGGATCGACGCGACGCGGCCCTGTCGCATCACCACGATGCGGTCGCACATGCCCAGGATCTCCTCCGCCTCGCCCGACACCATGACGACCGCACCGCCCTTCGAGGCGAACTCCGACATGATGGCGTAGATCTCGCGCTTGGCGCCGACGTCGACGCCGCGCGTCGGCTCGTCGAACAGGAACACCTTGGGCGCGGTCATGTCGAAGCGGCCGATCACCACCTTCTGCTGGTTGCCGCCGGACAGGCTGCCGACGGGGAGCCGGTCGGTCGCGGCCCTGATGCCGAAGCGCCGGATCGCCTCCGCCGCCGAGCCGGCCTCGCGGCCCCGGTCCATCACGCCGCGCGGCGACAGCGCCGGCAGCATCGCCAGGCTCAGGTTCTCGCGCACCGAGCTGGTCAGCACCAGGCCGCTCTGCTTGCGGTCCTCGGTGACCAGCGCCAGCCCCGCGTCCATCGCCGCGCGCGGCGAGGCGGCGCGGACCGGCACGGAATCCACCGTCATCCGCCCGGTCCAGCCCCGCGTGAGCCCGAACAGGCACTCCATCAGCTCGGTGCGCCCGGCGCCGAGCAGCCCGTAGAAGCCGACGATCTCGCCGGCGCGCACGGTGAACGAGACGTCGTCCAGCGTGCCGGGCAGCGACAATCCCTCGACGGCGAGCCGGGTCGCGTCGCCCGGCACGTTGGTCTTGACATATTCCTCGCTGAGTGCGCGTCCGACGATCATGCCGATCAGCCCGGCGCGGTCGATCTCGGCGACGCGGCCGCTGGACACGTAGCGGCCGTCGCGGAACACCGTGTAGTGGTCCGCGAGCCCGAAGATCTCGGTCAGGCGGTGCGACACGTAGATGATGCCCTTGCCGGCATCGCGCAGCCGCTTGACCGCGGTGTAGAGTTGTCCGACCTCGGTCTCGCCCAGCGCCGAGGTCGGCTCGTCCATGATGATGATGCGGGCGTCGTGGCTGAGCGCCTTGGCGATCTCGACCAGCTGCATCTGCCCGATCGACAGGCTGCGCATCGCAGCCCCCGGATCGATGGCGAAGCCGAGCTGCGCCAGCAGCAGCCCGGCGTCGCGCCGCATCGCCTTGAAGTCGATCCGCCCGAATGCCGCTACCTTTTCGCGGCCGAGAAAGATGTTCTCCGCCACGGACAGGTCCAGCACCGGGCTCAGCTCCTGCTCGATGATGGCGATCCCGGCCGCCAGCGCCTGCGAGGGGTGGGTGAAGGCGACCGGCTTGCCCGCGACGGCGATCGTGCCGCCGTCGCGCGGCTGTATCCCCATGACGATCGACAGGAAGGTCGACTTGCCGGCGCCGTTGCCGCCGCACAACGCGTGCACGGTGCCGGGCTCGAGCCGGAACCGGCCATCCGCCAGGGCAACCACCCCGTCGAACGACTTGGTCAGGCCGGTGACGTCCAGCAGCGCCGATGACAACGGATCATGCCTCCCCGGGCGAGCCCCGTCCTGTTCCGGACGGTTGGATCGGATGCGGCCCGCGCCGCACCTCGATCATGAAACGCCCTGTCCCGAAAGGATGTCAACCCGTCTGGGTATCCGTGCACGGGGCACCGTCGCCTCCGGCTTACGGGTGGAGGATCCTCGCACCGAAGGCCGGTCTTCGCCCCGCGCTTGGACCGGCTGCAGCCCGTCCTGCACAAAAGTACAGGCTACATGAACCGATGACCAGGTGCGGGAGCCGTCGGCTGCGGCTTGCGGCAGCCGGCCCTCCGCCACCATGCTTCGGCAAAGACATCCGGCTCCACGCCCTTGGAGCGGAAGACCTGAGAGGCTGCGCGTGACGCCACCGATTCGCACGATCAACCGGCTCATGCCGGTCGTCGCCGTCCTGGGCATGTTCGCGACGATCCCCGCGGCCGTTGCCGCAGCTGCACCCGACCCGTCCGGCTTCGCCGACGTCGATCCCATGATCGGCACCGGGCCGGACGGCCACACCTATCCCGGCGCCACGATGCCGTTCGGGATGGTCCAGCTCAGCCCCGACACCTGGATCGGCGACTTCCGCCACTCCTATGCCCACGCCGCCGGCTACCGCTACGAGGACCCGACGATCCAGGGCTTCTCCCACACCCACTTCTCCGGCTCGGGGCATTCCGATCTCGGCGACGTGCTGGTGATGCCGATCGCCGGCGCGGTGGCGCTCGATCCGGGCGACGCGGACAAGCCGGGCTCCGGCTACCGGCAGCGCTTCAGCCACGACACCGAGCACGCCGAGCCGGGCTACTACGCCGTCACCCTGTCCGACTCCGGCGTGCGCGCCGAGCTGACGGCGACGCCGCGCGTCGGCGTGCACCGCTACCGGTTCCCGGCCGGCAAGCAGGCGCACCTGTTGGTCGACCTGCGGCAGAGCATCTACAACTATCCGGGCAAGGTGCTGTGGTCGCGGCTGACGCTGCATCCCGACGGCACCGCGACCGGGTTCCGCGAAACCCGCGGCTGGGCGCCGGCGCGGCAGCTGTACTTCGCCCTACGCTTCTCCAGCCGCCCCACCGGCCACGCCTTCATGGACCGCGAGCCCGAGCCGGCGCCGTATCACGGCTTCAAGGGCCCCGGGGACCCGTCATCCGACACAGACGCCATCGCCGGCCGCGGCCTGGTCGGCGTGTTCGACTTCGGCACGCTCGCCGTCCCGCTGGTGGTGGAGGTGGCGCTGTCCTCGGTCAGCGAGGCCGGCGCGCTCGCCAACCTCCGGGCGGAGGTGCCGGACTTCGACTTCGACCGCGTGCACGCCGCCGCCGGCACGGCCTGGCGGCAGGCGCTGTCGGCGGTGCAGTTCGACGCCCCCGCGCCGATGCGCCGCACCCTGGCCACCTCGCTCTACCACGCGCTGCTGGCGCCAAGCCTGTCGATGGACGTGGACAACCGCTACCGCGGCCCGGACAACGCGGTGCACCAGGCAAGCGGCTTCGACTTCGTGTCCACCTTCTCGTTGTGGGACACCTACCGCGCCGAGCAGCCGCTGATGACGCTGATCGAGCCGGCCCGTCGCACGGTGGACGTGGTGGACAGCCTGCTCGCCTCCAGGGAGGAAAGCCCGTTCGGGATCCTGCCGATCTGGCAGTTCCAGGGCCAGGAAACCTGGTGCATGATCGGCTACCACGCGGTGCCGGAGATCGCCGACGCCCTGCTGAAGAACATCCCCGGCATCGACCGGAATCGGGCCCTGAACGCAATGGTCGCCAGCGCCACCTACGCCCCCTATGGCCACCTCGGCGACTACATGCGGCTCGGCTTCGTCCCGGTGGACCACGACGACGAGGCGGTGTCCAAAACGATGGAATACGCCTTCGACGACTGGACGATCGCGCGCACGGCACGCGCCATCGGCCGCGACCGCGTCGCTGACGCCTTCGACGAGCGCGCCCGGAACTGGCGCAACGTGTTCGACCGGTCGATCGGCTTCGTGCGGCCGAGGCTCGCCGATGGCCGATTCCGCGACGGCTTCGATCCCGCCCGCGCCGGCGCCGGCAGTGGCTTCACCGAGGGCGACGCGTGGCAGTACTCCTGGTACCAGCCGCAGGACGTCGGCGGCCTGATCCGGCTGCTGGGCGGCGACGACCGCCTGGCCGCCAAGCTCGACGCGATGTTCGACGCGACCATCGCGCCGCACCAGTACGACGCGGTCGAGGACATGTCGGGCCTGATCGGCCAGTACGTGCACGGCAACGAGCCGAGCCACCACCTGGCCTATCTCTACAACTATGCCGGCCAGCCGTGGCGCGGGGAGGCGCGGCTGAAGCAGATCGTCGACAGCCAGTACCGCCCGGCGCCGGACGGGCTGGTCGGCAACGACGACCTCGGCCAGATGTCGGCCTGGATGATCTTCACGGCACTCGGCTTCTATCCGGTCGCTCCCGGCTCGAACCAGTACGTCATCGGCCGCCCGTTCGTGGACCGCGCGGTCCTGCACCTGCCCAATGGCCGGCGGTTCACCGTCAGCACCGAGGGGCTGTCCGACGCCCATCCCTATGTCGGCCGGGTCATCCTCGACGGCGCGCCGCTGTCCCGCAGCTTCCTGCGCCACGACGAGATCATGCACGGCGGCACCCTGCGCTTCGTCATGCAGGCCATGCCGAACAAGGACTGGGCGACGGCCAGGCAGGACCGCCCGTTCTCGACCACGCCCTATGGCGGGTGATCCGAGGGGTCGGAGCGCCTACGGGATCACCCTTTCCGCACGCAGCCGCCCGAACAGGTCGAGGAACGCTGCTTCGGTCGGCTGGTAGTCGAGAAAGCCGAGGCTGCGGCTGCGGCTCATGTCGGTGACCACCTCGATCGGCCGGCCGAGATCGGCGTCGGTGTGCCAGGCGGAGGCGAGACGGCCGAGATCGGGCTCGACCAGGCCGTGGCGTCGGGCGATCTCCGCCCAGGCCGGCGCCGCGTCGGCGAGCTGTCGTTCCAGGGGCATCGGCTGCTCCGGGAACGGCGCAGGCTCGATCCCGAACCAGTCCGCGAGGCGCCCCCACATCCAGTTCCAGCGGAAGACGTCGCCGTTGACCACGTTGAACGCCTTGTTCTGCGCCGCCTCGGTGGTGGACGCCCAGTCGAGGTGCCGCGCTAGCAGCCGCGCGTCGGTCATGTCCGTCAGCCCGTTCCACTGCGCGCTCGAGCCCGGAAACACGAACGGCCGGCCGGTCTCGCGGCACAGCGTGGCGTAGACGGCCAGCGTGACACCCATGTTCATGGCGTTGCCGATCGCGTAGCCGACGATCGTGTGCGGCCGGTGCACGCTCCAGCCGAACCCGTCACGCTCGGCGGCGGCGAACAGCTCGTCCTCCTGGGCATAGTAGAAGTTCTCGATGGCGAGGCGCGGCTGCTCCTCGCGGAACGGCGTCGGCGGCAGGCTGCCCTTCCCGTAGGACTCGAACGGGCCGAGATAATGCTTGAGCCCGGTCACCAGGGCGACGTGCCGCACCGATCCGGCGGGGCGTAGCGCGTCCAGCAGGTTGCGCACCATCGCGGCGTTGACCCGGATGTTCTCCGCTTCCGTCGGTTGCCGCAGCCAGGCGGCGACGAACACGTGGCTCGGGCGCGATCCCGCCAGCGCGCCGCCCAGCCCGTCCCGGTCGAGCAGGTCCGCCGCCACCGGCTGCAACCCGTCGATGTCGCGCGACGGACGCCGGGCCAGGCCGGCCACCTGCCATCCCTGTCCGAGCAGGTGCCGGGCCAACGTGTTGCCGACGATGCCGCTGGTGCCGGCTATGAGCGCGATCGGGGTCATGGGCCTACCTTGCTGTTGCTGCGCCTTGCTGTCGCCGTCCGGTCAGCCCGGCCCGGCGGCGATCCGGCAGCCGTGATCCTCCAGCTCCTCGCCGGAGCCGGGACCGAACCTGATCCCGGGCAGGATCATCGCCGGGAGCGGCCCGGACATCCCGTCCAGCAGCACGAAGCCCGGCTGGCCGTTCCGGGTGGCGCCGACCAGCACCAGGGTGTGCCGGACCATCTCGGCCGCCGGGTCGGCGAGCGAGGCCGCCAGTAGCCGGAACGGGTTCGCGCCCGGCGTGTCGCCCGGCAGCCAGAGCGCGCGATACCGGTGCAGCGCAAGGGGCATCGGCAGGGTGCGCCAGGTGCCGTCGAGCCCGGCGGCAACCGGGTCGAGTGCCGCACGGACATCGGCGCGGATGCAGTCCACGTGGATGTGCAGCTGGTCCTGGCTGCGCCCGCCCTTCGAGTTGATCGCCAGCGCGAAGTCCTCGCGCGGCAGCGTGCGGTGCAGCCGGGCATCGACCAGCCCGGTCGCGGCCCACGCCTCGGCGAAGTAGTTCGGTGCGTCCGGCGCCAGGATCGCCGGCGACTCGATCCCCCGGATCCGCGCCGTCGGGATCAGCAGGTATTGCGTGTCGCCCTTGACGTCCTTGAGCACGATGCTGCCGGCCTGCTCGCCATGCGACAGGTCCACGCTGCTGCACGGCGCCGGATCGCCCCGTGTCCGCTGGTCCGGCACGCAGCGCTCGTGCACCGTCCTCCACAGCGCGTCGGGATCGTGCGCCGGAGCGGTCGTGGCCGCTGCGGCCGCGAGCCCCAGCCAGCCCGGCAGGGTGGCAAGCAGCAGGCGGCGCCTCACGCGGTGGCGATCTCCGGCGGCAGCCCGATCGCCTGCGCCAGCCGGTCGAGCCGGCGGCTGACGCTTTCGCCGTTGATGGTGCCCCGCTCCCCCGCCAGGCGCAGCACCAGCCGACCGCCCTCCAGCGTCAGGCTGGTGCCGGCGAGCAGGTCGGGCACGCCTGCACACAGCGAGTAGGCGAGCCGCAGCGCCAGCCCCAGCACCTCGGCACGGCGGAAGGCGGGGATCTCCAGCAGGCGCCTGGCCGGCTGCAGGAACGGCTGGTCGAGCTCGGTCTCGTAGCGCATCGCCAGGGTGAGGGCGAGAAAGGCGCGGGTCGGATGGTCGAACGCGACGCCCGGCTGGCGCAGCACGCGCAGGAAGGTCTGCTCGGCGCGATATTCCGGATGGTCCAGCGCGCCACTGTCGGACATCCAGCAGGCGCTGACGCGCAGCCGCCGTTGCGCCGCGGTCTCGCCGCCCAGCACGCCCCCGCCTGGCTGGGCGAACAGCGGGTCGGTCCAGGCCACCAGCGCCGGCGGCAGGGTGGTGCTGCGTCCGAGCTGCTCGGCCATCTCGCGCGACGCCGCTTCCAGCGGGTCCTGCGCCATCACCTCCGGCGCCACGTGACGCATGAACCAGCCTTCGCGCACCCCGTCGACGCAGAACATCACCCGGTCCGGCGCCATGCGTCGCAGCAGCCGGCGCAGCACGATCGCGGCGTAGGGCAGGTCCTCCAGGCGCTTGCGCGGCGCGCCCGGCATCCGCTCCAGGGTCCGCCTGCTGGAGCCCATGATCCAGCCGGTCATCTCGCGCGCCTCGTCGGCGGCCATCTCGTAGTGGTGCACGATGTTGAGCGGATAGAAGGTGCGCGCGATCTGCAGCCGGGCCAGGGCGCGGAACGCCCCGCCGACCAGGTAGAGCGTGCGGCCGCCTTCGCCGCGCAGCCAGTCCACGCCAGCCAAGTCCTGCTCGACCAGCGCCCGCGCGCGCTCCAGGTCGCCGCCGGCGCGGTCGCTCAGGCGGATCACGCCGAGCTTCAGCGTCTGCGCGCGCCGCTTGGCGCCACCCTGCACCCGCACCAGCTCCAGCGAGCCGCCGCCGATGTCGGCCACCGTGCCGTCGGCGTCGGGCAGGCCGCACAGCACCCCGGTCGCGGCATAGTCCGCCTCCTCCTCGCCGGACAGGATCCGGATCGGCACTCCCGGCATGATCCCGCGCAGCTGCTCGACGAAGGCGGCGCCGTTGCTGGCGTCGCGCACCGCCGCGGTCGCCAGCACCTCGAACGGGTCGGCGTGGAGGCTGAGCGCCACGGCATGGAAGCGCCGCATCAGCGCCAGCGCCTGCACCACCCCGTCCGGGTTGAGCAGGCCGGTGGTCTCCAGCCCGCGCCCGAGCCGCACCACCGCCTTCTCGTTGAAGATGGTGACCGGGTTGCGCGCCTTGCCCTCGAACACCACCAGGCGCACCGAGTTGGAGCCGAGATCGACCACCGCGGCGCGCGGCGCCCTCCCCTGCGCGGCGAGGACCGGGGAGGCGGCGGGATCGGCGGCACGCATGGCGGTCAATCCTCCAGGATCCGGTCGGGACGCCTGGGCAGCGGCCGCACCACCGGCAGCGCCACCTTCTGTCCGGCGGAGCCGCGTCCGGACAGCGACGGGTTGGTCATGAAGTATTCGTGCGCCGAGAACGGCTTCGCCCCGGGGTCCAGGCGGGTCCAGGCCCCCTGCGCGTCCAGGGTCCAGGACTGGAGGTTGTCCTTCAGCTCCATCACCATGATCTGGTCGAGCACCTGCGCGTGCACGGTGGCGTTGCGCACCGGCACCATGCTCTCGACCCGCCAGTCCATGTTGCGCGCCATCCAGTCGGCGCTGCTGATGTAGACCAGCGCGTCGCGCGACGGCAGGCGCGAGCCGTTGCCGAACACGAAGATGCGGCTGTGCTCCAGGAACCGCCCGACGATCGACTTGACCTGGATGTTCTCCGACAGCCCCGGCACGCCGGGGCGCAGGCAGCAGATGCCGCGCACGATCACCAGGATGCGCACTCCGGCGTTCGACGCGGCGTAGAGCCGATCGATCAGCTCGTCGTCGACCATCGAGTTCATCTTGAGCCAGATCTGCGCCGGCCTGCCCGCCTGGGCGAAGCCGATCTCCTTGTCGATCAGCGTCACCAGGGTGGAGCGGATGGTGAGCGGGGAAAAGGCCAGCGCGTCCATCGAGTTCGGCTTGGCGTAGCCGGTCATGTAGTTGAACAGCCGCGCCGAATCGCGGGCCAGCGCCGGGTCCGCGGTGAAGAAGGACAGGTCGGTGTAGATGCGCGCGGTGATCGGATGGTAGTTGCCGGTGCCGAAATGCGCGTAGGAGCGCACCGAGCCGCCCTCCCTGCGCACCACCAGGCTGAGCTTGGCGTGCGTCTTCAGCTCGGCGAAGCCGAACACCACCTGCACGCCGGCCGCCTCCAGGGTGCGGGCGAGGCGGATGTTGGCCTCCTCGTCGAAGCGGGCGCGCAGCTCCACCATGGCGGTGACCGACTTGCCGTTCTCCGCCGCCTCGATCAGCGCCTTGACGATCGGGCTGTCGCGCGAGGTGCGGTACAGCGTCTGCTTGATCGCCAGCACCGCGGGATCGAGTGCTGCCTGGCGCAGGAACTGCACCACCACGTCGAAGCTCTCGAACGGGTGGTGGACGATGATGTCCTTGGCGCGGATGGCGGCGAAGCAGTCGCCGCCGAAGTCGCGTATGCGCTCGGGGAAGCGCGGCACGTAGGGCGGGAACAGCAGGTCGGAGCGGTCGCTCTCGATCACCTGCCGGACGTCGACCACGCCGACCAGGCCCTCGTGCCTCTGCGCCTCGGCGAGCGGCACGTCGAACTCGTCGGCGACCAGCTCGGTCAGCTCGGGCGGCATGCCGTGGGCGATGTCGAGGTGGATCACCACGCCGCGCCGCCGCCGCTTCAGCGCGGTCTCGTAGGAGCGGACCAGGTCCTCGGCCTCCTCCTCGAACTCCACGTCGGTGTCGCGGATCACCCGGAACACGCCGCCGCCGCCGACGTGGAAGCCGGGGAACAGCCGGTCGAGGAACACCCCGATCAGCTCCTCCAGGATGATGAAGCGCGCCTGCGGCGGCGCCTTGGGCGCACCGGCCCGGGTCGGCAGCCGGATGAAGCGGTCGACCTGGCCCGGCAGCATGATCAGCCCGGTCATGGCGTGGCGGTCGTCCTCGTCGCGCAGCAGCCGCAACACCAGGCCCAGCCCCATGTTGGGGATGAACGGGAACGGGTGCGCGGGATCGATCGCCAGCGGGGTCAGGATCGGGAAGATCCGCTCCATGAAGCAGGTCTCGAGCCAGGCGCGGTCCTCGCGGTCGAGCTTGTCCGCGGACAGCACGGTGATGCCGGCCTCGCCCAGGGCGACGCAGAGCTCCTTCCAGATGCGCTGCTGCCGGCCGAGCAGGGCGCGGGCGCGCTCCTCCACCGCGGCGAGCTGCCCGGCCGGGCTGCGGCCGTCCGGCGAGCGCGTCGCCAGCCCCTCGCGCACCTGGCCGACCAGGCCGGCCACGCGCACCGAGTAGAACTCGTCCAGGTTGCCGGCGCTGATCGACAGGAAGCGTAGCCGCTCCAGCAGCGGGTTGCGCCGGTTGTCCGCCTCCTCGACCACGCGCTGGTTGAAGTCGAGCCAGGACAGCTCGCGGTTGATGAAGCGGTCCGGCGAGCGCGGGCCGATCGCGGCCGGGTCTTCCGGCAGGTCCTGGCGCTCCGGCGGTGCGACCCGCGCCGGCCTGCCGCTGCCGAGCGAGCGGGCGCGTGGCCTGCTGCCGGTTCCCGTCCGCAACGCCGCCGGCCTCGCCTCGTCCACGCCTCGTTCCTTGCCGATCCGCATCCGGGAACCGTAGAACAGTTCCCGATCCGCCGGAACCACGCGTGCCGGGGAGCCAGGCCTGGCGGACCCGACGCCGTCCGCAGGCCGGCCTTACACCGCCGCCATCAGGTTGATCTTGAGGTCCCGGAAGGTGCGCCGGAAGCGCGACGTGCGCTCGCTGTCGAGCCTGTCCTCAAGCTGCCGTCCGAGCTCGCGCAGCCGCGCTTCGCCCAGCCGCTCCGCCTCGCCGAACATGGACCGCTCCTCCGAGCCGGCATGGTGCAGGAACGCCGCCTGCAGCGCGCGCAGGTTCTGCTCGAAGGCCGGGCTGCCGGTCGGCAGCTTGACGGTGGCGGCCACCGTGTCCGCCAGCACGCCGTGCTCAGCGTAGGCGATGTCCACGTCCTCGCTGACCGGCGACACCGCGGGATAGAAGATCGCGTCCTCCACCGCCTCGTGGATGTCCAGCTCGGCCGCCAGGGTGTGCATCAGCGCGTGGCGCTGCGGGTCGTCGCCCGGCGTGGCCAGGGTGCGCTCGAACAGCCGGCGGATCAGCTCGTGGTGCTCGAACAGGACCTCGGTCGCCGTCGGCTGGAGCACCGACGCGTCGCCCGGGCCGTCGGCGGCGCGGTCCCCGGCCAGCGCGGCCAGCGTCTCGGCGGTGACCACCGGGTCGCCGGGCTCCTGCTCGCGTCTCACCTCCACGATGCCGCCGCGCAGGCGCACCGCGTAGCGCGGCTGCGGGCAGGTGGACGGCCCGGTGCTCGGCTGTCCGGTTTCGAGGTCGTAGCGCGACCCGTGCCACGGGCAGACCAAGGTGCCGTCCAGCACCCAGCCCTGGTCGAGCGGGCCGCCGGCATGGGAGCAGCGGGCACCCATGGCGTGCACGCGCTCGCCCCGCCTGACCAGCACGATGCCGATCTCCTTGCGTGCCACCTCATCCCATACCGCGACGCGGTGCGGCACCTGCTCCTCCAGCTCGGCCAGGGGCAGCACCGCCGCGAAGTCGCGCGGCTCCGGGCTGCGGTCGGCGTGGTCCACCGCGTTGCCGCGCCGGTAGATGAGGTGGGCGCCCAGGTAGCTGCTGGCGCCGGTGCCGAGGAACGCCGCCCCGCTCACCCAGCGCCCGGCCGCCAGCCGCCCCCGCGCCCGCAGCGCGATCGACAGCAGGGTCATCGCCGTCGACACCACGTTGATCGACCCGTGCACCAGCCCGGTGCGCCGGTCGCGCCCGTTGAGGTGCTGCCAGTCGGCGACTCCGGTGGCGATCGCCAGCGCCGCCCCGGCCGCCCCGGCCTTCAGCGCCAGCTCGGCCGCGCGCTGCGTCCCGCGGTCGCGCAGCACGCCGACGGCGCCCAGCAGGTCCAGCCCGAAGGCGAGGCTCCAGGTGCCGACCGGGATCGCCACTGCGAGCGGATGCACCGGATGGCCCAGCGGGCGGCCGTGCAGCGCGTTGGCCAGCCCCTTGCTCGGCCTGCCGCCGATCTGCCCGGTGCGCGAGATCGCCTTGCCGAGCGCATAGCCCGGCCGGTCCAGTCGCTCGGCGGTCTCGATCCGTCCGATCAGCGCGTCGATCACCTGGCCCATGCGGCACGTTCTCCTTCTGGCTGACGTGTCAGGTGGGGGTCGCCGCCGGCCCGCAATCCGGCCGCGCGATCAACTTCGGCGCATCCCGCCTGAGCCGCAGGCGGTTCCGCTGGTCGGGCGGCCTGGGCAGGGCGGCGGGAGGCATGGATGATGCAGGACGCCGATCCTTCATGTGCCCGAGGAGCCGCACCGTGCGACGCAGGACCTTTATCGCCAGCCTTCCCGCCGCCGCCGCGCTGCCATTGGCGGCTACCGCCCAGACCGGGCAGGCGAGCCACACGGCGGCAACCGTGGCCGGCCCCGGGCAGGGAGGCGCCCCGCCGCCGCCCGACGCGCTGCCGGGATTCCAGCCTCCCGGCGCCGACCGCTTCACCCGGCCGGACGTGCATGCCGGCGACCGGCCGTTCGGGGCGAGCTTCGCCACCCGCTCGGCCGCCATGGGCTGCAACGGCGCCGCCGGCACCGCCCACCCGATCGCCACCCAGGTCGCGATCGAGACCCTCAAGCGCGGCGGCTCGGCGGTGGACGCCGCGGTGGCGGCCAACGCGTCGCTCGGCTTTCTGGAGCCGACCAGCTCCGGGCTCGGCGGCGACTGCTACGCGATGGTGTGGGACCCGGCGCAGGGCAAGGTGGTCGGGCTCGCCGGCTCCGGCGCCAGCCCGCGCGCCCTGGGCCTGCAGACCGTGCGGGCGCACGCCCGCAACGGCGCGCTGCCGCCGCTCGGCGCCGTCACGGTGTCCGTGCCGGGCGCGCTCGACGCCTGGTGGACGCTGCACCAGCGCTACGGGCGCCTGCCGTGGCGCACGCTGTTCGAGCCCGCGATCCGGCTCGCCACCGACGGCGTGCCGCTGCCGCAGATCATCGGCAACTACATCTATCGCAACCTGCGCGCCTTCGTGCGGCCGGGCTCCGGCGTGGCGGAGACCGCCAACGCGCTCCACACCTATGCGCCTGGCGGCAACGCCCCCCGCGAGGGCGACGTGTTCCGCAACCCCGACCTCGCCCGCACCTACCGCACGATTGCCGACGGCGGGCGCGACGCGTTCTACGACGGCCCGATCGCCGACACCATCGAGCGCTACTTCCGACGCATCGGCGGCTGGATGACGCGCGACGACCTGCGCCGGCACCATTCGGAGTGGAACACGCCGCTCGCCACCACCTATCGCGGCGTCACCGTGCACGGCATGGCGGAGAACACGCAGGGTGCTGCGACCTTGCAGATGCTCAACATGCTGGAGCATTTCGACCTGCGCGCGATGGGCTTCCAGTCGGCGGCGTCGTTGCAGGTGCAGATCGAGGCCAAGCGCCTGGCCTACGAGGATCGCGCCCGCTACTACGCCGACCCGCACTTCTCCGAGGTGCCGTTCGAGTGGCTGGTGTCCAAGGAGTACGCAGCCGCGCGTGCGTCCCTGATACGGCCCGACCGCATCAACGCCGCCGTGCGTCCAGGCGACGCGCCGAGCCACGGCGACACCACCTACTTCACCATGTCCGACAGCGCGGGGATGATGGTGTCGATGATCCAGTCCAACTTCCGCGGCATGGGCTCCGGCCTGGTGGCGGACGGGCTCGGCTTCATGTTCCAGGACCGCGGCCAGCTGTTCTCGCTGCGGGATGGACATCCCAACCTGTACCAGCCGGGCAAGCGGCCGTTCCAGACCATCATCCCCGGCTTCGCGACCAGGGACGGGCAACCCTGGATGAGCTTCGGCGTGATGGGCGGCGACATGCAGCCGATGGGGCAGCAGCAGATCATCGTCAACCGCGTCGACTACGGCCTCGACATCCAGGCCGCCGGAGACAGCCCGCGCTGGCACCACGAGGGTTCCTCGCAGAGCATGGGCGAGGACGCGCCGGGGATGCCGCCCAACGGCATCCTGCGCCTGGAGACCGGCGTGCCGGCCGCCACGCGCTCCGCCCTGGCGGCACTCGGCTGGACGCTGGCACCGTCCGACGGCGGCTACGGCCGCTACGAGTGCATCGAGCACCGGATGAGCGGCCAGGACCGCGTCTGGGCGGCCGCCAGCGAGATGCGCGCCGACGGCTGCGCGCTGGCGTACTAGGCCGCCGCTCCGGCGCCCGGGCGCCGGCCCGCGAAACTCCTGGTATCGGCGTGTAACCATCGTCCCGGTGCGACGAACTCTCCCATGTCACATCTGGGAGGACATAATGACGAACCGGCACCCGCGGCGCCTTCGGCTGACGGCCGCGACGGCGCTCACCTGCCTTCTGCCGACGTTGGCGATGGCCCAGACCACCACATCGGACGCGACGCCCGCACGGGCATCGCAGCCGCACGTCCTGTATGTCGAGAGCAACCTGACGGCGGCGGGACAGAACTCCATCCTGGCCTATGATATCGCCTCCGACGGCAGCCTCCATGCCAAGGCGCGATCGCCCTATCTCACCGGCGGCACCGGGTTCTTCGACGCCAGCTATGCCCTCGGCCCGTTCGACAACGACCAGAACATCATCCTGAGCCCGGACCGGAGCGTGCTCTACGCCATCAACGGCGGCTCGAACACGATCGCGGTCATGCACGTGCAGCCGGACGGCAGCCTGGTTCCGTTCTCGAGCTCGCCGGTGGCCGCGCACGGCGCGACGCCGGTTTCGCTCGGGCTGCACGGCAACACGCTGGTGACCGCCGACTACGCCATCAACCCGGCGTCGCCGGACAGCGACACCAACCCGCGCCTCAACGTGTTCGACGTCGCTCCGGGCGGAGCGCTGAACTACCTGCCGTACGCGGAGGTTTATCTCCATCCCGGCGCCGACCCGAGCCAGGTGCTGACCAGCAACACCGGGCCGTTCGTGTTCACCTCGGGCTTCCCGAGTGGGGGCGTGATCGACTCCTACGCGCAGCTCCCGGGCGGCTACCTGTTCAAGACCGGCACGGTGACGCCGCCGACCGAGAACGGGACCGTGGCTCCGGTCCTGGGCCTGTGGACCAACCCGCACGCACCCTACGTGTATGCCGGCCTTGTCACCGCCAACCTGCTCGCGACCTACCGCTACAACGCGGTCGGCCAACTGACCCTGGTCGGCACCGCGACCGACTCCGGCCAGGGGCTGTGCTGGCTGCGCACCACCCGCGACGGGCACACCCTCTACGCATCCAACACCGTCGACCAGTCGATCTCGGTGTTCGACCTGTCCGATCCAGCGCATCCGGTCGAGATCCAGCACGTCGTCGCCGGCGGCGTCGGCGGCTTCAACCAGTTCTCGCTCGATCCGGACGAGAACTTCCTCTACGTGCTGCAGGAGGAGAACAGTCCCGCCTCGGCCGGCAAGAGCAACAAGGTGTATGCCTACAAGGTCGACCACGCGACCGGCAGGCTCACCTTCCTGAGCAACCTGACGGTGTCGCTGCCGGTCCCGTCGCAGACCCGCACCGTCGGCCTCACGATCCGCTAGCCCGTCACCGCCTCTCCCCCCAACGACGGGGACCGGCATCGGACGGGAGTGCGGCACGTCGTGCAGCCGGTCCGTGCCGTTCGCCGGGCCGCGTCGCGGCGCCCGGTGCAGCCGGCCGCGGCCCGACCCATGCGCGAGGCATGGGTTCCCCGCCGCTTGGCGGTTCCGCGGCCGATGCCGTATCGTCCGGGAAGGCGGGACGGCCGGGCGGGGCCGGTCCGGGGCCGCTGGAACGCGGCAGGTGCACGCGGTATGGAGCCGCACCCGGTTCGCGCCGCCCGGTGGCGGTCCGTGGGCTGGGTGTTGTCGGTCCCGACCGACGGGGGACTTGGGTGCACATGCCGGGCCTGGCTATCTTCACCATCTGCTCGAACAACTACGTGTCGATGGCACGGATTCTCCTGGAGACGGCGCGCCTGCACCATCCCGAGGCGGCGCACTACCTGTGCCTGGCAGACCGGCAGCATGGGGAGCCCGACTTCTACCCGCCCGGCTGCACGGTGGTGCCGGCCGAGGCGCTGGACATCCCGGACTTCGACGCGTTCCGCTTCCGCTACGACGTGATGGAGCTCAACACGGCGCTCAAGCCGTTCATGTTCCGCCACCTGCTGGCCCGCGGGCATGACCGCGTCCTGTATTTCGATCCCGACATCGAGATCTTCCGACCGGTGGAGAGCGTGACGGCAGCACTCCGCGACGGCGCCTCGTTCGTGGTGACGCCGCACGTCTGCTTCCCGGCCGAGGGCAGCGCGTTTCCCGACGACATCGGCATCATGCAGGCCGGCGTGTTCAACCTCGGCTTCCTGGGCGTCGGCGCCACGCCGGAAACCGAAAGGCTGCTGCGCTGGTGGTCCCGCCGCCTCGAGTACCAGTGCCTGAACGACCAGCCAGGCGGCATCTTCGTCGACCAGAAGTTCATGGACCTGCTGCCGGGCTTCGCCGCTCGCCTGTGCGTGCTGCGCGACCCGACCCTGAACGTCGCCTACTGGAACCTGTCGCAGCGCGTGCTGCGGCGTGACGGGGACGCGTGGTCCGTCGACGGGCAGTCCCTGACCTTCTTCCACTACAGCGGGATCAACCCCCGGGACACCACCCGGCTGTCCAAGTACACCGACGGCTTCCGTGGCGACGCGATGGACGCGGACCTGCAGGCCCTGGTCGTGCGCTACGCGCAGCGCCTGCTCGCCAATGGGCACGGCTCGATCCCGAACGGCTCCTATGCCTGGAACCGCTTCCGCTCCGGCACCCCGATCACCCCGTTCGTCCGCCGCCTGTTCCGCGAGGATCACCTGGTCTGGCCGGGGGATCCCGCGGACGGCTTCGAGGAACACCTGCAGCGGAGCGCGGTCCTGCCCTGGAGCGGCCCGTTCGGCAGCGTCGTCACCAACCTGATGACCGGGCTCCACGCCCGGGAGCGCTGGCTGAACGAGCGCTTCTCTCCCGACCGGGAGGAGGATGGGCGTGAGTTCCTGGACTGGGTGGTCAAGCACGCCGAGCCACTGGTCGGCGACCCGCGGCTGATCGAGCCGGTCGCCGAACGGTTCGGCGCCGTGTCGCTGCCCGGGCGGCAGGCGCCGGCCAGGCGCGCGCCGGACGAGCCGGACGTGGACGTGGTCGGCTACCTGCGCCTGGCGCTGGGCCTCGGCGAGGCGGGACGGCTGACCCTGCGCGCGCTGGAACATGCCGGGCTGGCGGTGCGCGGGCTTGCCACCGCGCTGAACTCGAACTCGACCGCCAATGACGACAGCTGCGCGCCCCTGCTGGTGGACGAGGCGCGGGCGCCGGTGCAGGTGTTCAGCATCAACGCCGACCAGATCGGCCAGGTGGTCGACAGCCTGGACGGTCGGCTGCGGCCGGACGCCTACCGGATCATGACGCCGTTCTGGGAGCTGTCGGTGCTGCCCGACGCCTGGGTGGACGCGTTCGATCTGGTGGACGAGGTGTGGGCGCCGACCGGCTTCATCCAGACCACCCTGATGCGCCGCCTGCACAAGCCGGTGATCCGCATGCCGCTGATGCTGGACTTCGCACTGCCCCCGCCGATGCCCAGGCGGACCTGGAACCTGCCGGAGGACGCGTTCCTGTTCTTCTTCGCGTTCGACTACTTCTCGTTCATCGAGCGCAAGAACCCGCTCGCGGTGGTGGAGGCGTTCCGACGCGCCTTCCGGCGGCGGCCGGGCGGCCCCCGGGTGGCGCTGGTGCTCAAGACGCTGAACGCGGACAAGGTGCCGGCGGAGAAGCGCGCGCTGCTCGACGCCCTGCATGACAACCCCGACGTCGTCCTGGTCGAGCGGACGCTGTCCCGCGACGAGTCGCTCGCCCTGATCGGCGCCTGCGACGCCGTGGTCTCGCTGCATCGCAGCGAGGGGCTCGGCCTGCTGGTGTCCGAGGCGATGGTGCTGGGGAAGCCGGTGATCGCCACCGACTATTCCGCGACCACCGAGCTGGTCTCGTGCGGCACCGGGTATCCGGTCGATTGCCGCCTCACCGCGGTGGGACCGGGCGAATACCCGTTCCACGAGAACCAGCGCTGGGCGGATCCCGATCTCGACCATGCCGCCTGGCAGATGCGCGCCGTGGCCGAGGGTGGCGCCGCGGTCGCCGGCCGCGTCGCTGCCGCCCGTGCCCACATCACCGGCCAGTACGGGGCGCAGGCCGTCGCGCGCCGGCAGCTCGACCGGCTCCGCCTGACAGGTCTGTGCCCATGAACGGCAACCAGGATGCCGGCCACCCGGCCGCCCCCTTGATCTCCTACAGCATCAACGCCGAGGACGTGCTGCTGCGCCGGGTGTTCGCGGGCAGGCGGACCGGTTTCTTCGTCGACGTCGGCGCCGAGGACCCGGTGAACGGCAACGACCTGTTCGGGCTGTACCAGCTCGGCTGGCGCGGCATCAACATCGAGCCGAACCCGCACTACTTCGCACTCCTGCTGCAGAAGCGGCCGGAGGACCTGAACCTGCAGCTCTTCCTGTCGGACCGGCCCGCCGACGCAACGCCGTTCTTCATCGTCGAGAACACCGGCCTGTCCACCGGCGACGCCGAGCAGGCGGCGATCCACGCTGGCCATGGCACGGAGGTGCGCCGCGTCGAGATGGCGGCCACGACGCTGGCCCGGGTCCTCGACGAGGCCGGACCGCCGCACGTCGACATCCTCAAGATCGACGTGGAAGGCTTCGAGGAGCGGGTGCTCCGCGGCAACGACTGGGACCGCCACCGCCCGTCGCTGATCATGCTCGAGGCCACCCTGCCGCAAAGCCCGGTGCGCCGGCAGACCACCATCACCGAGTACCTCGAGGGCGTCGGCTACCGCTTCGTCCACCATGACGGCCTGAACGACTTCTTCGTCGAGAAGGACTTCGTCCCGCCGCCGGACTGCTTCCGCGCGCCCAACGTGTTCGACAACGTCCTGCGCTGGGACACGGTGGCGCTGCGCGACACCTATGACGACCTGCGTGCCCAGTTCGGAGACGTCGAGCATTATGCCAGGACCCTGGAAGGCGAGCGCGACCACATGGACAAGGCTTTGTCCGAAGCGGATCGTGCGCTGGGGGAGAAGCAGCGGTCGCTGGAGGAGAAGCAGCGCTCCGAGCAGCGCCTGTCCGCCGCCCTGGATGCGACCAGCCAGGTCGCGATCAACCTTCTCGCCAACGGTCCGGAACAGGTGGACATGACACTGGCCCAGGCCGGCCTTCTTCCCATGCTGGAACAGGACGCGGAGCCCGCGGAAACCGGTCGCGAGCTGGTGGTGGTCAACGGCCCGCAAGAGGCGCCGGAGGACGACCGGCCCCTGCTGCCCATCCAGCTGCAGATGGTGCAGGCGCGCCTGGTCGCGCTGCAGCGGGAGAAGGAGCGCCTCGACGAGCTGGTCAAGGACCTGCAGTTCCAGAACCGCCGTCTGTCTGCCGGCAACGAGCAGCTGCAGGGCGAGCGTCTTGCCCTGCACCGGGCGCTCGACCAGGCGCGCGGCCAGGCGGGGATCCTGGCCGAGACCCGCCGCGCGGTCGGCGAGTTGCAGCGCCTGATCGGCGACGAGACCGCGGCCAGGACCGCCAAGGCCGACGCGGCGGCGGAACGGCTGGAGCGGGCGCACGCCGAGGCGGCGCGGATCGAGCAGGAGAACGAGAAGGCCGCGCTGCAGCAGTCGGAGCGGATCGAGCAGCAGCGCCGGCAGCGCGTGGCCGAGCGCTATGGCGGCGCGCCCGCCACCGGCCTCGACGGCGACGCGCTCATGCTCCAGGCGCTGTACGCCTCGACCTCCTGGAAGCTGACCAGGCCGGTTCGCGTGCTGGGCCGGCTGCTCAGGCCGGGCAGGTCATGACGGAGTGAACCTGTGCCCGTCCTGTTGGTCCGGCGCGGCCTGCACGGACGGCAGGTGCCGTTCGACCAGATAGAGCGGACGCCGCTTCACCTCGTTGAACACCCGTCCCAGGTACTCGCCGATGACGCCCAGCGTCATCAGCTGCACCCCGCCCATGAACAGGACCACCGCCATCAGGCTGGGATAGCCGGCGACAGTGTTGCCGAACAGCAGCGTCCGGACGATGAGTTGCCCGCCGAACAGCAGTGCTGCCACCGCGGTGAACAGGCCGATATAGGTGGCGATCTTGAGCGGCAGGACGGTGAAGCTGGTGATGCCTTCCAGCGCCAGGTTCCACAGCGTCCAGTAGTTCCAGCTGCTGCGCCCGGCTGCGCGCGGCGCGCGGTCGTAGAGCACCGCCTGGCTCGGGAAGCCCACCCAGGCGAACAGGCCCTTCATGAAGCGGTGATGCTCGCGAAGCCGAAGCAGGGCGTCCACGCTGCGCCGGCTCATCAGGCGGAAGTCGCCGCTGTCGGAGGGAAGCCTCACGCGCGTGCTGAGCCGCCCCATCACCCGGTAGAAAGCCTTGGCGGTGCCGAGCTTGGCCAGGCTCTCGCCGGACCGCCGCCGACGTTGGGCGTAGACCACGTCGATCCCCTGCCGCCACACCGCCACGAGCTCCGGGATCAGCTCCGGCGGGTCCTGCAGGTCTGCGTCGATCACGACCACCGCCCCGGTGGCGGCGGCGTGATCGAGCCCCGCCGTCATCGCGATCTCCTTGCCGAAGTTGCGCGACAGGTTGAGCAGCGCCACGCCCGGATCGGACGCGGCCAGCCGCTCGACCACGCCAAGCGTGTCGTCCCCGCTGCCGTCGTTGACGTAGACGACTTCCCAGCTGTCCCCCACCCCGTGCATGACTGCCGACAGGCGCTCGTGGAAGGCTGGCAGCACGATGGCCTCGTTGAAGCATGGCACGACGATGCTGATCAGCGGACGGTGTCGCCGCGCCTCTTGCGACAGGTTCCCGGCCGTCGCGGGAAGGATCGGGAGCATCCTTATCGATCCTTCTTCGCGCCGATCGATGCGAGCAAAACCCAGGCCGACCGGCCGGCATCCTCCGGACCGTGCTCAAGCACCAGGGCGGTGCCGCGGACGTGGCGGGGGATGCAATGCCAGGTGAGCAGGCCCGGCGGAACCGTCCAGGACGCCAGCACGGTGTCGCCGTCGCGCAGGCGCAGCGACTGGGTCGGGCCTCCATCCGGCCCGCTCGCCGCGCGCAGGAGCAGGCACTGCCTATCGTCCGCCTCCGGCACCGGAGGAAGCATCAGCACGGCGTGCTGCCCGCGCATCCAGCTTCCGTCCCCGTCGGGAAGCGTCCAGCCGGTCCAAAGGTAGGGCTGCAGGGCGACGCCGGACGACGGCGTGCGGCCGGGCGCAGGTAGCGCGTCCAGCACCGACGGGTCCGGCATCCGGAACAGGACCGGATGCGACCAGACCAGGATGTCGTGGCCTTCCCAGTCGAGAATGCGGTCCGGCCGGCCGAACGAGCGGATCGCCAGGGTGCGGCAGGCCGCAGGATCGCCGCACAGGTCCGGATCGGGAACCGAGACGAAGAAGCGGGTCTGGACGCTGCCGGCGTCCCCGGGCCGATACCACGCGTCGAAGGTCTGGCTTCCGGTCGGCTGGATCGGCAGCCCGCCGCCTGGGCCACTGACGGGACGGATGGTGACGGCGCCACGTGTGCGCACGCGGCTGGAGTTGGCATCGCTGCCCCAGTAGCCGCCATAGCCGTAATGAAGGTCATGCGCCCGGAGGAAGCGGGTAAGGCGCGTCTGCCAGCCTGGGGCGCCGACCGAGTGCTCGCGCACCGGCATCCATCGGGCATCCAGGCTGCCGGCGACGAACAGCAGTGCCGCCGCCAGCAGCGCCGCCGGGCCGGCGCCGCGTGTCCCGGCCAAGGCGAGGCACAGCAACAGCGGCAGGACGAAGTAGAGGTTGAGCACCAGCCGGGCGAAGGCGGTGTCGGCCGGGATGGCAGACAAACCGAACGCAGCCACCGTCCCGGCGCAGGACAACACGCAGACCAGCATGAGAAAGCCGTCCGGCTCACGCGGCCGGCCGGCCGGCGAGATGAGCGTGACCGCGGCGAGAAGGCCCAGGGCGGCCAGCGCCAGCAGGCTCGATACCGCGCCCCATGGCACGCCCGTCGCGGACGGAACCGGATCGCCGATCCCGAACAGCAGTCCTGCGCCCAGCAGTGCGGCGCGCAGATGCGCCGGGACCGCCGACAAGGGGCCGCGATCGAAATGCAGCGCCGTCAGGCTCGGCATCAACCCGAAGGCATGGCTGCCGCAAAGCCAGGAGGGCAGGGTGGCCAGGGCGATCAGGAAGGCGACGCGCCGCATCCTGCCCCCCAGCGCCACGGCCGCGACCAGGGATGCGGCCGAAACCGGAAGCAGGAAGGCGGCGCGCGTCCAGGGGTCGGAGATCGTCGCAACCAGCAGCGCCGCCGCCGTCGCCAGCACGAGCAACGGCGACCGGCCGCGCAGGCACGCCATCGCCGGCAGCAGGGCGAGCAGGCACCAGAAGCTGGACACGTCGTGGCTGGTCGGGTGGGCCAGGAAGCCGAACCCGGTCAGGGCGTCGGGGGATGCGAACAGCAGCGTCGTGCCGAGCAGCAACGCAGGTCGCGATCCGATCGTCGGCCGCGCCAGCAGGCCGATGATCGCGCAGCAGCCGACGAAGAACAGCCATCCGGTAAGCGCCGGCAGCCAGGGGCATGGGGCCAGCGCGACCTGCAGCGGCAACTCGGGCAGGATCACCGACAGCAGCCAGTTGTCCTGGGTGTAGTGCCACGCGGACAGGGCGGACAGGCCGTGCGCACGCACCGCCTCGTCGATCAGGGGAACCGTCGCCATGTCCGCGTCCGGCTGCCGGCGCAGGCAGATGACCGCGCTCCGGACCAGCCCCAGCACCAGCAGCGCCGCGCAACCGATGGGCACCAGGGAGACCGGCAGCCTTGTCTGCCGATGCGTCCCGAGATCAACGTGCATCGCCTACTCCGAGCCACCATGCCATGCGAAGCCCGGGCGGCCGACAGGCTATCGAGGGATAGCTTTCGTTGCGCAAGCCTTCGCAGCACCGCGGCGGGACAGGGGACCGTTGCCGCAGACGCGCTGGCGGCCGAGCGACCGGCGCCGTGGAGCCAGGGTCGAGGCGCCGGTGATCAAACGTCGTTGCATGTCCGGGGCTCGACGACGGATCGTTACCTGTGGCGGACGCGCGGCACGGGTCGTATCTCGATCCGCGCAAAGGTTGGCGCGGCCCGGAACCGTCGCGTAGAAGGTCCTGGCCCCGGGCACGACCGCAACCGTATCGAGCACCATGAACCAGCTAGCCATCAGCGCTGCCCGCCGGGACCTGCCGCTCCGCAGCGGCCGGACCGGGCCGATCCGCGTGCTCATGGAGCTCCGCCCCTGCTTCGACGGCTATGCCGGCATCCCGCAGGAAACCCGGCTGCTGTTCTCCGCCTTTGCCCGTTCCCCCGACTTCGAGGCGGGCGGCCTGCTCAACGGCGGCGCCTCCCCACGCAGCGCCACCGCCAGGCGCGGCCGCACGGTCGAGGGCCAGGGCATCTTCACCCAGAGCGCGCAGCTGATCGCGCTGGACTCCGGCCAGCAGATGATCCCGCGCGGCCGGCGGATCGCGCGCAGGCTGCTGCCGAAGTCGGTCATGCACCGGCTGGAGGCGATCGAGCGGCGCGGCACGGTGGAACGGCTCGACACCCTGCTCGACCCCGACCTGTTCGAGGACTGGCTGTGGATGCGGCTGTTCCGGCTCGGCCTGACGCCGCAGGAGCGCCACCTGCTGCTGCAGGCCCGCTACCCGGTGCCGCAGCTGGCGTGGCACGAGGCGGCGGCGCTGGCCAACACCAACCGGCTGCGCCGGCGGGTGCAGCTCGACATGCGCGGCGGCGGCTGGGACATCCACCTCGCGCACACCCCGTGCCCGTACCGGCTGAGAGGCGGCAGGCTGGTGGTGCGCTACCACGACGCCATCCCGCTGCTCTGGCCGCACACCATCAGCCACGCGGTGGAGCACGCGCGCGGCCATTTCCGCATGCTCCGGGCCAACGTGGCCGACGGCGCCTGGTTCGTGTGCACCTCCGAGCCGGTGCGCGAGGACCTGCTCCGCATCTTCCCGTCGGCCGAGCGCCGCACGGTGATCATCCCGACCATGTCCTCGGCCGTGTTCAGGCCGGACATCCGTCCGCCCGACGAGATCCGCTCCATCGTCGGCCGAGGCCGCGCCGCCGCCGCGGGCAAGCTGCGCGACGTCGGCCGTGACGCCGACACGGCCGGTCCGGGCGCCGCCCAGGCGTCCGCGCCCAAGGACCAGCGGGGCGACCTGCTGGACGAGCCGTTCATCATGGCCGTCTCGACCCTGGAGCCGCGCAAGAACTACGGGCTGCTGATGCGAGCGGCGGCGACGGCCAGGCGCGGCGGGGCCCGCTTCCGCCTGGCGGTGGTGGCCAATCCCGGCTGGCGCAGCGAGGACGAGGTCCGGCTGCTCAAGCAGCTGATCGCCGAGGACGTGGTGCACCACCTGGTGGACGTGTCGAGCCTGGACCTGCGCGCGCTCTACACCGCGGCGCATGCGGTGGTGTGCCCGAGCCGCGCCGAGGGCTTCGACCTGGCCACGGTTGAGGCGATGGCCTGCGGCGCGCCGGTGCTGGCCTCCGACATCCCGGTGCATCGCTGGGTGTGCGGCGACGCCGCCAAGTACTTCGACCCCTACGACGAGGACGCGTTGTCGCTGCTCCTGTCCCGGGTGGCGGGGCTGCCGCGCGACCAGGGGCTGCTCGGCGACCTGCGCGACCGCTCGCTGCGCCGGGCCAGGCTCTACAGCCGCGCCGCCCTGGAGCCGCGCTGGGACGAGGTCCTGCACGACGTGGCGGCCGGCTGAGCGGGAACCGACCGGCCATGACGACCCTGCAGGAAGCCCCGTCCGCGGCGGCGCGCCGGTTCGCCCGGATCACGGCGGAGGCGTCGCGCCGGGTGCGGAGCCGCGGCGGGGAGCTGCCGGGCGTCGTGGAGGCGGCCGTGCTCCTGGCGATGGCGCTGCGGCGCGATCTGGGGTCGCCGGCCAGGCGCCTGCTGGCCGCAGCCGACCGGCTGGCGCCATGGCTCGGCCTGCTGCTGCTGGTGCGCCGCTACTTCCGCGCCAACGCCCGGCTGCCGACGCGGCCGCGCAGCCTGGTCGAGGGCGACGGCTGGTGGGGCTGGTACGACCAGGGGAAGACGCTGCAGGCGGTGATGGGCTTCCATCAGCACCACGCCGACATCGCCAGCCAGTGGTACCAGCCGCTCTACCCGTTCCTCGGCGCGCTCGCGATGCACCTGACGCCGCGCCAGCCGTTCCTGTGGCCGGACCTGGTGGGCTTCGCCGCCTCATTCCTCCTGTTCGTGCCGCTGGCCCGCGCGATGGGCTCGAGCCGCCTCACCGCCGTGCTGGTGTTCCTGTTGATCGACCTCGGCGACCCGACGGTCCTGGACAACTGGGTGATCCCCTGGAACACCAGCCTGACCACGCCGCTGATCCTGCTGGGGCTGCTGTCGGCGGCGAGGATCGCCGGCAACGTCGCCATCCCCGGCCGGATCCGGCTCGCCTGGCCGTTCTGGTTTGGGGTCGCGGTCGGCCTGGTTCCGGCCTTCCGCCCGACCGACCTGCTCGCCCTTCTGCCGGCCTGCCTCGTGGTCCTGACGGGCGCAGCACTCGCACCGCTGCGCCGGCAGCCGGCCCGATTCGTCCGGATGGGAGCCACCGCCGTCGCCGGCTTCGCCGCCGGCTTCGGCATCTTCCTGGCCGTCTACCTGCCGATCTTCGGGCCGCACCCGAGCCCGTACATGGAGATGTCGCAGCAGACCGGCTTCGAATGGCGGCTGCTGCCGCTGCACTGGGTGACCCTGGTGGTCGGCCCGCGCCCGCTGTTCCCCGGCCAGGCCGGGCTGGTCGAGGGCTTCCCGTGGCTGGCGCCCTGCTTCGCCGGCGTGGTCGCGGTGGCGGCCGCTGCCGTCATGCGCGTGCCGCTGCCGGAAGGACGGCGGATCCACGTGATCGTGCTGGGCGCCATCCTGCCGTACTGGGCGCTCTACCTGTGCTACCGCGACCTGCATCCGCCCGGCCTGTGGCGCTACAACAACTTCCACTACTTCGCCTGGACCTTTCCGCTGCTGGGGATCTACGGGGTGCGCCTGCTCCGCTTCGCCGGCCGGGCGCTGCGGGTCGGGTGGCGGTCGGGGATTCGGACCGGCGCGCGGGCGACGGCGCCGATCCTGGTCGGCATCGCGGTCGCCGCGTTCGCGCTGTGCTGGCGTCCGCAGCTCGGCCCTTGGCAGGGGGCGCCGCCGGCGCTCCGGCTCGACGTGGCGCAGCGCGAGGCGATCATCCCGGGCGGCCTGTCGACCATGCGCGACGCCCTGGTGCTGTCGGTGCACGATCCAGCGGGCCGGATCGACTTCGGCGAGCACCGGCTCGAGCAGGGCGGCCAGACCTTCGCCACCTTCCACGCCTTCCGCGTGTTCTCCCTGCCGGGCGGCGCCATGGTGCTGCCGCTGCGGCCGATGCCGCACGCGGACGGCGTGCTCCGCTTCGACGGGGTCGGCCTCGACCCGACGGTCGAACCGCGCCTGCTGCGGCAGGACACGGTGTTCGGCCTTCCCTGCTGGGTGCCGCGGATCGTGCGGCCCGCTGCGTGCTCCGTCCTGTCGCCGCTTCCCGGGCCGCTGTTCCCGACCGGGCACCAGATCGACTTCGACTCGCGGATGGAAGGCCCGTTCCTGATCCCCGGCGGCTGGAGCGACCATTCGGACGGGCGCTGGACGCTGGGCTACACGTCGAGCCTGCAGTTCCGCGTCCCCGGGCGGTCCGGCATCGGCGGCGGCGTGGTGCTGGAAGTGGAGGGCGTCGGCTTCGTGCCGCGCGGATCGGACTTCCTGGCGCTGGAGGTGTCGGCCAACAAGCATCACCTGACGCGGTGGCAGGTGTCGACCACGCGCGAGGTCGCCCTGCGCGTCTCGATCCCGGCCTCGATCATCCCGTCGGACGGGGAGGTGCTGCTCACCCTGTCCGCCCTGAATGCCCGGCGTCCGGCCGACGCACTCGCCAACTCCAGCGACCGCCGGCTGCTCGGCTTCAAGGTCCGGGCGATCCGCATGCTGCCCTGGTCCGAACGCTCGGACGAGTCGTCCGGGTCGCCGTAGAACCCCCGCCTCCGGTGGCTCCTCCCGATCCCGTCCTGGCGGCGCTGCAACGCGGCGACCTCGCCGGCACCCGCACGCTCCGGCTGTCCGGACCGTTGCGCGAGCTGCCGCGCGAGGTGCTGGGCCTCGCCGACACGCTGGAGCTGCTCGACCTCGGCGGCACCGGGCTGGACGCGCTGCCGGCGGATTTCGGGCGGCTGCGGCGGCTGCGCGTCCTGTTCTGCTCCGGCACCCGCTTCGACCGCCTGCCGCCGGTGCTGGGCGACTGCCCGTCGCTGAGCCAGGTCGGCTTCCGCAACACCGGCCTGCGCGAGGTGCCGGGAGAGTCGCTGCCGCCCGGCCTGCGCTGGCTGACCCTGACCGGCAACCGGATCGAGCGCCTGCCCGACGCGATCGGCGACCGGCCCCTGCTGCAGAAGCTGATGCTGTCCGGCAACCGCCTCGACGCCCTGCCGGAGCGGCTGGCCGGCGCCCCGTCGCTGGAGCTGCTTCGCCTGTCCGCCAACCGGTTCACGGCGCTGCCGTCCTGGCTGACGGAGCTGCCCCGTCTCGCCTGGCTGGCCTGGGCGGGCAACGAGCTGGACGGCATCCGGCCGCCGCCGGCCGCCAGCGCGATCCCCTGGAACCGGCTGGTCCTGGGGCCGAAGCTCGGCGAGGGCTCCTCCGGGGAGATCCACCAGGCGTCCTGGCAGCGGGGCGGGGCGGCCGGCGACCGGCCGGTGGCCTGCAAGCTGTTCAAGCATGCTGTCACCAGCGACGGCCTGCCCGGGCACGAGATCGCCGCCAGCCTGGCGGCAGGCGAGCATCCGCATTTGGTCGGCGGGCTGGGACACCTGTCCGGACATCCGTCCGGCACGCCCGGGCTGGTGATGCCGCTGCTCCCCGGGCATTGGCGACCGCTGGCAGGGCCGCCCAGCCTGCAGACCTGCAGCCGCGACGTCTACGATCCGGCCCTGCGTCTGCAGCCCGACACGGTGCTGCGGATCGCGCGCGGGATCGGTGCGGCCGCGGCCCACCTGCACGACCGCGGGCTGCTGCACGGCGACCTGTATGCCCACAACGTCCTGTGGGACGGCACGGACGGCGACACGCGGCTGGGCGACCTCGGCGCCGCTTCGGTCCTGCCGGGCGGCGATGCTGCCGCGCTGCGCCGGCTGGACGTGCTGGCCTGGGGCGTGCTGCTCGGCGAGCTGCTGGAGCGCTGCGATCCGGCACTAGGGCTGGTCCGGTTGCAGGCCGTGCAGCGTGCCTGCGTGCAGCCCGAGCCGCAGGCGCGGCCGGAGCTGCGGGAGGCGCTGGCGTTGCTGTGACGGGACGGCGCTGCCGGGGGGGTGCGTCCCGGACGCGGCCGCGACGTCGTCACTGCTCCTAGACGATCGCCGTCCCCTCACGAAGGAACGGGAACGGCTTGCCCGAGATCAGGCGGAAGCGGCCGCCGTGCACTTGATGAACTTGCCCTTGGCGTCCCGGCAGCTCTTCTTCGCAGCCGCCGGGGCCGGGCAGGTAATGAACTTGCCCTTGCCATCCCGGCACGGCGCCGCCGACGCGGCGTTGCCGAGCACGAAGCAGACACCTGCAGCCAGCAGCACCATCGTCTTCATCGTCGTTCGCTCCTGTTCGGGGGAAAGAACCGGCGTCAGCCCTGCAGCTCGAAGGCGCCGGCGATGGAAAGGCGCACGTCGTCGCCGACCAGCGGGACATAGGTCTTCACCCCGAACCGGCTGCGGCTGATGCTGCCGGTGGCCTCGAAGCCGACGGTGTACTTCTTGTCCAGCGGGTTCACCCCGTCGCCGACGAAGTGGACGAGCAGGGTTTCCGGCGCCGACACCCCGTGCAGGGTGAGGCTGCCCTCGACGCGCGCCGTATCCGGGCCGGTCCGCGTCACCCGGGTCGAGGTGAAGGTGGCGGCGGGGTAGCGGGCGGCGTCGAACCATTCCGGCCCCTTCAGCTCCCCGTCCAGCTTGGCGCTGGTGGTGGCGACGGAGTCGATCGGGATGGACACGTCCAGCCTCGACGTTTCGGGATGCGACGGATCGAGGTGCAGGGTGCCGGACACGTTCGAGAACACGCCCGAATAGTACGAGAAGCCGAGATGCAGCAGGGTGAAGCCGACCTGGGTGTGGCCGGGCTCCACCACATAGCTGCCCGTCTTGATCGTGGCCGGCTCGTGCGACGCGGTCTGCGCGCGCGCGCCACCCGCGGCACCAACACAGAGCGCCGCGACGGCAGCCGCAAGGGAGAGGAGTTTCATCCGGTGATCCGATCGATACGGGTTGCGAACTGTCTCAGGCCGCGAGCCTGCTGGCAAGCTCCGCCACGTGTCGGCCGAGAAAGCGGGCGCCGTCGCGCTCGTTCCCGCTGACCGCGCGCGAGCCATCGCCGCCGGCCAGGGTGGAGGCGCCGTACGGCGTGCCGCCGGTGACCTCGTCCAGCCTGAGCTGGCCCTGGAACGAATAGGGCAGGCCCGCCACCACCATGCCGTGATGCAGCAGGTTGGTCAGGATGGAGATCAGCGTGGTCTCTTGTCCGCCGTGCTGGCTCGCGGTCGAGGTGAAGGCGGCGCCCAGCTTGCCGACCAGCGCGCCCTTGGCCCACAGGGCGCCGGTGCGGTCGAAGAAGTTGGCCATCTGCGACGACATCCGGCCATAGCGCGTGCCGGTGCCGACGATGATCGCGTCATACGCGGCGAGCTCGTCCGGCTCGGCGACCGGCGCCGGCTGGTCGAGCTTGAAGTGGCTGGCGCGGGCGACCTCGTCCGGCACCAGCTCGGGCACGCGCTTGACCGTGACCGTCGCGCCAGCCGACGTGGCGCCCTCGGCGACCTCGTGCGCCATCGTCTCGACATGGCCATAGCTCGAGTAATACAGCACCAGGATCTTTGCCATCGGTCGGCTCCTTCGTGTTGAGGCTGCGGACGGGCTTAGGCCGCGTCCACCAGGATGATCTCGGCATCCGCGGTCGCCGTCACGCGCAGCGCGTCCTCGCCCTGCACGGCGACGCCGTCGCGCGCGTCTGCGTGAACACCGTTCACGGTGATGCGGCCGCGCGCCGCGACCAGGTAGAGGTGACGCGCCGGGTCGGCGGGATAAAGAACGGTCTCGCCCGCCTTGAGCGTGGCGCCGGCGATCCGGGCGTCGGCGCGGATCGGCAGCGCCCCGGCATCCTCGGTCCGGCCGCTGGCAAGGGTCGTGAAGCCGCCGACGCGTGCGTCGCGCGGGAACGGCCGGGTGCCCCAGGCCGGCGCGCCGCCGCTGCGCGTGGGCTCGATCCAGATCTGGAAGATCCGCGTCGGGCCGGCCTCGGCGTTGTACTCGGCATGGCGGATGCCGGTGCCCGCACTCATCACCTGCACGTCGCCGGCCTCGGTGCGGCCGTGGTTGCCGAGGCTGT
>CAXTVX010000004.1:0-160410 GCA_964247755.1 uncultured Acetobacteraceae bacterium | reverse complement strand
AATGCAGTAGCCTTCCAAGCTACCGAGGAGGGTTCGATTCCCTCCGCCCGCTCCAGCCTGGACGACCGCAGCCGGTGTCGGGCCCGGCGTCAGGCGACGTCGTGCAGCAGCGCCGCGAGGCTGGCTATATTCCTGGCTGCCCGGTGCATAGGCGAGCACGGTTGAGCCGCCGCTGGTCACCGGTGGCAGATCGCTCGCGATCGTCGCCAGGACCGTGCCGAGCTTGGCCGGGCTGGCGAAGCCCGCCGCGAGCGCCGGCGCGTCGGCCGCCAGCGTGACCATCGCGGCGAGGACGACCAGATCGCGCCGTTCGCCGCGTTTGGGCCCGTCGTCACACGCCTTGGTGCGCGGCTCGGCCTTCAAGGCCTATCGGGGCCTGCCCCACGGCATGCCGACCACGCATGCGGATCAGATCAACGCCGACCTGCTCGCGTTTGTTCGAGGCCGACTGGGCCGGCGCGGCCGGTCCGGGCCTGCGTGGATCGGCGAGCGCAACGAGTCGGTTCCGACCGCAGGCTCGACACGCGTGGACAGGAGGATCCTGGATGCCGCAGGAACAGCCAATTGGCCACCGGGCACGGCCGCAGCGTCCGACGTCGCGGCCTCGTGAAGCGGGATCCCAGGATCGACGGTCGCGCAGGAGCGTCGAACCGGATAATCGGGTTGGGCTGTTACGGGGAGATCTTCTGTTGCCGGATGACGAGAAGGCGCTTCTCAGGCTTGCCGTCGAGAACTCGCTCGCTGCGAAGGCGGCCTGGCAGGCCATGGCGGCCATGGCGGCCCGCAAGGGTCCGGTAACCAAGCGGCTGGTGCTCAACGCCTTGTTCGCGGCGCAGACCAAGCTGGACTTCGAGGCGGTGGTGAATGCCGGCTCCACGGTCGGCGACATCTCGGGTGGTGCCCGGGACCAGATCCGCCAGTTCCGCGACAGCCTGGCCGACATCGCCCCGTCGCCGCCGCTGCTGCCGAGGAGGATGGGCGCGGGGCCGACGACGGCGCCACAGTCGACCCGGGAACCGGCCCGCGGACGGGACCAGTCCTGAACGGGTTGCCCGGACCCGGCCTGCTGGTGGAAGGGGTTGGATTCGAACCAACGTAGGCGTACGCCAGCGGATTTACAGTCCGCCCCCTTTAGCCACTCGGGCACCCTTCCGGCCGGGGAGGCACCTACGGCCGAACCGGTTGCATGTCAACGCAAGGCTTTGCGAAACCGGGCTGCCTGCCCGCGGTGACGGCAGGCGGGCGAAAGGCTAGGATCGGCTCATGCCGTCCAGACCCCCCGACGCCCCCGTTCCTCCAGGCTCGAAGCGTCCGCCGCGCCCACCCGCCCGGCCACCGCACCACCCGGGCGGCCAGGGCCGGAACCAGCCGAAAGGGGCGGAGCAGGGTCGTGTCGCGCCGCGCCGTCCTGGCACCCCGCAGCAGGGCGGTCCTGCCGGAGCGGCAAACTGGCTCTACGGCACCCATCCGGTGGTGGCGGCGCTGCAGAACCCGCATCGCCGCCTGCGCCGCCTGTTGCTGACCGAGGAGGCCGAAGCCGCCTTGTCTGGCCGCCTGAACGGCCCGCTGCCGCTGCCCGCCGAGCGCACCGACCGGGCGCGTCTCGACGCCCTGCTCGGCCGCGACGCGGTGCATGGCGGGCTGGCGCTGCTGGCCGACCCACTGGCAACCCCGCCGCTCGACCAGGTGCTGCAGCGGCCGGGGCCGGTGCTGGTGCTCGACCAGGTGACGGATCCTCGCAACGTGGGCGCCATCCTGCGGTCCGCTGCCGCATTCGGCGTCGCGGCGGTGATCGTGCAGGACCGCAACGCCCCGGAGGAGACCGGCGTGCTGGCCAAGGCGGCGTCCGGCGCGCTGGAAACCGTGCCGCTGCTGCGCGCGGTCAACCTGTCGCGCACCCTGGCCGCGCTGAAGGCGGCCGGGCTCTGGACCGTCGGCCTCGACTCGAGCGGCAGCCGCTTTGACGGCGCCGCCTTCCGGGCGCGTCGCGTGGCGCTGGTGCTCGGTGCCGAGGGCGAAGGCCTGCGCCGCCTGACGCGCGAGACCTGCGACGAGATCGCCGGCCTGGTGATGCCCGGCACGATGGAAAGCCTCAACGTGTCCAACGCCGCCGCGGTGGCGCTCTACGAGCTCGTTCGCGGCCCCTGACCGGCCGGATCCGGCGCGCCCTTGCGCCGGCAGGCGTCGGAGCAGTAGCGCACCGCCGCCCAGTCCCTTGCCCACTTCCGGCGCCAGCTGAACGGCCGTCCGCAGCAGGCGCAGGTCTTGACCGGCAGGTCCCGCTTAGCGACTCCGCGTGGCATCAGCCGGCCGTCCCGATCGCCGCGGCGAGGCCAACGCCGGACCGCCAGGCGTCCTCCACCTGCGCCCCCAGCAGCCAGTCGCCGCACACGCCCAGGCGGTCCGCAGGCTCCCACAGGTGGCCGCATCCCGCGCTGCCCGACCTGGCATAGCGCCAGCGATGCGCCGACACCGAGACCGGATCCGGCAGGCTCACGCCGAGAGCCAGACCGAGCAGCGCCGGCAGCGCCGCCGCCACCGATCCCGCATCGTCCTCCAGATGTTCCCGCGACCAGCCGGGCGCTGCCTGCATCACCCAGGCTTCCGGACCGGTGCGGCCCGGCTTAGCGGAGTTGCGGGCCGCCCAGCCGATCGCGCCGATCGTCTCCACCACGTCGGCCTCCATCGGCAGCCGATCGGCGAAGCTCGCCATCACCGTCCAGCACGGCACGCTGGGAGTCGCGGCGGCGCGCTCCGACCATTGCCGTGACACCGGCCCGAGCAGCACCGAGGCCTGCTCCGCCGGCACCGCCACGATCGCCGCATCGTGGAGTTCCCTCGAGCCGGTCTCCCCCTGCAGCTGCCAGCCCTCCGGCCGCCGGTCGATCGCCAGGATCCGCTGCGACCGGCGCATGTCCAGCGTCTCGGCCAGATGCCGGGCCGGGGCGGTCATGGTCGGCGTGCCGACCCAGGCCCCCGCACCCGCCGCCGGCCACGGTGCGGCCAGGCCCATCGTCTGCCAGCGCGCGACCACGGCACGGAAACCGGGATCGCCGAGGTTGAAATACTGCGCGCCGTGGTCGAACGTCGCCTCGCCCCCGGTCGTGTCCACCCGCCGCGTCGACATCCGCCCGCCGACGCCGGCCGACTTCTCGAACACCGTAACCCGGTGCCCCGCCTCCTGCAGCGCCGTGGCACAGGCGAGGCCGGACAGGCCGGCACCGATCACGGCGATCCGCATGGGCGCTCCCGGTTGCGGCGTCGGTCCGGCGACGCCATCTGCCCCATCATGCCTCAACTCCTGGTCTGGTTCGACGGCGGCTGTCCCTTGTGCCGGCGTGAGATCGCGCTGATGCGCCGGCTCGACCGCAAGGGCGCGATCCGCTTCGTCGATGTGGCCGCCGGCGACGAGGCCTGTCCGATTGACCGCGCTGCGCTGCTAGCCCGCTTCCACGCCAGCGAGGACGGGCGGCTGCTGTCTGGGGCGGCAGCCTTCGCGGCGATGTGGCGCGCGATCCCGCTGCTTCGGCCGCTCGGGCTGCTGGCGCGCAACAGGGTGGTGCTGGCGGGGCTGGAGCGGGCGTATCTCCGGTTCCTGGGGGTGAGGCCGTATCTGAGGAAGCGCTGGGGCGCTACCCCAGGTCCCGCCAAAGGCGCGCCTTTGGAAACCGGTTCCTAGATGATGTAGTCCAGGGCGGGCAGGGTCTGGTCCATGGTCAGGGCGGGCATGTTGGAGTGGCGGGTGCCGACCAGGCGGGCGGGGTTGCCGACCACGGTGGTGTAGGGGCGGACGGCTTCCAGCACGATGGAGCCGGCGCCGATCTTGGCGCCCTCGCCGACCTCGATGTTGCCCAGGATCTTGGCCCCGGCGCCGATCAGCACCCCGCGCCGGATCTTCGGATGCCGGTCGCCGACGTTCTTGCCGGTGCCGCCCAGCGTCACTCCCTGCAGCAGCGACACGTCGTCCTCCAGCACCGCGGTCTCGCCGATCACGATCCCCGTGCCGTGGTCGATCAGCACCCGTCGCCCGATCAGCGCGGCCGGGTGGACGTCGAGCCCGAACAGCTCCGAGCACCGGCTCTGCAGGTGTTGCGCCAGGTGCCGCCGCCCGTCCCGCCACAGATGGTGCGCGACGCGGTAGATCTGCAGTGCCTGGAAGCCTTTGAAGTACAGGAACGGCGTCACCAGGTCCGGGCAGGCCGGGTCGCGCTCCTTGATCGCCACCAGGTCGGAGGCCGCGGCCGCCACCAGGTCCGGATCGGCCTCGTGCGCCGCCGCCGCCAGCTCCGTCAGCGCCTCGGCCGGGACCGCGAGGTCGGCCAGCTTGCGACCGACCAGGGCGGCCAGCCCTGCGGTGAAGTCGGCGTGCGCGTGGATGGAGCCGCTCATCAGCCGGCTCATGATCGGGTCGCCGCAGCAGGCCGCCTCGCCGATCATCTGCCGCCACAGGGCGGCGAGATCGACGGAGCCCAGGGTGAGGCCCGGCAGTGGCGTGGCGTGGAGGGGGGCGGGTGCGAGATCGATCATGTCGTCCATCATCGTCGTTCCGGCTTCAACTCCTGAGCGATGGCAGATGGGATGCGTCCGCGGTTTCTGCGAGTCCAGCGGCAGACGGCGCCGCCCCGCTCATCGCTGCCCCGCCCATCGCCGCACGCATGAAGGCGCGGCGCAGCGGCGGGATCCGGTTCACCCCGGCGATGCCGAGATCGCGCGCCAGGCGCAGCGTCGGGTTGTCGTTGGAGAACAGCCGGTCGAGCAGGTCGGTGGCGGCCAGCATGGCGAGGTTGGCCGGCCGTCGCGCCGCCTGGTAGCGGCGCAGCAGCACCACGCTCCCGAGGTCCTCGCCCCGTCCATGCGCCGCAACCAGCAGCTCGCCCAGCGCTGCCACGTCGCGGAAGCCGAGGTTGAGCCCCTGGCCCGCGATCGGATGGATGCCGTGCGCCGCGTCGCCGACCAGGGCGAGCCGGGTGGACACGTAGCTGTGCGCGTGCAGCGCGTTCAGCCGGTACATCCAGCGCCGCCCGACCGGGCGCACAGTGCCGAGATGGTGGCCCAGCCGCCGCTGGATCTCGCGCGCGAACGCGTCCTCCGGCAGGGCGAGCAGCCGGTCCGCCAGCGCGTCCCGCTCGGTCCACACGATCGCCGACAGGTCGGGCGCGCCGTCGGTGCCGGCCATCGGCAGCTGCGCGAACGGGCCGCCCGGCAGGAAGTGCTCGAGCGCCTGGTTGCGGTGCGGCAGCGTGTGCGCCACCGCGCAGACCAGCCCGGTCTGGCCGTAGCGCAGCCGGGTCACGGCGATGCCGGCCTCCGCGCGGAGCGGGCTGTCGCGTCCCTCCGCCGCCACCAGCAGCCGGGCCCGCACGGTGCGGCCGTCGCTGGTCCGGATCACCACCCCTGCCTCGTCGCGCCGGACCACCATCGCTTGCGCCGGTGCCGCGACCACGATCGCCGGGCTCGCGTGCAGCCTGGCGTTCAGCGCCACGCGCAGGCTGCGCGCTTCCGTCATCCAGCCGAACGGTTCGCCGACCTCGCGGTGATCGAAATGCAGGAACAGCGGTGACGCTGGCCGGCCGAGCCGCCCGTCCGACACGCGTATGTCGTCGATCCGGCCCGACGGCAGCGGCAGGTGCGCCCACACGCCCGCCTGCTCCAGCAGCCGCCGGCTGCCGGACGCGATCGCGTAGGCGCGGCCGTCGAAGTCCGGATGCTCCATCGGCGGCAGCGGCGCGTGGTCGATCACGGCCACGGCGATCCCGGCGCTGCCCAGCAGGCAGGCCAGGGTGGCGCCGACCGGGCCCGCACCCACCACGCACACGGCCACGTCGACGATACCTGCCTCGGTTGTGCTCACGAATAGGCCTCCCTCTGGGCAGGATCGGTCGATTGCCTGTTTCCTGGGCGGGTTCTGCCGACCGACCGTGGCATCGGAGACGCAAAAAGAGACGTTCTTGCGCAACGCGGTGCGATGGCATGGATCTTGGAACGATGCCGTGTCAAATCGAACGCTCTCCGGTGGGATCCTGCCGACCGGCAGCCGGAGGCCATGTTGGACAAAGGAAGGTGCGATGAAGCTCGTCACGGCAATCATCAAGCCCTTCAAGCTCGATGACGTACGGGAAGCGCTGACGCCGTTGGGTGTTCAGGGCCTGACGGTCTCCGAGGTGAAGGGGTTCGGCCGGCAGAAGGGCCAGACCGAGATCTACCGGGGTGCGGAATACCACGTCAGCTTCCTGCCGAAGGTGAAGATCGAGGTCGCGGTGTCCGACGACATGGTGGACCAGGTGGTGGAAGCCATCCTGCAATCCGCCCACACCGGCAAGATCGGCGACGGCAAGATCTTCGTGAGCGAGATCCTGCGCACGGTGCGCATCCGCACCAGGGAAACCGGAGAGGACGCGCTGTGAGAACCACGCCCATGCCCGCATCGCCGTTCGCGTCCCTGGGCGCCCGCGCCGCAATCGTCGCGGCTCCCCTGCTGGCGGTATTCCTGCTGGCGGCGCATCCGGCCCTGGCCGCGGCACCTCCGCCGCCGCCGCCCAAGATCGACACCGGTGACACCGCCTGGATGCTCACCAGCACCGCGCTGGTGCTGCTGATGACGGTGCCGGGCCTGGCGCTGTTCTATGCCGGCATGGTGCGCAAGAAGAACGTGCTGGCGACCCTGATGCAGGCCTTCGCGGTCTGCTGCCTGGTCAGCATCACCTGGACCGTGATCGGCTACAGCCTGACCTTCACCACCGGCTCGCCCTACATCGGCGACCTGTCGCGCTTCATGCTGGGCGGCATCGGCGCCAACATCTCCAAGGGCAGCGACATCGCCTTCACGCTGGGCGCCGGCTCGTCCAACCCCACGGTCACGACCATTCCCGAGACCGTGTACATGATGTTCCAGATGACGTTTGCGATCATCACCCCGGCGCTGATCGCCGGCGCCTTCGCGGACCGCATGAAGTTCTCCGCCATGTGCATCTTCATGGTGCTGTGGTCGATCGTGGTGTACGCGCCGATCGCGCACTGGGTCTGGAGCCCGATCGGCTGGGTCGGCGCGTTCGGCGCCATCGACTTCGCCGGCGGCACCGTGGTGCACATTAACGCCGGCATCGCCGGCCTGATGTGCGCGATCGTGCTCGGCAAGCGCAAGGGCCTCGGCCACGACGACATGTCGCCGTACAACCTCACCTACGCCGTGATCGGCGCCTCGCTGCTCTGGGTCGGCTGGTTCGGCTTCAACGCCGGCTCCGCGGTCGGCGCCAACGGTCGCGCCGGCATGGCGATGGCCGCCACCCAGATCGCCACCGCCGCCGCAGCACTCGGCTGGATGTTCGTGGAGTGGATCGTCAAGGGCAAGCCGACCGTGCTCGGCATCATCTCCGGCGCGGTGGCGGGCCTGGTCGCCATCACCCCGGCGTCCGGCTTCGTGCTGCCGGGACCGTCGATCATCATCGGGCTGGCCGCCGGGATCGGCTGCTACTTCGCCGCCACCACGCTCAAGCACGCGCTCGGCTACGACGACAGCCTGGACTGCTTCGGCGTGCACGGCATCGGCGGCATCATCGGCGCGCTGCTGACCGGCGTGTTCGCCTATGGCCCGTTGTCTGCGACCGACGCGGCGCCCGGCGGTACGGTGGGCTCGTTCGCCCAGTTCATTATCCAGGGCAAGGCGGTCTGCATCACCCTGATCTGGAGCGGCGTTCTTTCCTTCGTCCTGCTCAAGATCATCGACCTGACCATCGGCCTGCGCGTCAGCGGCGACTACGAGGTCGAGGGCCTGGACATGACCCTGCACGGCGAGCGCATCAACTAGGACCTGCGGGCGGGGGCGGCTTCCGGGCCGCCCCCGCCTCAAAGCAGGTCCTCGATCCGGATCGGCAGGTCCCGGATCCGTCGTCCGGTGGCGTGATACACCGCGTTGGCGATCGCGGCATTCATGCCGACCACCCCGATCTCGCCGATCCCCTTCATCCCCAGCGGGTTCACGCCCTCGTCCTGCTCGGGAACCATGATCGCCTCGATGGTGCGCACGTCCGCGCTCACCGGAATCAGGTACTCGGCGATGTTGTCGTTCACGTAGCGCGCGGCGCGGGTGTCGATCTCGGTCGCCTCGTGCAGCGCCGAGCTGATGCCCCAGATCATGCCGCCCATCAGCTGGCTGTGCGCGGTGCGCGGGTTGATGATCCGCCCGGCCGCGAACGCTCCCACCGCCCGCGATACACGGGTCTCGCCGGTCCGGGCGTGCACCCGCACCGCGACGAACTGCGCGCCGAAGGCGTAGGCGGTCAGGTCCTCGCGCTGGTTGCCGCGCGAGATCCCCATCTGCCCGGAGTACAGCTTGCCGACCGCATCCGGCGGCAACCCCTTGGGGACGTTCTCGGCATAGGCTTCCAGCGCCCCGCCGGTCACCCGCGCCAACGCCTCGTGCAGCTTCTCCGCGCTGCCGTCCTCGCCACGCAGCTCGCCCCTCGCCAGGCTCAGGGTCGCCGGGTCACGCCCGGCGAATGGGCCTGCGTTGCTGGTGGTCGCGGCGAGCGCGATCCGCGCCCGCACGTCCTCACAGGCGTGGGCAACGGCATGGCAGATCCCCGAGGCATGGCTCGATCCGGCGGCGAGGCCGGCCGGCGGCAGGTCGGAATCGCCGAGCTGCACGGTGACCGCCTCCAGACGCAGGCCGAGCCGTTCCGCCGCGACCTGGGCGATGATGGTGTGCGAGCCGTTGCCGATGTCGTGGGCGGCGATCTGCACCGTGGCCTGCCCGTCCGGCCCCAGCAGCACCCGCGCGGCACCCGCGCCGATATTGGCCGGATAGGCGGCGGCGGCGCAGCCCCAGCCGACCAGCCAGTCGCCGTCTCGCATCGAACGCGGCTGCGGCGTGCGCTGCGCCCAGCCGAACCGTTCCGCCGCCACGTCGAAGCAGCGCATCAGCGAGCGGCTGGAGAACGCCTGTCCGGTGGCCGGATCGGTCGGCGTGTCGTTGATCCGACGCAGCTCCACCGGGTCCATGCCCAGCGCTTCCGCCAGCTCGTCCATCGCCACCTCGAGCGGGAACATGTACGGCACGTCCGGCGGCGCGCGCATGAAGCCCGGGGTGTTGCGATCGGTGTGAACGACGTTCACGCGCGTCAGGATGTTCGGGCAGGCATACATCCGCGCCGTGGTCTCGGTGCCGGACACGGTGTAGTCCGACGGCCGCGAGCTGACCTCCCAGCCCTCGTGCCGGAACGATACGAGGCGGCCGTCGCACGCCGCACCCAGCCGGATGTGGTGGCGCGTCTCGGCCCGGTAGGTGGCGATGGTGTAGCCCTGGCCGCGGGTGGCGACGAGCTTGACCGGTCGGTGCAGCCGTCGCGCCGCGATCGCGATCCAGGCGGTGCGGGCGGACGGGATGCCCTTGGAGCCGAACGCGCCGCCGACATGGCGCGCCACCACGCGGATCCGCTTCGGATCGAGGTGCAGCTGCCTGGCCAGCGAGCCGCGCAGCCCGTGCACGAACTGGCTCGGCTCGTACACGGTCAGGCTGCCGTCGTGCCAGGTGCAGGTGGTGGTGAACAGCTCGATCGGGTTGTGGTGCTGGGTCGGCGTGCCGAACCGCCCGTCGATCCTGACCGGGGCGGCGGCAAAGGCAGCGTCCGCATCGCCGATCGCGAAATCCTTGTGCTCGCCGGGCTCCCGCACCTGCTCTTCCGCACCTGGGCTGCCGAAGGTGGCGGAGGGCGCCTCTGCGTCGTACTCGACTCCGACCGCATGGGCGGCCTCGCGCGCCGCCTCGTAGGTGTCCGCCACCACCACGCCAATGATCTGGCCGTCGTGCCAGATCCTGTCGGTCTGCATCGTCGTGGTCTCGTCGCCGGCGCCATGCGGTGCCGGCGGATCGGCTTCCCCGCCGACGTTCTGGTAGGTCAGGATGTCGAGCACGCCGGCGACGGCCTGCGCCGCCCGGAGGTCGAACGACCGGATCCTGCCGCGGGCGACCGTGCTGAGAACCAGGAACGCGAAGGCCGGGTTGGCCACCGGCTCGTCGGATGCGTACACCGCCTGGCCGGTGACCTTGGCGCGGCCCTCGATCCGCGGCACCGCGGCGCCGATGGTGGTCCAGCTGGCGTCGTCGGGCATGGCCTCAGCTCTCCAGGGCGGCGGCGTCGAGCAGGGCGCGCACCAGGGTGCGCCGGCCGAGCTCGGGCTTGAAGCGGTTCTCCCCGTGGACCACGGCGTCGCGGAACGCTTCCGTCGCCGCAGCCTCGGCGGCGCCCTCGTCGAAGCGACGTCCGGTCAGCGCGGCCTCTGCGGCGTGGGAGCGCCAGGGCTTGGTGGCGACCCCGCCCAGCCCGATCCGCACCTGCGCCACCATCCCGTCCTGGAGGTCCAGCGCCACCGCGGCCGAGGCCAGCGCGAAGGCATAGGACTCCCGGTCGCGCACCTTCAGGTAGAGCGAGCGGCGCATCCAGGGCGCCGCCGGCACGTGGAAGGCGGTGATCAGCTCGCCCGGCCGCAGCACGGTCTCGACGTGCGGGGTGTCGCCCGGCAGCCGGTGCAGCTCCTCCAGGGGCAGGGAGCGGGTTCCATCCTCCCCCCGGAGGTCCACCGTGGCGCCGAGGGCGACCAGCGCCGTAGCGAGATCGCCGGGATAATGCGCGATGCAGTGTTCGCTCACGCCCAGCACGGCCAGGTGGCGGTTCACGCCACCGATCGCGGCGCAGCCGCTGCCGGGCACGCGCTTGTTGCAGGCGTCCCAGCCGGTGTCGCGGAAGTAGGAGCAGCGGGTGCGCTGCAGCACCGTGCCGGCCAGGCTCGCCATGTTGCGCAGCTGCGGGCTGGCGGCCAGGTGCAGCGATTGCGCCAGGACGGGATAGTTCCGCACGACGTCCGGATGGTCGGCGACCTCCGCCATGCGCGCCAGCGCCCCGAGATGCAGGCCGTCCTCGTCCAGCACCACGCCGCCGAGCTCGCGGCGGAGGTCGCTGATGGCGACCAGCGCCTCGGGCCGCATCACGTCCAGCTTCATCAGGTCGAGCAGGACGGTGCCGCCGGCGAGATACTGCGCTCCGGCGTCGGCTCCGGCCCGCAGCGCGTCAGGGATCCCGTATGCATGGTCGTAGACGAAGGGCCGCATCTCAGGCGTGCTCCATCGCCAGCTTCGCCTGCGTCACCGCCGCCACGATCTTCGGATAGGCGGCGCAGCGGCACAAATTGCCGCTCATGAACTCGCGTATCTCGTCCTCCGAACGCGCATGCCCCTCGGCGACGCAGGCGATCGCCGACATGATCTGGCCCGGGGTGCAGTAGCCGCACTGGTACGCGTCGTGGTCGAGAAAGGCCTGCTGCATCGGGTGCAGCGGCGCGTCCTCGCCGGCCAGCCCCTCGATCGTGGTGATGGCAGCACCCTGCGCCGCCACGGCGAGGGTGAAGCAGGCGAGCACCCGTCTGCCGTCCATCAGCACGGTGCAGGCGCCGCACTGGCCCTGGTCGCAGCCCTTCTTGGAGCCGGTCAGGCCAAGCCGTTCGCGCAGCACGTCGAGCAGGGTGGTCCGCACGTCCACGGCGAGCCGGTGCTCGCGGCCGTTGACGGCGAGAACGATATCCATGGAGCCTTCCCCCGAGCGAGCCTGGTCGCGACCGCGGTGCGACGAGCTCGGGAACAACACACGCCGCATGCTTCTGTTCGATGACAAACGTGGCGAGGCGGTCGATCCCGGGCGCCGGCGTCACGCTTCGTCACCCGTTGCAACCGCCGACCGGCTTCAATCCGGGTCTCGCCACGTCATACACCTGTCACGATGTCGGCGGGACATCCTGCCCGGCACGCGATGCGAGGCATCCGAGGAGACAAGAGACGCATGCCGGATCCGGACCGCGGGTTGTTCTTCTTCCACAACCCGAAGGCCGGCGGCTCGTCGATCAACCGGGTGCTCGGGTCGCTGTTTCCGCAGGCCGCCCACTGCCCGCTGATAGAGAACACAGAGCGCGACCACCAGCGGCGTGCCGGACACTACGGCGGGTTCCGCGGCTACCGCTACTATGCCGGCCACTACGGGCACGACATCTTCCAGGCGGTCGCGGACCGGCACGACCCGGTCAGCAACTTCCGCGACCCCGCCGCGCGCCTGCTGTCGCTCTACAACTTCTACCGGATCCGCGTCCCGGTGCCGGAGGATGCGGGCCAGCTCGACGATCTCCATCCCGTGCTGTTCGCCAAGCGGGTCGACTTCCACCGCTTCGTGTCCAGCGACGATCCACGGATCGAGATCCACACCCGCAACCACCACGTCCGGCAGCTGTCGGGCTCGGCCTGGGAGCCCGGCAGCCGCGGCGACCTCGCCCGGGCGACGGCGATGCTCGACCGGATGCCGTGGTTCTTCGTCTGCGAGCATCCGGAGCGTTCGCAGCGCTGGGCGACGGCCGTGTTCGGCGACCGCTTCGCGCCGATCCCGCGCGACAACGTCACCGGCGAACACAGCGGCGGGTTCGCCGCCGTCACGACGATGACCGCGGCGACCCGGCGGGTGATCCAGGACAGGAACGTGCTCGATGCCGCGCTGCATGCCAGTGCGGTGCGGCGCCTGCTGCGGCAGACCCGCGAGCCCCCGCGCTGGTGGCCGAGGCGCCTGCGCCGCTTGCCAGGCGGCGCCTGAAGGGGGAACCGGCTCCTGGGGTGGCTGTTACACGGTCGGAGCGGCAGCGGCGAGTGGACGCTGCCGGACCCGTCAGGAGCAGGCCATGGAAGAGCGCACGCAGCGGTTCATCGACGCCCTCGGGCAGCTGGAAGCGTCGGAGGATGCGGGCCCGATCGCGGCCCTGTTCGCCGAGGGCGCCGACGTGTCCAACCCGATGGTCAAGCACGAGTCCGAAGGCAAGGGCGGCGCCCACGCGTTCTGGACCCGCTACCGCGGCAGCTTCGAGACGATCTCCTCGACGTTCCGCAACATCGTCGACGGCCAGGACGTGGCGCTGCTGGAATGGGTCAGCGAGGGACGGATGAACGGCGAGGGGATCCGCTACGGCGGCGTCAGCGTGCTGGAGTTCGGCGAGGGCGGCATCACCGCGTTCCGCACCTATTTCGATCCCACGCCGCTCGCCGCCGTGCTGGCCCCGGCCACCTAGCGGGCGTTCGGCGCGCGGCGGCGAACGTCCAGGCCGACGCCGACCAGGGTGCGCAGGATGCGCGACCCGGCGCGCAGCGTGCCCCGCAGGTTGCCGGCGACCTTGGACTGGCCGCTGATCCGGCACCGGTAGGGCATCGCGACCTCGCACACGCGCAGGTCCGCCGCGGCGGCCCGGATCTGCATCTCCAGGTTCCAGCCATACGTCATCTCGCGCATGCCGAGGCGATCGAGCACGTCGACGCGGATCGCCCGGAACGCGCACATGTCGCGGTAGCGGGTGCCGGTCATCAGCCCGACCGCGGCGCCGATGAGGTGCCCGGCCAACACCTGGTGCATGCCCATGCTGCCGGGTTCGCGTCCCGCCCGCCCGCGCAACGCCAGCACGAGGTCGGCGCTGCCGTCCGCCACCGGACCCACGATGCGGCCGGCCAGCTCGCCGGCGTCGCTGCCGTCGCCGTCCAGGAACAGCACGATCTCCGCCCCGAACGCCCGGGCACGCTCGGCGCCGCTCAGGCAGGCCCGTCCGTAGCCGCGGCGGCGCTCGTGCAGCACCAGGGCGCCGGCCGCCTCGGCTTCCGCCACCGTGTTGTCGCGGCTGCCGCCGTCGACCACGATGACGTGCGCGATCAGGTCGCGCGGCAGGCGGCCGACGGTCGGGCCGATCGCGCCCTCCTCGTTCCAGGCCGGGATGACGGCGGCGACGCGGTGCGCCGCGCCTGCCGGCACCGTCACAGGCTCCAGCGCAGGCCGCAGCCCTGGCAGGGCTTGGGCGGCACCTCGCCCAGCAGCCCGGCGCGGAAGTCGCGGTAGGCGTCGCCGTTCCAGATCTCGCGCAGGCTCTGCTGGGTCGCGTCGCCCAGCGTGTAGTTCGCGTAGCCGCGCGCCGAGAACGGCGCGATGCAGCACGGCAGCGCCCGGCCGTGGGCGGTGAAGTACATCAGCGACCACGGGCGCCGGCACGTCGACCACGGCTGCTCGCCGTCGGTGCGCTTCAGGCTCATCCCCGGCTCGGTGGCGCCCGACGCGTCGAGGGTGACGCCGAGCTCGCGCCCGACCGCCTCGGCCGCTGCGATCGCCGCCTGTTCTTCCGCCCGGGTCCGCTCGAACAGCGAGTTGTCGGCCCGCGCCATGCCGAAGCCGTCCTCGTCGAACACCAGGCGCTGCAGGTGCACCTCGCCCACCCCCATGGCGGCCGCCAGGCGCACGAAGTCGGGCAGCTGCCCCACCGTCTCCTTGAGCCCGGTCAGCCACAGCGACACCCGCGGCGTGGCAGCGCCGGTCGCGCGCTGGAAGTCGGTGAACAGCCGCACGTCGCGCACGATGCGGTCGAAGAAGTCCTTGCCGCGCACCTGCTCGTAGGTGCGGGCGTCGGCGGCATCGAGCGACACCCGCATCTCGTCCAGCCCGGTGGCGACATACTCGGCGAACCGGGACGGCCTGAGCAGGGTGCCGTTGGTGTTGAACAGCACGTAGACGCCGCGGTCCTTGAGGTAGCGCACCATGCGCGGCAGCTCGCGCACCAGCATCGGCTCGCCCACCCCGTGCAGCACCGCGCGCCCGAGGTTGGGCACCTGGTCGACGATGCGGGTGAACAGCGCCCAGTCCATGTCGGCCGGCGGCTCCAGCGCCTCGAAGGTGCGCGGACAGGTCTCGCACAGCAGGTTGCAGCGGTTGGTGACCTCCAGATACAGGCACACCGGCGGCGACAGGGCGTCCGGGGCGCGCCCCGGCGCCACCTGCTCGAAGTAGCGCCGCGGGTCGATGGCGGCAGCCGGAGCAACGGTCATGGGGTTCTCCTTGCGGAAGGGGCACGGGCAGGATGCAGCGGCACGGGGCGATCCGCTCGCCGTCGCAGGTCCAGCACCGCCAGCACCAGAGCCGGCGCGTAGACCAGGGACGGCCAAAGGAAGAACTCGTGCCAGGGGCTGAGGTACAGGACGAGCGGGGCCACCGACATCCAGACAACGCAGGAGAAGGGTGCCACGACAGCAAACACGCCGAGATAAGGAAAGTACCACGGGTAGTGCGGGCTCAGCAGCAGCATCACGGCCCCGGCCAGCAGGCCGGCCTGGCCGCACACGCGGACCACGTCGCCCCCCGGCGGCGTCTCCCTGCGGCGAGGCAGGGCGATCGCGGAAGCCCAGGCGCAGAGCCCCGCCGCGCACAGCCCGGCATAGGCGCCGATCGACCACGACGGCAGCGTCCCGAGCCGGCCGAGCCCGGCCAGGATCCAGATGCCGCCGCCCCGGCTCAGCCCTTCCTCCGCACCGTAGGCGGACAGGAAGCCGAACACCCTGGTGCCGACGTCGAGATAGCAGGCGTAGAGCGCCAGGATCACCGCCGCCGCCGCCGCCGGCATCCGCCACCGCCATCGCCAGAGTGCCGGCGCGATCACCACCGGCAGGAACTTGACCAGGATCGCCGCCCCGAACACCGCACCCGCCAGCCCGTCGCGGCCGAGGCCGCGGCACAACAGGGTGAGGGCGATCAGCCCGACCGCCAGGGCGTCCACGTGGCCGTTGCCGGCGAAGCACCACACCGCGAGCGGGTTCCAGGCATAGATCAGCACACGCGCCGGCGGCAGCCCGGCCTGGCGGAGCAGGCGCACGAGGCACAGCACCGCCAGCGCCTCGCAGCCGACCATCGCCAGCTTGATCGCCAGCGGCGTCTGCGACAGCCGCGCCACCAGGCGGAACAGCAGCTGGGCGGTGGGCGGGTAGATGGTCGGCGCGTAGTCGCGCCGGTTGACGTGCGGATAGATCGCGTCGTCGCGCAGGGACCGCAGTGCCGGGTCGGCCGGGATGTAGCGATACGGGTTGATGCCGGCCTGCTGCACCCGCCCGTCCCAGACGTAGCGGTACAGGTCGCTGGACAGGAACGGTGGTGCTGCCAGCACGGCCAAGCGCAGCAACAGCGCCACGCCGAGCACCAGCCAGAGCGTCCGGCGGTCGCCACCATGCCGGATCACGACCGCGCAGGCTGCCAGGTGGCATGCGGCGGCGGCGGCGAGCACGGCCACGAACACGTCGACGCGCCTGATCGAGCCGACGCTCGGGCTGCCCGGAACGTGCAGGGCAAGGCCGCCCAGAACCAGCAGCAGCAGCAGCAGGCCCAGCACCGGGAGCCGGAGGCGGGCGGCCATCCGCCTATGCCGAGGCGAGAAGGGTGCGGATGCCGAGCCGGTCGACCGCCGTCCGGGTCACGGGCGCCTGGTAGCCGCCGTCGTCGCGGTCGAGCGCGTCCAGCAGGTGGCGCAGCGAGGCGCGGTCGTCGACGTCGAACCAGGGCGGCAGCTCGACCAGCTCCAGTCCGGCCGACAGCGCCCGGCCCCGCGTCTGCGCCGCCACCGCCCCGGTGCTCCAGTCGATGTCGGCGAACATGAAGGGATGCGCCCGCTTCAGGCCGAGCAGGTAGTAGCCGCCATCCTCGGACGGCCCCAGCACCGCGCGGTCGCCCGGCTGCGCCAGCAGCGCCGCCGCCCGCGCCAGGAGGGCGGTGGGCAGGGTCGGGCTGTCGGAGTTGAGCACGCAGGCGGCGCCGTAGCCGTCGTCCAGCAGCGTCCTGGTCGCGTGCAGCAGGCAGCGGCCGAAGCCGTGCACCGCTTCCGGCATGTCGCCGCTGCCATCCGCCAGCAGCAGGGAGGTTCCCGCCGCCAGATGGCCGTCGAACAACCCCTCAAGTCCCGCCGGGGCATAGGCGACGTGCCCGTCGAGCGGCGCGTCGCGGGCCGCCAGGGCGATGTTCTCCGTGGTGTCGCGCAGGAAGGCGGCGCTCAGGGCGGCGGCGGCCTCGGGCGGGATTGCCGGCACCAGCCGGGTCTTCGACCGGCCGGCCTGCGGCACCTTCGCCATCACCGCGACGGCGCAGCGCGTGGAGCGGTCCGTCATCGGCGCCCGCCGCGCCGTCCGTTCCCGCCCGTCGCTGCGACGGGAACGCCGGGGGCCGGCGGCGGCCAGGACGACGGAATGGCGCACCGTGCAGGGCTGCGGGGGCGGCCCGGGGAAGAACGGTGCGCGGCGATTCCGCGGCAGTTGAACGGAGGGGCTAGGCGCATCCGGTTGTCTTCGTCCCTGGGCGCGAAAGGTTACACCTGATCCTCGACCTCCGCGCGGTCGCGGCGGGGACCTGCCCTGCCAGGGCATCATCCGGTCGGCCGGTCGGGGATGCTCGAACGGACAACACGCGGGAGGACGATCCGTGAGCCGTGCGGGCGGATCACGTTCCAGCACGTCCATGCCGGTGGACCGGGCCGGTCATCCGTTCCGCCGGCGGTGCTCCCGGCGCGGACACCGCAACGCGCGGGACCGCCCCGGCGATGGCCGAACGCCGGCGCCTGGGCCAGTATCCACGGCGGCGGCATGGCGCCGCGACCGGACGACCCGGCACGGCGACCGGTGGAAGAACAGCGCATGAGCATCGATCCGGCCCATTCGATCCGGCCGCTCCTGGTGGCGACGGCGCTGCTGCTCGTGGTCCTGGTGGTGCCGCGCCTGATCCGGCGCTGGCCGCTCTGGGCGCGGCTGTTGACACGGGTCGGCGCTTTCGTCGCGCTGACCCTGGCCGTGCAGGCCATCATGGGCTCGCCGCTGCAGCCGCGCTTCGCGCTGCTGCCGAACAGCGAGCGCTTCTGGGCGCAGCTGGTGGAGGCGAGCTGGTGGATCGCCGGCGCCGGTGCCGCGATCGGCCTGCTGCGTCTGTTCGTGGTGCTGGAGAACCGGCCGCGCGAGACACGCATCGTGTCGGACCTGCTGGCGGGCGCCGTGGTGGTCGCGACCGGGCTGGCGATCGTCGACTTCGCCTTCGCGGTGCCGATACGCGGCCTGCTCGCCACCTCCGGCGTGATTGCCATCGTGCTCGGCCTGGCGCTGCAGAGCACCCTGTCGGACGTGTTCTCCGGCATCGCGGTGGGGCTCGAGCGCCCCTACAAGGCGGGCGACCTGATCTGGGTGGAGGGCGGGATCGAGGGCCACGTCATCCAGGTCAACTGGCGCTCGACGCAGATCGCCACCGGGGACGGCAACGTCGCGGTGGTGCCCAACAGCGTGATCGCCAAGGCCAGGCTGGTGAACCGCAGCACGCCGACCGCGGTGCGCAGCGTCACCGTGTCGGTCAGCCTCGATCCCGCCGTGCCGCCGGCGCGCTGCATCGCCACCCTGACCGCGGCCGCCCGGTCCTGCAGCGTGATGCGCCCGGCGCCGGCGCCCACCATCGCCTGCATGGCACTCGCCGGCGACGGCGGCCGCTACGAGATCGACTTCTCGGTCGAGTCGAGCACCGTGCTCAACGCCGCGCGGACCGAGCTGCTCGGGCAGGTGCACCGCCACCTGCGCCATGCCGGGATCGCGCTGGCGGTGCCCGGGCTCGCGATCCTGCCGTCGCTGCCGGCACCGAGCCTGAGCGCGCTGCTGGCAGGCTCCGACCTGTTCGGCGTCATCGACGCCGACGACCGCGAGCGCCTGGCCGCCTACTTCTCGCCCTGCCGGCTGCAGCCGAACGAGACGCTGATCCGGCAGGGCGACACGCCGGAGGCGATGTTCCTGATCGCATCCGGATCGGCCGAGATCACGGTGCAGCGCGCGCACGGCATCGAGGTGGTCAACCGCATGGGGCCGGGCGAAAGCCTCGGTGCGATCGGCCTGATCACCGGCCAGCCCTACGGCGCCACCGCCACCGCGACCACGCCGCTGCAGGCCTACCGGATCGGCCGGAGCGACATCGCCGCCGCGATCAGGGAGAAGCCGGAGATGGCGACCGCGCTGGAAGCGCTGGCCCGGCGCGGACAGGACGCGCTGCGACGCGACCTGGCGCACGAGGACGGCGAGCCGGTGCGTCCGGACATGTTCCTGGGCCGGCTGCGCAACTTCCTGCACGTGCTGGCCAGCTGATCGACGCTCCGTGGTGGCGGATGTCCGTCTTCCGTTCCGGCCGGAACCCGTTGAAAAGTTGGTTCCTGCGGCCAACATCGTGGGTCGCCGCCGCGGTTCCATCGCGTTCCTACCGAACCGGCGGGCGGAACGGAGATCCTCTCGTCGTCATGCGCAGCCTCCTCGTCATGCCCGGCCTGCACCCGCTGCTGCCCGTCGCCTGGCGTCACGCCTATGGCTACGCGCCTGGCTACGGCTACCACCACGGGTTCGGCGGGGGTGGCGGCTGGGTCGGCCACATGGTGGTCTCGTCGATCATCCACGGCCTGATCTACGGCGTCATTTTCCGGCTGCTGAGCCGTCTCAGCCTCGCCGAGATGCTGCTGTTGGCGGTGCTGGCGGTCGGCGGCTTTTACATGTGGAACCGCAGGCGCTATCGCGGCTGGTAGACCGGTCGCGGCTGGACAGCGCCCGAGCGCTCCGTTAGGCAACCGCCTCGGATCCGGCGGCGTCGCGCGCGCCCGGTCCATCCGGAGACATGGTCATGCGGCTCGTTCGCCTCGGGCTTCTCGCACTGCCGCTGCTCGTGGCCGGATGCGGCCATTCCGAGGCCGGCCCGCCGACCCTGTCGGTGACCTGCAACGGCAGCCTGAGCCTGGCGGGTGCCGCAACCGTCACCGTGATGTCCGCACCCGGCGGCAACGGGGCGACGCTGAGCTTTCCCGACCCGGTCAATGCCGGGCAGACCGGCACCTTGCCGGTCCCGGCCGGCCAGGCCTGCACGATCACCCCCACCACGTCGCCGCCACCGCCCAAGTCGGGCGCCTGAGCGTCGGGCGCGGAACGCGTCCCGGTGCCGTTCGACAGCCTGCGGGCACCCCCGGAGCGCGACCCGCCGCGCCGGCACGAGGAGCCGGAGCGGGCGCTGAGGGCGCGCGACCGGATCGTGTTCGTGGTCGTCGCCGTGCTGCTGGCCCTGGTCGCGCTCGCCAACTGCCGCCTGCTGCTGGTCTACTGGCATGGAAGCCATGGGTATGAAACGTCCGGATACGAAGGCTCCGGGCATGGCTGAGCCGCCGCCCGGCGGGGAGGATCGGTTCTCGGTCCGGGACAAGGTGGTGGCGGGGGTGATCGCGCTGGTCCTGGTGCTGATCATCCTGGGCATCTTCAGGCTTGGGCTGGCGGCGCTCTACGGCTGACGTCGCGTGCCCCGCCTGGGGGCGGGTGCAGGTCCCGAACTGGGCCGGGCTTCAACCGTTGGCTGGCGGCGTCCAGGAGAAGAACCGTGTCGTTGCCTGCCCCTCGTTGCCTCGTGCCGTTCCTCCTGTCCGCCGGCTTCTGCCTGTCGGGCTGCGCCGGCCTCGGCGAGCCGGCGCCCCCTGCCGGCGCCGGCTCGCTGGCCCGCGCGCCGCTGGCCGCGTCGGAGCCGACCTCGACCACCGTCGGTCCCGCCAACACCGGGCCGGCCGGCTCGGCTTCCGCGGTGGGAGACGGCACCGCCGCGTTCGGCCACCCGTGACGCGGCGGCCTGCGACATGGCTTGCATGAATGCGATGGCCGTTTCCGTGCTGCGCATCCTGCTGTAGAAGACCGGCAACACGAACAACTGGAACACGTGATGGCGGAAGAAGACGGTCAGGCAATACTGGCCCTCACGGCGCAGATCGTTTCTGCCCACGTCTCCAACAATACGGTGGCGTCGGAGAATCTGTCGGCGTTGATCCGCCAGGTGCACCAGGCGCTGGCCACCGTGGGGCAGGCAGCGCCGGAGCCGGAGAAGCTGCAGCCGGCGGTCCCGGTCAAGCGCTCGGTGTTCCCCGACTACATCGTCTGCCTGGAGGACGGGAAGAAGCTGAAGATGCTGAAGCGGCATCTGCAGAGCGCCTACAACATGACTCCGGACGCCTACCGCGAGCGCTGGGGCCTGCCGCCGGATTACCCGATGGTGGCGCCGAACTACGCGGAGCGACGCTCGGCGCTGGCGCGACAGATCGGCCTCGGGCGCAAGGATGGCGGCCGCCCTCCCGTCGAGGAGGAGGCCGCTCCCGAGCCGGCCCGTCCCGGCCGCCGCCGCAAGGCCGGCGCCGACAAGGCCTAGAACGGCGTCGGGTCGGTGTGGACCGCCTCGACGGTCCACCTGCCTGACAAGGCTGCTCCGTTCCGGAACGGAGCAGGGCATGACCGGACGATCATGCGTCAGGCGGCCGCCCGGACCGGCGGCCGAGCATCAGCGGCAGCAGCCGGGCGGTCATGCGGCCGTGCGGCGGCGCCAGGGTGGTGAAGCCGCTGATCCGGCCGGGACGGTAGATCCCGCGCGCGTGCGAGAAGCGCAGGAAGCCCGTTTCGCCGTGATAGGCGCCGGTGCCGCTCGGGCCCACGCCGCCGAACGGCAGGTCGGGCTGGGCGCAGTGCAGGATCGTGCCGTTGACCGTCGCACCTCCGGACAGGGTGTGCCGCAGCACGTGCCGCTCGGTGTCGCGGTCGTCGGTGTAGCAGTACAGCGCCAGCGGGCGCGGCCGCCTGTTGACGACGCCGATCGCCTCGTCGAGCGTGCGGTAGCCGAGCACCGGCAGCACCGGGCCGAAGATCTCGTCGCGCATCGCCTCGCTGTCGTCCGGCGCCTCCAGCAGCAGGGTCGGCACCATGCGACCGGAGCGCCGGGACTGGTCTGCTTCCGCCTGGTGCGCCGGGTCGCGCAGCACCGCTGCCCCCCGCTGCGCCGCCTCGTCCACCAGGCGCTGGAGCCGGTCGAGGTGACGCTCCGAGATGATGCGGGTGTAATCCGGGTTGTCGGTGATCCGCGGGTACAGCCGCGCCGCCTCGGCCAGCAGCGCGTCGGCGAACTCGGGCAGCCGGTGCTGCGGCACCAGCGCGTAGTCCGGGGCGACACAGGTCTGGCCGGCGTTGAACAGCTTGCCGATCATCAGGCTGCGTGCGGTGCGCGCCGGATCGGCGTCCGGTGCGACGATCACCGGGCTCTTGCCGCCGAGCTCCAGCGTGACCGGGGTGAGGGTCTCGGCCGCCGCCCGCATCACCGCCCGGCCGATCGCGGTCGAGCCGGTGAACAGCAGGTGGTCGAACGGCAGCGCGCAGAACGCCTGCGCCACCGCCGGGCCGCCGGTCACCACCGCGACCTGCTCCGGCTCGAAGCGCGCGGCCAGCAGCTCGGCCAGCAGGGTGGAGAACCGCGGCGTCAGCTCCGACGGCTTCAGCATCACCCGGTTGCCGGCGGCGAGCGCGTCGATCAGCGGACCGATCGACAGGAACAGCGGGTAGTTCCACGGCGACACGATGCCGACGCAGCCGAGCGGCTGGTGCACCACCCAGGCCTGTCCAGGCTGGAACGACAACCCGACCCGCCGGCGGCGCGGGCGCATCCAGTGGCCGAGGTGGCGCAGCGCGAAGCGGATCGCGGCGCGCAGCGGCACCAGCTCGGCCAGCACGGTTTCCGGATAGGCGCGATGGCCGAAATCGGCCGACACCGCCGCGTGCAGCCGGTCGCCGTCCCGGTGCAGCAGCGCGTCCAGCCGGCGCAGCGACGCCCGACGCTGCGCCACATCGGGCGGCGGCGCCCCCAGGACGGCCATGCGCTGCCGGTCGAGCAGGCGGCGCAGGCCGTGGTCCGGACCGGCGGAAAGGTCGTCCGGCAGGCCTGCAGGACCATGATCGGGCATGACGGGCTCCGGGCGTTGCGCCGACAGGACCAGGATTCGGCGCCCGCGCCAAGTCAGGGCGCCGCAGCCGCCTCGTCCGGCTGGCCGGACCAGCGCCGGCCGGCGCGTATGCTCCAGCCGACCAGCAGCACCGGTGCCGCCACCCAGACCAGCTGCGTCGCCGCCACCAGCGCCGGGATCGGCCAGATCGCCGCGATCGCCACCCGGACCAGCGCCTCGCCGATCAGGAAGCCGGCCCAGACCACCGTCAGGCGGCGCATGGCGCGGCGGAACATCGGCCACTGCCAGTTCTGCGCGAACTCCGCCGCCTCGGCCCTGGTGCCGGTGGTGGTGTCGCGGGCGAGGAAGAACAGCGCCGGCCGTTCCAGCGCCAGCGACAGGAGGAACAGGACGCCGATCCCGCCAGTCACGAACGAGGCGCGCACCAGGACGAAGAAGGTAGATCCCGAGGTCAGGGCCACCACCAGGCTGAGCAGCGTGGCGGCGATCACCAGCAGGCCGACGCTGTCCGGGCTGCCGCGGCGGCGGAACCCGTTCAGCGCAACCGCGATCGGCACCGGCGTGCTCCAGAGCAGAGCCGCGGTCTGGTCCAGCCCGATCCGGCGCAAGGCGGCGTAGGCCAGCCACGGCAGCCCGACCCCCAGCGCGATCTCGCCCAGGATCACCCGGCCCCGGCTGCGTCCCCCGCTGGGATCCTGGCCGCTCACGCGCCGGCTCCCACGAAGGCGCCGTGGAACCCGTCCGGCACCCGGCAGGGCAGCGAGGCGATGGCCACCGGCCCGTCCGCGACATGCTCCGCATCCAGCACCAGGAGGTCGCTGCAGGCATCCGCCGCGCGATACCGCACCGCCAGCAGCCAGCCCTCGCCCTCGCCGGCGGACGCGTCGCGCGGCACGAACACCGGCTCCGACAGCCCGTCGCCGGGTTCGCCCCGGAACAGCGTTTCCGATCCCATGGCCTCGTCGCGGTGGCAGACCGCATCGCGACCGTCCCCGCGCGTGTCTGCTGCGAAGAAGCCGTGCCGGTGCCGGCTGCCGGCGACCCGGGAGTCGAGCTGCGGGAACTCCGCGGCGAGCCCGGACAGCCGCCACCGCCGCACCGGCGCCCCGGGGCGGGACAGGTCGACCCGCCAGCGCCACAGGCTGGCAGCGTCCCCGGACAGCGCCGCGCCGGACGGGTCGGTGAACAGCGCCGGCACGTCGCTCTGCATCAGGTCGATCAGCAGGCTGTCCGCCTCTTCCCAGGCGTTGAGCACGTGGAACGCGAAGCAGCTTTCCACCGGCAGCCAGCGCAGGCTCGCCTGCGGATCGTCGCGCCGCATCACGCCCAGGAAGCAGCCGCGCCCTGGTTCCCAGGCGAAGGCCGGCCCGCCCGCCATCGCCCGCTCCCGGTCGCCCACCAGCGGGAACAGCGGCAGCACCACGTGGCGAGCCGTCACTGCGAAGTCGTGCACCAGGGCGTAATATGGCGCCTCGATCCGCGCCTCCGCCTGCATCCGCCCGTCCGGAGCGAGCGCTCCGATCCGGATCGAGGGGGAGAACGGGCCGTCCGATCCGGCGCCGAAGAACCAGAGCGCGCCGGTGCCGGGATCGCGCTTCGGATGGGCGGTGAACGGCTGTTCGCCGACCGGCCAGACCGGGCCGGGCAGGGTGTCCAGCGTCGCCGGATCGAGGCCCGCCGGGGCATGAGCCTCCTCCAGCGCCGCCAGCCGGCCGGCATGATGCAGGATCGAGGTGTTGGCCAGGCCGTCCGGTGCGCCGTGCGGCACGGCCTCGCGGTCGCCCCGATCCTCCCGGTGCCAGTGCGCGGTGCGCACCCAGCGGTTGCGGTAGGCGACGCCGTCCTCCGACAGGATGAAGGCGTGCACCATGCCGTCGCCGACGAACCAGTGCCGGTCTGGTGCCGGGTGGCGCGGGTTGGGGCCGTTGCGGAACAGGGTGCCGCGCAGCCCCGACGGGATCGTCCCGGTGACCGGAAGCCGTTCGAGCCGCTGCTCCTGCCCGACCGGCCGCCTGTTCTGGTGTGCCATCCTCCGCTCCATCCTTACATCGTATAGATAGAGCGTTAGCGCATGCGCCTGCCACCGTCCAGGAAAAACTTACACTGGAAAGATGAAGCCGTCGGTGGCACATCCGGAGCATGACGAGCGTGACCACGAAGCGGCCGCGGCGGGACGGCACCCGCCCGTACCATCACGGCGACCTGCCGGCGTCGCTGCTGCAGGCGGCGCTGGCGATCCTCGAGCAGGACGGCATCGCCGGCCTGACCCTGCGCGCGGTGGCGCGCCGCGCCGGTGTCTCGCACATGGCGCCGGCGCACCATTTCGGCGACCTGGGCGGCCTGCTGAGCGAGCTGGCGGCGCTCGGCTTCCGGCGCTTCGGCGCCGCGCTGGGCGAGGCCACGGGGCAGGACAGGCTGGACGCGATGGGCGAGGCCTATGTCGCCTTCGCCCGTGCCAACCCGGCCCTGTTCCAGCTCATGTTCCGGTCCGAGCGGCTCGATCCCGCCCGCCCGGCGCTGGCGGAGGCGCTTGCCCACGCCAGCGCCCTGCTGACGCAGACCGCCGGAGGCTTCGTCGCCGGGCGGGAACAGCCGACCCTGGCCCAGGTCGCGGACGCCGTCCGGGCGTGGTCGATGGTGCACGGCTACGCGATGCTGCTGCTCGACGGCAGGCTCGACGTGACGCTGCGGGTGCTGTCGCAGGGGCAGCACCCCGATGCGGACGCGCTGCTACGCGCGGTGCTCGGCATGGCGCCGTCGCAGCCGGACCCTGTGCCGCGGTGATGGAGGCTTTTCCCGGCTCCGGCTTCGCCATACCCTCGTTGGCATCCTCGACCGGTTGGAGCCGCAGATGAGCCTGGAAGCCGACCTGGTCGTGGACCGGCTGCGCTTGAAGCGGCGCCTGACGCTTTGGCGGGCGCTGGCCGTGCTCGGCTTCGTGCTGGCGCTGGGGGCGGCCGCGGGCCTGCGCCGGCACCAGGCCGGGTTCCTGTCCGGCCCGCATCTGGCCCGGTTGCGGGTCGAGGGCATCATCACCGAGGACCGCGAGCGGCTCGACCTGATCGACGCGGCGGCGAAGGACGCCAGCGTCCGCGGCATGATCCTGGCGATCGACAGCCCGGGCGGCTCGGTGTCCGGCGGCGAGTCGCTGCACGACGCGATCGCCCGGTTCGCGGCCCGCAAGCCGGTGGTGGTGACCATGGGCGGGGTGGCAGCCTCGGCCGGCTACATGATCGCGGTGCCGGCGGCCCGGATCTTCGCCTCCAACGCCACCCTGACCGGCTCCATCGGCGTGATCCTGGAAAGCCCCGACCTGTCCGGCCTGCTGAGCAAGCTTGGCATCGGCGTGGACGAGCTGGTGTCCGGGCCGTTGAAGGGCCAGCCCAGCGTGGTCAAGCCGCTGAGCCCGGAAGGGCGGGAGATGCTGCAGGGCGTGGTCGCCGACCTGTACGGGCAGTTCGTCGACATCGTCGCCACCGGACGGCACATGGACCCGGCCCGTGTGCGGGCGCTGGCCGACGGGCGCCCCTATACCGGGCACCAGGCGGTCGGCCTCGGCCTGATCGACCAGATCGGCACCGAGCGGGACGCCCGCGACTGGCTGGCGCGGACGAAGCACATCGCCGCCGACCTGCCGGTCGAACCGCTGCGCCGTCCTCCGTCCGGACGCTGGCCCGGGCTGCATCCGCTCGGCCTCGTGCACCAGCTGGGCATGGCCGCCATGGCCGGCGCGCTCGATACGCTGACGGGCGAATTGGCGTCGAAAACCGTTATGATGCAAGGGCTTGCGCTTGACGGTGCGGTATCTCTCTGGCAGCCTTGAGGTGTTCGGATCCGGAGAAGCGGCATGACCAGGTCGGAACTGATCGCCGAGCTCGCGGGCGCCAACCCGCATCTGACCAGCCGCGATGTCGAGCTGATCGTGTCCACCATCTTCGACGAGGTGACGGCAGCACTCGCCCGCGGCGAGCGGGTCGAGTTGCGCGGCTTCGGCGCCTTCACCATCAAGCAACGCGACGCCCGCACCGGACGCAACCCGCGCACCGGCGAACCGGTCGCGGTGGACGAGAAGGTCGTGCCGTTCTTCAAGGCCGGCAAGGAGCTGCGCGAGCGGGTGAACCAACGGGCGGCACGCCCACGCTGACCAGGCTGCCGGCCGCGGACTCGCCACCACGAGTTATGTTCTTGCTTTGTTCTTAATCGAAGGTTAACCGGGTGCCTCGCAAGCAGGATGGCCCGGGCATGGATTCTCGATCGTTCGCGGCGCCGTTCCTGCTGCTTGCCGCCGTGCTGGCGACGGGCGTTGGACCAGGCGACGGCGTGGTGCATTGCATGCCGCTGCGCCAGCCGGCCCGCGCCGCCTCCGCCGCGGGCGAGACCGGGCTCGCCGTGGACCGCACCCGGTTGTTCGCCCCCACGCGACAGGCGGTGTTCTTTTCCCGCAGCGGCGACCGCTGCGCCTGGCACGATGGCGGCCTCGCCCGGGGCTGACGTCCCGTCCCGCCGAAGCACTTGCCCGGGAGCGGTCCAGGGAGGAAAACGACACGCATAGCGTGCGGGACAGGGTGGACCGATGTTCGACAGGAAGAAGGCTCCGGCGGCAGCGCCGGCGCCAGCCGCGGTGCAGAGGGCGGCGAGGCAGGGTTCTGCCGGCAAGCAGGCCTACGAGGCGCGTCGGGCGGAAAAGGCAGGCATGGCCCTGGACAAGTGGCTGGCGCAGAAGGAGCGGCGCGCGGAAGCGGATCGCGAGGCCGAGCGCGCGACGGAGCAGGTGCGGCGCAAGGCCGAGCTAGCCAAGCCCGGCCTGCTGCGCCGGCTGATCGACCGCGCCCACCGGCCGATCTGATCGGAGCCGCCCGGCCGTCGGCCGGATCCCGGCCTCCTGTTCTTCCCCGCATCCATCCGGAGTAGTCCAATGCCCGACACCCAAGCCGCGCCGGTCCGGTCTGCGGTCGAGACCGTCCTGGTGGTGCCGGTGATCCTGTCCGGGGGCTCGGGCAGCCGCCTGTGGCCGGTGTCGCGGGCGAGCTTCCCCAAGCAGCTCTGGCCGCTGATCTCCGACAGGACGATGCTGCAGGAGACCGCGCTGCGCGGCACCGGCGCCGGCTTCGCGCCGCCGGTGATCGTGTGCAACCAGGAACACCGGTTCCTGATCGCCGAGCAGCTGCGCGAGGCCGGCATCCACGGTGCCCGGATCGTGCTGGAGCCGGTCGGCCGCAACTCTGCCCCGGCACTTGCCGCCGCCGCCCTGCTGGTCGCCGAGGAGACGCCGAACGCGGTGCTGTGGATGATGGCAGCCGACTCCGCCATCGCCCAGCCGGCCCGGCTCGCGGCCGCGGTCGCCACCGCGGTGGAGGCCGCCCGCGGCGGACGGCTCGTCACCTTCGGCATGAAGCCGACCCGGCCGGAGACCGGCTACGGCTACATCGAGGTCGGCCAGGAGCTGGAAGGGCTGCCCGGGGCCCACGCGCTCGCTGCCTTCGTCGAGAAGCCGGACGCGACCCGCGCCGCCGAGCTGGTGGCCTCCGGGCGCTACCTGTGGAACTCCGGCATGTTCGTGTTCACCGCCGAGACGCTCCTGGAGGAGATGCAGCTCCACGCGCCGGAGGTGCTGTCGGCGGTGCGTCGCGCCGTCGAGGGGCGCGACACCGATCTCGACTTCATCCGCCTCGACCCGCAAGCGTTCGCGTCGGCGCCCGACATCAGCATCGACTACGCGGTGGCCGAGCACACCCATCGCGCCGCCGTGGTGCCGGCCGAGCTCGGCTGGTCCGATGTCGGCTCCTGGGACGCGCTGTGGGACATCAGCCCCAAGGACGGCGCCGGCAACGTGTCGATCGGCGACGTGTTCCTGGAGCACACCTCCAACTGCTACGTGCGCTCCGACGGCATCGTCACCGCGGTGACGGGCCTGGCCGACGCGGTGGTGGTGGTGACCGAGGACGCGGTGCTGGTCACCCATCGCGACCGGGCGCAGGACGTCAAGAAGGTGGTGGAGCGCCTGCGCAGCGCCGGACGGCACGAGGCGGTGGCGCACAACCGCTGCTACCGCCCCTGGGGCTTCTACGAGAGCCTGATCCACGGCGACCGGTTCCAGGTCAAGCGGATCGTGGTGATGCAGGGCCAGAAGCTGTCGCTGCAGCGCCACCACCACCGCGCCGAGCATTGGGTGGTGGTGGCCGGGGTGGCGCTGGTCACCCGCGACGCCGAGCAGGTGATGGTGCGCGAGAACGAGAGCATCTACCTGCCGCTCGGCTGCACCCACCGGCTGGAGAACCCGGGCCGCATCCCGCTGACCCTGATCGAGGTGCAGTCCGGCGCCTACCTGGGCGAGGACGACATCGTCCGCATCGAGGACGTGTACAAGCGGAGCTGAACCGGCGGCCCGGAGCGGGGCGGCGAAGGACTCCGTAACGGAACGGCTGGAACGGCACCGAACGGCCGGGCGTTGCTGCCGAACGCAGACCGCCCCCAAACGCGCCGGAGCCCGTGCCATGAGCAAGAACGTCAGCGAGTTCATCGTCGAACGCATGCAGGAATGGGGCGTGCGACGCATCTTCGGCTATCCCGGCGACGGCATCGCCGGCCTCGACGTCGCGGTGGACGACGCCGACAAGGCGGGCACGCTTAAGTTCGTGCAGGTCCGCCACGAGGAGATGGCGGCGTTCATGGCCTCGGCCCACGCCAAGTTCACCGGCGAGGTCGGCGTGTGCCTCGCGACCTCCGGGCCGGGTGCGGTGCACCTGCTGAACGGCCTCTACGACGCCCGGCTCGACCACCAGCCGGTGGTGGCCCTGGTCGGCCAGCACGGCACCCCGGTGATCGGCGGCTCGGACCAGCAGGAGCTGGACCTGAAGTCGCTGTTCAAGGACGTGGCCGGCGCCTATTGCGAGATGGCGTCCGACCCGGTCCAGGTGCGCCATCTGATCGACCGCGCCTTCCGCATCGCCATCGCCGAGCGCCGCGTCACCTGCGTGGTGTTCCCGGCCAACATCCAGATCATGCCGGCGGTCGAGAAGCCGCCACACCTCCATGGCTACGAGCATTCCTCCATCGGCTACAGCAAGCCGCGCGTGGTGCCGTACGAGGCCGACCTGCAACGCGCCGCCGACATCCTCAACGAGGGGAAGAAGGTCTCGATCCTGATCGGTGCCGGCGCCAAGGGCGCCACCGACGAGCTGATCGAGGTGGCCGACCTGCTCGGCTGCGGCATCGCCAAGGCGCTGCTCGGCAAGCAGGTGGTGCCGGACGACCTGCCCTTCGTGACTGGCTCCATCGGCCTGCTGGGCACCGAGCCCTCGTCCGACATGATGCTCGGCTGCGACACCCTGCTGATGGTCGGCTCCGGCTTCCCATGGACCGAGTTCCTGCCCAAGGAGGGGCAGGCGAGGGCGGTGCAGATCGACATCGACCCCGAGATGCTCGGCCTGCGCTACCCGATGGACGTGCACCTGCACGGCGACTCGGCACTCACCCTGCAGGCGCTGATCCCGCTGCTCCACCGCAAGAAGGACCGCTCCTGGCGCGAGGGGATCGAGAAGAACGTCGCCAAGTGGTGGAAGCTGCTCGAGGCGCGCGCGATGCACGCGGCCGAGCCGCTCAACCCGCAGCGTGTGTTCTGGGAGCTGAGCTCGCGCCTGCCGGAACGCGCGATCGTCACCGCCGATTCCGGGTCCGCCGCCAACTGGTACGCGCGCGACCTCAAGTTCCGGCGCGGCATGATGGGCTCGCTGTCCGGCGGCCTGGCCTCGCTCGGCGCCGGGACGCCCTACGCGGTGGCAGCGAAGTTCGCCTATCCCGACCGCACCGTGATCGCCTGCATGGGCGACGGCGCGATGCAGATGAACGGCCTCAACGTGCTGATCGACGTCGCCAAGTACTGGAAGGAATGGGCCACCCCGAACTGGATCTGCCTGGTGCTGAACAACCGCGACCTCAACCAGGTGACCTGGGAGGAGCGGATCCAGTCCGGCGAGCCGAAGACCATGTCGACCCAGTCGATCCCCGACATGCCGTACCACAAGTATGCCGAGCTGCTGGGCTTGAAGGGCATCTTCGTCGACGACCCCGAGAAGGTGGGTGCCGCCTGGGACGAGGCGCTGGCGTCGGACCGCCCTGTGGTGCTGGAAGCCTACACCGATCCCAACGTGCCGCCGCTGCCGCCGCACATCACCCTGGACCAGGCGAAGAAGTTCGCCATGTCGGTGCCGCGTGATCCGGAGCGGGGCAGCATCCTCAGGAACGTGGCGCGGGAGGTGATGGCGTCCGTGCTGCCGTCGCGGCACTGATGAGCGGTGCTGGCCGCGCCCTGCTTGACCCGCGCCGCGTCCGCGTGACAAGACCGCGGTCGGTCGGCGGGTCGGCTGCCCCAGGGACCACGCCGTAGACGACCATCGGACCGGGAAGGAAGCGGGCGCCAAGTCCCGCCGTCCCGATCCGAACGACAGGCTGGGAGGCCGCGCTCGTGTCGAATGCCGTCGATGATCCGCGCCACGGCCTGCGGCCCGCCCGCCGCGGCCCGCTGCCGTCGGTGCGCACTGACATTCCCGCCCGTCTCGACCGGCTGCCGTGGTGCCGGTTCCATGTCCTGCTGGTGGCGGCACTGGGCATCACCTGGATCCTGGACGGTCTCGAGGTCACCATCGTCGGCTCGATCGGGCCGATCCTGCAGGACCCGCGGACGCTGCGGCTGTCGGCCGAGCAGATCGGCGGCGCGGCCTCGGCCTACGTGGTCGGCGCGGTGATCGGCGCGCTGCTGTTCGGCTGGCTGACCGACCGGTTCGGGCGCAAGAGCATCTTCAACGTCACGCTCGGCGTCTACATCGTCGGCGTGCTGCTGTCGGCGTTCTCATGGGACGTGCGGTCGTTCATGCTGTTCCGCCTCGTCACCGGGATCGGCATCGGCGGCGAGTATTCCGCGATCAACTCGGCGATCGACGAGCTGATCCCGGCGCGGCTGCGCGGCCGGGTCGACCTGATCGTCAACGGCTCGTTCTGGCTGGGTGCCGGTGCGGGCGCCGGCGCCTCGCTGTTCCTGCTCGGCGGCCACCTGGTCGGCATCGACCTCGGCTGGCGGCTGGGCTTCGGCATCGGCGGCGTGCTCGGCCTCCTGATCCTGCTGCTGCGCCGCTTCGTGCCGGAAAGCCCGCGCTGGCTGGTGACCCATGGCCGGCATGCCGAAGGCCGCGCCGCGATCGACGCCATCGAGCGCGAGGTGGTGCGCCGCACCGGCCGGCCGCTGCGCGCCGTCGACGAGTTCCTGCTGATCCATCCCCGACGGGTGTTCGGCTACAGGGTCGTGCTGGCCGCGATGGTCGGCCAGTACCGGATGCGCTCGGTGCTGGTGCTGGTAATGATGGTCGCCCAGGCCTGCCTGTACAACGCGGTGTTCTTCACCTACGGCATGGTGCTGACCCATTACGAGCACGTGCCGGCGGCACGCGTCGGCCTGTTCATCCTGCCGATCGCCGCCAGCAACTTCCTGGGGCCCCTGCTGCTCGGCGCCCTGTTCGACACGATCGGGCGCCGGCGCATGATCTTCGCCACCTACGGGGTGTCGGGCGTGCTGATGGTGCTGGTGGCGGCGCTGTTCGCGGGCGGGCAGATGACGGCGCTGACGCAGACGATCGGCTGGGCGGCGATCTTCTTCTTCGCCTCCGCCGCCGCCTCGGCCGCCTACCTGACCGCGGGCGAGGTGTTCCCGCTGGAGGTGCGCGCCACCGCGATCGCCCTGTTCTACGCCTTCGGCATGGTGTTCGCCGCCGGCACGCCCTGGCTGTTCGGCAGGCTGATCGGCACCGGCGGCCCGGTGCCCTTGGCGACCGGCTACGGCGTGTCCGGGCTGCTGATGCTGGCGGCCGGCGTTACCGCGCTCCGGCTCGGGATCGACTGCGAGGGCCGCTCGCTGGAAAGCATTTCGCCGCCGATCCCGGCAGCTCTCGCCACCGGCGGGACCCGCACCGCCTGACGCGGCTCGGCCCGATCCCGCGATCCGGCCCCGCCGCATCGCACACGGGGCGGCCGACCACCACGACGCGTCTGCCCGGCGGGATCGGCACAGCAGATCGCGATGGCGGCGAGGCGACGAGGCCGGCTAGTCTGCGCACGCAGGCAAGGGACCGACATGGCGGAACGCGCAGGGCTCCTCTGGACCGCAGCCGACTTCCTGGCGACAGACCAGGGCGGGTTCGGTTCCGCTTGGCGCTACGAGCTCATCGACGGCCGTGTTGTCGGACAGGCAGCCCCGACACCGGAGCATGGCGCCATCGTCTCCGGCCTGACGGCTGCCCTTGCAAGCCGCCTGCGCGGCAACACCGGAGGGTGCCGGCCGGAAGCCGGCAGCGGCGCTGCCCCGAAGCAGCAGCAGCGGAGCACGGCCCGCATCCCCGATGTCACCATCCGGTGCGGCGATCTTCCACGGGTCGTGTTCGAGATCGTGTCACCGTCCGAGCTCCGCGCGTGGCGTGTCCGGGACCGGAAGCGCCGCGACCTTCAGGACGTCGAGGGCATCCAGGAGATCGTCGAGATCTACCAGGACGACATGGCGGCGCATGTTTATCGCCGGGAAGGGGACGGGACGTGGTCCTTTGCCGCCGTCGACGGCATGACTTCCGTCCTCGCCTTGCGGAGCGTGGGCCTCGAGATACCGATGATCGAGATTTACGAGTTCGCTTCGCCGGGCGCATCCGACGAGGACGCGAACTAGTCGTCCGACACCATCGCCGGGATCGAGCGGCAGGTGGCGCATCGCACTCGTGTCCCGCTCTGCACCGTGCGCGATCGTCGCCGATCCGCTGGAGGCATCTGCCCTGGCTGTCCGGCAGGGCTGATCGGCACGGGCGGCCCGGTGTGCTGCCGGCGACCGGCTACGGCATCGCCTGACGCGCCGCGTGTCGACGCCCTCGCGGTGCCAGTGCGGCAGGAGCGTCGCCGCCCCGGGCGATCGGGCAGGCGCCGGGGCACGGCTCCACGATCCTTGGGAGCATGCACCGCAATCCCCACCTGAGAATGGCGCAGCAGACCGGAGGCGGCGATGGCGAGCGGTTGGGCTCCGGACGGAGCGGTACAGGACCAGATCGACGACACCGTCCTGGACGGGGTGATGCGGGCGCGGGCGCACATGCCGACCGGCGAGGGCGGAACCCACTGCCTCGAGTGCGGCGACGAGATCCCGGAAGCCCGCCGCCGGGCGTTGCCCGGAGCGCGCACCTGCGTCGCGTGCCAGTCGGCGCGCGATCGTCCGTCGAGCGGCGGCGGGTTCAACCGCAGGGGCAACAAGGACAGCCAGCTCAGATAGCCTCGGCGTCGCCGTCGCCCGGATCGGCGACGCATCATCGGCTCATGCCCGGTCGGTCGCCAGGCCGTCGGAGCTGGACAACCCCTTCACGCGCAGCGTGGCCTGGAAGCGACCGGCTCTACCGCTTGCAGTATGCCTGGAACGGCTTGCCGCCAGCCTCGCAGCGCTTCGCGCCTCCTGCATGGAGCGTGACGACCGTGGTCGTGCCGTCGAACCTGCACACGAGGTAGGGGTCTGCGCCGTCCAGGTTCCACCTGTCGGTTTCTCCGGCCGCGACCGGAATCAGGTCCGCCATCTGGTCCGGCGGCCCGTCGTACAAGGAAACGTTGACGAGCGGGTGCATGACGCCGGTCTCCGCCAGGCGGGAAGGACAGGTTGCCGGCGCCGCGCCCGTGCAGGCGATGATCGCGAGACCCGGCAACGGCCAGACGATCCTGTTCCGCGGCACTGGACTGGCCTCCATCATCCACCGACGACCGTGAACCAGCCTCGGATCGGCCTCCGGTGCACCGGCTGCTTCGTATATCGGTCCCGTCGATCCGGCACCTCCGCCGACGGCACCCGGAGCCGCAGGGATGCCGGACCCCGCCAACGGACCCGATGCGAGAACGGGGTGACGGCGCTCACGCCGGGCTCCGGATGGTGTCGGTGCAGGAAGCGCGTCGCCATCGTTGTCCGACAGGAGCCCGTCGGCGGCTGGACGACCGGCTGCTCGCTGCCATGTCATGATCACCGTCCGCGTGCCGTGACCGAGGATGCCATCGAGGCGGTGGCTCGAGCCGCACCGAGAACGCTGCGACGCGACCGACGTCTCCCGCGCCTTCCTGGCATGTCCTGCCCGACGGATCAGAACTACTGGCGGCTGCAGGCGCTCCCGACACCTTCGGGATGGCAATACAGCCGTGCGTCGGTGTTGTCCGCCGGAGGGCCTGACGTCACCGTCGCCGGCCCGACATACGGCTTGCCGTTCGGCTGCAGGTCGGTGTCCACTCCCGGTGCCGCCCTGGCGCCCGGCGGCGCGCCGGAGCAGGACGCCAGCAACGGCAGCAGGGCGACCGACAGCGCCGCGAGACGGGAACGACGCCGCATCCGGTTCATCGCACTGTCCACGTCAATGCCGCGACGGCATCTCGGCCAGCAGGAAGTCCCGGAACACCGCCACCCGCTTCGACGTGCGCAGCTCCTCCGGATACACGAAGTAGGCCTCGATCGTCGGCGGCTTGATGTCGGGCATGATCCGCTGGAGGCCCGGCCGGTCGGTCAGCATGTAGTGCGGCACCGAGCCGATCCCGAGCCCGGCCTCGATCGCGTCGGCCAGGGCGGTCAGGCTGTTCACCTCGAACACCGGCTGCCGCTTCTGCCCGTTCGGCCGCCCGAGGCTCGCCAGCCAGTTCACGTCCGCCACCGGCGGCCGGTAGGAGCCGAACAGCAGCAGCTTGTGCCCGTCCAGGTCTTCCGCCGTGGCCGGGGTGCCGTTGCGCTGGAGGTAGTCCGGCGAGGCGCAGACCGGCATCTGGATGTCGGTCAGGTGCCGCTGCACCAGGTCGGGCTGACGCGGCGGGTGCATGCGGATCGCCACGTCGGCTTCGCGCATGCCGAGATCGAGGTCGCTGTCTTCCAGGATCAGGGTGATGGAGATGTCCGGGTGCATCGCCAGGAAGCGCGGCAGCCGTGGCGCCAGCCAGGCGGTGCCGAAGCCGGCGGTGGTGGTCACCTTGAGCCGGCCGGCCGCCTTCTCCTTGCTTTCGCTGAGCAGCGCCTCGGTCATGGCGAGCTTGGCGAACACCTCCCGCACGGTGCGGTTCATCTGCTCGCCCTGCTCGGTCAGGATCAGGCCTCGCGCGTGGCGATGGAACAGCGGCACCTGGAGCGCCTCCTCCAGCGCCGAGATCTGCCGGCTGACCGCGGACTGGCTCAGGTTGAGCACGTCGCCGGCATGGGTGAAGCTGCCCGCCTCCGCGACCGCGTGGAAAATCCTGAGCTTGTCCCAATCCATGCTCATCGTGCGCCGTTCCATCGGTTCGGGGTTGAGGGCCGCACGAACCCGCTCCCTCTAGGCGGCTTCGGCTTCGGCCGGGAGCGGGACCACCTGCTCGGTCAGGTAGCGTTCCGCTTCGAGTGCGGCCATGCAGCCGGTGCCGGCTGCGGTCACCGCCTGGCGGAATACCTTGTCCTGCACGTCGCCGGCGGCGAACACGCCCGGCACCGAGGTGCGCGTGCTGCCGGGATCGGTGAGAACGTAGCCTTCCGCGTCGAGCTCGACCTGGCCGCGGAACACCGTGGTGTTGGGCAGGTGGCCGATCGCCACGAACACCCCGTCGACGCCGAGCCGGCTGCTCCGGCCCGTGACCGTGTCGCGCAATACCACCCCGTCCACCACCGGCGGCGTGCCGGCGTCGGTGATGTCCTCGACCACGCTGTTCCACAGCACCGACACCTTGGGGTGGGCGAACAGCCGGTCCTGCAGGATCCGCTCCGCGCGCAGCCGGTCCCGCCGGTGGATCAGCGTCACGTGGTCGGCGTGGTGGGTGAGGAACAGCGCCTCCTCGACCGCGGTGTTGCCGCCGCCGATCACCGCCACCCGCTTGCCGCGGTAGAAGAAGCCGTCGCAGGTGGCGCAGGCCGACACCCCGGCGCCGTGCAGCCGGCTCTCCGCCGGCAGGCCGAGCCAGCGTGCCTGGGCGCCGGTGGCGATCACCACCGTGCGCGCGAGATAGATGTCGCCCCCGTCGCCGACCAGCCGGAACGGCTCGCCGGCCCGCCGGGGCTGCAGCTCGCACTCGACGATCAGGTCGGAGATCACCCGCGTGCCGACATGCTCCGCCTGGGCCGCCATCTGCTCCATCAGCCACGGGCCCTGCACCGCCTCGGCGAAGCCGGGATAGTTCTCGACGTCGGTGGTGATGGTCAGCTGGCCGCCCGGCTGCAGCCCCGACACCAGGATCGGCTTCATGTTGGCCCGCGCGGCATAGATCGCGGCGGTATAGCCGGCCGGGCCGGCGCCGATGACGAGCAGGTCGGTGGTGAAGGTCTGGGTCATGGGGCGATCGATTCTCACGCTTCGGCCAGGATATGAGCCTGGTTTGCTGCGGCGCAAGCAAGATGGGCGCCAGCGCCGCAGGCTGCGGCCTTTGCGTGTGGCCGTGGCTGCAATACACCATGCCGCCATGCAGATCGCAGACCAGCTTGGTATCCAGCTCGGTGTCGAGCTCGACGCCATCGACCGGCGCATCGTCGCCGAGCTGCAGCAGGACGGCCGCATGACCAACGTCGAGCTGGCCAGGCGTGCCGGCATCTCTGCCCCGCCCTGCCTGCGCCGGGTTCGCCGGCTGGAGGAGCTGGGGGTGATACGCGGCTACCACGGCGACAGCGACCCGCTCCTGCTCGGCTGGACCGTGGTGTTCTTTGCCCTGGTCGGCCTCGACAGCCAGAAGGACAGCGTGCTGACCGGCTTCGAGGCGCTGGTCGCCGAGTGGCCCGAGGTGCGCGAGTGCCACATGATCCGCGGCGGCGGCGACTTCCTGCTTCGCCTGGTCGCCCGCGACACCGCGCACGAGAACCAGCTCACCCGCCGCCTGACCGAGACCGCGCATGTGAGCCGCCTGCAGACCCTTCAGACCATACGCACCAGCCGCGACCTCGCCGGCGTGCCGATCTGACCAGCCGCTGCCGCGTTGTCGATGCCGCCCCAGATCAGCCCCTCCATCAGCATCGTGGTGCCCTGCTACCGGGAGCGCCCCAACGTGCGTCCGCTGGTGGCGGCCCTCGATGCCGCCCTAGCCGGCCGCAGCTGGGAGGCGATCTTCGTCGACGACGACAGCCCGGACGGCACCATCGAGGAGATACGCGCCGTCGCCGCCGTCGATGGGCGCGTGCGCGGCCTGCGGCGAATCGGCCGGCGCGGCCTGTCGTCGGCGGTGATCGAGGGGGTGCTGGCCTCCTCGGCGCCGCTGATCGCGGTGATGGACGGCGACCTGCAGCACGACGAGACCTGCCTGCCGCGCATGCTGGACGCGGTGGCGGAGGGGCTCTGCGACGTCGCGGTCGGCTCGCGCCACGTGCTCGGTGGCGACTCCGCCGGGCTGTCCTCGCCGTGGCGGCACCGTCTGTCGGATGGCGGGATCCGCTTGGCGCAGGCGTTCCTGCCGGTGCGCCCGGGTTTCGCCCGGCTCGGCGACCCGATGAGCGGGTTCTTCGCCTTCGAGCGGTGCTTCTTCGAGCGGGTAGCTCCCCGCCTGAGCGGGCAAGGGTTCAAGATCCTGCTCGACCTGATCCTGTCCGCCCCTGCCGCGACCGGCGAGATCCCGCGCGTGCTTGAGATCCCGGCCCGGTTCCGGCCGCGCCTGGCCGGCGAAAGCAAGCTCGACGCCCTGGTGCTGGCACAGTTCGGCAGCATGGTTCTCGACAAGGCGTTCCGCGGCCTGCTGCCGACCCGGTTCATCGGCTTCGCTGCCGTGGGCTTGGCCGGCGTGCTGGTGAACCTCCTGGTGCTGGACGCCGCCCGTCGCACCGGCGCCCCGTTCGCCGAAGCGCAGACGATCGGCACGGTGGCGGCGATGGTCGCCAACTTCTGGCTCAACAACACCCTGACCTATCGCGACCGCCGCCTGCGCGGCGTCCGGCTGTGGCGCGGCCTGCTGCTGTTCATGCTGGTCTGCGGCGTCGGCGCGGTCGCCAACGTGGGCATCGCCCGCACCCTGCACGACGCCCATCACGGCTGGCAGCCGGCCGGTGCCGCGGGTGCCGCGATCGGGGTAGTGTGGAACTACGCGGTGTCCTCCACCCTGATCTGGCGCCTGCGTTGAGGTGGTGGCTCGCGATCCTCCTGCTGCTGACCCTGCTCCGGCTCGCGGTGTGCGGCCTGGTGCCGCTGTCGCCGGACGAGTCCTACTATTGGGTGTGGTCGCGTGCCCTGGCGCCGGGCTATCTCGACCACCCGCCGATGGTGGCGCTGTGGATCAAGGCAGGGACGTGGCTGTGCGGCGGCGGACCGCTCGGCGTGCGCCTGCTGGCGCCGGTCTCGGCGGCACTCGGCACCCTGCTGCTGGCCTCGGCCGCCGCCGACCTGGGCGATCGGCAGAACCGGTTGCCGCGTGCGCTGGCGGCGGCGGTGCTGTTGAACGCCACCCTGCTGCTCGGCGTCGGCAGCGTCACCATGACCCCGGACACGCCGCTGCTGTTCTTCTGGACGCTGGCACTGGCCGCACTCGGTCGGGTGCTGGCGACCGGGCAGGGCGCCTGGTGGCTTGCCGTCGGGATCGCGACCGGCCTGGCGCTCGACAGCAAATACACGGCGCTGCTGACCGCGATGGGCCTGGCCGGCTGGCTGCTGGCGACCGCGGAGGGGCGGCGCTGGCTGCGCAGCCCGTGGCCGTGGCTGGCGGCCCTGCTGGCGCTGGCCGCATTCGCGCCGGTGCTGGGCTGGAACGCAGGGCATGGCTGGGCCAGCTTCGCCAGGCAGGGCGGACGCACCGGGGACTGGCATCCGGCCCGGGCCGCCCGGTATCTCGCCGAGCTGGCGGGCGGGCAGCTCGGGCTGACGACGCCGCTGGTGTTCGTCCTGCTCGTCGCCGGGATCGTGAACGCCGTTCATGATGGGCGCCGCGGCAGGCCTGCTTCGGCGCTGCTCGCCTGGGTGACGCTGCTGCCCCTGGCGGTGTTCGTGCAGCACGCGCTCGGCGACCGGGTGCAGGCGAACTGGCCGGGCCTGCTCTATCCATCGGCGCTGATCGCCGCCGCGGCAGTGGCGCCGGGATGGTGGCGGCAGGCGGCGGTCCTCGGCTTCGCGCTGACGGCGGCGGTATACCTGCAGGCGGCGGCGCCGTTCCCGCTGCCGCGCGGGATGGACGTGACGTTGCAGCGGCTGGCGGGATGGCAGGCGCTGGCCACCGCCGCCGGCACGGCCGGTCCGGGGTTCGTCGCCGCCGACGAATATGGCCTGGCGGCGGAGCTGGCGCGCGGCCTGCCGGGCCGGACGGTGCTGGGCGTACAGCCGCGCTGGGCGTTGTTCGCGTTGCCGCACGGCGCGGCCGGAGCGACCACCGGCGTGCTGGTGCGGAGCGAGCGGCGGCACGACGCGCCGGACGGGCGCTACTGGTCGATGCTGGTGCCGGCGGGCGAGCTGGTCCGAAGCCGTGGCGGACGGGTGGCGGAGCGCTACCGGCTCTACCGCGTGCGCCTGCGCCCCGGACTGCCGCCCGGGCTTGACGCCGACATCGTCCGGTTGCCCACGCGTTAGTGAACACCCCGCGTTAGCCGATGATTAAGGCGCTGCCCCGCATGGTGTCGTCTGGACGGGTGACGCGGGAGCAGGAATCCGGATGGCCAAGCGGCGTGGCAAGACCGAGAGCGGAACGACGATCGTCATCCGCCGGATAGAGGAAGGTGCTGTCGGCCATCATGGCGGCGCCTGGAAGGTCGCGTACGCCGACTTCGTGACCGCGATGATGGCGTTCTTCCTGCTGATGTGGCTGATCAACGCCACCAGCGAGCAGCAGCGACGCGGCATCGCCGCCTATTTCAGCCCGCTCGCCAACGTCGAGAACGGGTTCTCCGGGGCCGGCCTGGTGCCGGGCGGGATGAGCCCGCTGGACAAGGGAACCAACCTGGTGGTGAACGGCAGCGGCGCGCCGCCGACCGCGGACGCGCCGCAGCCGATGGCGATGCAGACGGCACCCGGCCAAGTCGCGGACGACGGCGACTCCTCGTCCGGCGCGTCGGACAGCGACAACGACGACGAGTCCGCGGGCCCAGCCGCCGGGCCCGCCCTCGTCCAGGGCAAGGCTGCCCAGGGTGCCGCTGCCCAGGGCGTCACGCAGGGCCAGGCGGCAGGCGGGGTGGGCGCCGCCGCGTCGGAAGCCGGTCCGAAGGTGGACAAGGCTGCAGCAGCAGCGGCGGCGGCGGCCGAGGACAGGTCCCTTAAGGCGGCGATCGGGGCGGTGAAGCGCCTGGTCGCGGCCGATCCCTCGCTGGCCGCGTTCGCCGACCAGATGGCGGTCGACGTCACCGCCGACGGACTGCGCATCCAGATCATGGACAGCCAGAGCAAGCCCATGTTCGACCGCGGCGCCACCACCCTGAACGCCAGGGCCCAGGCCCTGCTGCGCAAGGTGGCGCCGTTCCTCGCGACGCTGCCGGAGCCGGTCTCGATCGAGGGCTACAGCGACGCGGCACCCTTGTCGGCCGGAGCCGTCTCGAACTGGACCCTGTCGTCGGGACGCGCCAACGCGGCGCGTGACCTGCTGGTCGATGCGGGGCTGCCGGACGGCCGGGTGGCCGGGGTGACGGGATATGCCGACCGGCACCTGCTGCTGCCCGCGGATCCGCTCGCCAGCGCCAACCGGCGGGTTGTGCTGACCCTGCGCCGGCAGCACGTGTCGCCGCCCGGCACGGCGGGGGGCTGAGCCGATGTTCACCATCGGCGGCCTGGTGTTCCTGCTGCTCTGCGTGTTCGGCAGCTTCGTCGCCTCCGGCGGCGCGATCGGGCCGCTGGTGGCGTCGATGCCGTTCGAGCTGCTGAGCATCCTGGGTGCCGCGGTGGGCACCTTCCTGATGGCCAACTCGATGCACGAGATCAAGCACACGATCGGCGGGTTCAAGAAGGTCCTGAAGGGACCGTCGTTCAAGAAGGCCGACTACGTCGAGATGCTGAGCCTGCTGTATTTCTTCGTGAAGCTCGCGAGCAGCAAGGGCGCCACCGCGATCGAGCCGCACATCGAGCGGCCGGAAAGCAGCAGCGCGTTCGCGGCCTTTCCGAAGGTGCTGGCGAACCACCACGCCGGGGCCATGATCTGCGACTACCTGCGCATGGTCGGCATGACCGTGGACGACCCGCACCAGCTCGACGACATCATGGCGCGCGAGCTGAAGAAGACGCTGGCCGAGGAGCTGCATCCCTGCCACGCGCTGCAGAGCATGTCCGATGCGCTGCCGGCACTCGGGATCGTGGCCGCCGTGCTCGGCGTAATCAAGACCATGTCCAAGATCAGCGAGCCGCCGGCGGTGCTGGGCGAGATGATCGGCGGCGCGCTGGTCGGCACCTTCCTGGGCGTCCTGCTGGCCTACGGCGTGGTCGCGCCGATCGCGGCGCGGCTGAGCGCCGTGGTCATGGAGGAGGCCAAGTACTACGAGCTGATCCGCGCGGTGCTGGTGGCGCACCTGCACGGCAACCCGCCGCAGATCAGCATCGAGAGCGGTCGCAAGATGGTCCCGAACGAGCACATGCCGAGCTTCCAGGAGCTGGAGACCGCGGTGCAGAGCATGCAGATCGCCTGACCGGAAGGCGGCCCGATGCCCGTGCGGTCGTCAGGCCAGGGCGGCGTGGGCGAGGCGGGCGACGTTCCGGCTGAACCGGTCGCCCTCGAGCGCGTCCCGGTCGAACCACCGCGCCTCCAGCGCGTCGTCCGCGGCGTGCGCGGCCCCGGAGCCGGGCGTGCACAGCACCGCGAGCAGGATGAAGTGGTGCCGCAGCGTGCCGTCCGGCGCGCGGTCGAGCAGGTCGAGCGCGTCCAGCAGGCGGATCGCGGTTCCGGCCAGCCCGGTCTCCTCGGCGAGCTCGCGCTCCGCGGCCGCGAACACGGTCTCGCCGTGCTCGATCCGGCCGCCCGGGAACCCCCACAGGCCCTGGTCCGGCGGGTTGGCGCGCCGCACCAGCAGCACCTGCCGGTTGCGCACCACGACCGCGAGCGCTGCCGGGACCGGCGCCGGCGTCACGCGGGCCGCAGGCTGCGGACCAGCAGGGCTGCCGCCGCCTCGCACAGTGCCGCGTCGTCGGCGGAGAAGCGGCCGGGGACCGGGCTGTCGATGTCGAGCACGCCGAGCAGCACGCCGTCCTGGATCAGCGGCACCACGATCTCGCTGCGCGACGCCGCGTCGCAGGCGATGTGGCCGGGAAACAGGTGGACGTCCGGCACAACGATGGTTTCGCGCCGCGCGGCGGCGGTGCCGCACACGCCGCGTCCGAGCGGGATGCGTACGCAGGCGACCCGGCCCTGGAACGGACCCAGCACCAGATCGCCGCCCTGCAGGAAGTAGAAGCCGGCCCAGTTCACCTGGCCGAGCGTGTGGAACAGCAGTGCCGCAGTGTTGGCAGCGTTGGCGACCAGGTCGTGTTCTCCAGCCAGCAACGCGTCCAGGGTCTCAAGGAGGTCGCCGGTGTCGGACGTGGTCTGCATCTCGTGTCCACCTGTCGGGGATTCGGGCGGAGCCTAGCGGATGCTGGCGCTCTTCAGGTTCAGGTAGTCGTCGGCCAGCTGTCCGGTCTGGCTCCGGCAGTCCTTGAGGGGGTTGCCGGTGTTGACGTGACAGGCCTGTGCCGCCGTATCCCATTCCGTCGAGCACGCATCCAGCAACCGCCGCTTCGACACGCCGTGGTCGCTTGCCTTGTCGCGGCCGGGCTGGAAGTTCCTGTCGAAGCAGGCGTCGAGGTTCCCGGTCGCCACCTGGGACGCGTTGAGGGTGGCGAGCGTATCACTGCGGGCAACGCCCGGCGCGCCCGCGGCAAGAACCGCCGCAGCGAGGATCAGCTGTCGCATGTCCCGTCTTTCACTACAGAGGAAGAACGAGACCTGATCGACCGGAGCACCGCGAAGTTGCGTCGAGCCCATCGTATCGGCCACGGGTCGGGGGGAGATGCGCCTGGAATGGCGCACCCGGAGGGACCGAGCCTTCAACCTCCGGATCCCTGGCACGCGGCCTCCGTCAACCCGACGAAGCGTGGGCAACGAGGTCTCGCCATGCCCGTGGTCCGGAACGTCCGTGTGTCGAACGCGCGGGGCAACACCATTGCCCTCAGCCCGCTCGGCGGGCCTCGGCGTGAACGGTGTTCACGTAGAGGGTGTGCATGCCAGCAGGCGGCCGGACCGTTTCATTTACATTCGCCGCCGTCGTCCGTAACATTTCGCCTACCAATCGGCCGGACATCATCCCGTGGACGCCATCCTGCTCCTGCTCGAATGCGGCGGCATCTTCCTCGTCATGACGTGGATGGCGAGGGGGCGCGGCGAGGCCGGGCTGCTGGGCTGGCGCAGGCCGGACAATAGGACGCCGCGAACCACGGCCCGCCACCCGCGCGGCTAGGCCTTCCATGCGCGATCTCGCCTTTGTCGCCTCCTGGCTCGTGCTGCTGCCGTTGTCGTTCCGCGGCGCCCAGTTCGGGGTGCTGCTGTGGGCGTGGACCTCGCTGCTGGCGCCCAACGACATCCTGTACGGCATCGGCACGTCGATCCCGTTCGCCAAGGTGGCGGCTCTGCCGACCTTGCTGCAGCTCCTGTTCCGTCGCGACCGGGGCATCCGGTTCGGGCTCGACCGCACCGCCATCCTGCTGCTGGCGCTGGGAGCCGCCGCCATCGTCGCGCAGGCTGCCTCGCCGATGCTAGATGCAGCCGCCGGCTGGGACCTGTGCGAGCAGTTCCTCAAGATCCTGGTGCTGGCGCTCGCCGTGCTCTGGTGCGTCACCGACCGCATGCGGGTGCACGCGCTGCTGATGGTGGTCTGCCTCGGCATCGGCTACATCGCCGTGGACGAGGGCATCAAGTTCATCCTGTCCGGCAGCGGCCACAAGGTGCTGGGGTCGCCGTCGATCGGCGACAACAACCAGGTGGCGCTGGACGTGCTGATGATCCTGCCCCTGCTGCACTACCTTCATGCCACGGCGGTCTCGTGGCCGCTTCGCGTCGCCTGCGTCGGCACCGCGCTGCTGAGCACGATCACGGTGATCGCCACCTTCTCGCGCGGCGGCTTCGTCGGCCTGCTGATTGTGGGCATCGGTTCGGTCGTCATCAGCCGGCGCAAGTCGCTGGCGGTCCCGTTGCTGGCTTGCGGCCTGCTCGCCGGCACCGTCCTGGTCGGCAGCGACTGGACGGCCCGCATGCAGACCGTGCAGCAGGCGGACAGCGACGACTCCTTTCTCGGCCGCATCCAGGCGTGGAAGGTCAGCCTGGGTGTCGCCCTCGACCGTCCACTCACCGGCGGCGGCATGCATGCCATCCAGCACGGCGACGTGTGGGGCAGCCAGGCGCGGAACTTCCAGATGCTCGACGTCGTGCCCAGCCTGCCGCTTGGCGCGTTCCCGCGCGCCGCGCACAGCATCTACTTCGAGGTGCTGGGCGACATGGGCTTCACCGGGCTCGGGCTGTTCCTGCTGCTCATGGCGTCGGCCTGGCGCGACGCCGGGCTGATCCGCCGCCTGGTGCGCAGCTCAGGCCACCCCGAGCTGGACTGGGCGGCCCGCCTGGCTGGTCACCTGCGCATCTCGCTGCTCGCCTTCATGGTGTCCGGCGGGCTGCTGAGTGCTGCCTATCGCGACGTCGACTACCTGGTGATCGGCCTGCTTGCCGCGACCAGGCTGATCGTCCAGCGTTCGGTCCGCGACGAGGCGGCGCGTCAGCCGGCCGGGCGCGATCCCCGGCCGGCCGCCCTGATGGTGTCAGGCGCCGCCGCTCCCTGACGTCAGCAGCACGCCCATCAGGGTGATGTGGGTGCCGTCGTTCAGGGTCACGCTGGTGTTGCCCGCCCCTTGCGTCATTGAGCTGATGCCGAGGCCGCCGAAGTTGACCCGGTCGGTGCCGAGCCGGAACCCGGTGACGACGTCGGTGCCGCCGCCGTGCCCTGCCTGGAAGTCGAAGGTGTTGGCTGCCCCGTAGCCCGCCTCGTGCACCGTGGCCGAGCCGCTGCCGAGGGTGACGGTGCCTCCGTTGGCGGTCAAGGTGACGTCGGCCTGCCCGCTGCCGGCGGTGAAGCTGAGCCCGGCGCCGCCGCCGGTCAGGGTGATGTTGCCGCTGCCGGCCGTGACGTTGGCGCTGCCGTACTCGGCGTTGATCGATGCCGAGCCGGTGCCGCCGATGAAGGTCAACGCACCCGGTCCCTGGTCGTAGGTCAGCGACCCGCTCCCGCCGTGCACGGTCTCGCCGTCGCCTGCCGTCCAGTCCTGGTCGAGCACCGACAGGGTGCCGGTGCCGCCGTAGACCTGGGCGTGGGCGGCATGCAGCGTGACGGCCTCGGTGCCGGAACCGGCCCGGATGGTGTCTGCGCCGCCGGAGGAGACGCTGGCGGCCCCACCGAGCGTCACCGCGGTGCCGGCCGTGGCCGTCGTGGTCACGGCAACCCCGCCGCCGTTGTCGCCGATGGAGGCGCCGCCGCCGGCGACGCTGGCGGAAGCGTGCGTGGTACCGATCGTGAACGTCGTGGCCGCTGCGGTCTCGGTCACGCTGGTTCCGGCGTCGGCGGCGACGGTGGCGACCGCACCTTTGGTGACGGTGACGGCATCGCCGCCGCCGCCGCCGACCAGGGTGTCGTGTCCGCTCAAGGTGAAGTGGCTGCTCCCGGTTCCGCCATCGATCAACGCGTTGCCGTAGGCGGTGATGATCTGGTTGCCGCTGCCGCCGGTAATCGTGTCGGCGCCGTGGCTCTGCACCACGTCGGCGCCGGCCAGTTGCAGCAGGCTGGCGGAGTTGGCGGCGGTGGTGATGGTGTTGGCGCCGCCGCCGTCGGTGGCGAGATAGGTCAGGCCGCCGCTGCCGCCGCTGATGCTTTCTTGCGAGCCGCCATGGATCGTCAGGTGGCCGCTGCCGCCGAGCACGGTGTTGCTGCTCAGGTCGAGTTCCAGGGTGTTGGCCTGCGCGCCGCCCACGTAGGTGATGTTGCCGGTGTCGCCGTTCAGGGTGATGTCGCCGGCCGCCGCGTAGACGGTGGAGCCGAGCGTGTCGCTGCGGCCGAACACCGCGAGGCTGCCGGTGCCGGCGTGGATGACGGCCTGGCCGCTGACGATCACGGTGTCGGTTCCGGACCCGGCGGTGATGGTGTCGGCGCCGAGGCTGGAAACGTTGAAGGTGCCGAGGCCCAGCGACAGGTCGGTGCCGACCGGACCGGAGGCGGTCGAGATCTGCGTCTGCCCGCCATAGACGCTGACGATCGCGGCACCGCCGACCATGGTCAGGGACTCCGCGGCGCCACCCTGGGTGATGGAGATGTCCGCCCGGCCGCCGTCGTTGGACACGATGAGGTTGCCGAGCGGTCCGGTGATGTTGGCGGTGCCGGTGGCGCCGATCGAGACCTGCGGGTTGCCGCCGTTGCCGGCGATGGTGGCGGTGCCGTTCACGGTCCACTGGTTGTCGGCGTCGCCGTCCGAGATCGTCGCCGTGCCGTTGATCACGCCGGTGATGTTGCCGCCGCCGGTCCTGATGGTGTCGCGGCCCTCGCTGTCGATCAGGTCCTGGCCCACCACCGTGATCGAGTTGGTCGAGCCCTTGGCGGTGGTGATGGAGTTGCCGCCCGAGGTCGGGCCCTCGGTGAACACCATGCCGCCGCTGCCGCCGATCGCGATCACGTGGCCGCCGGAGGCGTAGGCCGTGAGCAGCCCGCCGCCCCCTTCGACGGCCTGGATGTCCGTGCCGTCCAGCGTGATGCTGTGCGGCAGGTTGTCGGTGTAGACCACCGTGTTGCCCGGCAGCACGCCGGACTGGGTGATGGGGGGCAGCGGGTTGCCGTTGCCGTCGACGTTGCCGGTTCCGGTTGCCGGCCCCTGGACCAGCTGGCTCGAAACAAGGTTGTCGAACCTGTTGTTGTTGATGGCCGCGCTGATGGCGGTCTGGTTCAGCACCGCCACCGCCTGCGATCCGAGGTCGTTCTCGAACGTGTTGCCGGAGATGGTGAGCGACGACCCGGCATAGGGGATGCCTTCGCCGCCGAAGTGCACCATCGCGTCGTTCTCGGATTCCGGCCCCTTCTCGATCACGTTGCCGGTGAGGGTATCATTGCCGCCGTCCGGCAGGTCGATGTCGTAGCTCGCGGTGCCGGTCGGGCCGTCGTAGAAGGTATTGTCGGTGATGACATTGGTGAGCGCGCGGCTCTTGAACTCGTGTCCCACCACCGCGCCCTCGAAGGTGGAGTCGGTGACGGTGAGGCTGGTGACGGCGTTGACGTAAAGGTTGTGGGTGTAGCCGCTGCCGGAGCCGTTGTCGGAGAAGGTCGAGTTGGTGATGGTGATGGTGTTGGTGGAAAGGTTGGACAGCACCGGGGCCGCGAGGAGGCCGTCCTGGTTGTGGCTGAAGGTGTCGTTGTCCAGCACCATGACGCCGCCCTCGTAGCGGATCCCGGCGGCGTTGCCGCCGTCGGCGTCGTCGATGGCGGCACCCGAGAAGGACAGGTTCCTGATCGTGACGTCGTCGTCGACCGTCAGGATCCCCTTCATGTTGGTCGGCGCCTCGGTGGCGACGAAGCTGGCGATGCCGCCGACGCCCTGGATGGTGACCTTGGCGTCCACCGTTGCGAAGTCGTTGACGTAGATGCCGGCGTTGACGTCGATGACGTCGCCGTCATGCGCAGCCGCGAGGGCTGCCGACAGGGTGGCGTATTCTTCGCCGCTGCCGACCGTGAGCACGCCGGACGCCGTGAGCGGGACCGGCAGAACCGTTGCGATGGCGGACCCGGTCAGGTCCGTCGGAGTGGTTCCGAGATCCGGTCCATCCTCGGCCGGCAGGGCAGTCTGCGCGTCGTCGACCGCTCCTGCGGAGCCGGCAGAGGCAAAATGTTTCGATACCGCATCGGCGCTGGACGATGGACGCGGCTCGGCGTTCGACGCAATGGCGTGCGCCGCGACGACGTTCTGTTTATGGAACAAGATGCTCTCCGATCGGACGTCGAGCTGGTGCCGCAACGATCCACGGAGGGCACGAGCCTGGACGCGCTGATGAACGTGCAGGTGCAGGACAACGATCCCGACCAGGACTCGAACGTTACACGACCATCAGCAAAGGTCCAGTCCACTTTTACGAAAAACTAACGTTGGGCGGCGAGGTCACGGGTCGGGCGACAAGGACAGCGTGAACGCGGCGGCGTCAAGCTCGGCTGGTTCGTTGCAGCACTGGCGGATCTCGCCTATGATCGTAATGTCCAATCGCAGGGGACAGCGAAGCGCATGTGCGGCATTGCCGGGCTGGTTCGTCAGGATGGCGGTCCGATCGACGAGTCGGCGCTCGACCGGATGACGTTGGCGCTGGCACATCGTGGTCCCGACGCGCACGGCCTGCATGTCGAGTCGGGCGTCGGGCTCGGACACCGCCGGTTATCCGTCATCGACCTCGCCGGTGGCGCGCAGCCGATGCACAGCGGCAATGGCGCCGTGCTGGTGTTCAACGGCGAGATCTACAACTTCGTCGCCCTGCGCGACCAGCTCGCCGCCGCCGGCCACCGCTTCCGCACCCGGAGCGATACCGAGGTCGTGCTGCGCGGCTGGGAGGAATGGGGCGAGGGCGTCGTCGAGCGGCTCGACGGCATGTTCGCGCTCGCCCTGTGGGACCGGCGCCGGCGGGTGCTGCTGCTGGCGCGCGACCGGCTGGGCAAGAAGCCGCTGCACTACGCCGTGCTGCCGAACGGCCTGGCTTTCGCGTCCGAGCTACGGGCCTTCGCCGGCTGTCCGGCGCTGCGCCGGCAGGTTGATCCGGCCGCGCTGCAGGACTACCTCGCCCTCGGCTATGTGCCAGACCCCCTCACCATCTTTGTCGGCATCGCCAAGCTGCCTCCGGCACATACGCTGCTGATCGACGGGCGGGGACCGCCGGGAACGGTGCCGACACCGGAGCGCTACTGGCACCCGGGCCGGTCATCCGCGCCGGCGTCGGCCGGGAGCATTGCCGATGCCGCCGCCAGCCTGCGCGAGCGCCTGGTGGAGTCGACCGGGCGGCGGCTAGTCGCGGACGTGCCGCTGGGCGCGTTCCTGTCTGGCGGCATCGACAGTGCCGGCGTGGTCGCCGCGGCGATGCGGGTGCGTGCCGGCGGCGATGCGATCGACAGCTTCACCATCGGCTTTCCCGGCGCCGCCGACGAGGCGGCAGCCGCCGCCTCGGTCGCCCGGCATTGCGGCGCCAACCATCTGGTGGAGCGGGCCGACGGCACCGATTGGATCGCCGGCGCCGAGAAGCAGGGCCGCATCTTTGGCGAGCCGTTCGGCGACCCGTCCGCGCTGCCGACGGCGCAGGTGTGCCGGCTGGCCCGCCGGCACGTGACGGTGGCGCTATCCGGTGACGGCGGCGATGAGGTGTTCGCCGGCTACCGGCGCCATCGCTGGCACGTGCTGGTTGAGGGGATGCGCCGTCATCTGCCGGCTGCGATGCGGCACGGGCCGGTGGCAACGCTTGCCCGCCTGTATCCGAAGCTCGACCGCGCGCCGCGCTTCCTGCGTGCCAGGCACACCCTGACCGAGCTCAGCCTCGACTCCGCACTCGGCTACTACCGGACGATGGCCCGCACGCAGGACGAACGGCGTGCCGCCCTGCTGCATCCCGCCCTCGCTGCTGGGTTGGACGGTCATGACCCCGGCGCCCGCTTCGTGCAGTTGATGCGGGACAGCGAAAGCGACGATCCGCTGGCCCAGGCGCAGCACGTCGACCTCGCGACCTGGCTGCCGGGGCAGATGCTGGTCAAGACCGACCGCACCAGCATGGCGACCGGCCTGGAGGTGCGTTGCCCGCTGCTCGATCCGGATCTGGTTTCCTGGGGGCTGGCGCTGCCAGCGTCGTTCAAGCTGCGACATGGGCAGGGCAAGGCGGTGCTGCGCGCGGCGGTGGCGCCTTGGCTGCCGCCGGAGATCCTGCGCCGGCCCAAGCAGGGCTTCGCCATGCCGCTGGGGCAGACGCTGGCGGACGGGATCGACCGGGTGCGGGCGCGGCTGCTGCATCCCGACTTCCTCGACCACCGGCTGGTCCGTGCCGACGCGCTGTCGCGCCTGCTCGACGAGCACGCAACTCGGCGGTTCGACCATGCCCAGCCGATCTGGCTGCTGCTGGTGCTGGCAGGATTCCTGCGCAGCGAGCTGGCCTCGCCGCAGGCCCTGGCCGACGCGGCCTGAGTCTGCCGATGCGCGGACGCAGGCTGTGAGCAGGATCTGCCTTGTCGGTGCGGGCAACATCGCCCGCGTGCATGCGGACGCGCTGTCGGCCCTTCCTCCGGCCATGGACGGCAGCCGGCACCGGATCGCTGCGGTGGTGGATCCCGACCTGTCGGCGGCGCGCCGGCTCTGCCCGCCTGGCGGAACGGTGCACGGCACCCTCGACGCGGCGATCGAGGCGGATGGATTCGAGCGCGCACACGTTCTGACGCCGCCGGCGACCCACGCCGCGATCGCGCACCGGCTGCTCGACGCGGGCAAGGCGGTGCTGCTGGAAAAACCACTGGCGACGGATCGCGATGCGGCCGAGGCGCTTCGGCTCGCAGCGGCAGGCCGCCTTGGCGTCAACCAGAACTTCGTGTTCCACCCCGCCTTCGTCCGGCTGCGTGCGGCGATCGATTCCGGATCGCTTGGCCGGCCGCGCTCGGTGTCCTGCCTCTACAGCATGCCGCTGCGCCAACTCGCGGCGCGCCAGTTCAACCACTGGATGTTTGCCGAGCCGGTCAACATCCTGCTCGAGCAGGCGGTGCATCCCTTGTCGCAGATAGCGGCGCTTGCCGGTGCGCCGGGTGCGGTGCAGGCCATCGCCGGGGCTTCGCTCGATGTCGGCGGCGGCCGCTTCCACCCATCCTTCGACGTCACCCTGCGCGGCGCCCTGCTGCCGGCCCAGCTCCGCTTCGCGGTCGGCGAGAGCTTCCCATTCTGGCAGCTCACCGCGATCTGCGACGACGGCGTCGCGGTGGCCGATATGGTCGCCAACCGGATGCTGCGCCACCGCCGCACCCGCTGGCTCGACTTGGTCGACGGGCTGGTGTCGGGTGCTGCGACCGCAGGCGACATCGGCCGCGACGCCGCACGCCAGTTCGGTGCCGGCATGCTGGCCGTGTCCGGCCTGCGCCCGCGCAACGACCCGTTCTTCCTCGGCATGCGCGACAGCATCGGCGCGTTCCACCGGGCCTGCGATGCCGGACAGCCACCGCCGCTGGACGCCGCCTTTGGTGCAGGCCTGGTGGATACCTGCTGGCGGATCGCCGCGGCGGCGGGCCTGGCACCGGCATCGTCCTCCGCACTGCCGCCACCAAGCCTCGGTCTGGCCGCGCCTGCCGTGATCGCAGCGGTGCGACCCGACATCGCGGTGCTGGGCGGCACCGGCTTCATCGGCACCGCCACGGTGGCAGCGATGCGCGACGCGGGCCTGCGGGTGGTGGTGATGGCGCGCGGTGCCGGGGGACCGGAGCAGCCCGGCATCACCTGGCGGCGCGGCAGCATCTCCGACCCCGCTTCCGTGCGCGAAGCGGTATGCGGCGCTCCGGTGGTGGTCAACCTGGCCCACGGCGGCGGCGGCGGCAGCCGGGACGCGATCCGCGACGCGATGCTGTGCGGCGCGAAGACCGTGGCCGGCGCGTGCCTGGAAACCGGCGCGCGGCTGGTGCATGTCAGCTCGATCGCGGCCCTTCCGCTTGGATCGGCCGGAACCACGACGACCGGAGCGACCGGACCGGACGCGCGGGACCGGGCGCGCGCCGACTATGCGCGTGCCAAGATCCTGACCGAGCGCAGGCTTGCCTCGATGGCCCACGGGCAGGGGCTCCGCCTCGTCGTGCTGCGTCCAGGCCTGGTGGTCGGCGAGGGAGCGTCACCCTTCCACGGCGGGCTCGGCTTCTACAACACCGAGGGCCATTGCATCGGCTGGAACGACGGGCGCAACCCGCTGCCCTTCGTGCTGGTGGAGGACGTCGCCGACGCGATCCTCCTCGCCTGCGACCGGCCGGGGATCGAGGGCCGGAGCTACAACCTGGTCGGGGGCGTGCGGCTGTCGGCGCGCGCCTATCTCGCTGCCCTGGCCGAGGCGCAGGCCAGGCCGCACCGGTTCCATCCGCAATCGCCGGGCCGGCTGTGGGCGACCGAGCTCGGCAAGTGGCTGGTCAAGCGCGGTGCCGGGCGGCGCACGAGGCTGCCCTCCCTGCATGACCTGCGCTCGCGCGGCCTGCGTGCGGGTTTCGACGTGTCCGATGCCGAGCGCGACCTCGGCTGGCAGCCGGTCGGGGACCGCGAGCGCTTCCTCGAGCGGGCGATACGCGTGCATGCCAGGCCGAGCTGACCCGGTGCCGCTGCTCCTGTCCGTGTTCGCGACCTTCGCGGTGGGTGGGCCGCAGGTGCGGTTCGCCAGCCTTGCGAACCGGCTGGGTGCCGGCTGGCGTCACGCCATCGTCGCCATGGACGGCAACCATGCCTGTCGCGAGCGGCTGGACCCGTCGCTGGACGTCACCCTCGTCACCGAAGGAACCCGGGCGCCGAACCCGTTGGCATTGTATCGCCGGCAGCAGGCGGTGCTGCGCACGCTGCGTCCGGACCTGCTTCTGACCCACAACTGGGGCAGCATCGAGTGGGCGCTGGCCAACCTCCCCCGACGGCTGGTGCCGCACCTGCATGCCGAGGACGGGTTCGGACCGGAGGAGCGCATCATGCCGCTGCGCCGGCGTTCAGGCGCGCGCCGGCTGCTGCTCCGCCGCAGCATCGTGGTCCTGCCGTCGGACACGCTGCGCCGGATCGCCGAGCAGCGCTGGCGGCTCCGGCCGGACCGGCTGCGCCACGTCCCCAACGGCGTCGATCTCGACCGCTTTGCTCCTGGCGACCGTCTGCCGCCGCTGCCGCAATGGGGATTGACAGGCACCGGGCCGGTCATCGGCACCGTCGCGGCACTGCGTCCGGAGAAGAACCTCGCCCGGTTGCTGCATGCCGTCGCCGCCCTCGCCCAGCCATCGCGGCTGCTCGTGGTCGGCGATGGACCCGAGCGGGCGGCGCTCGAACGCCTCGCCGCTGCTCTGCTGCCGCCGGGACGGGCCGCGTTCGTCGGCCACATGCCGGACCCGTCGCAGGCGTATCGCCACATGGACCTGTTCGCCCTGTCCTCCGATACCGAGCAGATGCCGTTGTCGCTGCTGGAAGCGATGGCGAGCGGCCTGCCGGTGGCTGCCACCGATGTCGGCGACGTGGCGCGGATGCTGGGGCCGGATCACGGTGCCCTCGTCTGCCCTCTCGATGCGGTGGCGCTGGCCGCGGCGCTTGACCGGCTGGTCGGCGACCCGGCGCTTCGTCGTCGCCTCGGCGGCGACAACCGCGCCCGTGCCGTATTGCTCTACGACGAGCGGCAGATGATCGCGCGCTGGACCGCCCTGCTGGCCGATGTGCGCTGAGCCGATCCCGCATGGCATCGGCACGGCGCGGCGTTCCTCGCTGGCCGCCCTGTTTCCTGCGCCGCAGCCGGCACGGCTGCGTTCCGCGCAACCGGTCTGCACCGTGGTCATCGACGCCGAGGAGAACTTCGACTGGCAGCTCCCGGTGCCCGGCACGCGGTACTCGACCACGAGCCTGCAGCACCTGTCGGTGCTGCACGACGTCCTCGACAGCTGGGACGTGCGTCCGGCCTACCTGCTCACCTTTCCGATGCTGCAGGACGAGGAGTCGATCAGGCAGCTGCGCCGCCAGCTGGAACGTGGGCGCTGCGTGCTGGGGGTGCAGCTGCACACCTGGGTCACGCCGCCGTTCGAGCAGGACGGCGCGCGTCACCTGTCCTATTCGGGCAACCTGTCCGCGGAGCTGGAAGAGCGCAAGCTCCTGTCGCTCAAGAACGCGTTTGTCGAGCGTTTCGGCTTCGCGCCGACGATCTTCCGCGGCGGCCGTTACGGCTTCGGCGCCAACACAGCCTTCCTTCTGGAGAAGCACGGCTTCGCGGTCGACACCAGCGTGGCGCCGCGTACCGACTTCCGCGCCGAGGGCGGTCCGGACTACCGCGGCTTCGAGTACCGCCCGTTCTGGTTCGGCGCCAATCGCCACCTGCTCGAGCTGCCGCTCTGCCGCAGCGTGGTCGGCTGGGGCGGCGGCGGCGGCGGTACCGCCTATCGCGCCCTGTCGGCACGTTGGACGGCGCGGCTTCTGCTCGGCGCGCTGCTCACCCGCAGCCACTGCGCTGAGCGGATCACCCTATCCCCCGAGGGCAACGACGTTCCGGCCATGCGGCGGCTGGCGGCGGGGCTCCAGGCGCGCGGCCAGACGCTGCTGGCGCTCAGCTTCCACAGCTCGTCGCTGACGATCGGCGGCAACCCCTATGTGCAGTCGAGGGCGGATCTGCATACCTTCTACGACCGCCTATCCGGCATCCTGGACCATCTGACGAACCGCACGAACTGCCGCTTCACCGACCTGCTGCACATTCCCGACCACCTGCTTCCCCCTGTACGGGCCGCGTCGTGAGCGGGCAGGACCGGACGCTGCCGCAAAGCCGCGCGGTGGTGCTGCTGATCGCCAACAACTTCCCGCCGGTGCGCGGCGGATCTGCGGTCGTCTACGACAACCTGGCCCGTCACGCGCCGGACGACATCCTGGTGCTGGCGCCGCGCCAGAGCTATCTCGACGGGCTGCCAATGATCGGCTGGCGCGAGCAGGACAGGCGGGCTCCGTTCCGGACGCGGCGGCTCGACCTGCTTCGCACGCTGATCCGTCCCGACCCCAGGGAGGGCGTGCCGAGGTTCGGCCTCTGGCGGCAAGCACGGTTCCGGCTCGGCGACCTGCGCATCCGGGCGCGGCTGCTGCGCACCGTGCTCGGGCTGGTGCGGCACGGAGGGATACGCACGGTCTGCGTCGGCGAGCTGCTGTCGAGCGGCTGGCTGCTGGTCCTGCTGCGCCGGCTGGTCCGGCTCGGGCTGCCGCTCCGGCTGATCGCCTACGTGCACGGCGAGGAGATCACCACGCAGGACCCGTACGATCCGGACCACCGGCGATGCCGCGCCGCCCTGCTGGCGGCAGACCGGATCGTCGTGGTCAGCCGGTTCACCCTGGGGGTGGTGCAGGCCCTGCTCGGGGCGGACGCCGCGTCGCGCACCTGCCTGATCGAGAACGGCGTCGACGCCGCGCGCTTCTCGCCTGGGCCCGGACGGCCGGACCTGCTGCAGCGATACGGTCTCCAGGGCTGCTTCGTGTTCATCTCGGTGTGCGGGCTGCTGGAGAGGAAGGGGCTGGACCAGGCGATCCGGGCCTTTGCCCGGCTTCTGCCGGCAGCGCCGGACGCGTGCTACCTGATGGTCGGCGCCGGGCCGTTCGAGCCGGAGCTGCGTCGCATCGCGCAGGAGGAAGGGGTGGCGGACCGGGTGATCCTGGCCGGGCAGGTGACCGAGGACGAGCTGGTCCCGCACTACCGGCTCGGCCGCGTGTTCGTCATGCCGAACCGCGAGATCAACGCAGGCACCGTGGAAGTCGGGTCAGCATTTCTGGAAGCCAACTCCTGCGGCCTTCCAGTAATTGCCGGCCGGGACGGTGGCAGCCGCGACGTGGTGCGTGACGGCGAGACCGGGCTGGTGGTCGACGGCAGATCAGTCGACGCGATCGAGGTGGCGATGCGTCGGCTTTACGAGGATGCTTCCTTGCGGCGCATCATCGTCGAAGCCGGTCTGAGAGATGCCGCGAGGAGGGAATGGGAAAGCCGGAGCCGGCGGTTCCTGACGCTCTGCGGCATCGGCCATGTACCCGATGCGGCCTGAACTCCAACGATCTGCCGCTTCTCAAGCCGGCCGCGGTCGACACGCATGGAGCAGAGCCGCAGCAAGACGGCATCACATAATGCAGCAGTGACTCCTTGGACGGAGACCATGCCCTCAGCCGATGCCTGTTTGAGGAAGAGGCGTGCAGATGAAGCCTACCGCGTGTGTTTCACGGGACCGGCGGACCCCTGTCGTCAGGGACGGCCAGCAAGTCGCGGACGAGACTGTTCACGTTGGTGAGCGACTTCTCCCACGTATCCGGAAGTCTCACGGAAGACTCGGCGACTTGGCCTGCTTCGACGCGTTCGGCGGCGGCAACCAGACCCTGCGTCAGTCCTTCGACGGTCGCTTCGACAGCCAGGATGTTCGGGGACAAGGCGGTCAAGTAGGCCACGGTCTTCGTGGCGAAGCTGGTCGTCACCACAATGCGGTTGCAGGCGGCCATCTCCAACACCGGGTAGCTGGTGTGAGGAGACAGCATCGGCGACAGAAGAACATCGGAGTCCTGCAGCAGGGCGGCATAACCGGCCAAGTCCCTCCACGGTGCCTCCTTCAGGATCCTTCCGGCTCCGAGAGGAACGGAGGGCAGGCTTCCACGGGCGCCGATCGCGACAAATTCCCAATGCCCCGCGAAGGCGGGTGTAGCGATAGCGGTCCGGAGTGCGGCTACTGCCAGGCCAAGAAGGTTGCGCGGGTTGGTGGGGCGGGCATACACCAGCATGCGCCGCAGCTGCCTTCTGCTGATCATGGCCGGCGCGAAAAGACGACGATCTATGGCAGGCTCGAATACAGTACAATGGCTTTTGAAGTCCGGCTCGGAGAACCGCCCGATCCGCGACTCGAAAAGGAAGTCGGCCAGGGTCCGCTCGTTGACCACCGCGTGAAACCTCAGGTTCAGACTTGCCACCGCTAAAGCGTAGCGGCTGGACCACGGGTAAAAGCCCGGCTCGAAATCCTGGATCAGATAGATGAACTGGTCGCGCCGGGTCTTCGAGACCAAGTCTGCCGCTTGATAGGCTGTGGTCCAGAAGCTGGCCAGGACCAAATCGTCAGCACCGATCTGGAGCCGAGACGTGAACGCGTCCTGAAGCACCGCCCCGCTAGGCCGGTCGGCTATTCCTGTCAGCTGCGCCAGATGGATCCAGAACCAATCAGTGTCAGAGGCGACAGGGGCGTCGCAGGATATGAAGCGGACCGGGATTCCGTCATGAGCCAGCAGTGCGGCGATCAGGAGGACGGTGTTCGGTCCGCCCGTCATGCCGGATCGTCCAATAAGAGGAAGCAGAACATTGACACTCGCCGCCAGCGGCGAGCCGCCTCCATCAGTCATGACCTCGACATCGAGTTTCCTGATCCGAGGCGTATCCAGAAGCTGATCCAAGAACGCGGTTCTGTTGGTGAACTGCCTGAGGTTCCGTAGAAGCTCCTCAGGGTTGCGATGAAGTAGGCGAAGCTGCTCAAGGATCCTTCGTATCGGTTGGGTGAGTGAGGCCATGGTCAGCAGGGTCCGAGGAAGCCAAGCGGCTCCGGCTCGTATGTAGAGGTCATCAGTCGGCCGTCATCTGCCGAGAAACCTGACAGAACAGGACGTAGCCGCTCCTTTAGCCGATCTCCACAGAAGTGGTGCAAGCGTGGGAATGCACACAACCATTACCAGCCAGGTTGCGACGCGGTCCCAGGTCGGCGACGGTAGATCGAGCCAGATCTCGGTGCCCGAAAAACCTCCGGGAACTGTGGAGCGCGGTCTCGTCGCTAGACGAATCCTCGCCAAGCGTCCGACGCTCCGGAAGATGGCCTTCGCAGGAACGAGTGCGAACAAGACAGCTTTCAAGAGCTCGGCTCGGCAGCTGCCGTTTCTGATCCAAGCCTCGGGGACATGCCGAAGCGACGACAATCCGCCCCTCCTGATCCGCCGCTCAAGTGCAAGAGCCCAGACATCCCTGATGGAGGTCAGGATGGCATCGATCGTGCGGGGCGACGGCTTGTTGTCCGTGATGAACGAGCAGGCCATATGCTCCAGACATTCCCGCAGTCGGCAAAGCTCGTCGTCTGTCCGAGCCGCTTCACGGCCGGCCACGAGACGTGTCATCAGTTGCGACACCTCCTTGGCACGTGTACCGAACCAGCCTTCGTAGGCATCCTCCAGTACCAGAGCCGCATTATCCTGCATCTCGTTCATTCGAAGCCGAAAGGTGTTGCTACCATGCAGACGGTAAACGACGAGGGGTTTCGGAAGGCGGGCAATCTGCCCTTGGCGAAGTAGACGGTGATAGAAGTCGAAATCGTCGGCTAGAACACGTTCCTGCCGCAGGGGTGGGCAGAGACGGCGGACACATTCGGCCCGAACCATGAGGGTCGAATAGCACATGATGTTTGACAGATGGAGCGCCCAGCGGATGAGCGGCGGGTCTATGATCTCGTAGGGATCGAGCGAGGTCTGCCCGTTGCTGAAGTTCAGCCATCTCGAACCGACCAGCACCACATCCGGGTGCGCGTCGAGATACGCGACTTGATGTTCCAGTCGATCCGGCACGCTGAGATCATCGTGATCGAGAGCCGCGATATAGCGTCCGCGCGCGAGGGAGAAGCCGACATTACGGCTTCCGACAACTCCGAGGTTGTGCGGGTTGGATATGAAGCGGATTCTCGGGTCAACATAACGCTTTATGCGCGCAGCAGTATCATCCGTAGACAGATCATCGACAACGATGAACTCGAAGTCGCGAAAGGTCTGTGAAAGGACACTGGCGATCGTCTGATCTATCAACAGGGAGCCATTATATGTAGTTACAATCACACTGACAGTCGGCTCAGCAGACCTCATGGTCGACCTGTCCCGTTGACTGCGAATTGCATGCATTGCCTGATGATCGGCCTGAGCCGGCGGACGGAAGGTTGCCTGGGATCTGACACGACTTCCATCTTCCACCACTCGGCCCTCCCTGCGCAAGGCTGGAACCTTCGGGCCTGTCATGAGCCGTACCAGGTCCTGACGTCCCACCTGTCACTGAACCGATCATGACTTGTCGCCTTTTGATAGGCGGTCCTTCACGATATGTATTGCTTCCAGACCAAGCGGATGGCGGGTGAGAGCGAGGCCACCGATCCAGCCCGAAGCGCCTGCAGCAACTGCCAGTGCGAGCGCGGGCAGGGAGGCCTGCGGTGTGATCGGCGACACGAAAGCCAGGGAGGCCGCTCCGGCGGTGCAGCCGGCAACGACAGCGCTCGGCCACAGCGAGGCGACCACGGCGCCTGTCGAGGTGGCACAGATGCGGTTTACCATGATCTGGGACGGTAGATACTCGATCACGGCGCTTGCGATGGTTCCGAAGGCGGCCTGTACCAATGTGCCGTGAGCTGCTATAAACAGCACCAGAAGCTGTGCCGGAGTGATCGCGAGCTGCACGATCATGCGCATGCGCATGGCTCCGGTCGCCTGGTAGACGACGGCGTGCACAGCGGTCATCGACGTAATCATCGCCGCAAATACCACGATGCTGGCCGGCGCGATCGCTAGGTTCCATTGTGGGCCGAACAACAGGCGGATCGCAGGTCCTGTGACCACCGACAGCCCGGCGAAGGCGGGCCAGGTGAGCCCTGTCAGCAGGCACAGCGCCTGCGGGAGCGCCGCATCCAGCGGCTCGCCGACACGGCGTTTCTGCGCGAAGAGTGACAGGATGACCGGCAGGATCGCACTCGTCATCCCCTGGTTGACGAAGGCGACAAGACTTGCACCCTTGCTGAACTGACCGAGGGCCGCAAGTCCGGCCAGGCGGCCGATGAACAGGTCGGCGCCATTTGGGGTGATCGTGTCGCACAGGTTGCCGATCGTCGAGTAGACGCCCAACCCCGCGATCGGTCGCCATGCCTGGAGCGAGGGACGGTAGCTGAACTGGCGCGGGCGCAGGCGTATGCTGCCAAGGAGGATGACGAAGGAATTGGCGACACTGCCCCAGGCCATGCTCATGGCTCCGTGGCCGGCCCAGGCCAGGACCATGGTGATCGTGGCCTGTGTCAGCGCCCCCGCGAGCGAGAGCTTGTAGAGTGCGCCATAGCGCATCTCGCGCCGGAGCCAGGTAAGCACCAGGGCATTGAACGGGATGAGCAGCAGGGTCAGGCCCGAGATCAGCATCACCCTGGTGACGTCGAGATCATGATAGACACGTCCCGCGACGACGCTCATGACGATCACGGCGGCAAAGGTGGAACAGCTGGTGATCATGCTAACGCCGAGGGTGGAGCGCCATTTCTGGTCGGTGAGGTCGGGCTCCTGGATGACATAGGTCGCGACGCCGAAATCGCGAAAGGTTCCGATCATGACGGTAAGGGCGAAGCCCACCGTGAAGAGGCCGGTCTCGTGCGGGGTGAGCAGGCGCGAAAGGATGATGTTGGAGACCGCATACACAACAGTGGTCGTGTATCTTTCGAGAAAGGAAAGCAGGAGAGCAGAATGCAGGGGTTTCATGGGAAAAGACTAGACCATTTCGACAGGACAAGACATGAGGTGCCCGTGACTTCGTCCTTTCTTGGGCTGCACCTGTTCCGTCCTCTCGTTCCCTTGGCTAACCCACAGTCATACGACATCCAGCTCAAAAACAGGTTTCGAATCGTTTCTTTTCGACATCGGCGTCGGCCGATAGGACGGCATTCTGTCGTCCGGCGGCAGGGCTGGATCATGCGCTGCTGGCGCCCCATCCAGCCAGCCGTCCGATTCAGGGACCAGGACTTCTCCCGCTCGGCGCAATAGCCTCGATCCAGACCGCAACCGGTTCACGGTGGTTCGCCGGTTGCGGTCCAGCTCGTTGTCTTGACGAGCACTGTTGCCGGTCAGGTGACCGCACCTGATCCGGTTATGCTGAGCTCGTCGGCAGCGGCTCCGCGCGCAGGTGTGGGATCTGGATGAGGCACGTAACCCAGGACACGTGCTGGAGGCGAGCCTGCTTGACCACTCCTGGTTCGCCGGGCGGCGACGCCGTCTTCATGCAATGCGTTGTCGGTTGTGGAGCCGCGGATGAGCAGTCGATAGCAGCCATCGCGTGACCCCGATCAGCGGCATCTCTATCAGTCGCGACACCACGATGCCTGCCAGCATCGCTCCTGCGACCAGAAGCGCGAACTGGCTCCATACCGGCAGCACCACGTCCAGCCTGCACAGTACGAGCAGCTGCCAGGCGGCGCCGATAATGAGCAGATGCGTGATGTAGAGGGAGTAGGATGCGCCACCAAGCCGGAGCAGCGCTCGTGGCGTGGGCAATCGTTCTTGCCGTTCCAGCTCCACCAGACCCAGCACCATCACCATCGAAGCCAGGCCGTAGCCGAGATGCGTGCCGTTGGCCGGACCGACCACCCGATGCAGATCCTCGGCAACGCCCAGGCCGAAGAACCCGGCGACGCCAAGCAGCAACACTGTCCAGGCATAGGGGATGCGGACCCGATGCACGAGGTTCGCGGCCAGCATGCCAAGGAAGAACTCGAGGTCGAATGGGCTGTACAGGTCGACCAGCCGGCCGATCCCTGGACCCGTTCGAACGGCCAGGATGTCGCAGCCGATCAGCAGCAGCCAGACACCGAACAACGCCGTTCCGACGCGGCGGCTGACGATCAGGATCGCGAACACGGCGTAGAACACCGCCTCGTGCTGCAGCGTCCAGGCGACCGGCACTGGCAGAGGCAACGGCAGCGGCAGAAGCAGCGCCGCGTTGACCAGTGCCAGCGGCGACGGCAACGGATGGCGCACCGCCGACAATGTCAGCGACACCGCCAGCACCGCCAAGTAGAGCGGCAAGACCCGGGTGACGCGCCGCCCCAGATAGTGTCCCAGCCGGGCCGGCCGGCCGATGTCGTTCCGATGGACATGCAGAATGATGAAGCCGCTCAGCACGAAGAAGAAATCGACGCCGGTATGGCCGAACGCGAACACCGCCTGATGCGGAAACGCTCCGAACGCCTTGAGCAGATGCCCGCGCGCGTGCATCGCGACTACCAGCAGCGCCGCGATCCCCCGCCCGGCCTCGATCCCGGTCAACCGGCTCGTCCGCGGGACGCCAGCAGCGGCGGGCAGTGCTGTCACCTTTCTGCCTCGGCCGGCCGGTCGGCAGGCAGCCGGCCGCCGTAGCTCAGCGCCGCCTGGCGGAACACCCGCATCTGCCCGGCGCTGACCGCCTCCCAGCCGAAATCTTCGGCGTATGCCCGTACCGCTGCCCGATCGGGCGTTGCGGCCAGCAGTCGGCAGATCGCCGCTGCCAGTCCCTTCGGCGTGTTGGTCTCGGCGATCAGTCCCGCGACGGCCGACCGCACCACCTCCCCGTTGCCCGGGATCGGGCTCGCCACCACCGGGGTGCCGCACGCCATCGCTTCCAGCAGCACGTTGGCCCAGCCCTCCCGGCTGGATGCCAGCACCAGCAGGTCGGCGGCGCCGTAGATCGCCGGCAGCGCCGTGGGCGGCCGCAGCCCGAGGAACCGCACCCGGCCCGCCACGCCGAGGCGGACCGCGAGCGCCCGCAACTCCGCCTCCAGCGGACCCTCGCCGACCACCAGCAGCTGCACCGTCTCCGGCAGCAGGGGCAGGGCGGCAATCACCCGGTCGTGTCCCTTGCGCTCGATCAGGTGGCCGACCGACAGGAGCACGGGCCCCGCGGCATCCAGACCGAGGGCCGCGCGCGCCTGCGCGCGATCAGGCGGCGGCCGGAACAGCGCGAGGTCGACGCCGTTGCGCAGCACGTGCACCCGTGCCGGATCGGCGCCCAGCGACACCAGCCGCTCGCCCAGCGCCGCGCTGACCGCGATCAGCGCGTCCGCCGCCTGCAGCGTGCGGCGGATCATCAGCCGCGGCAGGCGGTAGTCGGGCAGCTGCGTCACGTCCGAGCCGCGCGCGGTGATCACCAGCGGCCGGCCGAGCGCACGGGCCAGGGCAACCGCCGCCACCCCGTCGGGATACACGTAGTGCGCGTCCACCAGGTGGAAGCCGGCCCGTTGCGCGGGAGCCAGCCGTCGCAGCCAGCCCAGCGCGCTTGCCGCCAGCAGCGCGGGTGCTGCCGTCATGCCGACGCGCGGGATCGCAGCATAGCGCGGATGATGCACCACCAGCCCGTGTCGCTGCTCGACCGGCGCGATCAGCGTGGACCGGGTCCGCCCGGGACGCTCCGGCACCCAGTCCGGACACCAGGGCACCGGCGCTAGCACCGTGCTGCGAACCGCTCCCGTGCCCACCAGCTGGCGCAGGCGGGTTTCCACGAACACGCCGTGATGCGGCCGCGCGGCGGTGGGATACAGCGTGCTGAAGGTCAGCAGGTGCGGCCGGCATTCCGGCGGCTCCAGGAGGGTCGACGGCTCCAGGATGGGTGCCCGGTCCACCGTCAGGACTTCTGCAGCGACTGCATCAGGCGCTGCGCCTCGGCGCGCTCGTCGAACGGCGTCGCGGTGTCCAGCACCGGCCGGAGCACCGCGCGGGCGGCGTCGGGCTTGCCGTCCTGCTTCAGCGCCTCGGCCAGGTGGAACTGAACTGACGGGTCGCGCGGCATCCCGTTGCTGGCCTCCCGCAGCAGCGCCAGCGCGTCGGCGCCCCGGTTGCCATCGGCCAGCAGCACGGCGCCCAGGGTATCGGCCACCTGCGGCGTCGGCGCCAGCCGGTAGGCCGCTGCCGCATGGGTCCGGGCGTCGGGGAGGTCGCCCTCCCGCTGCTCGATCCAGGCCAGGTTGTTGAGGGCGACCGCGTCGTTCGGCCGCAGCCTGAGCGCCGCCTGGAGGTGGATGCGTGCGGGACCGAGCGCCCCGCCGGCGAGCTCGGTCTGCGCCAGCGCATCCAGCACCGCCGGACGGGTCGGGTGGCCGTTCTGCCAGGTCTGCAGCAGGGCGGTGGCGCCGCCCGCATCGCCGCTCCGGGCCAGGGCGTTGGCCTGCCGAAGCAGCAGCGTCTCGACCAGCGCCGCATCGGCGTCCTGCGGCAGCCCGTCCCGGCTCGTGGCGAAGGCCTGCGCCGCCTCCTTGAACCGTCCAGCCCGCAGCAGCAGGTCGCCCTTCAGCAGCCTGGCGCCCCCATCCGCGGCGTGGGCGGCGAAACCGTCGGCACGGGCGAGCCCGCTGTCCAGTCCGTTCCGTGCCGCCGCCAGCGCGACCGCGTCGCCCTGCAGTCCGAGATCGTCGGGATGCGCCGCCAGCCCCTCCTCGAGGATCGGCAGTGCGGCATCGTAACGCTTGTCCGCAAGCAGCGTCCCGACGACCTGGCGACGCAGCGCCACCTCCCCCGGCGCCTTGGACAGCAGGCCGCGCCAGTCGGCGAGTGCCGCGTCCTCGCGTCCGAGTGCGCGCTCCGACTCCGCCCGCAGCACGAGGTGCTGGATCGATCCCGCCGGCATCGCGTCGGCCACCGTCAGCGCCTTGGCCGCCTGGCCGGTGCGCAGGTACAGCTCGGTCAGCACGGTGGCGGCATAGGCATCGTCGGGTGACGCGGCATGCGCCGCCTCCAGCGCCGGCAGCGCGTCGGCCGGCGCATGCCGCGCCGTCGACAGCCCGACCAGGGCGGCGAGCAGGATCTTGTCGGACGGCCGGCTGCCGAGCGCCTGGCGCAGCAGCGTGCCGGCGCTGGCGCCGTCGCCCTGCAGCTGCATCACCTGCGTCAGGGCGACGAGGGCCGCCTGCGCGCCCGGATCGCGCGCATGCGCCCGGTCGAAGTCGGCGCGCGCCCCCGCCAGGTCGAATTTCGCCAGCCTGACCCGGCCATCGAGCAGGTCGCCTCGTTCCGCCTCGCCGGGCATCTGCCGCAGCCGCTCCAGCGCGGCGGCGGCACGATCCGGCTCCCCGGCCCGCAGCAGGGTCAGCACCAGTGCCGCTGCGGTGTCACCCTGCGATGGCACCGCGGCCGCGCCCGAAGCGGGGGCGGGAGCAGATGCTGCGGATGTCCCGGCCCGCGCTTGCGACGCGTCCAGCGCCTTCTGCAGCGCCTCGGCGGCGAGCCCGTTGTCGCCCTCCCGGCCCGCCAGGTCGGCCAGCCGGACCAGGGCATGCGGATCATCCGGCACGACCGCCCGGCGCAGGGTGGCGTCCGCCGCCTTGGCCTGGCCGCTCATCGTGTAGCTCTGGCTCAGCAGGGCCAGGAACTCCGGATCGGTTCGTCCGGAGTTCCAGCCCGACAGCAAGGCGGTCGCCTTGGCGGGCTGGTGCTGCATCAGGTAGAGCCTGGCCAGCAGCAGGGCGCCGGCGCGGTCGTCGGGGTTGCGCCCGTTGAACCGTTCCGCCGCGTCGAGCGCCCCCTCGGGCTTGCCGACATTGGCGTCCACGATCGCCAGCAGCACGTCGCCGCGCTTGAAGCGGTCCAGTGCCGGCCCGAGCTGCGCCAGCGCCTCGTCCGCCTGCCGCCACTGCCCGGCGTGGATGTCGAGCAGCGCGGCGATGTAGTTGGCGGACGGGTTGCGCGGTGACGCCTTCAGCACCGGCGCTATGTCCGCCCTGGCGGCGGCATCGTTGTCCGCGGCCAGGAACAGCCGCGCCCGCGCCAGACGTGCCGACAGCAGCTCGGACTGGCCGAGCAGGGGATCGGACAGCACCGCACCATAGGCCGCGATCGCGCCGGCGCGGTCGCCACGCTGCGCCAGGATCTGCGCGTGGAGCGCCAGGGCGGCGCCTGAATGCCCGTTGATCGCCAGCGCCCGGTCCACCAGCCGCTGGGCCCCCTCCGCATCGCCGGTCGCCGCCGCCACGCGCGCGCCGTTCAGCGCCGCATCCACCGAATGCGGCGCCGCCGCCTGCGCGGCATCCGCCTCGCTTCGGGCCAGGACCGGCTGCTTCGCCTGCAACGCCGCCAGCGCGCGCGCCATGTGCAGCCCGGCCGCCTGTTCCGGATCCAGCCCGTCGGCCTTGAAGCCCTGCAGCACCGCGTCGCCGCGATCCTGCGCCACCAGCGCCTGCGCCAGCAGCGGACGCACGGCATGCTCGTCCGCCCCGTGCGCCAGCGCCTCCCACAGCTCGTGCTCGGCCGCAACCGCATCGCCCTGGCGCAGCTGCAGCTGCGCCAGGCGCAGGTTGGCGTCGGCACGCTCCGGATGGTGGCGCAGGAGGTTGCGCAGCACCAGCTCCGCGCCGTGCAGGTCGTGGCGCTGCGTCAGCAGGCGCGCCTGCGCCATGGGGTCGCCCCGGTGCAGGGCGATCCAGCCGACCGATCCGGCGCCGGCGATGACCAGCGCTGCCGAGGCCGTCAGGAGGAAAGGTCGCATCGGTTCGGATCCGGTGTTGAGGATCTGGATGGAGGATCGCGCGGCTCCGCTGCCGCGCGTGACAGCCCGTGCGTGTCCAGCAGGTCGTAGAGGGTGGGACGGCTGATGCCGAGCAGGCGGGCGGTCACCGACAGGTTGCCGTCGCCCCGGGCGAGCGCCCGGGTCAGGGCAACCCGCTCGGCCTGCAGCCGCACCGTGCGCAGGTCGGGCCAATGCTCGGCATCCACCGGCAGGAGCTCCAGGTCCGCCGCGTCGACCAGCGGCCCGTCGGCCATCAGCACGCCGCGCTTCACCCGGTTCTCCAGCTCGCGCACGTTGCCGGGCCAGCCATGCGCCTCGATCGCGGCGCTGGCGGCGGTGCTGAAGCCGCGCAGGCTGCGGTTGAACTCGCCCTTGAACCGGCCGAGGAAGAGCCGGGCCAGCAGCAGCGCGTCGCCCGGCCGCTCACGCAGCGGCGGGATGCGCACCGTGACCGGGTTGAGGCGGTAGAACAGGTCGGCGCGGAACCGCCCGGCCGCCACCAGCGCGTCGAGCCCCTGGTTGGTCGCCGACACCACGCGCACGTCCACCGGGATCGGGGTGCGGCCGCCGATGCGCTCGATCACCTGCTCCTGCAGGAAGCGAAGCAGCTTGACCTGGAGCGGCAGCGGCAGGTCGCCGATCTCGTCCAGGAACAGCGTGCCCTTCTGCGCGCTCTCGATCTTGCCGAGGCTGCGCGCGACAGCGCCGGTGAAGGCGCCGCGCTCGTGCCCGAACAGCTCGCTTTCCAGCAGCGCCTCGGGAATGGCGCCGCAGTTGATGGCGACGAACGGCCCGCGCGCGCGGGGCCCTAGCTCGTGCAGCGCCAGCGCCAGCGCCTCCTTGCCGGTGCCGCTTTCCCCGGCCAGCAGCACGGTCACGTGCGCCCCTGCCAGCCGCTCGACGTCGCGGCACACCTTGAGCATCCCGGGATCGCGGGTGACGATGCGGCGCACGGCACCCGGCTGCACCGCCTCCGACAGGCGGCGGTTCTCCGCCTCGAGGTCGGACAAGCGAAGTGCCCGCGCCGCGACGCTACGCAGCAGCTCGATCTCCTCCGACTTCTCGCAGAAATCGTAGGCGCCGGCCGCGATCGCGCGCAGCGCATGCTCCCGGTCGCCGTGGCTGGTCGCCACCACCACCTTGGCATGCGGGGCCGCCGCCAGCACCGCGTCCAGGGTGGCGAAGCCCTCGCCGACCCCGTCCGGATCGGGCGGCAGTCCCAGGTCCATCAGCACCACCGGCGGCCGCTCCCGCGCCACGACCGCGAGTGCCGCCGGGCGGGAACCGGCGAACAGGAGCTGGAACTCCGGGAACGCCCAGCGGTACTGCCGGCACAGCCCCTCGTCGTCCTCCACGATCAGGAGCTTGGGCAGCGTCGAGGCGGTGCGGTCCATCCTGTCCGCCATCGCTCAGGCCCGCACCGGAACGCGACGTGCCACCTGCGGACATGGCAGCAGCACGCGCATGGTGGTGCCCACGCCCGGCCGGCTCAGCACCAGAAGGTCGCCGCCGGCCCGGCGCAACAGCTCGCGCGCCTGGAACGCGCCGATGCCGCTGCCGCCGACGGTGTTGCTGCGGAACGGCCGGAACAGCGAATCGCGGATGAACTCGGCCGTCATGCCGGGCCCGTCGTCTCTGATCTCGATCGCGATCTGGTCGCCCGCGGGCGCCAGGCCGATCCGCACGATCCCGTCGGGCCGGGCGGCGGCGGCGTTGTCCAGCAGGTGGGCCAGCACCGCGTCCAGCTCGGCCTCGTCGATGGCCGCGCGCCAGTCGCCGTCGCCGACCGGCTCCACGCGCAAGGCGGCGCAGCGCGACGCCGTCGCTGCCGCCCGGATCCGCGGCAGCAGCGGAACCGACATCGGCACCGCGTCCTGTTCCGCCATGTCCAGGCGCCGGAGCAGGTTGGCGATCTTGCGCACGGACGCGTCGACCGTGCTCAGCATGTCGCGCTGGAACTCCGGATCGGCCAGATGCTGCTCCGCGTTGGCGGTGAGCAGGCGGAGCTGGCCGGCGACATTCTTGATGTCATGCGCGACAAAGGCGAAGCGCTTGCCGTAGTCGTGCAGGTCGCGGGTTTCCATCACCGCACGCAGCGCCTCCTGCTCGGCCAGACGGGTGGCCACCTCCTGCGCCAGCAAGCCCAGCAGCGCGTCCACCTCGGTGTCGAGGCGGAACGGCCCGCGCGGTGCCACCAGCAGGATGCAGCCGCCGGGACCGCCGTCGCGGTCGGGCAGCGGCACCGCGAAGCGCAGCCGAAGCCCCTCGAGCGACGAGCCGGCAAGAAGGGACGGCGACAGGGTGGTGCAGCCGCCGTTCCCGAGCGCCCGCAGCAGCGGATGCTCCGGCGGCAGCGGTGCGACCGGCGGCATGTTCCACGACGCCGCCCAGACCAGTCCGGCACCGTCCTGCCGTCCGGACAGCAGCAGCCCGGCCGGGCTGTCGACGATGTCGGCCAGCGCCCGGATCGCGCAGCGCGGCAGCGCGTCGAGGTCGGACCGGTCATGCTGCGACAAGGTGGCGAGGCAGCGCAGCCATTCGCACCGGTAGTCGTAGCGACAGGTGAAGAAGTGCTCCGACACCAGCCGCCCGAGCCAGTGACGCGACGACGCCGACACCAGCAGCACCGCGATCGCCAGAAGCCCCGAGAACAGCAGCAGGATCGTGAACAGCCCGGCCCAGTCCGACCGCGGCGCCCATCGTGCCTGGGCGAGCTGCGCCAGGCTGCCGAGCGACACGAGGAAGATGCCGCTGCCGATCAGCGTGGCGCTGTGGAACGCGGCGGTACGCGATACGCGCAGCCTGACGTTCCAGTTGCGGTTGCGCGCCGCCGACACCGCGAACAGCGGCGCCACCAGCACGGTGGCCAGCGCGCGTCCGGTGACCAGGACGGGCGAGATCCGGTGCGCCAGCACCGCATCGGCGATCAGGGCGATGTCGTAGGCGGCGATGCTGCCGAGCGCCACGCAGGCGAGCCCGACATGCCAGCGCAGCTCCGGCGCGGTGCCGCGGTAGAGGTTCTCGATCAGCACGATCTCGCCGATCGCCAGAAGCAGGCGCAGCAGGATCCCGAACGACAGCAGGCTCAGGGCGCCGGGTGCTGCGGCAGGATGTCCGAGCATGGCGGACACGCAGGCCGCCGCCAGCAGCGTTGCCCCCGCGACGCCATAGAGCCGTGCCTGCGCCCGGTCCGACACGGTGCGCAGATACAGGTGCAGCGACACGCCATACCAGGCCCCGGCACGAAGAAGATCGAGCAGGCTGTCCGGTCCGGTCTGCGCTGCGCCCCCGATCGCTCCCGCCGCCGCCCACGACGCGGTTGCGAGGCACGACGCCGCCAGCAGCAGGGCGGTGCGGCTGCGCCTCGCCTGTATCGCCATCATGCCCGCCAGGAGCAGGTAGATGGCGGCACATGCGAGCTGGGACGAAAGGAAGAGCATTGATCGCGATCCGTGCTGCCCGGCCGGCCCCGTTTCCTACCGTGCGCCTACCCCGAACAGGATCACGCGCACCGTGGCCATGATGATGGACAGGTCCAGCAGCACGGAGCGGTTGCGCAGGTAGTACAGGTCATAGGCCAGCTTGACCCGGGTTTCCGTTTCGCTGGCGGTGTAGGCGCTGTTGACCTGCGCCCAGCCGGTGAGGCCCGGCTTCACGCGCAGGCGCAGGCGGTAGAACGGAATGGTGGCGTCGTAGAGCTGCACGAAATCGGGCCGTTCCGGCCGTGGTCCGACCACGCTCATGTCGCCGAGAAGGATGTTGAACAGCTGCGGCAACTCGTCGAGGCGCACCTTGCGCATGATTGCGCCGACCCGGGTGACACGGCAGTCGTTCCTGGCCGCGAACAAGGCTACCCCGTCCGCTTCCGCGTCGACCCGCATGCTGCGGAACTTCAGGATGACGAACGGCCGGCCGTCGAGCCCGACGCGTTCCTGCCGGTAGATCAGCGGGCCGGGGCTGTCGAGCCACACCATCAGCCCGGTTGCGAGCATGAGCGGAGCGGTCAGCACCAGCAGCAGGCTGGCGACGACGATGTCGAGGCCACGATGGAGGAGGCGCGCTGTCGCATCGTCCCCGGCGATGCCGTCGGCCATCGATGGCGTCAGGCTGCACAGGTCGACCCGGCCGAGCTGGCGCTCCCAGAACGTGCCCAGGTCGGTCATTCGCGCCCGCCGCCGGGAGCAGCTCTGGAGGGCGTCGAGGCTGTCGGCCCGGCCCCCGTCCACGACGACCTGCCACGGGCGGCGCAGGCTGCGCACCAGCTTCTGCCGCGACGCGGGGTCGGCCGGGGTGACACGGAACAGGCGCGGATGCGAGGCGGCCAGAACGTCGGCGACGTTGCGCATGTCGGACACGTCGCCGAGCAGCACCACGTCGCGGACAAACAGCCCGGAGCGCATGCACAGCGTGTAGGCGAGCCGCGTGCATACGAGCAGGGCGAGCCAGAACAGCGTCAGCGCCACCAGCCAGGCACGAGTGCTGCCGAACATGGCCCGGGTGTCGATCATGCCGACCGCAGACACCAGCCAGAGCAGCGGCGCGGAGCACGCCGCGGCGACCAGCGCGGTCAGCAGCAGGCGGCGGGTTTCCAGCACCACGTCCGGCTTGTAGAGGCCGAGGACGATACCGGGGGCGCCCAGCAGCACCGACAACAGGAGCGCCTGATCGGCGGTGGCGATGCCCTGGCCCCCGATCGCCCCCGTCACCGGGAGCGGTGCTGCAGCAACCCCTCCGGACACCGCATAGAAGCCGACAAAGCCGAACAGGGTTTCCAGCGCCCACAAGGCGATCATGTCCACCCGGCCAATCCGGTCGAGAAAGCGCGGCAGAGACTTGTACTGATCGCGCAGGGGGATCTGGTTATGGCAGGACACGGGAGGTCGCCTGATGATTGAAGCCGGGAAGGGCATTCACCGGGCTTCAAAAGAAAGAACGCTCCGGGAAGATCCTCGAGTTCACCAGTGTCCGGGTCAGGTCATGGAAGGGCAGATCGATCGTCCGGAAACACCGTGCAGAGCTCAAGATCTTTGGCGGGCGGCCCTTCATGTGACGCCGATCAATGCCACTGGAAGTTGTCAGCTTCTTCATGTCCCGTCAAACATTTTGTTCCAAAAATCGAAACCGTTTTTCCCGGGTATAAGATGAAGTAGGTCAGCGTCAGAAAATCGCTAATATTCGATCCGGCCTTGAAGGAGCCGGAACTTGACCATGTTAATTTGTCGCAAAACAGTCTGGCCCGGACATTTCCAGGTAGCGCTGATGGGAACGCGTCCTGCCGGCAGCAGTGGCTCGCGTCCTTGATGTCGCCACATCATATCGAGATCCTGCGGTGCCGGGCTCGGTTTCCTGCGCCTCCGGTGTGATAACAAAGCGTAAGCAGAAAGCTGGACAATGACGTTGCAGGGACCTAAAGCTGTCTGCATCATTTCGCAACGAGACGAGTTGTGCGCACAAGAGCTGGCGTTGTCCGGACCCGTCGCAGTCGTCCGTGCCTTCTCCTTCTGGTCGGCGCCCTTGCGCTGCCGGGATGCTCGTCCTCCGTTCCGGAAACGGTTCCGCCTGCGACAGGTGCCACGGACAGCTCCTACATCATCGGTCCTGCCGACCATCTGGGCGTGCTGGTCTACGACAACCCGCAGACTTCCTTGGAGGACGTGCCGGTGCGTCCGGACGGCCGCATCTCGCTGCCGCTGGTACAGGACGTGGTCGCTGCAGGCCGCACCCCGGCCGAGCTCGCCCAGGACGTGTCCGAACGTCTGTCCCCTTATCTCCAGAAGCCGCGCGTCACGGTCGTGGTCCGCAACTTCGTGGGCCCGTTCGACCAGCAGATCAGGGTCATCGGCGAGGCCGCGGATCCACAGGCGATCCCGTACCGCCAGCACATGACTCTGCTTGACGTGATGATCGCGACCAAGGGCCTGACCCGTTTCGCCGCCGGCAACCGTGCCGTGATCATCCGGCGCACCGGACCGGACAGCCAGGTCAGCTTCCACGTCCACCTTGCCGACCTGATCAAGGATGGCGACGTGTCTAAGAACGTTGCCATGCAGCCCGGCGACACGCTGATCATCCCGCAGACCTGGTTCTGATCCGGCTGCCCCGCAGGACCGGCGGCCACCCGGTCCGCCGCCAACAAGGAGTTCCAGGCGTCCATGGACGAGTTGCGCGACCAACTGCGGCGCCACGTGTCCGGAATGTTGCAGCGCAGATGGATCGCGCTGGGACTGGCCTGGCTGATCTGCATCGTCGGCTGGATCGCTGTCGCAGCTGTTCCCGACCGCTACCAGGCCAACGCCAGGGTCTACATCGACGCCGACGCGGTGCTGACCCCGCTGCTGCACGGCATCGCGCTCGACGACCCGCTCGCGGCCCAGATCGAGGTGCTGCAGCGGACGCTGCTGAGCCGGCCCAACCTGGAGAAGCTGGTCTCGCAGACCGATCTCTCGCTGTTGATCACCCGGCCTGACGACCTGGAGCGCACCGTGGCGGCGCTGGGTAGGGAGATCGAGGTGGTGCCACAGACGCGCAACCTGTTCACCATCACCTACCGCAACAACAATCCCCGCCTCGCCTATGACGTGGTGCGGACCGTGCTGGGAATCTTCGTCGAGGACAAGGCCGGCGCCAGCCGGACCGACATGGCCAATGCCAGCCTGTTCCTCGACAAGCAGATCAGCAGCTACGAGGCCCAGCTCCGCGAAGCCGAACTGAAGCGCGCCACGTTCCGCGAAACCTATATCGACCTGCTGCCCGCCGAGGGATCCGGCGGCAGCACCCGGCTCGACGCTGCCCGCGACGCCCTGCGCCACCTCCAGGGCGATCTGACCGACGCGCAGGGTCGTGCCGCGCGCCTGACCCGCATGATCGCCACCACGCCGCAGAGCCTGGTCACGGAAACCGATCCCGCCACCGGCGGCTCGGACGGCGGCAGCCTCACCGCTGCGCAGGCCAGCCTGCGCGGGATGCTGACCACGCTGACCGAGCAGAACCCGGACGTGATCCGGCAGCGGGCGCTGATCGCGGCCCTGCGCAAGGGCGGCGGCGGTGGCGGCAGCGGCGGCCACGGCGCACGGAGCCGGAGCGAACCGAACCAGGTCTACCAGCAGCTGGAAGTGATGCTGGTGCAGGCGCAGGGCGACGTGGCCTCGTTGACCCGGCAGGTCGACGACGCAAGGCGCGAACAGGCGCGTCTGGAACAGATCGCCCGCAACACCCCCTCTGTGCAGGCGCAATACATCAACCTCAACCGCGACTACGACGTGCTGCGCCGAAACTACGAGGAGCTGCTGAACCGGCGCGAAGCGATGCGCCTCGACGCGGCCGCGGATACCGGCGCGCAGAAGATCAAGCTGGAGGTGGTCGACCCGCCGCAGGTGCCGCAGATCCCGGTGTTCCCCAACCGCCGCCTGCTGCTGAGCGCGGTGCTGCTGGCCGGCCTCGGCGGCGGCATCGCCGGCGCCTTCCTGCTCGGCCAGCTCGACCGCTCGTTCCACACAGCCCTGGACCTCAAGGCGGTCGGGCTGCCGATCGCCGGCAGCCTGTCGCTCCTGCCCGACGGGACCGGAGCGGGCGGACGGCACCGCCTGCGCGGCCTGGGCGCCGGAGCGGCGGCGCTCAGCGTCCTGCTGCTGCTGTGCGCCACCTACACCGTGTTGATGTATCAGCTGCTCGCCGGCACCCGGGTGACCTGAATGCCGAACTCCCGACCTGTCGCGGCCGATCCTGGCCGGCCCGGAAAGCGATCGTCATGACAGACCTGGCAGCGCCCCATCTCATCGAGCGCGCAGTCAAGCGCATGCGCCAGCGGCGTCCGCGCGACGTGGGCGACCTGCTCGAACCGGTCGATCCCGGGATCGGCGCGGCCGGATCCCGCGCCGTCCCGGCCAGGACCGCGCCGTCGATCCGGCTGGACCTCGACGCGCTGCGTCGGGCGGGAGTCATGGTGCTGGGAGAACGGCGATCGCGGGCGGCCGAGGAATGGCGGGTGATCGCCGACATGCTGCAGCGCCGGCAGCGGGCCACGTTCGGGCGGAGCCTGCCAGGCGCCCTGATGCTCACCAGCAGCCGGCCGGCAGAGGGCAAGAGCTTCTGCGCCCTCAACCTCGCCGCCACCATCGCCCGGGGCGGCTCCGCCGACGTGCTGCTGGTCGATCTCGATGACAAGCCGGACAGCCTCACCGGGCTGCTGGGTCTGGCCGGCCAGCCCGGCCTGCACGACCTGGCGGCCGGGCAGGAGACCGCGCTCGAGAACGCCGTGGTCGGCACTGCTCAGCCCAACCTGTCGGTCCTGCCGACCGGCCGCCTGGTTGAGGCCGAGCGGGGACACGGCGTGACGCGTGCGGTGATCGCGACCCTGGAGCGGATCGCGCGGCGCGACCCGGACCGGCTGCTGATCCTCGACACCGCGCCCTGCCTCGCCAGCAGCGACGCGGCGGCGCTGGCCCCGCATGTCGGGCAGATCGCGATGATCGTGGAAGCGCAGCGCACGCAGCGCGGCGAGCTCGACAGCGCGCTCGACCTGGTCGCCACCTGCGAGACCATCAGCCTGGTGCTCAACAAGGCCCGTGCCGGGAGCACCAGCCGGTTCGGCAGCTACTACGACCGCTACGGCAGGAACACGTGATCGTTCATGCCGTTCCGTGTCCCGTTCGCGATCCGGCCATTCCCGCCTGCGGCCATCCTGGTCGCGATTCTGGGCCACGCCCAAGCGCAGACCGACGCGGCGTTCCCGGCGACAACCGCCGCCATGGTCCCGGCTGACCGGGGTCCCTCCGCCGCCGCCCTGGCGACCGGCACGCCGGCCGGGCTTCCGTCCACGACCGGGGCAGAGCCGGCTCCCGTGCCAATCGCGGCGCCGGGTGGCCTGCTGCCGGCGACCGGCGCCAACCTGCGCCCCGGCGACCTTCAGGACGTCCTGGGTACCAGCACCTATGGCCAGCCGCTGCAGCCGGCCCAGCGCAACTGGACGATCAGCCCGAGCCTGGGGCTGGGCGAGGAGTTCACCGACAACGTTCAGGGCAACGAGGGGCGGGGAAGGGGGGCGGACGTCATCACCCTGTTCCAGCCCAGCCTGAACCTGAGTGTCGATACCACCCGGCTGCAGGGCAGTCTGTCCTATCATCCGGAGGTCGACCTCTACGCGCGCAACTCCGCCGACACGCAGGTCAACCAGGATTTCGGCGGCCGGCTGCTGGCGACGCTGCTGCCCGGCGCCCTGTTCCTCGACCTGCGCGGCGACGGCACGGTCACCAGCAACGGCTTCGGCGGCCCGGTCGGCACCGTCGCCAACGGATACGGCGGCGCCACCCAGAGCGTCGACGTGTCCGCCAGCCCCTACGCGCTGCACCGCTTCGGTCCCTGGGGCACCGGCGAGATCGGCGGCAGCGTGAGCCGCACCACGGTGGGCGCGCCGGAGGGCAGTCCGAACCCGGTCGTCCTGTCCGGCCTGTCCCCGTTCGACCAGAGCACCAACCAGGACGTGACCAGCTACAGCGGCCACGTCGCCTTCGCCACCGGCGAGGCATTCGACCGCTACAGCGGCACCGTGCTCGGCTATGCCACCAAGTACGACGGCACCGGCGTGCTGCAGAACGCCGTGCGCGACACCTTCACCCTCGACGACGATTACGGCCTCACCCGTCTCGTCACGGTGCTGACCCGTGTCGGCTACGAGCACATCCGCTATGCCGGCAGCAACCCGCAGCGGATCGACGACGAGATCTGGAACGCCGGCCTGCGCCTGACCCTTGGCCCGGACAGCACCGTCTCGGCCAGCTACGGCCACCATGACGGGTTCGATTCCGCCACGGTCGATCTCGCCCTGTCGCCGACCGCGCGCACCCGCGTCTTCCTGCGCTATTCCGAGGGCCTGACCACCGAGGCCGAGCAGCTGCAGACCGCGCTGGCCAACTCCGACTTCGACCAGCTGGGCAACCCGGTCGACCACACGTCCGGTGCGCCGCTTCTGAACGACGCCGGCTTCTTCGGCGCGCAGGACAACCTGTATCGCAGCCGCAGCCTGAGTGCCTCCGCCGAGCTGGTGCAGTCGCGCGACACCTTCTCGGTCAATCTCGACGCAGAGGACAACGCCCTGGTCTCGTCCAGCGGGCTGCCCGGCGGGCTCGGCAGCAACAAGGGGCTGTATGGCAGCCTGACTTGGTCGCACGCGCTGTCGCCCCTGCTCAGCCTCCAGGCGCTGGGCCAGTATGGGGTCACCGAGCAGGAAACCGGACCGGACGGGCGGCAGGACTTCCTACTCGGCTCGCTGGCACTGGTGGACGCGCTGTCGCCGACCCTGTCCGCCCAGCTCAGCTACAGCTTCGATCGCCGCTCCGGCGACGGCCCCTCGGCGCCGGCACTGTCGCAGAACGTGGTGATCCTGTCGGCGGTGAAGTCGTTCTGATGATCCTCCCGGCCCCAGCCGCGGTGTGACCGGATGTACGACATCGTCTACGGCTTCACCGCGCCGCCCTTCCAGCTGACGCCCGACGCGCGCTTCTTCTTCGCCAGCGAGGGCCAGACCCGGGCGCTCGCCCACCTGACCTTCGGGCTGCAGCAGGGCGACGGCTTCGTGGTCATCACCGGCGAGATCGGCGCCGGCAAGACCACGCTGGCGGAGCGGCTGTGGTCGCGGCTCGATCCCAACACGCACCTGCTCGCGCGCATCGCCACCACCCACCTGTCCGCCGACGAGCTGTTCCGCCTCGCCATGGCCGGCTTCGGCGTCGACATCGCTGGTGGCGACAAGGCCGTCATGCTGCTCGGCTTCTCCCGCATGATCGGCCGGCAGCGCGCTGCCGGCTGCCGCTGCGTGCTGGTGGTGGACGAGGCGCAGAACCTGTCGCACGCGGCACTCGAGGAGCTGCGCATGCTGTCCAACCTGTCGCAGACCGGCGGCGCTCCCGGCGTGCAGATCGTCCTGCTGGGACAGCCCGAATTCCGCGACATGCTGGCCAGCCGCGCCCTCGACCAGCTGCGGCAGCGCGTCATCGCCTCGTTCCACCTTCATCCGCTGGAGCAGCACGAAACGCGCGCCTATGTCGAACACCGCCTCACGACCGTCGGCTGGACCGGCACGCCCGCCATCACCCCGGACGCGTTCGAGGCGGTGCACGGGGCGACCGGCGGGGTGCCGCGCCGGATCAACCGGCTGTTCGGACGCGTCCTGCTGCACGGCGCGATCGAGGAGCTGACGCAGCTCGACGGCGCCCTGGTGGATGAGGTCGCGCGCGAGCTGGCGCGCGACCTGGACGGCCCGCTCCCGTCGGAGCCTGCCGCGCACGCGCAGGACCCGTCGGCCGGCAGGCCGAACTTCGGCAGGCCGGGCCGGACCGGGTCCGCTTCTCGTCCGTCCGGTCCGGACACCATCGCCGCGCGGCTCGACGCGCTGGAGCTGCGCATGGGACAGTTCAGGCAGATCCTGGGCGAGGTGCCTGACCCGTCGCGGCCGACCGGAAGGCCGCCGGGATGAGCCCCCGTCCAGTCATCCGCCACGCCCTGACCGTCGACGTCGAGGACTGGTTCCAGGTGCAGGCCTATGCCGGGGTGCTGCATCGCGACGACTGGGACCGACTGCCCCGCCGGATCGAGGCCAACACCGACCGGCTGCTCGCCCTGTTCGAGGCGGCCGGAGTGCGGGCCACCTTCTTCACCCTGGGCTGGGTGGCGGAGCGGCACGGTCCGCTGATCCGCCGCATCGTCGCCGCCGGGCACGAGCTGGCCAGCCACGGGCAATGGCACCGGCCGGTGGACGCTGGGGACGCCCACGCCTTCCGCGAGGACGTGTCGGCCGCCCGTGCCCGGCTGGAGGCGGTCGGCGGCGTGGCCGTGCGCGGCTACCGCGCGCCCACCTTTTCCGTCGGGCCCGCGACGCCCTGGGCCTGGGAGGTGCTGGCGGAAACCGGCCACCTCTATTCCTCCAGCGTGTTCCCGATCCGGCACGACCTGTACGGCGATCCGTCGGCCCCACGCGCGCCACACCGGCCGTTCGGCGGCCAGGTGTGGGAGATCCCGATGACCACGCTCCGCCTTGCCGGTCGCAACCTTCCCTGTGCCGGCGGCGGCTGGTTCCGCCTGATGCCGTACCCGCTGTTCCGCACCGCCTATGCCCGGGCACAGCGGCAGCAGGGAGCCGGCGTGTTCTACATCCATCCCTGGGAGATCGACCCCGGGCAGCCGCACGTGCCGGACGCCTCCCGCACCGCCCGCTGGCGCCACCGCGTCAGCCTGGGTGCGACGGAAGCCCGGCTGGGCCGACTGTGCCGCGACTTCGGCTGGGACCGGATGGACGCCGTGTTCCCGCAGGCCGGCGGCGTGTCGTGAGCCTGCGCCTCGTGCCACTCGATCCGGGCCAGGCCGCCGGCTGGGATGCGTTCGTCGCCGCCCGACCGGACGCCACCTTCTTCCACCGCGCCGCCCTGCCGCCCCTGATCGCCCGGGTGTTCCACCATCGCGACCGCTCGGTGCTGGCGCTGCAGGACGGCATTGTGGTCGGCGTGCTGCCGCTGGTCGAGCTGCGCACCCGCCTGTTCGGCCACGCGCTGATCTCGCTGCCGTTCTGCGTGTATGGTGGTCCGTTGGCCGCAGACGACGCGGTGGGGCAGGCGCTGCTGGATCACGCCGCGCAGCTGCTGCGCGACACCGGCGCTGCCGCCCTGGAGCTGCGCGGCCTCCATCCGCTGCCGGCGGACTGGTTCGCCGCATCCGGCTCCTGGACCGATCGCAGCGGCCTCTACGCCAGCTTCCGCAAACCGATTACTGCCGATCCCGACCTGAACATGAAGGCGATCCCGCGCAAGCAGCGCGCGGTGCTGCGCAAGGGGCTGGAACGCGGCCTGGCCGTCCGGACCACGCGGGACGCCGGCGCCGCCTGGCGGCTCTACGCCGAAAGCGTGCGCAACCTCGGCACCCCGGTGTTCCCGCGCCGCTGGTTCGAGGGCCTGCTCGCCACCTTTCCGGTTGATGCCGAGGCGACGGTGGTCGGCGAGAACGGCCAGGACATGGCTGGCGTGCTGACCCTCCACTGGCGCGACGAGGTGCTGCCCTACTACGGCGGCGGCATTCCTGCCGCGCGCGACTGCCAGGCCTTCGACGTGATGTACTGGGACGTGATGACGCGGGCCGCCGCACGCGGCGCCACCCTGTTCGACTTCGGCCGGAGCAAGGAAGGCACCGGTGCCTACGCCTTCAAGAAGAACTGGGGCTTCGCGCCGACGCCGCTCACCTACCGCTTCCTGCTCCGCCCCGGCGAGGCGGTGCCGGAGCACAACCCGCTCAACCCCCGATACCGGCTGCTGATCGAGACCTGGAAGCGCCTGCCGCTGCCGGTCGCCAACCGGCTCGGCCCGCACGTCGCGCGCGGCCTGGGCTGAATGCCGCGGATGCGCGACCTGGCACCGGTCCGGATCCCCCCGACACGACGGCGGGGCGGGCTGCCCGACCGCGTGCGGATCTGGATGCCTGCCCTGGCGGCACTGGCGGCCGGCTGCGTGGCCCTGCTGGCCGTCCACCACGCCGAGGCATCGGCGGCGCTGCGGGTGTGGTCTGCCTCCACCGCGTTCGGCCACTGCTTCCTGGTGCTGCCGATCGCCGCCTGGCTGGCCTGGGAGCGGCGCGATCGCCTCATCGCGTGCCTGCCGCGTCCGCTGCCGGCCGCCGCCCTGCTGATGCTGCCGGCGACCCTGGTCTGGCTCCTCGCGGAACGCCTGGGCGTGATGGAGGGCCGCCAGCTCCTGTCGCTGGCGATGCTCTGGGTGCTGGTGCTCGCCTGCCTTGGCCCGTCGGTGTTCCGGGCGATGGCGGTGCCGCTCGGCTACCTGCTGTTCCTGGTCCCGTTCGGCGCCTTCCTGGTCCCGGCGCTGCAGTCCTTCACCGCGCGCTTCATCGATGCCGGCCTTGGCGTGCTGGGGATCCCGCACCTGGTGGACCGGACGGTGATCGAGATCCCGGAAGGCATGTTCCGTGTCGCCGAGGCTTGTGCGGGCCTGCGCTTCCTGATCGCCTCGGTCGCATTCGGTGCGCTCTACGCGGTGACGATCTACCGCTCCCCCGGACGCCGCCTCCTGTTCCTGCTGGCGTCCGTGCTGGTGCCGGTCCTCGCCAACGGCGTGCGCGCGCTCGGCATCGTCCTGCTCGGGCACTGGCGCGGCAGCGCGGAAGCGGGCGCGGTGGACCACGTGCTGTACGGCTGGCTGTTCTTCTCGATCGTGATCCTGCTGCTGGTGCTGCTCGGCCTGCCGTTCCGCCAGGACACCGCGCCGCGGCGCGCTGTCGTTCCCGCACGCCGTCGGTTTCCGCCGCCTGCTGCGTCCTGCGCCGGCGCGGCCGTCGTTGCAACGGCGCTGGCCCTGCTCGGACCGGCCTGTGCCTGGACGCTCGACCATCGCGCCCGGTCCGAGCAGCCGGCACAGCCGGATGGCGCGCTGCTCGCGCTGCTGCTGGCACCGGACGGCTGCCGCAACGTGGTGGACGATGCACCAGAGCAGCGGAGCTATCGCTGCGGTGCCACCGGCGTGGTCCTGCGTGTGCGACAGCTCGGCCCCCATGCCGGACCGGGCATGGTCCTGGACCAGTTCCGCCGTGCCGAAAGTGCGATCGAGGCGGCGGCAGGGGAGGATGACGTTTCGCGCGGCCTGCTGGTTTGGGACGGCGGTGCCTGGCGGCTGTCCCGCCTTCCTCGCGCGGAGATGACCACGGTTGTGGCCGCCTGGACGAACGGACATCCCCTGGCCGGCGGAGTCCGGGACCGGCTGCGGCTCGGCTGGCGCAGCGTCGCCGGCGGAACGGGCACGATCGCAGTGGTCGGCATCTCCGTCATGGGCATCGACGCCGATGCCGTGGCGAAGGCATTCGCGCAGCGCGTCGCAGCGGTCCTGCAGGCTGGTTCCGGTCCGGGGGCGAGCCTGCCTCGGCTGTAAGATTCTCCGACATGAACGCGCATCATGGTTCTGTAAGCCCTTGTTCCGTCAGGCCCGGATCCTTGGCACGGCATTTGCTACCCTGTAGAGCCCGCCGAAGGAGTTCTCATCATGCGCAAGCATCGTCTCGCCACCGCCGCCTTGTTCGCGTCCGCAGCGCTTTGTGCCTCCGCAGCGCACGCCTCGCCGCTGATCCAGATCGGCCTGCAGGAGTCGGGCGTCAACGGCGATGCCATCCACACCGTCGCAAACGGTTCAGGCGCGGCTTCCTACGTCGGAAACTATGGAAGCTTCTCGGTCAACGAGATCACTGCGCTCGGCTCGCCCGGGCTGGCCCCGCCCAACCTCGACAGCGGAGCGATCGACCTCAGCAATTTCAGCGGCGGAACCATCGACGTCTACGTCACCGAAACCGGATTGACGGCGCCGCTCGGCACAATCGACCTGACGAGCGCGTTCACCTCCAACGTCTTCAACGGCTCCGCGAAGTCGGTCGTCGAAAGCACCTACATCAGCACCTCGGACGTGGCGTATGGCGGCACCCTGCTCGCCACCAGCACCTTCAGCAAGATCGGCACGGCTACCTTCGCCGATCTGACCCCCTCGCTGACCAGTCCCTATTCCGAAACGATGGAGTACGTGATCACCACCGGCTTTGGCAATGCCGACGTCAACGACACGATCGACATCGCCTCGGTTCCGGAGCCGGCCTCCATCGCCTTGCTCGGCAGCGGCCTGCTGGCGCTCGGCCTGCTGCTGCGTCGCCGCTCGGCCTGAACCGGAGCATCCGCCTTGCTAACCCTCGTCCGGCTAGGCCGGACGAAGGACCGCCAATAATCAGACTTGAAGGATACCGAAAGGAGGAGGGATCAATGACGCGATACACGCTGCTTGCCGGTGCCGGCGCAGTGGCACTCGGCTTCCCGGGTTGGCTATCGTCCGCGCGCGCGGGCGACATCATCCTGACCGGGCACGACAACGACTACCATTGCGACGCGGGAAATGCTGGCGGCGCCTGCACCGCGCTGAATGCGGAACTGAACTACACCCGCGATGGTTCGACCCTGCCGGTGCTGGTCATCGACGATAGCAGCGAGCTGTCCAGCTCGCTCAGCGGGCTCTCGATCCCCTACACTGCCGTGACAGTCAATGCGGTGACGGCGGGGATGTTCAACCACAGCAAGTACAGCGCGTTCGCCGTCGCCTCCGTATCCAGCTGCGGCGGCTGCGATAACCCGGTCGGGAGCGGAACGACCCTCTCGAAGTACAGCACCTCGATCGCCAGCTTTTTTGATGCGGGCGGCGGCATCCTCGGTCTCGCCGGCGCCACCGACCCCGACGCCTACGCCTATGTGCCCGACGCTGCCGGCACCACGACGCCCATCTACTCGTCCTCCGGCTTCGTGACCACCACCACCGGCGCCAGCATCCCCGGCTTCTTCGCGGTGAACGGTGACGAGACCCACAACACCTTTGCCGAGCCCGGAACCGCAGGCGTCTCCTCCACCTATAAGGTAGCGGAGCGGTTCGGCGCCGGCGGTCCGGCGGTGACCTTGTTCGCCAGCGGCAGCATCATCTGTACTGGTGCCTCCTGCACCATTGTTCCGCCTACTCCGACCGTACCCACGGTGCCGGAGCCGATGAGCATCTCGCTGGTCGGCGCCGGCCTGTTCGGCCTGGCGCTTGCCCGCAGGCGACACGGCCGATCCCTGGAAGCCTAGTGCCCCGTGCGAACGGGACGGCCCCGGGGCCGTCCCTGTCCGCCGATCCCGTCGTCCCGGCCGTCCGGTCGTCGCGCACCTTTTCCGCCGCCCATCTGCGGCGGCAGCGCGACGCCCATGCCCAGGCCGACGGCTATGGCCGCCACCGGCACCTCTACCTGCAGGACACCTTCGTCCGGCTGGCGCGCCGCCTGCGCGAGGTGTCGGGCCGTCCCGGGATCGACTGGCTCGACTACGGCTGCGGCAAGGGCACCTTCATCGACCAGATCGCACCGTTCGGGTTGTTCGACCGGATCTCCGGCTACGATCCCGCGGTCGAAACGTTCCAGTCCAGGCCGCAGCACCATGACCTGGTCACCTGCCTGGACGTGCTGGACGTCGTCGAACCGCGGTTCCGTGCGGAGCTGCTCGAGGAGCTGGCTGTCTTGACCGGCGGCGCGGTCCTGCTGGACTGCCTGACCCGGCCCCGGGCAGGCGGCACGCTGCAGCCGCATCCGCCGTTCTACTGGAGCGCGCTGGTACGGCAGCACCTGAAGGTGCTCGCCACGCGAGTCGAGTTCGCCGGGATGGACGGCTTCGAGCGCGTGCTGATCCTGGCCGTGCCGTTCGACAGCGCGCTGGCTGCGGCCGTCATCGGTCTGGACTAAGCCGCCCCGGCCCGGCTGGGGGTCGCGGCGCGGCTGCGACGATCGCCCGCTCCGGACAGGCGCCGTTCTCGAGTTCCTCGGCGCTGGCACCCCGGATCGTGCAGTCCAGGATGCGCATCTGCCGGCTGATCGCGTCGCACCAAGCAGCGGCCGAACGCGGCGCCAGATGCGTCAGGGCCGCGACCTGGACCGTGATGACGTCGAAGATCGCGGTGCCCGCGGTAAGCTGCGCGACGTCAGCGATCACAGCATCGACGAACTCGGTTTCCACCTGGTCGAGGACATCCAGGCACAGCACGATGTCGTAGCGCTGCGATGGTCGCGTCTGGAAGGCCGGGCGTGCCGGGTCGAAGCCGCGCGCGAAGCGGAACCGGCCCGACCGCTCCATCTCGCGCAGGAACACGCCCTTGCCGCATCCGTAATCCAGCAGGCTCGGCTTCTCGTCGCCGGTCGCCGCCTCCGCGGCCGCATGAACGATGTTCACGAGATACGGGTGGCGATGGGTGCCGAACTCGGGATGGCGTGCGTGGGTGCCGCGATGACGCGCCAGCCAGGCGTCGCTCGCGGTGCGGATCGGCCGGATCATGCCGCCCGCCCACCATCCGCGTCGTCGTGCAGCGCCCGCAACGTGCCCAGCCAGGGCTCGTAGCGACGCCAGCGCGCGACCGAGTCGCGATGGATCGCCTGGCGTGCCTGCCACACGCTGGCGGTGCGTATCGGCCGCGCGTTGCGCTCCGGCGCAAGGCAGGCCTGATCCCAGTCCAGCCCGCAGAACGCCACCATCCGCCTCGCCTGCGCGTCCAGCTCCGCAGTCAGCGCTTCGTAATCGACCTCCAGCAGCTGGTCCGCCGGCAGCACCGCACGCCAATGCCGCATCAGCCGTCGGTACTGGCGGTAGAAGAACACCAGGTCGTCGCGGTGGTAGGCGAAGTGCTGCGGCGTCGCGAAGCGCGTGAAGAAGATCGACAGGCAGGTATCGACCGGGTCGCGCCGGCAATGGATAAACCGCGCCTGCGGCAGGGCCGCCCGCACAAGCCCGATGGTCAGGAAGTTGAACGGGTTCTTGTCGGTCACGCGGAGCGCGTCCGGCGAGATCCGTGCCAGCATCGCCAGGTAGTCGCAAGCCGCCGCCGCGACCGCAGCGGCGGTTCCGGCCATGCCGCCGTCTGCCCGGTCGGTCCAGAAGGTAAGCTCACCGCCCGCCGCGACCGCCGGATGCGCCGACAGGATCTGCTCGACCAGCGTGGTTCCGGACCGCGGCATGCCCAGGATGAGGACCGGACGCTCGGAGGACAGGCCGGAGGCCAGCGTGGCGACGTTGCCGGGTGGATCGCCGGCGATCAGCGCGTCGACCCGGGCTGCCATCGCGTCGCGATCGAAGCTGGTCCCGCGATGCTCGGCCGCGTTGGCCGGCTCCAGGTGGGCCATCGCCTGCGCCGGCTCGCCGAGATCGTCATGGGCCTTGGCCAGGGCGAAATGCAGCAGGGTGCGGTCATGCTCGGACCGGCCGGGCTGTTCGAGCATCGCTTCCATCCGCGCCAGCATGGGCCGGTCCTCTTCGCGGAGGCGCTTGAACAGGACGATGTTGAACAGGGCGCCGACGCGGTCCGGATCGCACGCGATGGCCTGCTGCAGATGCAGCACCGCCTCGTCGAAGCGGCCGCACTCGCCGAGCAGGTCACCCAGCATGGCGTGCGCCATCGCATTCTCCGGATCGAGCGACACCACCTCGCGCAGCCTGTTCTCGGTATCGGCCGAGCCTTCCGCACGCAGCAGCTTCGCTTCCTCCAGACGCTGGTCGGCCGGGCGCGGCAGCAGGCTGCGTGCCCGGCGGAAGCAGTCCAGCGCGTCCGCGTGCGCGCCCTGCGCCTGCAGCAGGTTGCCGAGCCGGCTATGGGCGGCGCCGAGCTCCGGCGCTGCCGCCAGCGCCCGGCGCAGCGATGCGATCGCCGCTGCCGGCTGGCCCTGTCGTTCCAGTGCCGCGCTGTGGTTGTAGTGGGCGACCGCGAAGTCGGGCTCGAGCCCGATCGCGCGCTCGAGGCAGTCGACCGCTTCCGCGATCCGATCAGCCGCAAGATGCAGGGTGCCGAGCTCGTTCAGCAGCATTGGATCGTGGGGGCTGCGGCGCACCGCCTGCTGCATGCAGTCGATCGCCTCGTCCAGGCGGCCGGCCTCGCGGAGGCGGCGCGCGCGCGGCAGCGCCGGGTTGTCGGATTGCGGATGCACGGCCGGGGCGGGCTCGCCCCCGGGAAGCAGCGTGCGCAGCTCGCCGAGCCAGGGCTCGTAACGGCGCCAGCGCGCGACCGAGCCGCGATGGGTCGGCTGCCGTACCTGCCATTGGCTCGCCGTGCGGATCACACGCCGGTTCCGCTCCGGGCGCAGGCAGGCCTCGTCCCACTCCAGGCCGAGGAACTCGATCATCCGCCGCGTCACCGTCTCCGGATCCGCGACCAGCTCCTCGTAGTCAACGCAGTGGAACACCTCCCGCGGCAGCACGGCCTGCCAGTGCTCCATCAGGCGGCGGTAGGTCCTGTAGTAGAAGGCGAGATGGCCCTTGTCGTAGGTGTAGGCCATCGGCGCCATGAAGTTGGTGAAGTAGTTCGACAGGCAGGTATCCACCGGATGCCGCCGGCAGTGGATGATCCGGCCGTGCGGGAACGCCAGGTGGAACAGGCCGAGCCACAGGAAATTGCCGGGCGTCTTGTCGGTGACGCGCAAGGCGTCGGCGTCGACGCCACGCAGCAGCGTTTCATAGTCGTGGGCGAGCGTGTGCAGGCGGGCCGGCGTCAGCGCCTCGCCGTCCCGGGCGATGCCTTCCGCGGCGCGGTTCCAGAACGGCAGCTCGTCGCCGGCGGCGACGTGGCGATGGCTGGACAGGATCTGCTCGACCAGCGTGGTCCCGGATCGCGGCATGCCGAGCACCAGCACCGGCAGCCCGGACGACGATCCGGCGTCGCGGTGCTCGTCGAAGAAGGCCCGGTCGGTGCTTGCGATGACGCGATGCACGGAGGCGCCGAAGCGCGACCGGTCGAACGGCCGTCGTTGCGCCACCAGCGCATTGCCTGCCTCGAACTGTTGCATCGCCTCGGCAGGCCGGTCGAGATCGTCATACGCCTTGCCGAGGCCGAAATGCACCCATTGCCGGGCGATCTCCGGCAGCGGCCGGTAGGCGAGCAGGGCCAGCATCTGCTCGATCATCGGCAGGTCGTCCGGCACCACCTTCTTGCTGCTGACCAGGTCGAAATACGCCGCCGCCGCTTCCGCCGGGATCCCGGCGGTCGCCGCTTCCAGCAGCGGGAGCGCCTCGTCGAACCGGCCCTGCTCGCGCAACACCGAAGCCAGGGCGCGCCTGGCTTCGCAATGGTCGGGAAACAGCGCGACCGTGTCGCGAAGCACGGCCTCGGTCTCGGCACGCTGCCCGTCCTCCTGCATGGCCTTCACCCGGTTCATGCGGCCCTTGGCCGTGTCCGGGGCGACCGCCGCCGCACGTGCGAAGCAGTCGCGTGCGCCCTGCTGTCGTTCGTGCACGCGCAACAGGTTGCCAAGCCGCTCAAGCGCATCGACATGATCCGCATCGCAGCGGATGGCGGTACGGAACGCCGTCATCGCTTCCGCGTCCCGGCCCAGCGTTTCGAGTGCGATCCCGCACCAGTAGTGGTGGCATGCCTCCGCCGGTGCCAGACGCGCGGCCCGTGCGAGAAAGCCCAGCGCCTCGGCGGATCGGCCGGCATGGAGGTGTACCAGACCGAGCTCCGCACAGGCGGCGGCGTCCGGTCCGGTTGCGGCGAGGTGCTGCTGCGCCAGCCGACCGGCCTCGAGCAGCCGGCCGGCGTCGCGCAGCGTCCGGATCTGGTCCAGTCCGGCAGCCGCAGGCGACGGCTCGACCTGACCCGCCTTCGGCTGTGGTTTCACCCCCGCGGCGGCACAGCAGTGCTTGTACTTGATCCCGCTCCCGCAGGGACAGGGCTCGTTCCGCCCGGGCCCCGCCGCCTTCGCCCCTGTCGGTCTCCAACCAGCCCTGTGCATGACAACCTCCAGGTTGCTCCGGTTCAGCGCATCATCCCTGTGCGTGCGGCCGCGCGGCGTCGCCCGGCAGCGCCAGCACGGTCGGGACCACGGGATCGAGCGGGATCCGGCGGCACAGCGTGGACAGGTCCAGCACCGCCTCGTCCGGCGGCCCGTCGCGATCCGTCTGGATCGCCACGATCCGCCCGCCATCGTAGCGGAACACGCTCACGTCGGAGCGCGGTCGTCCGTCCGTCGTCGCCAGCACCGCGAGGCTCGCCGGCAACAGCGGGCGCAACGCCGCCGCGTCCAGCGCTGCGACGAGGCGAGTCATCCGGTCGAGCGGCGGCCGCTGCCGCGCCCGGCCGGCGGCGTCGAACAGGCCCGGCTCGCCCTCGGCGACCAGCCTCCCGCCCTTGGCTGCGAAGCGACGCAGCAGTGCCACCGCGCGGTCGTCCAGCACGACCGTCTGCGGCAGCAGGACGGCGTGCAGCCCGGCCAACCGGGCCCCGGTCAGCGCGTCCGCATCGATCCAGTGCGGCGTCCGCCCGAGATGGGCGAGCGCGCCGGCGGCATCCTCCATCGACCGGCGCCACGGGCTGTCGGCGAGATCCTGGTCGTTGCTGCGCTGCGTCCAGTCCAGTCCGCGTGACCGGTCGCGGCGCCGGTCCAGCAGCCAGCGCATTCGGAACGACGCCTGGCTGTAGAGCACCCCGATCGCATCGTGCTCCGGTCGCGCGTGCAGCAGCTTCGTGCCGAGGGGTCCGCGCAGCCCTGCCAGCACCGGTCCGAGCGCCGCGCCGCGCGGCCCGGTGCTGCCGTCCGCGTGCACGACCTTGCCGTCCGGGTCCCAGACCACCACGCCGCGCCCGCCCAGCAGCAGCGCGCGCCACAGCCGGTGCGCGTCCTCCGGCCCGCCCTGCGCCGTGGTCAGCAGCACCAGCCCCGGATGGAACGCCTGCAGGATCGAGAACCCGTAGCCGACCGACCCGTCCTCGATCACGTCCACCGCCCGCGACAGGCGCGGGTAGTCGTAGCCGCCCCAGCCCGGCACCTGCACGCCCTCGATCCCCGCACGCGCGCCCGGATCGACGCGGTGGATCGCCGCGGTGCCGGCCCGCAACGCACCGGCGAACCGGGCGTCCATCCAGTCCTTGTAGTCCAGCCAGGCCGCCACCGGAGCGGTGCCGTCCAGCGCCTGGTCGGTCCGCGTCGGTTGAACCTCCGACCAGCGGCGGAACCGGCCGTGCCAGGCGCGGTCGAGCCGGGACACGCTGCCGTAGCGGGCACGCAGCACGCGCCGCCATGCGCGCACCATGCTGCCGGTCTCGTCGAAGTCCCATGCCGCCGACAGGTCGGCGATGCCGGTCTCGTCGCCCAGCGACAGGTAGAGCGCCGGCCGGTGCCGCGCCGTCAGGGCGTGGACCGCCAGCCGGCGCTCGATCGTCTGGAGCGCGTCGGCGTCGCCGAGGCTCGGATGGCGCAGCCACAGCGACGGATCGCGACCCTGCCGGGCGCGCGCCACCAGCCCCTGGAAGGCGGCGTCGACCGGCCGGTCCGGCTGCCAGCGGTGATAGGCGGCGTAGTAGTCGGTGGCGATGTTCTCCACCATCGGGTCGAGGCCGGCGTGGCGCACCCGGTCGAGTTCAGCCGCCAGCGCCGCACCATCGACCCGCCCCCTGCGCTGGCCGAACACCCGCGCCCCGGTGATGCCGATGGCCGGCAGCGCCCGCAGCGCCGCTGGTTGCAGGTCGTCCTGCCACAGGATCGCGGTGAAGCGGTCCCAGCTTGCGGATGCGGCCCGGACCGGTGCAGCGCACAGCAGCGCGGGATACGCCAGGCAGGCGCACCGGATCAGCAAGGCTGCCCGCGATCCGGCCGGCCTGGCGACGCGGCTCAGGATCGACGCCACCGGATCAGGCCGAACCCGAACTCCAGGCCGGGCAGCGTCAGCGATCCCGGCTCGGGCGCCGCGACTGCGAGAACCGGGGTGATCACGGCGTAAAGGTTCGCCGTCACCGTCGCGGCACCCCGGGACGGGAGCTGCGTCGTCACGTCCCGGCCGTCGTCGAACGAGAATCCGGGCAGCGACAGGGTGTGGGCGATGCCGCCGACGCTGAAGGCATCCGCCGTGCCGCCGGAAACGCCGACAATCTCGGTGTCGAGGAACGGGATGCCGTCGGCGCCGGGCGCCGAACGGATCGCGACGTCGAGGCTGCAGTCCCCGGTCCGGGATGCCGTGCTTCCCGGCAGGTTCAGGGCGAGCTCGATCCCGAGCATCGCGGAGTTCAGCCCTATTCCGGCCAGGACCGTGTCGCCCGAACAGGTGAAGCGGCCGATGTCGAACGGCTGCCCGACGCCGATCCCGCTGAACCCGGCGCCGCGCGCGCGTCGCTGCCGACGTCGTCGAAGGCGAGCAGCGCCGGGGCGAACAGGGACAGCCCGAACCGCAGCGGTGCCCCGCTGCCCGTCGCCGCGTCGGCATCGGCGCAGGATGCCAGCGGGAACGGGTTGCCAGGCCCACCGGAGTAGGCGTCCCACGACCCGGTGGCGCTGCCGGAGAACAGGATGGCGTCCGTCCGGGCAAAGGTCGGACTGGCCCACACGCCGAGCAGGAGGCAGCACGACAAGGCCAGGCGCTTAACCATGAAGCCGGCCTCCCGGTGCCGGTGACACCACGGCGAGCAAGATGCGGGCCAGTCTGCAACCGGTTGGTGTGTCAGGGCCTTTCCGGTTGTCCCGACATGGCTGTAAGCGATTCCGACACCCGGCTCAGCCGAGCAGCCCCGCCAGCCCCTGCTCGAGCCGCAGCTGCGCCTGCACCCCGAGTGCTGCCACGGCCGCCTCGTTGTCGCCGCAGGAGTGGCGGATGTCGCCGGCGCGGGCCGCACCCTGACGCGCGCGCAGCGGAACGCCGTGCAGGCCGGCCAGGATCTCCGCCAGCGACCGGATCGACACCGCCCGGCCGGTGCACACGTTGAAGCGGGCCGGCTCGCCGCCGGGCGCCCGCACCGGGTCGCCCAGCCGCTCCATGCCAGCCAGCAGGTGCGCCACCACGTCGCCCACATGCACGAAGTCCCGCGTCTGCGCACCGTCCCCGTGCAGGGTGATCTCCTCGCCGCGGCCGATCCGGTCGGCGAAGATCGAGATCACCCCGCTGTATGGCGACCCCGGGTCCTGGCGCGGGCCGTACACGTTGAAGAAGCGCAGGCCCAGCGTCGGCACGCCGTGCACCAGGCTCGCCACCCGCGCATGCAGCTCGCTGCCGAGCTTGTCGGCGCCATACGCGGTCAGCGGCGCCGGCATCCGGTCCTCGCGCGCCACCGCGTCGCCGGTGTCGCCGTAGACTGCGGCCGACGAGGCATACACCACCGGCATCCGCCCCCCGGCTCGCGCCGCGTCGAGCACCGCCACGGTGCCACCCTGGTTGATGCGGTGCGTGCCCGGCCAGTCCTGGTTGCCACGCTCCACCGAGGCGATGGCGGCGAGGTGGAACACGCCGTCGACGCCCTCCGCCGCCGCCCGCACGGCCTGCGCATCGGCCACGTCCCCCAGCGTGAGCGACACGCGCGGATCGAGGTTGCCTTGCTTGCCGGTCGACAGGTCGTCGAGCACGACCACCTCGTGGCCGCCCTCCAGCAGCGCGTCGCACAGGTGCGAGCCGATGAAGCCGGCCCCTCCGGTGACCAGGTAGCGCCTCGGCCCGCTCACGACCGCCCCCTCGTGATCCACTGGCGCAGCGCGTCGCCCGCGACCTGGCGCAGCAGCGCCGCCGCCCCGAGCGGATGCCGGGGATCGGCCAGCACCAGGCCGTCGCGCCGCCGCCGGGCGGTCGCCCAGCCGCGCTTGTACGCATCGTCGCCGCGTCCGAAGTCCAGCAGGGTCACCTGTTCCTCGTCGATGAGGCGCCGGATCGTCCAGGCCGTCAGCACCGTGCCCGGCGATTGCGCCTTCGCCGTTTCGTCATGCGCAAGCTTGTGCAGGATGGCGTGGCCCCGCTCCACCGTCCAGTATTGCGCCGCGACCGGACGGCCATGCCGGCGCAGCACCGCGATCCGCAGCACCCCCGCTCCCGCCGCTTCCGCCGCGAAGCGTGCCGCGAAGCCGGGGAACGGCTCACGTTCCTTCCAGCTCGCCGCATGCACCGCCTCGTAGTCCGCCAGGAGGCCCGGCACCGCGGCCGGGTCCGCCGACAGCAGCATCGTCGTGTCCGGATCGCGCTCGGCATGCCCGAGGCGCCGGCGGATGGTTTCCCGCAGGGCACCGGGCCGGTCGGCGAGATAGGCCGTCCAGCTCCGTCCCTGGACCTGCTCGTGCCAGTTGCCGAAGCCCGCGAACCAGGCGGAACGCCGGCCCGCCTGCCGCAGCCCGCGCAGCAGCGGTTCCCAGCCTTCCCAGCCGGGATCGAGCGCGTCCAGCCGAAGCACCGGCGGCAGGCACCGCCCAAGCGCCAGCCCTGCGTCAGCGAGCCGGTCCAGGCTCCGGCAGGGCGGCTGGAACAGGGTGGTGTAGGGCGTGGTCAGGCCGGCCCCGGCACGGCCGCGATCGACCCGGAGCGGCAGCAGCAGCAGCGGCACGCGGTCCTGACGGACCAGCACGAAGCGGGCGCGCGACCCGTCCGGCATCGCCGTGTCCACGACGGCCCGCCACCAGGCGGCGCTCGACTCGAAGGCGGCATCGCGCAGCAGCGGGAGGTCCTGCAGCGCCGTCGCCGGACAGTCCTCGACGCTCAGCGCCATGGGAGGTCGCGCAGCCGATACCAGCCGATGCCGATCCATTCGTGCAGCGCGAAGTAGCTGCGCTGCCAGGCGGACACGCGCGGCAGCAGGGTGCCGGCGAGCCGGACCAGGCCGGTCCCGCCGCTGGTCGACGGATAGCCCGTCCGCCAGACCGCCGCCGGGACGGCGACGAGGCCGCTGTGGCGGAAGGCGAGCAGGCTGCGCCGCATGTGCCAGGACTGCGTCACCACCAGCACCGTGCGTATGCCGGAGGGCGCCAGCAGGGCGCTGCTGTCCCGCGCGTTGTCCCAGGTGTCGGTCGAACGCGTCTCGACCCAGCGCGCCGACACCCCGAAATCGCGTTGCAGGCTGTCCGCCATCACCGTCCCGATCGGCGGGCCGCCACGCCAGGCGGGGCCGCCGGTGACCGCGACCGGCAGGCCGCTGCGTCGTGCCAGGGCGGCACCGTCGCGCAGCCGGTCCAGGGTCAGCGGTCCGGGCACAGCCGTCCCGTCGCCGTCCCGGTCCAGATCGCCGCCCAGGACCAGGATCGCCTGGGCACCACCGAGTCGGGTTGGCGGCACGCTGCGCTCCAGCGTGGCGGTCAGGACATCGGCGACGCCCGGCATCGCCAGCAGCACCAGACCCGCCAGCAGGGCGGCCGCGGCACCCCGCCGGCGGCGCCACAATGCGAGCAGGGCCAGCAGCAGCAGGTTGACCGGCGGCACCACGACCGGCGTCAGCAGGGCGCTCAGAATCATGCAGCGCGTCCGGCCCGGTCTGCCATAGGCTCTCCAGCCACGTTCCGTCCGACCCGGCCGGGACAGGAACGGCATGATCCGCCACCCCGGGCGCGGCGGCAACGGCGCCCCGGACCGGCACGCGGGGCCGACGATCGGAGTTGATGCCGCGATGCGGGTGACGATCGAGACGCCGGACCTGTCGCCGGCCAGGATCCGCGCGCTGGCTCATGACTGGCGCGACCTGGAGCGACGGTCGTCGTGCTCGTTCTTCCAATCCTGGAGCTGGATCGGCTGCCGCGTCGGCGAACGGTTCGACGCGCCGCGCCTGGTCCGCGCCACTGCGAACGGCGCCACGGTCGGGCTCGCCCTGTTCAACCGCCACAAGCTGCGGCTGGCGCGCGGAGTCGCGCTGGACGCGCTGTGGCTGCACCAGACCGGCGATCCAGCCGAGGACAGCGTGTTCGTCGAGCATAACGGGCCGCTGGTGGCCGACAGCGAGCCGGGCGCGGCACGCGCCATGCTCCGGACAGCCCTGCGGGAGTGCGGCCTCGTGATCCTGAACGGGATCGGCGACCCGGTACGGCAGGCGGCGCGCGGGCTGGGGGTACGCCATGAGCGCGAATGCCGGGACGCGCCGTATGCGTCGCTGCAGCCGGATGGCGCGGCTGCCTGGCAGGCGAGGCTCGGCGGCTCCACCCGTGCCCAGCTCGGGCGGTCGCGGCGGCGGATCGAGGCGCATGGGCCGGTGTCCTGGCACCGGGCGCAGGACGAGGCGGAAGCGGACGCGTTCCTGGATGGCCTGGCCGCCCTGCACCAGCGATCCTGGACCGGTCGCGGTTGTCCTGGCGCGTTCGCCGAGCCCGCGTTCCGGCGGTTCCACGCCGGCCTGATCCAACACGCCCTGCCGCGCGGCGAGGTGGCGCTGTGGCGCCTGGCTTCCGGGGGCGTCCCGCTCGCCTATCTCTACAACTTCCATTGGCAGGACACGGTGCTGGCCTACCAGAGCGGCATCGACACCGGGGTGCCCGGCACCTCGCCCGGGCTCGTCGCCCATGCGCGTGCAGTTGCCGACGCCGCGTCCTCGGGCGCCGCGCGCTACGACTTCCTCGGCGGCGACGTCCGCTACAAGCGCAGCCTCGGCGACGAGGCGGTGACCCTGCATTGGATCGAGCTCGCTTCCCTGCGGCACGCGCGCGGGTGGCTGGTGCTCGGCCTGCGCATCCTGTCGGCGCTGCGCCGCCGGATCGCGTCGCGCCGGGACGGTGCGCACACCCTGCCGCGCGGGGCTTGCCGTGATCCTGCTAATGGTCCAGACCTGTGACGCCGTTCTGGGCTCCCGCAACACCGGCGGTCGCGCATGGGTAGAACAGACAACCGCGCTGCAATGGTCCTGCTGTCCCGGTTTCGTCGCAGGTTCGGCTCGAATGGTCCCCTTGCCTGGCCGGCGGCGGCACTGTTGATCCTCGGGCTTTCGGCAGTGCTCTGGGTCGGCATCCTTTATCTTGCCTGGCGGCTGCTGTAGGCGCAGGAACGTTGCGCCAGGGCGACGATGTCCTGTCGCCGGTGTCCGGTTTCGCGGGAGAAGACAGGTGCGGGCTCCACACGAGCAAGACCGTTCGCGGCGCCGGGCGGGTGGGTTGCGGACGGGATCCGCGATTGGTATTGCCGCCTGCCTGCTCCTGCACGCGTCCTGCGCCGGCGCGCGCACCCTGTCCGCCGGCGCCGGCGGGACCTACGCCACGCCGAGTGCTGCCATCGCCGCGGCGCAGCCGGGCGACGTCGTGCACATCGCCAAGGGGCAGTACTTCGACTGTGCGGTGGTGTCGCAGGATCGCCTGACGATCGAGGGCGACGGGCCGGACTCGGTGCTCACCGACAAGACCTGCGGCGGCAAGGCGCTGCTGGTGATCGACGGGCACGACGTGACGATACGCAACCTGACCCTGCAGCGCGCGCGGGTGCCCGACGGCAACGGCGCCGGCATACGCGCCGAGGGCGGCAACCTCCTCGTGGACGGCGTCCGCTTCGTCAACAACCAGGACGGCATCCTGGCCGCCGACAACCGCGACGCGACCCTGCGCATCCGGGGCAGCGAGTTCCTCGACAACGGCAGCTGCCAGAACGGCGGCGGCTGTGCGCATGGTGTCTATACCAACGTGCTCGCCCTGCTGCGCATCGAGCATTCGCGCTTCCTCGACACCCATGACGGCCACCACATCAAGTCGCGCGCGTTGCGCACCGAGATCCTGGACACCAGCATCGAGGACGGGCCGGACGGCACCTCCAGCTACCTGGTCGACATTCCTAACGGCGGCAGCCTGCTGATCGACGGCGGCACGCTGGAGAAGGGGCCGCACTGCACCAACCATGGCGCCGCGATCTCGATCGGCGAGGAAGGAGTGGACCGTCCAAGCGACGAGATCGTGGTCCGCAACACCCGCTTCCGCAACGACATGGACCGTCCGACCACCTTTGTCCGCAACATCACCGCGACCCCGGTGCAGCTGGTCGGCGACACGCTGACGGGCCAGGTGCGCCCTTTGGAGGGGGACGGCTCGACGCGCTGATCGTGGACGCGAAGCTGCGCGCACACGCGGTGCTGTCGGCCGTCCGGCACCTGCTCGGCCGGCTGCGCCGGACGGTCTGAGCGATGGAGCCCGGTTCCGCCCGGCGGGTGTTCCTCCTTTGCCAGCGCGTGCCCTATCCGCCGGACCGCGGCGACAAGATCGCCACCTTCCACCTGCTGCGGCACATGGCGCGCGCGCACCAGGTGCACGTGTTCTGCCTGGCCGATGGGGCTGCGGACCTCCGCAACCTGCCCGGGCTCGACGGCTTGGCTGCAAGCGTGAACGCCGTTCAGGTTCGAGTCTGGCGCAGCCGGTGGCGGGCGCTGCGGGCGCTGTTCTCTGGCCGGCCGCTGTCGGTGTCGATGCTGGACGAGCCGGCGCTGCATGCGGCGATGCGGGACGCGATCGCGCGGCTCCGACCGGACGTGCTGTTCGTCTACAGCTCCACGGTGGCGCAATATGCCGAGCCGTTCGATCGGCTGACGCGGATCATCCACTTCGCCGACCTGGACTCACAGAAATGGCTTGGACTGTCGCGACGCGCCTGGCCGCCGATGCGCTGGATCTACGCCACCGAGGCACACCGGCTGCTGCGCTACGAGCGTGAGCTGGCCTGCCGCTTCTCGCGCGCGTTCGTCTGCACCGAACAGGAAGCCGAGGATTTCCGCCGGCTCCTGCCCGGCCAGGCGGTCGACGTCCTGCGCAACGGGATCGATCTCGGGTTCTTCCGGTCGGGTGGCGCCCTGCGGCAGCCAGGCGCGCTCGTCTTCACCGGGGTGATGAGCTACCTGCCGAACGTCGACGCGATGGTGTGGTTCTGCGAGGCGATCCTGCCGCTGGTGCGGGCCGAGCTGCCGGAGGTCACGCTGACCATCTGCGGCAGCGCGCCGTCGCGCCGCGTGCGTCGCCTGGCGCGGATTCCCGGCGTCACGGTGACGGGGCGGGTGGCGGACGTGCGGCCGTTCCTGGATCGGGCCTCGCTGTTCGTGGCCCCGCTCCGGCTCGGGCGCGGCATCCAGAACAAGCTGCTGGAGGCGATGGCGATGGGGCTGCCGGTGATCACCACGGAAGCGGCGATGCGCGCGACCGGGATCGCGCCCGGCGCCGGCATCGCCGCCGCCGACACCCCGGCCGCCTTTGCCGGGACGGTGGTGGCCCTGCTGCGCGACGACGACGGGCGCCGGCGGATGGAGCAGAAGGCACGCGCCGTGCTCGAAGCAGGGCTCGATTGGGACACGGTGCTGGCCGGCAGCGGCGACTTCCTGTCGGCGCCGCATCCGGCCGACGCGGGCGCGGCCTGACCATTCTGTCCATGCGCATCCTGTTCCACCACCGGATCGCGTCGCGTGACGGCCAGTCGGTCCACCTCGAGGAGCTGGTGGCAGCGCTCCGGGGTCAGGGCCACGAGACGATCGTGGTCGGGCCTCCGAGGCTGATGAACGCCCGCTTCGGCGGCGGCAGCCGGCTGGTGGCGCAGATCAAGCGCCTGATCCCCGGCGCGCTCTACGAGCTGCTGGAGCTTGCCTACAACATCCCAGCCTTTCTCCGCTTGTCCAGGGCAGTCCGCACCCATCGTCCCGACGTGATCTACGAGCGCTACAGCCTGTTCCTGCTCGCCGGGGCCTGGGTGCGCCGCCGCTCCGGCCTGCCGCTGCTGCTGGAGGTCAACGCACCGCTGTTCGAGGAACGCTCGCGGCATGACGGGCTGCGCCTGCACCGGCTCGGCCGCCTGGCGCAGCGCTCCCTGTGGCGGGGAGCCGATCACGTGCTGCCGGTCACGCACGTGCTCGGCCGGGTGATCGAGGGCTACGGCGTGCCGCCGGCACGGATCACCGTGATCCCGAACGGCATCGACCCTGGCCGCTTCGCGCCCGCGCTCGATCCGGACGCGGCCAAGGCGCTGCTCGGCCTGCCGCCGCGCCTGGTAGTGGGCTTCACCGGCTTCGTGCGCGGCTGGAACGCGGTGCACCGCCTGGTCGACTTCGCGGCCGCGCAGCGCGACCGGTTCGACCTGCAGGTCCTGGTGGTCGGCGACGGGCCTGCGCGGGCCTCGCTGCAGGACCATGCGCGGCGTCTGGGCGTGGCAGACCGGCTGTCCATCACCGGTGTGGTCGCGCGCAACGACGTCGCCCGGCACGTGTGCGCCTTCGACATCGCCGTGATCCCCGGTCTCACGCCGTATGCCTCGCCGCTCAAGCTGTTCGAGTACCTCCAGCTCGGCCGCGCGATCGTGGCGCCGGACGTTGACGCGATACGCGAGATCCTCACCAACGGACAGGACGCGCTGCTGTTCGATCCGACCGCCGAGGGCGGTCTGGAAGCCGCGCTGCTGCGGCTCTGTGAGGACGCGCCGCTGCGTGCCCGGCTCGGGCGCGCCAGCCCGGACACCATCACTTCCCGCTGCCTGACTTGGTACCGCAACGCCGAGCGGGTCGCTGCGCTTGCCGAGTCGCTACTGCGGCGCGACGAAGCTGCCGGCGACGTGGCGCCAACCTAGCTGTCGATGGAAGGAGTCCAGTGCAAGGTGGTCGGCAGATGAACCCGTGGGGCGAGGCCGTTCGTCTTCAGGTGAGCCCCACGGTTGGAGAGTGTGACGATGTCGTACAGGTGGCGTCCAAGCCGACCGTGATCGTCGCGGTAGAAGCGCCTGGCCATCGCGTCCTTGACCATCGGGTTCATCCGACCCGCCCGGCCGTTGGTCCAAGATTGCTTCGGCTCGGAGTTCCGATGATCGATGCAGGCTTCCGCGCAGCCGAGCTCGAGGAATGGGTTCGCGAGCAATCTCCCTTCTCCGGCGCCTGGCGGATCCCAGGCATCAACGGAACCGGACCATCAACAGCCAGGCGGCCACCCGCGGATGCAGGCGGCCACCGTTGCGTGGTGACGCCTCAGCTGCGCCTGCGTCGGGCGATCAGGCCGAAGCCGAGCAGGAAGGAGCCGAGCAGGGCGAGCGAGGCGGGTTCCGGCACGGAGACGTCCAGCACCGACGGGGCACCGTTCTCGCGGGCGTAGTACAGAACGTAGTTGCCGGTGCTGTCGATTACGTCCGTGTTGGTTTCCGCAGTGGTCGGCGCGGAGTTCGCGGTGTCGACAGCGGTCTGGTTCTCATACAGGCTGTAGCCGTCGTCATGGGTGACGGTCAGCACCGTGCCGGCCGAAAGCTGGCCCAGGATGATCTGGTAGAACGAGCCGTAGCCGTAGCCGGACTCGCTGGCGCTGGAGCCGAGGAAGCTGTTGACCGTGCTGAAGTCGGCGACCTGGGTGCCGCCGTAGCTGAAGGTCGTCTGGCTGCTCGGATTGTAGTTGGAGATGTTGGACGCCGAGAAGCCGAAGGCGCCGTTCAGGTCGCTGGGCCCCTCCGTGTCGAATGAGAGCGGGCCGGTATAGGTGAACTCCGCGGTCACGAAGGGCGCGCCCGGACCGGCGCCGTTGAGCGGCTCGGCACCCAGCACCGCGTTGAACGGGGTGCCGTTGGTGGCATCGGTGGAAACCTGCACGTCATAGGAGGTGGCGCGCGCCGCAGGGGCGGCGAACGCCGAAGCCAAGCCCGCACCAAGTGCGAGCGTAACGATGATGTTCTGTTTCATGACATTCCCTTCCGGCCTGCCGACTTTGCATGACCAGCGCAGTTCCAGAAGCGGGGAAGACGCGTCAGGAACAGATTCAAGTCGACTGTGGCCTAAAACTGTAAGGTAAGTCGACAGTCGCGATGAACGGATGCTCGTTCGCATCAGGCGTTCGACCAGTCATTGATCAGGATCGACGACCAGTGGCCGCTTTCCCTTATCGGGCGGGGTACGCCTGCGATCTCCTCCGGCTTGTGCTTCTTCCGAGCCAATCCGAACCGTGCCACCTATGCCACATCATCGGCGCCAGCCTCTGCGGAGCAGGTCACTCCCGGCCAAGCGTCCGCTGATCAAGGGTCGGATGAGAGGGCGGCAGTCTCACCCGGCGACCCGGTCGGACCCGTAGCGTATCGTCTCGGGCGAAGTTCGCTGTCGGCTGTGCCGCTCGCGGGAATGGCGCAAGGACGACCGTCTCCGTATGTCGCGTGGAGATGGTTGGCGCACCCGGAAAGACTCGAACTTCCAACCCCCAGATTCGTAGTCTGGTGCTCTATCCAATTGAGCTACGGGTGCCCGCCAGTGGGGGCGGGATGTAGCGGAAGGTTTGGGGGTCCGCAACCCCTGCGGTCAGTGGCCCAGCAGGCGCTGCAGGGGATGGTTCTCGGGCCGCAGCAGGGCGACATGGGCGCGGCAGGACGGGGTGCCGTAGGTGCCGTCGATGCGGCTGCCGTCCGGCGCCAGGGTGCCCTCGAACACCATTGGCAACGGGTGGCGGTTCATGTCGGTGAGCAGCAGCTGGGCGTGCAGGCGTGGTCCCGGACGCCGGTGGCCGTGCAGCACCAGGACGCCGCCGGCCGGCACGAACGAGATGTCGGTGCCGCTCACCAGCAGGCGGGACGGCGCGCGGTCCGGGCAGGTGCCCTGCGTGGTCGCCAGGGTGCCTGCCCATTCACCGACCGGATCGCCCGGCGTCGCCGCAGCGGCGAGGATGAGCAGGGTCAGGAGGAGCAGAGGCCGGCCCGCTGCCGAACCGCTTCGGCCGTCATGGCGCCGGCGCATGGTCATGCTCACACCTCCACCCTGGCTCCTGCCGGGAGGCGCCGGTATAGCAACCGCGATCGCCTCCCGCGATCCCGCGCGGCACGTCTCGCTGTCGCGGGGTCATCCGTCCCGAAGGGTGTGTCACCATGAGCGAGATCGACGCCGTCCTGCATGACGACCGGATCCTGATCCTGGATTTCGGCAGCCAGGTGACCCAGCTCATCGCCCGCCGCGTGCGGGAAAGCGGGGTGTACTGCGAGATCTGGCCGTTCAGCGTGGAGCCGTCGCGGATCGAAAGGTTCGGCGCGCGCGGCGTCATCCTGTCCGGCGGGCCGGCGAGCGTGCTGGATGACGGCGCGCCGCGCGTGCCAGACACGGTGTTCGCGCTCGGCGTGCCGGTGCTGGGCATCTGCTACGGGCAGCAGGCGATGTGCGCGCAGCTCGGTGGGGCGGTCGACATCCACGAGTTGCGCGAGTTCGGCCGGGCGCATGTCGAGGTGGTGGAGGACAGCGCCCTGCTGCGCGGCGTCTGGCAGCGCGGCGCCCGCGAGCAGGTCTGGATGAGCCATGGCGACCGCGTCACCCGCCTGCCGCCGGGCTTCCGTGCGGTCGCGGTCAGCGAAGGTGCGCCCTACGCCATCATCGCCGACGAGGGGCGCCGGCTGTATGGCGTGCAGTTCCACCCCGAGGTGGTGCACACCCCGCACGGCACCGCCCTGCTGCGCAACTTCACCCACGACGTGGCGGGCTGCCGGGGCAACTGGACCATGGCCGGTTTCCGCGAGCTGGAGATCGAGCGGATCCGCACCCAGGTGGGCACCGGCCACGTGATCTGCGGCCTGTCCGGCGGCGTCGACAGCTCGGTGGCGGCGGTGCTGATCCACGAGGCGGTCGGCGACCAGCTCACCTGCATCTTCGTCGACCACGGCATGCTGCGCGCCGGCGAGGCGGAGGAGGTGCTGCGCACCTTCCGCGGCCGGTTCAACATCCGGCTGATCCACCGCGACGCCAGCGACCTGTTCATCGACGCGCTGGCCGGCGTGTCCGATCCGGAAACCAAGCGCAAGACCATCGGCCGGCTGTTCGTCGAGGTGTTCGAGGAGGAGGCGGGCCGCCTGGGCGGCGCCGACTTCCTGGCCCAGGGCACGCTGTATCCGGACGTGATCGAGAGCGTGAGCTTCACCGGCGGGCCGTCGGTGACGATCAAGAGCCACCACAACGTCGGCGGCCTGCCGGAGCGGATGCGCATGCAGCTGGTCGAGCCGCTGCGCGAGCTGTTCAAGGACGAGGTGCGCGCGCTGGGGCGCGAGCTCGACATCCCCGATCACATCGTCGGGCGGCACCCGTTCCCGGGGCCGGGATTGGCGATCCGCATTCCCGGCGACATCACGCGCGAGAAGCTCCACCTGCTTCGCAAGGTGGACACGGTCTTCCTGGAGGAGATCCGTTCGGCCGGGCTCTACGACGCGATCTGGCAGGCCTTCGCGGTGCTGCTGCCGGTGCGCACGGTCGGCGTGATGGGCGACGGCCGCACCTACGACCAGGCCTGCGCGCTGCGGGCGGTGACCAGCACCGACGGCATGACGGCGGAGGTGTATCCGTTCGACATGGGGTTCCTGAACCGGGTGGCAGGGCGGATCGTCAACGAGGTGCGCGGGATCAACCGCGTGACCTACGACATCACCTCCAAGCCGCCGGGCACGATCGAGTGGGAGTAGAGCCCGGGCGCCCGGGCTCTGGATCCTTTGTCCGGTTCGGCGGACCGTGATCCCGTGCGGGGCGGGTTGGAGGTGTCCGGTGTCGGATCCGGTGTTGCTGATGGGGGTTTCATCCCGCACATCCACGTTTTCAGCTCGCCTTCCACCTAGGTGGAGGGAAGACAGGAGCGGCTCTTCAGGAACGCCACGAACGCGCGCAATGCCGCCGACTGGTGGCGGCGGCTCGGGAAGTAGAGGTAAAGCGCTTCCAGCGGGGAAGACCATGTGGGCAGGACCCGCGACAGCCTTCCGTCGTCGAGGAGGTTGGACACGCTGGCAGCCGGCGCGCTGACGATCCCCATACCCCTCACGGTCAGCTCGATTTGGGAGGCGAGATCGTGAACGATCGTTGCGGCTGGCGGGGCGATCCGCACGGTCTCGTCGGCGGATTGCAGGATCCACGGCTTGATCAGGCCGGTGATCTGACTGCGGCACACCACGGCGCGGTGATCGAGCAGATCGCCCGGGATGCTCGGCATCGATCGGGCGTGAAGGTAGGCGGGTGATGCGACGAGAACCGCTTCCGACCTGGGCGCCACCGGAACGGCCACCATGTCCTTGCCGAGGAAATCACCATAGCGCAATCCTGCGTCGTAGCCCTGCCTGACGATGTCGATCATGCGCGCCTCGACCGCGATCTCGAGCTCCACGTCAGGATAGGCGTCCTGGAACGCCGCCAGTGCTGCGGCAACGAGCAGGTCGAAGGGTGCGCGCGGCATGGTGAGGCGCAAGGGCCCGGCTGGCCGGCCGCCCCGCCCCGCTGCCTCTTCGGCGGCTCGCTTCAGTTGCGACAGGGCAGGGGCTGCAGCGAGGAGATAGTCGGTGCCCACGTCCGTCAAGCTCACGCTGCGGGTCGAGCGGCGCAGAAGCGGCGTACCGAGCCGCTCCTCGAGACCGCGGATCGCTTGGCTGGCCGCGGACGGCGAGATGCCGAGACGCCTTGCCGCTTCGGAAAAGCTGCCGGCTTCGGCCACGGCGACGAACACGGCCACGCCTTCGAGGACGTTCTTCTGTCGCAACTACCCACTCTGAAGTCTTGCTTCAAAAGCCATGCGCGATTGCTGGGCTGATGGCAAGCATCCGATCGGCGTACGGTTGCGGATGCCCACGATCCAGCACCGCCCCGTCGAAGAGCCGATCCCGATCGGGCATTCCGACCGACGTTCCATCCTCCCCGGGATGGGCGCAGCCGCCGTTGCGTCGGACGCAGCATGGGGGATGCCCCCGTCCACGCTGGTTTCGCGCACCTTCAGCACGCCTCGCCAGACCACGCACACCATCGAGTGCGGGCCGGCCGACGGACCGTTGATGATCTTCCTCCACGGCTGGCCGAGCATCGGCTTGATGTGGCGCGGCCAGATGGACGCGTTCGCCGCCGACGGTTGGCGCTGCGTCGCTCCTGATCTGCGCGGCTATGGCGGCTCTTTCGCGCCTGCGGCCAACGACGCCTACACCATCGGGCAGGTCGTGGCAGACATGGCCGAGCTCCATGACCACCTTGGCGGCGAGCCTGCGATCTGGGTTGGCCACGACTGGGGCAGTGTCGTGGCCGGTGCGTTGGCCGCGCATGAGCCCAGGCGCAGCCGTGGGGTCGTGCTGACCTCGCTGGCGTATCTTCCCGACGCGAACGCCCTGCCGACGCTCGTTCCGCTAGTGGACCGAACGATCTATCCGGTCGACCAGTATCCGGATGGCCAATGGGACTACTTTCGCCACTACACGACGCATTTCGAGGCGGCGGTTGCCGACCTCGATGCAGACCAGGCGGCAACGCTGGCATCGGTGTTTCGACCAGGCGACCCGGCCACCGTCGGCAAGGTTTCGCCGAATGCGGCGGTCACGCGCAACGGAGGGCGCTTCGGCGCCGCGCGCCGCGCCCCGCTGACCCAGCCCGACCCGGCCTTGTGGCCGCCGGCGGACTTCGACGTGCTGGTGAGGGCGTTCAAGGCTAACGGCTTCCGCCCCGCCTGCGCGTGGTACCTGAACGACGATGCCAACATCGCCTACGCTCGCACGGCGCCCGATGGCGGCCGCCTGTCGCAGCCGGTGCTGTTCGTCAACGGCGACTTCGATCAGATCTGCAGCATCACCGGAAATCGCCAGGGCGAGCCGATGCGCGCGGCTTGCGCGGACCTTGCCGTGACGAGCATGCCCGCCGGGCATTGGCTGCCGCTGGAATGCAAGCACGAACTCATCCAGGCCATCCGCAGCTGGCTCCAGAGCAAGAGGCTTTGATGGTGGTGACCGGGGAACGGGCTTGCGGGTGAGGAGCGCGACAGTTCTCGGCGATCGCGCTGTCGGCCTGCTGGCGGTCGCATCGGCGGTCGCCGTGGCGAACGCTTATTACATCCAGCCGCTGCTCGTCGACGTGGGCCAGGCGCTTTCCATCTCCGGTGGCCTCGTCGGGGTCCTGCCTGCCCTGAGCCAGATCGGTCTGGCGTGCGGGCTGGCATTCGTGCTGCCCCTCGGGGACATCGTCTCGGCGCGCAGGCTGCTCCTGTCGGTCATCCCGATCCAGATCGCGGCGCTGGTCCTGTTCGCCACGAGCGGTTCGGCCCTCACGGTCGCGGCGGCATCACTGCTGATCGGCTTGTTCGGCATCACGCCCTATATCCTGCCGCCCTATGCCAGCCTGCATGTGCCGGCTTCGCGGCTCGGCCACGTCACGGCGATTCTGACGCGTGGCATCATCATCGGGATACTGCTCGCTCGGACCGCATCGGGCATCATCGGCACGCATCTCGGCTGGCGCATGGTCTACTGGATCGCCGCCGTGATGATGACGTTGGAGCTGGTCTTTCTCGTGCGCGTCGTCGGTCCCGAACCGGCGATGCCATCCCCGGGCAGAGTGCCTTATCGAGACCTGATCGGCTCCCTGGCGCATCTGCTTCGCACCATCCCCGAACTCCGCATCGCCGCGACGTGCGTGGCTCTCAGCTTTGGTTCGTTCAACGTGTTCTGGCTGGGAATGACGCTCTATCTGCAAGGCCCGGCGTTCGACTGGACACCGCAGACCGTCGGCCTGGTCGCGGTCGTCGGAGCGGTCGCGGCAAGTGCCGCACCGATGTTCGGGCGGGCAGTCGATCGATCCGGACCGCGCGCCACCCGGCGAGCGGCGCTCGCGGGAATGATGATCGCGTGGGTCCTGCTGGCGGTCTTCAAGGGATGTCTGGTCGGGATGGCGGTGGGGCTCGTCGTCCTGGACATCGGCGCGACCGTCGTGGACATCTCGAACCGGACCATCCTCTACGGTCTCGATGCCGGAATTCGGACGCGTTTGAACGCGGTCTACCAGGTCGCCATGTTTTCCGGAGGCGCGGTGATGTCGGTTCTCGTCGGCGTCTGCTGGTCACTGGGCGGATGGCTCGCGCTGTGCGCGCTCGGCGTGGTTCCCGTCGTGATCGCCTCCTTGCGGTGTTGGCGTAGCGTACGGTAAGACCGTGTCGGTGAGCTGCACGATTTGCGGTCGGCGGTACCGCGTCGCGATTCAGCGCTCGTGGCAACGCTTCCTCGCGCTGCCATCGATCAACCGGTCGCCATCCCCGCAGGCCGTTCAAACACGTCCTGAGCCTGGCGCGGCCGCCGCAGCAGGGCGCGCACGCCGCGGATCCCTTCCGGCATGGCCAGCACGGCGGAGACCAGCGACAGCGCGGAGGCGGTCTGGCAGTAAGCGCACAGGGCCCGGTTCTCCTGCCATTCCTCGCGCGCCAGCTGGAGGTTGGTCGCCACGTCGAACAGCGTCTTCGCCGCGAGCGCCACGGGCAGCAGCGGCGTGCGCTCCGCACGGTCCTTGCCGCCGGAAGCGGCGAGGGCCGCGGTCGCCGCGTAGGTGCCGATCATCAGCATGGCGTCCGGCATCTGCAGGCGCTTGTAGGCATAGGTCGAGGCGTTGACGCGGTTGGAGTCGAACAGCCCGCCAGGCGGGTCGGGCAGGTGCTTGACGATGCCGACCTGATACAGCGTGACGATCTGGCCAATCGTGCTGCCGAGCAGGGACAACCCCACCAGCCAGCGGCGGCGTCGCATGTCCGGGCTGGTGGCGGAACGAAGCTCGTCGCTGAGCTGGGCGGGCGATGTCATGGGGGCAGCACTCCTTCGCCGTCGAACACGGCCGGCGCCGCCGGCGTTCGCCGCACATCCTCGTGTCCGGGCTGCGGCACCCAGGCGTCGCGCTGGCGGACAAACGGCAGCCGGAGCGAGGCACGCAGCCCGATCTCGTCCGGCTCGCGGTAGCCGGGCACGCCGATGGCGCTGCGGTGCTGTGGACCATCGAGGCGGAAGGTGCGGTGCAGGTGGTCCCACAGGCTGAGGCCGCTGGACCAGTTCGAGTTCGTCTCGCCGCGCACCGCCGAATGGTGGATGCCGTGCATGCGTGGCGTGGTCAGCACAAAGGCAAGGAGGCGCTCGAGGCGGAACGGCAGCCGCCAGTTGGAATGGTGGAACAGCACCGAGCCGAAGAAGAACCCCTGCCACAAGCGCAGGGCCTGCGGCGAGACGCCGAGCAGCGTCACCTGCGCCGCGCGCCACGGCACCGAGACCAGCATGTCGACAGCGTGGAAACGAAGCGCCGTCGAGGCGTCCAGGTCGAGATCGACGTGGTGCACCAGATGCAGGCGCCACAGCGCCGGCACCTTGTGCGTCAGCACGTGCCAGACGTACATGGTGTAGTCCATGAGCAGGAACGCCGCGAGGTCGCGCGCCCAGTCCGGCAGGCCGAGGCGCTGCGTCAGGCCGCGCCGCTGCCGGAGCGCGCGCGCCGCCAGCGGGCGCACCGCGGGGCCCTCGGCCAGCGCCATGGTCGCCATGCTCAGCCCGCCGAGTACGAGGTTGCGCAGGATGCGCTGCGGCTCCTGCTGCGTGCGCGCCCGCAGCGGGTCCGCCCGTTCCCCGGCGAGCGTCGCGGCCGCGGCGGCGGCCACCAGCAGCGTCGGCATCGCCGCCATCAGCCTGCGTCCGCGGGAGGGAGGTTGCTCCATGACGCTGCAGATGCGACCAGCGGTATGAGCCCGCAAGGGCCCACTCCGGAGGCGGCGAGGGCAGAAATGATGCCGGTCCTGCCGCGGCTGGTCCTGTTCACCCGTTATCCCACCGCGGGACTGGCCAAGACCCGCCTGATCCCGGCATTGGGCGCGGACGGGGCGGCGGCGCTGCACCGCCGGCTGACCGAGCGAGCGCTCGGCACGATGCGGGCGTCCGGCCTGCCGCTGGAGGTCCGGACCACCGGCGGAACCACAGACGCGTTCGCGGCCTGGTTGGGCCGGGACGTGGCGCTGGTGGAGCAGGGCGAGGGCGACCTGGGCGCGCGGATGGCGCGGGCGGCGGCGAGTTCCCCGGTGGTGCTGCTCGGCGCCGACGTGCCGGACCTGTCGGTGCGCCACGTCGCGGCGGCGGCCGCGGCGCTGGCAGGCGGAGCGGAGGTGGTGATCGGGCCGGCCGAGGACGGCGGCTACTACCTGCTCGGCCTTCCTGCTCCGCTGCCCTGGCTGTTCGAGGACATGCCGTGGGGCACCGAGGCGGTGCTGGCGCTCACCCTGCAGCGCCTGGCGGGACGGGGGATCGTGCCGGCGCTGCTGGACACGCTGGCCGACCTCGACCGGCCGGAAGACCTCCCGCGCTGGCCGGAGCTCGGGGCGTGAGCACGGTCGCGATCGTGATCCCGATGCTGGACGAGGCGGAGGTGCTGCCGCGCCTGCTGCGTTCGCTGGACACCCTCGTGCCACCGCCGGACGAGGTGCTGGCGGTCGACGGCGGCAGCACGGACGACAGCCGCGCCATCGTCCGCGCCGGCGGGGTGCGGGTGGTGGAGTGTGCGCGCGGCCGGGCGCTGCAGATCAATCGCGGCGTGGCGGAGGTGCAGGCTGCCATCGTCTGCGTGCTGCATGCCGACACGCTGCTGCCGGACGACGCGGTGGCGGTGATCCGCCGCGTCATGGCCGACCAGGGAGTGGCGTTGGCCGGCTTCACCCCGCTGCTCAGCGGCCCGGACACGGTGCGCTGGGGCACCAGCGCCCACAACTGGATCAAGACCTGGTACGTGCCGCTGCTGTTCCGCCCGCACCTGTTCCTGCGCGGAGCTCGGCTGCTGTTCGGCGACCACGCCATGTTCTTCCGCCGCCGCGACTTCCTTCGCGTCGGCGGCTGCGACCCCGGGCTGTTCGTGCTGGAGGAGGCCGACCTGTGCGCCAAGATGTGCCGGCTCGGCAGGACCCGGCTGGTGAACCGGATCGTGCTGACCTCCGACCGGCGGGTCGCGGCCTGGGGTGGGCTGAGGGCGAACTGGATCTATTTCAGCGTCGGCGCGCGCTGGGGGCTCGGGCTGCGCCGTCGGCTGGAACGGCATTATCCCGACATACGTTGAACACCAACGTATAGAGCTCGTACCGGAATGGCATCGTGACGGCCTCTGCTTCACAGGCTTGAAGATCCATGTTTTAGGATTACAGTATCAGTGGAGACGTTTGGCGAAGCTGGGTTGGAGTGTCCGATGCGAGTTTTTGCAATCGTGTTAGCAGCAGCAACATTATCGACTGGTGCGATGAAAGTATCTGCCGCAGACGTCTCAGCAGCCGGGCTGTCTCCTTGGGCACAACCAAATGCAACAGTGCTAGTTGACTGTGCTGACTTTCAAAAGCAGTCGAGCGGGGCTTGGAAGATCCTACGGGCGACGAATGTCGGGATCGGGACAGCCGATTATGATACCGGAGGTGGAGGGTATTTGGTTCCCGGGCTGACCCAGAGCGACGGGGTGAACATCTACGGCGCAGTTGATCGAGCGTGCGGAACAAGCAGCCGCGGGCAGCACGGGCAATAAGCAGAACTTCAAGCCTGCACGCGAACACCATCGCAGGGTGTCTGCGTTCGGCCCACGCGAGCAGGATCATCATCGAGGTCGTGCGAAAGGCGCCGGAGCAGCTCGGCTTCGCGGCGCCGCCCGGTCGGTGGGTCATCGAAGGTTCTTCGGCTGGATTACGAGGAACCGCCGCCTGTATCGAGATGTCGAAGCCGGGATCACCTCCGCGAAAGCCTTCCTCTACGTCGCAGCCGTCATGATCCTTGGCAGACGGCTGGACCGCAACCGGTTCACGTTGGTTCGGAGGTTGCGGTCCAGCTCTCCGCTTCGACGAGCATCTTCACCGGTCAGGTAACCGAACCTGATCCGGTGATGCCCTACTCTCAGCAGCAGGAGGAGGACGAAGCGGCCGTGCCGCCGCCCGGCCCGTCGAAGGGCAGGGTGGTTCCGCAGCCGGCGAAGATGCCGAGATGGCGCTCGAAGTCGCCCAGGAACTCGAAATGCTGCCGGAACCGGGTGTCGGCCAGCATGCGCCAGGTGTTGCCGCATACGGGGAAGACACGGCCGGTCTCGATCGCGTGGTGCTTGTCGAGCCGGAACAGGTCCGGGGCGCCCGGCACCGTGCCGCGGTAGCGCACCGCCTGGCCGTAATCCTCGCAGGCGGGTTCCAGGCCGTCGAGCCGGAACAGGCGCCAGGTGGCGGAGAAGAAGCGCAACGGCCCGGTCTTCGCGGCCACCGCCTGGTCGTCGATCGCCAGCGGACGGTCCCGCACCAGGCGTGGGTCGGCGAAGCCGGCCTGCCGGGCCAGATGGAGGAAGTCGTTCCAGTACAGCGCCCCGGCCAGGCACTCGCCGTGCAGCACCGGGTCCTGTCGCAGCGCTAGCGGCACGCGGCGGTCGCAGTAGACGTCGGAGAAGTACAGCTCGCCGCCCGGCCGCAGCAGGTGCCGTGCTGCGGCAAGCACGGCGCCCTTGTCCGCCACGAGGTTGATCACGCAGTTGGACACGATGAGGTCGAACGAGCCCGGTTCCAGCGGGAGTCGGTGCAGCTGCTCGATGTCGCCGTGCAGGAAGGACACGTTGGAGCGGGCGTAGCCGAACCGCGTCCGGTGCCAGTCGAGGTGCCGCTCGGCCACCGCCAGCTGCTCCGGCGTGGCGTCGACGCCGACCACCGAACCCCGCTCGCCGACCAGCTGGGCCAGCACGTAGGCGTCCTGCCCGCTGCCGCAGCCGAGGTCGAGGATGCGCAGAGCCTCGATCGCGTCCGGCGCGACCAGGCCGCAGCCGTAGTAGCGGCTGCGCACCTCATCGTGCACCTGGGCCAGTGCCTGCCGCACCGCCGGCGGTGGTGCCTCGGTGGTGCAGCAGGCGTCGGTGCGCAGGTCGCCGGAGCCCGCGAGCACGCGGCCGTAGTAGTCGCGGCTGTTCTCGATGTTCATGCGTCCGGCTCCGGATCGGGGAGGGTGCTGGCAATCGGCCGGGCCGACCCCAGGTGAGGGACGAAAGGCCGAGGATCGCAGCATGGTTTCCCCCAACGCCCTGGTCTCGCCGTTTCTCCGCCCGGACCGGACCCCGCTCGATGCCGCCAAGTTCCGCGATCCGCTGCGGACCGTGGGCGGCGAGGTGCGGGCGTCGGTGGCTCTCCGGGCGTTGCACACGCTGTGGTTCAACACCGGGACGCTGTGCAACCTGGCCTGCGCCAACTGCTACATCGAAAGCTCGCCGCGCAACGACTCGCTGGTCTACCTGAGCGCTGCCGAGGTGGCCTCATTCCTGGACGAGGTCGAGGCGGATGGCTGGCCGGTGGAGGAGGTCGGCTTCACCGGCGGCGAGCCGTTCCTCAACCGCGCCCTGCCGGCCATGCTGGATGACACGCTCCAGCGCGGCCCTCGGGCCCTGGTGCTGACCAACGCCATGCAGCCGATGCGCCACCACGAGGCGGCGCTGCTGGCACTGCGCGACCGGTACGGCGACCGGCTGGGGCTGCGCGTCAGCCTCGACCACCACACGGAAGCGGTGCACGAGGCGGAGCGCGGGCCAGGCAGCTGGGACAAGGCGCTGGCCGGGCTCGGCTGGCTGGCGTCGCACGGCTTCCGGGTGTCCGTGGCGGGGCGGCGCCTGGCCGCGGAGCCGGAAGCCGGGGCACGTGCCGGATATGCCCGGCTGTTCGCATCGCTGGGGCTCGCATCGGACGCGCGGGATCCGGCGGTCCTGGTGCTGTTCCCGGAGATGGACCGCGGCGCCGACGTGCCCGAGATCACCACCGCCTGCTGGGGCCTGCTCGGCAAGCGGCCGGAGCAGATGATGTGCGCGAGCAGCCGCATGGTGGTGAAGCGGCGCGGCGAGGGGCGGCCAGCGGTCGCGGCCTGCACGCTGCTGCCCGACCTGCTGCTGGGGCACACGCTGCGGGAGGCGGCGGGCACGGTGGCGCTCAACCATCCGCACTGCGCCCGCTTCTGCGTGCTGGGCGGGGCGAGCTGCAGCGCCTGAGGGGATTCGCAGCGTTGCAACGCTCGCCCCGCCGGGCGTTGCATGGGCACACCCTTCAGGAGGATCGCATGGCGGAGATCAACTGGCCGGAGGCCTACCGGCCGGACGCTACGGCGGTGCACGTCCGCAACGAGCTGCTGATCCAGGCCGCACCAGAGCGGGTCTGGGCCTGGCTGGTGCGGGCGCGGTCCTGGCCGGACTGGTACGAGAACGCCCGGGACGTGGAGGTCGAAGGTGGTGCCACCGAGCTGTCGCCGGGAGCGCGGTTCCGCTGGACCACGTTCGGGCTGAACATCGAGTCGGTGGTCACGGAATTCGTGCCGTTCGAGCGGATCGGCTGGACCGGGGTTGGGCTCGGCATGGACGTCTACCATGGCTGGCTGATCCAGCCGGTGGACGGGGGCAGCCACGTGCTGACCGCGGAGAACCAGAACGGCCTCGGCGCCCGGGCGCAGAGCGTGCTGGCGCCGGACCGGATGCACAAGTATCACCAGATCTGGCTGCAGGGCCTGAAGGCACGGGCGGAAGAGTCCATGCCCTCCCAGGTTGTGCCCTGATGGCAAGGCGGGTTACGAGCGATTCGGCCGGGCCATGACCCGATTCACGAACATTCGATCGTTCCAGCAACAGGTGCGCCGCCCGGTCTAGGCGGTTGACGGATAAGGCTGTGCCGCCTGCCGGGTATGGCTGCTGCGCCACGATCGGAACCGAATGTGGTGGCCGGGCTAGGAAAGGAACGCCACATGTAGCGTAGTGAGGCTGTGAGGCCGCCCGGAGACGAGGCGCCTCCGGCGGCCGGCAGATATCGCCGGGACCATCCAGGAGAACACGGCATGACCTTCGACGAGGCCGCCAACACGGTGTCCGATACGCACGAGATCGACCCGCGCGGCCACGAAAGCAACGGCCAGGGCACGCTGGTGGACGTGGTGCAGATGGAGAATCGGCATCCTGTGCGTGTGGACCGGTCGCGCGATTCACTGCTGACCGATTTCGGCAAGGCGACCCTGGACAACCGCTACCTGCTGCCCGGTGAAGGCTACCAGGACCTGTTCGCCCGGGTGGCCAGCTACTACGGCGACGACGCGGCACACGCGCAGCGGATCTACGACTACATCTCGCGGCACTGGTTCATGCCGGCGACACCGGTGCTGAGCAACGGCGGCACCGCGCGCGGCCTGCCGATCTCGTGCTTCCTGAACGAGGCCTCCGACAGCCTGGAAGGCATCGTGGGCCTGTGGAACGAGAACGTGTGGCTGGCGTCGAAGGGCGGCGGCATCGGCTCGTACTGGGGCAACCTGCGCTCGATCGGCGAGAACGTGGGCGCCAACGGCAAGACGTCGGGCGTGATCCCGTTCATCCGGGTGATGGACAGCCTGACGCTGGCGATCAGCCAGGGCTCGCTGCGTCGCGGCTCGGCGGCGGTATACCTGCCGGTCTGGCATCCCGAGATCGAGGAGTTCATCGAGATGCGCCGCCCCACGGGCGGCGATCCGAACCGCAAGGCGCTCAACCTGCATCACGGCATCCTGGTGTCGGACGCGTTCATGCGCGCGGTCGAGGCGGACGAGGAGTGGGCGCTGGTCAGCCCGAAGGACGGCGCGCACATACGCAAGGTGTCGGCGCGCTCGCTGTGGATCCGGCTGCTGACGGCGCGGATGGAACAGGGCGAGCCGTACATCATCTATTCCGACCACGTGAACAACGCGCGCCCCGAGCACCACAAGCTGGCAGGCCTGGAGGTGAAGACCTCCAACCTGTGCGCTGAGATCACTCTGCCCACGGGTATCGATCAGTATGGCAAGCAGCGCACCGCGGTGTGCTGCCTCTCGTCGCTGAACCTGGAGACCTGGTTCGAGTGGAAGGACCATCCGCTGTTCATCGAGGACGTGATGCGCTTCCTCGACAATGTGCTGCAGGACTTCATCGACCGGGCGCCGGACGACATGGCGCGCGCCAAGTATGCGGCAGCGCGCGAGCGGTCGGTGGGCCTCGGCGTGATGGGCTACCACTCGTTCCTGCAGGCCAACAACGTTCCGTTCGAGAGCGTGATCGCCAAGGTGTGGAACAAGCGGATGTTCGCGCACATCCGCAAGCAGGCCGATGCCGCGTCACGCCTGTTGGCGGAAGAAAAGGGTGCCTGCCCGGACGCCGCCGACTACGGGGTGATGGAGCGGTTCTCGCACAAGCTGGCGATCGCGCCGACCGCGTCGATCTCCATCATCACCGGCGCCACCAGCCCGGGCATCGAGCCGATCGCCGCCAACGTGTTCCTGCAGAAGACGCTGTCAGGCTCGTTCACCGTGCGAAACCGGCACCTGCAGAAGCTGCTGGCGCAGAAGGGGCGCGACACCGACGAGGTGTGGTCGTCGATCACGCTCACCAAGGGAAGCGTGCAGCACCTCGACTTCCTGACGCAGGACGAGAAGGACGTGTTCAAGACCGCGTTCGAGCTCGACCAGCGCTGGGTGGTGGAGCACGCCGCCGACCGCACGCCGTTCATCTGCCAGAGCCAGTCGGTGAACCTGTTCCTGCCGGCCGACATCCATAAGCGCGACCTGCACCAGATCCACCTGCTGGCATGGAAGCGCGGCCTGAAGAGCCTGTACTACTGCCGCTCGCTGTCGATCCAGCGCGCCGACACGGTGAGCAACATGCTCAACAAGGTGGACGTGATGGAGGGCATCGCCATGCCCGCACCGGTGGTGCCGGCCGCACGGACGGAGAATACCAACTACGAGGAATGCCTCGCCTGCCAGTGAGGGGACGCGTCGGGACAAGGGGAAGGGTGAGAGCCCGTCCCCTTGATTCGCGAGCAAGGTCCAGGCCCTTCGATCCGGCTTGCTTGATAGGTATCGCAGTCACTGTCGGCTGTTCAGCTCTGCTGTCATGGTGATGAGCCCGTGGCTCGTGCAGCACTGTCAGCCAGGCATCCGAAACCCAGGCGTTCTCGGCCGTTACGCTCCATGTCCGCTTACTTCCCGCCCGAGCATATGCGGCATCCACACGATGCCAAGGGTGCCGATCAGGCATAGCGTTGCGGCGGTCCAGAAGGCTGCATGAAGCTCCGGCAGGGTCACCGTGGCGTCGTGGAACACCCCCTGGAACAGCGACAGGCTGAAGGCGGCGGCCGCCACGCCGGCGGCGGAAAAAGCCTGCTGCAGCATCGACACCAGGCTGGAGGCGGCACTTCGCTCCGGACCGGGGACATCGGCAAAAGCCAGCGTGGTGATGGCGGTCAGCTGCATGGAACGCACGGCGCCGGAGAACAGCAGCAGCGCCGCCAGCAGGGACTTCGGCGTGTGCGGCGTGACCGTCGCCAGCGCCGCCAGCGACAGGATCACCAGCATCCCGTCCGCCAGCATGGTGGAGCGGAAGCCGAACCGGCGCAGGATCGGCGCGGTCGCCGGCTTGATGCCGATGTTGCCGCAGAAATACACCAGCACCCAGCCCCCGGCGGCGGCCGGCGACAGGCCGAACCCGAGCTGGAACAGCAGCGGCAGCAGCAGCGGCGCGCTGGAGAACACGGCGCGGAACAGTCCGCCCGGGTAGAGCGAGGCGTAGCGGAGGCTGGGCCGCGACAGGGGGCCGAGCGACAACAATGGGAACGGGTGCCGGCGCAGGTGGCGCAGCGCCGCCCAGCCGGCGAGCAGCCCGACCGCGATCAGCCCGAGCGCCACGGTCCGCGCTCCGCCGCCACTCGCGGAGCGCTGGAACCCGGCCAGCAGGCAGGTGAGCCCGAGCGCGCACAGCAGGAGGCCGCCTAGGTCGAGCGGATGCCGCTCGGGATCGCGCTCCTGCGGGATCACGCGCAGCATCGCCGCGGCACCGAGCAGCCCGACCGGCAGGTTGAGCCAGAAGTTCCAGCGCCAGCCCACCGTCTGCGTGACCACGCCGCCCAGCACCGGGCCGATCACCGGAGCCAGCAGTGCCGGCCACACCGTGTAGGCGGTGATCCGCAGCATTTCCGACGGCGGGGTGTGGCGCATCACCACGGCCAGCCCGACCGGCACCATCAGCGCGCCGCCGATCCCCTGTGCCACGCGGGCGAGCACGAACGAGGGCAGTCCGCGCGCCAGCCCGCAGCCGACCGACGCAGTGGTGAACAGCAGCACCGCGGCCACCAGCACCGTGCGGGTGCCGAACCGGCGCGACAGCCAGTGCGCCAGCGGCGACACCGCCGCAGAGGCCAGCATGTAGGCGGTGATGCCAAGCGACAACGCCACGCTGGACACCCCGAACGAGCGCGCCATCGGCGGCAGCGACGTGTTGATGATCGCCCCGTCCAGGTTCTGCATGAACGAGGACACGGCGACGATCAGGGCGATCGTGGCACGTCCGCGCGCGGCGGCCGGTCGGGCGGGATCGGGGAGCATGGACGCCGTGTTTAGACAAGGAAGGCCGGAAGGGTAACCGCACCCCGCTCGCAACCAGGTGGCGCGCGCCCTACATCCCGCGCCGTGACAGTTCCTTCCGACGCATCCTTCTCCCCGGCCGACGCCGCCATCGCGGCGGCCGGCCTCCTCCTGCAGCCGAACGAGCACGACCGTCTCCGCCGCCTGGTGGCGCGCCGGCTTCCGGCCGATGCCGACGCGGTCCGCGACGCGCTGTGCGAGATCCGGCGCAAGGGCTGGACCGGACGGCTGGTGGACTGGTCGCAGCGCGCGGGTGCGGTGTGGGTGCGTCGCGAGGACGCGGCAGCGGCAGCCGGCAACGTGACCGATCCCGAGGCCGATGACGCGGCACTGCACGCGGCACTGGATCGGGTGGTGGCAGCGCGCCTGCGCGGGTTCGGCGACGAGCCGGAGGCGGCGCTGGAGGCGATGCTGTCCGAGCTGTTCGATGCCGGCGGCCGGGTGCTGTCGGCCGGGCAGCACGAGATGCTGGTGCGGAGCGTCGCGTTGGCGTGGCACCTGCCGCCCGACGCGCCGTTTGTGCGCGCCGCCCTGAACCGCGAGGAGTCGCGCCGCCGCGAGCGCAGGCAGGCGGACACGGTTGCGCGCGGCCGCCGGCGCGAGGAGGTGGCGCGGCTGCGCGACTGGGAACGCTCCCTGGTCGAGTTCCGCGAGGTGCCGGCGCTGCTCGGCTGCTCGACCCGCGAGGCGCTGCGCTGGGTGGCGGCGAACCGGCTGCCGGTCGCCAGGCGGGTGCCGCAGAAGGGACGGGCGGACGGCGAGCGCTGGGAGTTCGATCCGGCCGAGCTGGCCCGGCTGCGGCCGCAGGTCGCGAGCTGGCGCGCCGAGGAGCCGCCGAACCCGTCCGGACGGCCTCAGGTGCTGGGCGGCAGGGCGGCCAACGCGGCGGTGGCGCGGGTGGCGGCGCTGGACCGCTATGCGGCGCATTTCTCCACCGCTCGTGCCCTGCACCGGCGCATCACCCTGGTGACCGGGCCGACCAACAGCGGCAAGTCCTACGCCGCACTGGAGCGGCTGGCGCAGTCCCCTAGCGGGCTGGCGCTGGCGCCGCTGCGCCTGCTGGCGCACGAGTTCCGTGAGGCGCTGGAAGGGCGCGGCGTGGCCGCGTCGCTGGCCACCGGCGAGGAGCGGATCACCGTGCCGGGCAGCCGGCACCTCGCCGCCACGGTGGAGATGTGCCCGCTGCACAACCCGGTCGCGGTCGCCATGGTGGACGAGGCGCAGATGCTGCACGACCCGGAGCGGGGTGCCGCCTGGACCGCGGCGATCATGGGCGCACCGGCGCGCGAGCTGTTCGTGCTGGGTTCGCCCGACTGCGTGCCGATGGTGCGACGGATCGCCGAGCTGTGCGGCGACCCGCTCGACGAGATCACCCTGGAGCGCAAGGGGCCGCTGGTGGCGGCGTCGGAGGCGGTGCCGCTCGCCGAGCTCGGCCGCGGCGACGCGCTGATCGCGTTCTCCAGGCGGGAGGTGCTGGACCTGCGCGCGGCCCTGCAGGCGCGCGGGCGTCGGGTGGCTGTGGTGTACGGTGCGCTAAGCCCGGAAGTGCGACGGGCGGAGGCGGCTCGGTTCAACGACGGCGATGCCGACATCCTGATCGCCACCGACGCGATCGGCATGGGGCTCAACCTGAACATCAGGCGGGTGGTGTTCGCCGCCTTGCGCAAGTTCGACGGCACCGAAAGCCGCGACCTGCGGCCTGGCGAGATCAAGCAGATCGGTGGCCGGGCCGGACGCTATGGCCTGCACGAGGCCGGGTTGGTGGCGGTGCTGGCCGGTGCCGGCAGCCCCTCGTTCATACGGACGATGCTGGCCGCACCGCCGACGCCGCAGGCCGAGCTGCGGCCGCTGGTGCAGCCGGACTCCGACATCGTGCAGGCGGTGGCGGCGGAGATCGGCTCCGACAGCCTGTTCGGGGTGCTGGCGCGGATCCGGCGCGCGGTGCTGCGGCGCGACGACCCGCACTACCGGCTCGCCGACATGAGCCAGGCGTTCGAGGTGGCGACCGCGCTGGAAGGGGTGGAAGGCCTCGACCTCGCGACACGCTGGGCCTACGCGATGTGCCCGGTGGACGAGCGCGACAACGGCGTGCCGCGGCTGGCCGCCTGGGCCACCGAGCACGGCGCCGGACGGGCGGTGCCGGTGCCGTCCGGCAGCCGGCTGCCGCCGCCGGACCGTGCCTCGCGCGACGAGCTGGAGCGGGCGGAGAAGCGGCACAAGCGGCTGGTCGCCTGGCGCTGGCTGGCGTTGCGGTTTCCCGAGGCCTATCCGGCGCGCGACGAGGCGGAGGCGCTGACGGTGGCACTGAACGGCTGGATCGAGGCGGTGCTCCGACAGCAGGCCAGGACTGCGGTGCCGGCGATGAAGCGCAGGCGCGCCGCGTCCTGAGTCGGACGCCGGATCAGTCGGCCGCCAGCACCTTCCGCGCCATGGCGATCGCACCATCCCGGCTGCGCGCGGCGCCGACGAAGCGGCGCAGGTGCACGAACACCGCGTCCGGCACCCCGGAGGCCGCGGCCAATTCGGCATCCGTCAGCCCGGCCCAGGCCTCTGGCAGCGGCAGCTTCTGCGCGAACGAGCCCGGCTCCGGCGGCACCGTGTCCAGCATCCAGTTGCCGTTGGAGGCGGGCGACACGGCGAGCAGCACCGGCAGCGCCTGGCTGTGCACCACGTTCTTCCACGGCATGCCGCGCTCCAGCACCAGCAGGCGCGGGTCGGCGCCGCCGCGGTGTGTTGCCAGCACGGCGGCCTCCGCCGCATGACGCGCCCGCATCGCCTCGACCCGGCGGCGGAGCACCGCGCCGACCAGGATGGCCGCCTCGAGAAACGCCTCGTCGCCTGCTCCGGACCCGCTGGCGGCGGGATCGTCCCAGGCCGGATTGAACTCGCCGATCAGGCTGGCCAGGCCGAGCGGATCCCGCAGCAGGCCCTCCGGCGCGACGCCGTTGTCGATCTCGTCGATGCGCCGCACCAGCGCCTCGTCGAGCTCGTCCGCGATGGCGGCGGCGAGGCCGGTAGCCTCCCCGGGCAGCAGGGCGGCGACCGCGGCCGGCCCGTGCACCTGCCAGATCAGCCCGGCGGAGGAAAACGGCGTGCCGTCCGGACGCTGCGCAGCGCCGCGCTGGTGGTGGTCGTACCGGCCGGAGGCTGCCTCGTGGCGGCCGCCGACGTCCCACACGACGTCGGCCGACTCGATCTCCTCGGGCCTGCGAGTGCGGAGCAGCGTGTGGTCGCGGCCGGGCGCATGGAGCCCGAGCGCCAGGCGCAGCACCGCGTAGGCGAACACCTCGTCGCAGTGGAACTTGCCGCCATGGGTCACCAGCAACGGCCGGAGCAGGGAGGTCATGATTGTCGGTCCGATCAGAAGCTGTCCGGCAGGACCGGTATCGTGCGGGCAGCGCTATACAGCATGCGGTCCAACGTTTGATACTGTGGTTTCGCGTGTCTGCGCGGCGGGTGATGACGGCTTGATTTGCCGGGACGAAGGTTTTCGCCCTATACTAAGCATCACGGACCGTAAAACGGCATTCCCGCACAACGGCGGGCGACGTGACCCTGCGACGCGCTGCGCCGCGTGACATCCCCGCCGATACGGATCTGCAGCATGCCTGCCACAGGATGATCCTTTTGAACCAGAAGCTTAGCCTGACCAGCGCGCCCGCCGAGGATGAGGGCCTGACTCCGTCCGACGATGCGGTGCGACAGGCGCTGCTGCGCATGGGCGGCGGCAACGGCGGCAGCCCGCGGCGCGGGGGCGAGCAGGCCTCGCCCGGCCCTGCCACGCCCGACAGCCGCCGTCGCCGGTTCAGCCAGAACGAGAACGTGCCGGTCGAGTACGTGTCGCGCGACCGTCAGGGCGGCCAGGCGGCGCGTCACGAGCCGGGAGAGGGCACCGATCCGTCGGCGGCACTGGGCCGGGCGCTGGAGCGTGAGCGGCAGCTGCGGGAAGCGGCAGAACGGACCCTGGGCGAGGTGCGGGCAGCGCTGCAGGTGGCGCAGACCCGGCTGGCGCATCTGGAGATCGAGGTCGAAGAGGCGCGGGCGCAGCGGGTCCCGGCGGTGCCGGTGGCGGCGGCGGTTCCCGACCCGATGCCCGAACCCGAACCCTCTCGTGCGGTGCGCGGGCGCGGCCGGCCCCGGACGCGCGTGGAGGTCGAGCCGGAAGACGAGCCGGAGCCGGTCAAGTGGTGGATCAGGGACTGAGCACCGTCCCGATGGACGCCGGGATCACCGTCGTGGTGCCGACCGTCCCGGTGGTAGGCCTGGACGCGCCGTTCCCGGTGCGGCGGATCTGGTGCGTGGGGCAGAACTACGCCGAGCACACGCGCGAGATGGGCGGCGACCCGGAGCGGACGCCGCCGTTCTTCTTCTCCAAGCCGGCGGATGCGGTGGTGCCGGGCGGCGGCGTGCTTCGGTATCCCATGCAGACCGCCTCCCTGCATCACGAGGTCGAGCTGGTGGTGGCGATCGGCGTCGGCGGCGAGGAGATCGCGCCGGGGCGGGCGCTCGACCACGTGTTCGGCTACGCGGTCGGCCTCGACATGACACGGCGCGACCTGCAGGCGGAAGCCAAGCGGGCCGGTCGTCCCTGGGCGTTCGCCAAGGGGTTCGACCAGTCCTGCCCGATCAGCCCGATCGTGCCGGCGGCGGAGGCCGGACATCCCGACCGCGGCGCCATCACGCTGACGGTGGACGGCGTGCTGCGCCAGAACGGCGACCTGTCGCAGATGATCTGGAGCGTGGCGGAGGCGATCGCGTTCCTGTCGCGCTTCGTGTTCCTGGCACCGGGAGACCTGCTCATGACCGGCACGCCTGCCGGAGTCGGGGCGGTGCAGCCGGGCGAGGTGCTGACCGGTGCCTGCGCCGGAGTGGGCGAGGTCACCGTCAGCTACCGCTAGCCTTTTCAATGAAATAGTGGCCTGCTCATCCCCGGAATTCGCAGGCGAATTCGGGGCAGGACACCGGACCGCGACCGGTTCGGTCGTTCGCCGGCTGCGGTCCAGCTTTCTGCTTTGGACGAGCATCTTCACCGGTCAGGTGGCCACACCTGATCCGGTGACGCTTCAGGAGGATCGGCATGACCCTGCATGTGGTGACCGGCGCGTCGCGCGGCCTGGGTGAAGCGGTAGTGCGCCAGCTGCTGCGCGAAGGACACGCGGTGGCGGCCGCCGCGCGTGGGTCGGCGCCGGCCGGGCTGGACGACAGGGAACGGGGGCTGCTGCACTGGACGTCGATCGACCTCGGCGATCCCGAGGCGGCCAGGCGCTGGGTCGTGCAGGCGGTGGAGGCCCATCCCCGTCCGGATGCCGCGATGCTGATCCTGAACGCGGGCATGCTGGAGCCGGTGGTGCCGGTGGCGGCGCTGGAGCCGGCGGCGCTGGAGGCGCACATGCGCATCAACCTCCTGTCGCCGATGCTGGTCGCCGCCGGCTTCCTGCAGGCGACCGCGTCGGCATCGCCGCCACGGCGCATCCTGGCGGTGTCGTCCGGTGCTGCGCGACGCGGGATCGCTCACTGGAGCGCGTATTGCGCGGCCAAGGCGGGACTGGACGGATTCATCCGGTCGCTGAACGCCGAGTCGGGCAGCGACGGCACGGCGCGGGCGGTGTCGCTGGCGCCCGGCGTGATCGACACCGCGATGCAGGCGGTGATCCGCGGCAGCGGGGCGCCGGACCGGGAGCGGTTCCTCAGGCTGCATGCGGAGGGACAGCTCGTCGCTCCGCAGGACGCGGCGACCCAGCTGCTGGCGTACCTCCGCCGCAACGATTTCGGCAGCCACGAGATCGACGACCTACGCACGGCGATCGGCCGTCCCGACCAGGGGTAGGGTTGTCGCTCATCCGGGACACAAGATGTTGTGGATGACATTCTCGTTGCTGGAACAAGGCGCGACCCTGCGCCATACTCCGCCCGCGACTCCGACAGGCCCGGACCAGAGCCGTGCCTGTCCCGGTCGAGCCCCTTCCCGCCGCGTGCCGGCTCGATCCGGATCGGGCACGCGCCGCATCGTCTCGGAGAACCCAGCTTCATGGATCAACACCCGGCCGGCACCCGGCTCGACCTGCTGACCTCCAACCCGGTCTACAAGCCGTTCCGCTATCCGTGGGCCTACGACGCCTGGCTGACCCAGCAGCGCGTGCACTGGCTGCCCGAGGAGGTGCCGCTCGCCGACGACGTGAAGGACTGGCACAAGAACCTGTCCGCGTCCGAGCAGAACCTGGTGACGCAGATCTTCCGCTTCTTCACGCAGTCGGACGTGGAAGTGAACAACTGCTACATGAAGCACTACAGCCAGGTGTTCAAGCCGACCGAAATCCTGATGATGCTGTCGGCGTTCTCGAACATCGAGACCATCCACATCGCCGCCTACAGCCACCTGCTCGACACCATCGGCATGCCCGAAGCGGAATACTCGGCCTTCCTCGGCTACAAGGAGATGAAGGACAAGTACGACTACATGCAGGGTTTCCGGGTCGATTCCAAGCACGAGATCGCCAAGACCCTGGCCGCGTTCGGCGCCTTCACCGAGGGGCTGCAGCTGTTCGCCTCGTTCGCGATCCTGCTGAACTTCCCGCGCTTCAACAAGCTCAAGGGCATGGGCCAGATCGTGACCTGGTCGGTGCGCGACGAGACGCTGCACTGCCTGTCGGTGATCCGGCTGTTCCGCACCTTCATAGCGGAGAACCCGGAGATCTGGACCGACCAGCTTCGCGCGGAACTGACCGAGGTGTGCCAGACCATCGTGCACCACGAGGACGCGTTCATCGACCTGGCATTCGAGCTCGGCCCGGTGGAAGGGCTCGATGCGGCGCAGGTCAAGCGCTACATCCGCTTCATTGCCGACCGCCGCCTGCTGCAACTCGGGCTGGAGCCGCTCTACCACGTCGACAGCAACCCGCTGCCCTGGCTGGACGACCTGCTGAACGCGGTCGAGCACGCGAACTTCTTCGAGAACCGGTCCACCGAATACAGCCGCGCCTCGACCAGTGGCACCTGGGAGGAAGCCTTCACCTCCTCCATCGGCAGCGACTGGCACAGGGAGACGGCCGTACCAGCCTGATCCCGGCGCCTCCTTCGGGCGCGCGCAACCCCCTTCCGGCCGGTCCGTTCAGAAGAGAAGCCCGTATACGGGCAGTCGGCCGGAGGGGAGAAGCACCATGGATCGTCCGCTGGAGATCGCGTTCCACAACCTGCAGGCCTCGGAGTCGCTCGAAGCGGAGATCAGGACGCAGATGGAGCGGCTGGAAACCCGTTATGGCCATCTGACCGGCGGACGGGTCTCGGTCGAGGCGCTGCACCAGCAGCATCAGACCGGAAACCTGTACGAGGTGCACATCACCCTGTCGCGCCCGGGACAGGAGATCGCGGTGTCGCACGAGCCGCACCACGCGCGCGAGCGGCGGGCCCATCCCGACGTCCGCAGCGCCGTGCGCGACGCGTTTCGCGCGGTGGAGAAGCAGCTGGAAACGGCGAAAGCGTCACCGGGAGGCCGCAGCGCGCGCGGCAAGGGCGAATCACGTCAATAAATCGTTTGTCTCGCTTGGATAACGAGATAGTCTGCCGCCTGGGATCAGGACGGAACCGCGTGTCGCAGGCGTTCCCGGTCTGGAGGCGATGGAACAGTGCAGGACATGCCTTTTCTTGAAGCGTTGCAGGAACCGGATCTCGTTGACCGTCACGGCTACGGGCTCGACTACGAGGCGCTGTCCCGGGCCGAGCCCCGGTCCGGTCCGGTGGGGTTCAGCCTCGAGCCGGTCCGCCAGGTCCGCCGGCTGCCGGAGCGCCTGCTGGTCGCGGCGCACCAGGCCTGCGACCTGGGCGCGCTCGACGTCGCAGCCAGCCTGTTGTCGATCACCGAGGCCGTGCTGTCGCAGCCGCAGCTGGGCTCGCCAGGCGCGCACCGCCGGGCGGTGGAGGGATTGGTCGCAGCGCACGAGCGCTTGTGGCACCTCAGGCGCGCCGATCATGTCGACCCCGATCCTTTCGGCGCGCCTTGATCAGTCGAACGGCAGCGCCGCCGCGTTCCGCAGGATCTCCTCGGCCGGTTCGGTGAAGCCGCCGCCCGGGTGATGCAGCACCAGCCCTGGCAGCACGGCATCCCCGCCGTGCGCGCCCAGGATGCCGCGGACGAGCACGATGCGCGCCGGACGGCCTGCGACCGGCCACAGCGGCAGCAGCCGGATAGCGCCGAACCCGTTCTCCGCCATCGCCGCTGCCGCCTCGGCATGGCGGGCAGCCGGCAGCACCAGGGTGAGCGCCCCGCCGTGGCGGAGCAGGCGCGCCAAATATCGGCTCCAGCCGGCCAGGGTGCCGGCCGGCGCCCGACGGGCGAGGTCGCGTCGTGGCGAGGGCGAGGCGCTCGACCCGCTGTCGTGCCAGGGCGGGTTCGCGATTGCCTGGTCGTATTCGGCCGCCTCAAGCCGGGCGGACGCCTCCTCGAGCGGGCCGACCAGCACCGGCCAGTCGGTCCGGCCGTTGGCGTCGAGGTTGTACCGGGCCAGGGCGGCGGTGGCGGGATCCTGCTCGATCCCGGTCCCGTGCACGCCGTCCGCCCGCGCCGACAGGCACAGCAACCCGGCACCGGCGCCGCAGCCGGCCTCGATCACGCGCAGGCCGGGGCGGACCGGCACCGTCGCCGCGAGCAGCACCGGCTCGATCCCGCTCCGGTAGCCGTCGCGGAGCTGGCGGTACAAAACCCGGCCGCCGAGCAGCGTGCCGTCGGTGGTGGCGGTGGCCGGCTCGGCGGTCAGCATGCGGGAGGCCGGTCCTGGCCAGGCAGGGGCCGATCCCGGCCGGGCCGCCGCTGCTTGACCACCCCATCCCCGCCGCTCATATGTGCCTCGCCGATCCTGGAGCGTGGAGGACACCGCTTGGGCCTTGCCGCCAGTCTGCCGGAATCCGCCGCGGCCACAAGTCGCGGCGATCGGCATGACGCGCAGGCGCCGGAGGCGTGCGGCGAGGCGGCTCTGAACGAGCTGGCGGCTCTGCTGCAGGACGACATGCAGGCCTGCAACCGCGCCATCCTCACCCGGATGGACAGCCCGGTCGCGCTGATCCCGCAGCTTGCTGCCCATCTGATCGCCGCCGGCGGCAAGCGGCTGCGTCCGCTGCTGACCCTGGCCTCGGCGCGGCTCTGCGGCTACCCGGCCGGCGCAGGAGCGATGCGCCACGTCAACCTGGCCGCCTGCGTCGAGTTCATCCACACCGCCACGCTGCTGCATGACGACGTGGTGGACGAAAGCCGGCTGCGTCGGGGGCTCGCCAGCGCCAACGCGGTGTTCGGCAACAAGGCCTCGGTGCTGGTCGGCGACTTCCTGTTCGCGCGCTCGTTCCAGCTGATGACCGAGGACGGCTCGCTGGAGGTGATGGCGATCCTGTCCAAGGCGTCCGCCACCATCGCCGAAGGCGAGGTGCTGCAGATGGCGACCCAGAACGACCTGTCCACGTCCATGGAGCGCTACCTCCAGGTGATCCACGGCAAGACCGCGGCCCTGTTCGCGGCCGCCTGCCGGGTGGGCGCGGTGGTGGCGGGACGTCCGGAACGGGACGCGCTGGCGCTCGACTCCTATGGCACCAACCTCGGCATGGCGTTCCAGCTGGTCGACGACGCGCTGGACTACGCCGCCGACCAGCGCCTGCTCGGCAAGACGGTGGGCGACGACTTCCGCGAGGGCAAGATCACCCTGCCGGTGCTGGCGGCCTATGGCGCAGGCAACGAGCAGGACCGCCTGTTCTGGCGCCGGGTGATCGAGGACAGCGCCCAGGAACCGGACGACCTCGACCACGCGCTCGGCCTGATCGCCGCCACCGACGCGATCGGTGCCACGCTGCGCCGCGCCGCGGACTATGCGGGGCGTGCCCGCGACGCGCTGTCGACGTTCCCCGACAGCCGGATCCGGCAGCTGCTGGGCGAGGTCGCCGCCTACACCGTCAGCCGCGGACGCTAGGTTCCAGTCCAGGCCAGTTCCGTCTTCCCACCCGAGGACAAGACCGGGCTCCGATCGAGGCAGAACACGGCATTCCTGGAAGGGCCCGGAACCATGCCGCAGCGGCGGCCCATCACCGCCTTCGTCCGGGAGGACCAGGTTCATGCCGATGCCGAGGCGATGGTGCCGTGGTGGAGCTGCGCGAAGACCGTGCTGGCGGGCGCGGCACTGAGGCTCGTGGCCGAGGGCCGGTTGCCGCTCGACGAGCCTGTTCGCGGCAGGTCGTTCACGCTCCGCCAGCTCCTGCAGCATCGTGCCGGCCTCCGCTGCTATGGCACCTCCCGAGCCTATCATGCCGCCGTGGCCGCGGGCGGGCGGCCTTGGGCCCCCAGGGAGATGCTTCGGCGGGTCGATGCGGAAACCCTGTCCTACGAGCCGGGACAGGGCTGGGCCTACTCGAACGTCGGCTACCTCCTGGTGCGCCGGATCATCGAGGAGGAGACCGTCGTGCCGCTCGGCGCCGCCCTGGAGCGCCTCGTGTTCGGGCCGCTCGGCATATCCGGCGTCACCGTCGCCCGGGAACGGGCCGACCTCGACGCGACCGCATGGGGCAACACCCGAGGCTATGATCCGGGATGGGTGTACCACGGGCTGCTGGTCGGTCCGCCGGGTGCGGCCGCGCTGTTCCTGCACCGTTTGCTGGCCGGCGATCTCCTGCCGCCCGACCTGCTCGGCAGGATGTGCGATGGCCACCAGGTCAACGAAGCGCTTCCGGGCCGTCCGTGGCGGACTGCGAGCTACGGGCTCGGGCTGATGATCGGACAGGGCGAGCCGCCTGGCGACTACGTCGGCCATACCGGAGGCGGCCCCGGCAGCACCTCGGCGGTCTACCGGCTGGCTGGAAGAAGTGCGGGCACGGGCGCCGCGTTCGCGCCCGTCGAGGATCCCGGGATGGTAGAGAGCCGGGCCCTGGAACTCGCTGCCTTCGCAGCGACCCGCGACCTTTCCTGACGACCGGCGTCGGCGGCCGGATGCGGACTTCCGCAGCCGATCCCCATCCCAGGATATGGCCGCCGCCACGACCAGACCGCCTCCCTCCGCCGCTTCCGGTTCACAAGGGGCGCCGGGTGCCTTCGGGATCATGCAGAACGCGTGATCCGTCGCGCTCCCATGAAGAACAACCAGAGCTCCGCCTCGTATGCCGGCAGGGCCTCTCGAACACGATCAGCCAGGAACCTCAACGCGTCGGATCGGTCCCATGAGCCCTGAGGGCGGACGGTCGCGCCGGCGCGTCGCCCGCGAGCGACAACCGCTCCACCAACCGGACGAGTTGTGATTGCGTGTGCGATTCGGTCTTCGCGAACGCCCTGTTCAGCAACGTCTTGGCGGTGCTGAGCCGGATTCCCAGGCTGGCGGCGGCGTCACCGAGACTGCCGTCGCCGCCGAGGGTGACGGCAAGTCTTGCTTCTGCCTTCGTCAGCCCGTAGCTCGCGATCAGCGCGTCGCGCGCGTTGGCCGGTGCGGCCGTCAAGTCGGAGACGATGATCACGTAACAGCTCCGCCGGGTGCCGATCCAGTCCGGCGGACCCTGCAGCGGAAGCATCGTGAAGGCGTAGGTACGGCCGCCTGCCTCCACGCGATGGCGGCCTTGCGCCGACACGGGCTCGCTCGTCGCCAGCGAGTGCCGCAGGGACAGGAGGAGGTCGGACCGGATGGCGTCCGGGCCCGCGAACGGCCTGCGCTCGAGCACGTCGGCCGCGCGAGCGCGGAGCAACACCGAGGCGGCCTCGTTGGCCCGCAGAACCGTCCCCGTCCGGTCGATGACGAGGATGGCCGTCGAGAACCTGTCGGCGGCCTGCCACAGCGACAGGTCGCCGTGGGCGAGCGCCGATCTGCCCTGCCAGAGCAGGACGGCGCGCTGGTAGTGCGGCACCAGCAGCGACAGCGTTTCGAGGTCGAGCGCTTCTGTCGCCGCCTGGCGCTCCTGGTGGTTCACCACGAGCGCCGACGTCACGCCGCGATCGCGCCCGATGACGATGGCCGACGCCGCCACCAGGCCGTTCGGCCGCGCGAACTCGTTGAAGAAGACGCTCTTCCCGTAAGCCTCCATGTCGAGCACATGACGGTCGAGAACCGCGCGGCCGACCTCCTGCCGGGCAAGCACCGGCCAGGCCCCGTTGAGCGGCATGTAGTGCTCGACATAGGCTGCCTCGACGTCGGGGTCCCTGCTCGCCACGGGATGTTGCCGCCCGTTCGTGTCGTCGGTCATGAGAACGACGCGCGTGCACCCGAGCGCCGCATCCAGCACCTCCAGCGACGGACGCCAGTCGCACAGGAGCGGTGCGTCGTAGATGGCACCGATCACCCTGGAAAGGTCTTCGGCCCTCACTTTTGCCGCCTGACTTTATCAGAAATGCAACGATCACGACTTCTCTGGACGACGTCAACCGTTCGGATGACGACGGCTTCTGCCGGACACGCCAATGTTACCGCGTCGTTACAGGCGCCCTGTCGCCCGTACACGAGGCGATCGCGGCCGGGCGGCCTCTGGTGGCCGCTCCGAAAGGAGAGAAGCCATGTATTGCTACTTCTTCAAAGGCAACCAGTATATCCGCGTGCAGCGAGGACGGACGGGTCCCGGAAGCCCCGGGATGGATCCGGGCTATCCCGCCAACATCTCCGCCTGGGACTGGGGATCGTCGTTCGGCGCAAACGGCATCGACGCAGCGCTGTGGAGCGGGTCGAAATGCTACTTCTTCAAGGGCAACCAGTACATCCGCGTGACGCGGGGCGACACCGGGCCCGGCACCGTGGATGCCGGCTACCCGGCGCCGATCGCCAACTGGGGCTGGGGGGCGTTCGGCGCGAACGGCATCGATGCGGCGCTGTGGAGCGGCCCGAAATGCTATTTCTTCAAGGGTAACCAGTACATCCGCGTATCACGCGGAGAGACCGGACCGGGCACCGTCGATCCTGGCTACCCCGCGCCGATCTCGAAGTGGGGCTGGGGCGCGTTCGGCGCGAACGGCATCGACGCAGCGCTGTTCAGCGAGACCGTGGACTACTTCTTCTCGGGCGACGAATACATCCGCGTCACCCGCGGTTCGACGGGCCCGGGAACGGTGGATGCCGGCTATCCCGCCAAGATCAGTCCGGCCTGGGCCTGGGGGGCGTTCGGGGAGAACGGCATCGACGAGGCCCTCTACAGCGGCGAACCTGGCCTTTCAATCGACTGGAGCGAAGTCGCGGAGGGCGTCGTGACCATCGCCGGGATCACCATCAAGGCGATCCAGTTGTTCACCTGAACGGGGCGGCGCCTGCGTGCCACTCGCAGGCGCCTTTCATGCCACGCGGCACGCCGGCTTCGTGAAACCGCTCCTGGTCGCTGCCTCGCGGCCGGTGTTCGTCGTCACGCCGTCGCTCGCCCCGCATCCGTTCGCACCCGATGCCGTGGCGCGGCTCTGGCGAAGCTGGGCCAGAACCGATCCTGGACCCGGCGAGGACGGCTCGGGCCGTCCGGAAGCGGTGGCGGGTCCTTGACGTCGCATTGATCCGCCGGCCTTTCATCGCCTGATGATCGGCATGACGAGGCTGCAGGGCCGGCTGGGTGCGCTCGGCCAGCGGGACTTCACGCTGTTCCTGGCCGGCACCTCCCTGTCCTGCGTCGGCAGCGCCACCGTGCCGGTGGCCCTGTCCTTCGCGCTGTTCGCGCGCGGTGCCGGCGCTGGCCGGGTCAGCGCGGTGCTGGCGGCAGAGGCGCTGCCGATGGTGCTGCTGATCCTGCTGGGCGGGGTGCTGGCGGACCGGTTCGCGCCGCGGCCGGTCATGGTGGCAGCAGACCTCCTCCGCGCCGTGGCCCAGGGGGTGCTGGCGGTCCTGCTGCTGGGCGGTCCGGCGCCGCTCGCTGCGGTGCTGGTGCTGGCCGCCCTGGTCGGAACCGGAACCGCGCTGGACGCGCCGGGACGGAACCGGCTGCTGACGCAGATCGTGACGCCCGACCTGCTGCCGGGCGCCAACGGCACGCTGATGCTGGCAACCTCGACCGCGGGCCTTCTTGGCCCGGCCCTGGGCGGCGTGCTGGTCGCCGGCGTCGGTGCCGGCTGGGCGATCGCGTTGGACGCCCTGAGCTACCTCGCGAGCGCGCTGTTCCTGTCCTGCCTGCGCCCCCGGGCAGCCCGGCCGGATCCGGAAGCGCAGCCGGGCTTGCTGCGGGCGCTGCGGGAGGGATGGGGCGAGTTCGTCGCGAGATCCTGGGTCTGGCTGATGGTGTGCCTGTTCGCGACCCTGCACATGCTGTCCTGGGCGCCGACCGAGGTGCTGGGCGCGCTCGTCTTCGCCCACCGGCCTGCAGGGGCACTGCACTGGGGCATGCTGCTGTCGTCGATGGGTGCTGGCGCGATCGTCGGCGCGATGCTGGCCCTGCGGCTCCGGCCGGTCCGGCCGATCCGGGCCGTGCTGCTCTGGCTGCTGCTGTATCCTCTCCTCCCGGTCAGCCTGGCCGCATCGCTCCCGTTCTGGGCGCAGGGGCTGTGCTTCTTCCTCGCCGGCATCGAGATCGCCAACGTCAACGTGCTGTGGGAGAGCACCCTGCAACGGGTCATTCCGCCGGAACGGCTGTCGCGCGTGTCGGCCTACGACCAGTTCGGCTCGCTCTGCCTGCTGCCGGTCGGCTACGCGCTGGCCGGCCCGATGGCGCTCCTGCTGGGCGTCACCGGCGCCCTGTGGCTCGGCGCGGCGCTCGTCCTGCTGTCCACCCTGACGCTGCTGTCCCGCCCCGATGTCCGGGACGCCGAGACGCTTCCCGCCTGAACCGCCCGGCGGGGCTGGAAGTCGTCGCCTGCGTCGGCGCCGAACCCGTGCGGGCGGCATCGCGACCTAGCCACGCCTCACGCCGGAGCCGGAGCGACGTCGAACAGCGTCATCCCGTCATAGCCGAACCCGGCCAGCCCGGTCCGCAGCCGGTCCGGATCCTGCGCCGGGCCGGTGAACCAAGCCTGTCCCTGTCGCTCGGCTCGGTCCATGCGTCCGGACGGCAGCTCGTCGAGCACCGCCCTGGTCCGCCGTGCGACGGCGCCAGCCGGATCGAGCCACGTGATACCGCTTGGTGATAGCGCCTGGAGCGGCTCCAGCAGGAAGCCGTAATGGGTGCAGCTGATGCCGACCACGTCGATGCGCTCGCCGCCGGGCTGGCCGAACAGCCCGTCGAGCTCGCGGCGGATCGCGTCCCGGTCGACCGGGCGACGCCGGAACGCCCTCTCGGCGATGTCGGCCAGGCCGCGGCCACCATGCGCGAGCAGGGTGCAGTCGGGAGCGAACCGGGCCTGCAGCGCATGCAGGTAGGGACGGCGCACGGTGGCGCTGGTCGCCAGCAGGCCGATGGTCCGGGTGCGGCTGACCGCGGCCGCCCACTTGATCGGCGGCACGCAGCCGACGAACGGGATCCTGTGGCGCGCCCGCAGCGCGTCCAGCGCGGTGGTGCTGGCGGTGTTGCAGGCGATCACCACCACGTCCGGACGCAGCCGGTCGATCGCCGCGTCCAGAAGGTGGAGGACGCGCGACACCAGCACCGCGTCCGGCAGCTCGCCGTAAGGGAACACCGCGTTGTCGGCGAGGTAGTCGACCGTGGCGGACGGCAGCAGCGCACGCAGCTCGCGTACCACCGACAGGCCGCCGATTCCGGAGTCGAACGCCAGCAGCCGTCCGGTCACGACGGGATGCGCGTCAGCCTTCCGCCTTGGCCTTCCGGGCCAGGGCTTCCTCCGCGCTGGCGACCCCGCCATGCCTGGCCGACCACGCGCAGGGGTCCTCGAGGAAGCGGCGCACCTCGGCGGCGGCGGTTTCCGAGAAGTAGGGCCGCTCAGCGCAGGCCTCGAGCACGTCCCACCAGGTGCACAGCGCGTGCAGCGACACGCCCATCTCCGACAGGGTGCGGTGCGCGCCGGGGAACACGCCGTAGAAGAACACCACGAAGGTGTGGTCGACCACGGCGCCCGCCTCGCGGAGCGAGCGCGCAAAGGTGATCTTGGAGGCACCGTCGGTGGTGAGGTCCTCGACCAGCAGAGTGCGCTTGCCTTCCGGCACGTCGCCCTCGATCAGGGCGTTGCGCCCGAAGCCCTTCGGCTTCTTGCGCACGTAGGCCATCGGCAGGGACAGGCGGTCGGCGATCCAGGCGGCGAACGGGATGCCGGCGGTCTCGCCGCCGGCGACCACGTCGATGCTCTCGTAGCCGACGTGGCGGCCGATCTTCTCCACGCCAAGCGACACGATCTTGGAGCGGGCGCGCGGGAAGAAGATGATACGGCGGCAGTCGATGTAGACCGGCGACTTCCAGCCTGAGGTCAGGGTGTACGGTTCCTCCGGCCGGAAGTTGATCGCCTTGATCTCCAGCAGCAGCTGCGCCGTGGTGAGGGCGGCGTCGCGGTCCCAGTCGGTCGGCGCCGTGCGCATCGGCGCGACAGGGATGCGTCCAGCCGTTCCCGACTCCGTGGTCATGCGCGTGATCCCTTTATGCAAGCCGCCCGTGCCTCCACTATCCAAGCCGGTGGCGAAAATCCATGGCTACCGGCGAAGGACGTGGTTCGATGGAGACGACGAAGCTTCTGGTGCTGCCCGCGGCGCCGGTCTGGGTGATCGAACCGCCCGGATCCGGGCCGGCCGCGGCGATCGCCGGCCGCCTCGGCATGCCGTTCCGTCGGATCGGCCCGGCCGGGCCGGCCGGCCGGGTGGCCACCGGCAGCCAGCCGGAGCTGGTAATCTCGTCGGGCGTACGTTCCGGCGCACGGGCGCTGCTGCTTCGCGCCCGTCATGGCTGCCGGGTGGTGCACTGCGTCGCAGCGCCCCGGGTGCCGGTGGAACTCGCGTTGCATCCGTTCGACATGATGGTGCTGCCTTCCGATCGTGCGGCCTCGGCCAGGACGGAGCGGGTGATGCCGGTGCTCGGCCTGCCGCACGTGGTGTCACCGGCGCTGTTGGACCGGGCCAGGCTGCTCTGGGCCGACCGGCTGGCGCACCTGCCGTCGCCGCGTATCGTGGTGCTGCTCGGAGGCGGTGCCACTGATCCGCGAGAGGCGACGGAGCTGGCGCGCCGGCTGGCGTCGATGGCGCGCACGCGCGGCGGCTGCGTGCTGGCGGCGGCGCTGCCAGGCTGTCGGCCCGAGGTCACGGACGCCTTCGGGGCCGGCCTGTCGGCGTGCCTGAGCCTGCTGCACCGCGCCGGCGAGCCCGGGGACGATCCGATGCTCGGCTTCCTCGGCGGCGCGGACGCGGTGGTGGCGGCCTGGACCGGGTCGCAGACCCTGAGTGAAGCCTGCGCCGGTGCTGCACCCGTGTTCACCGTGGCGACATCGCGTTCCGGCAGGCAGAAGCGCGGCCAGGGGCTGGTGGACAGGCTGCTGGCGCTGGACCAGGTCCGGCCTTTGCAGGACTCGTTCTCGCCCTGGCCGCGCACGCCCTTGGACGAGGCAGGGCGGATCGCCCGCACCATCCTCGGCCGCTTCGCGCGGCCGGTGAACTCCGGGTGAGCCGGCGAGCTTGAAACCGCAGCGGGAGCCTGCGCATAACAGGAGGCGACGCCTGCGAACGATTTGCAACTCGCCGCATGGAAGGACGTGAACAGTGCCCGGTCAGAGGCCCGTCATCGGACGCAACTGCGAGCGTGCCGTCGTTACCGCATACCGCGAGCTTCGCGAATGCGGCACGCTCGACATCCAGGCGTTCCATGCCTGCACCACGCTGTACCGGATCCACCATCCGGAAGCCTCGATCAGCGAGGCGCGCCGGCTGGTCGCGGAGTGGATCGACCACCACGTGGTCCGTGAGGCGGACGGCGCAACCTCGGGCTGCGACTGCGACTGATCGGTCCGCAGGAAGCGCTCAGCCTCGTTCGGCGAGCATGACCAGGTTGCGCCGGTCGGCGCCGGTGTAGATCTGGCGTGGCCGGCCGATGCGCTGGCCCGGTTCCTCGATCATCTCCTTCCACTGGCTGATCCAGCCGACGGTGCGGGCGACCGCGAACAGCACGGTGAACATGCTGGTCGGGATGCCCATCGCCTTGAGGATGATGCCCGAATAGAAGTCGACGTTCGGATACAGCTTGCGCTGCACGAAATACGGGTCCTCCAGCGCCACCTTCTCCAGCTCGACCGCGAGGTCCAGCATCGGCTCGTCGGTGATGCCGAGCTCGGCCAGCACCTCGTGGCAGGTGCGTTGCATGATCTTCGCCCGCGGGTCGAAGTTCTTGTACACCCGGTGGCCGAAGCCCATCAGCTTCACGCCCGAGTTCTTGTCCTTCACCTTGGCCACGAAGTCGGGGATGTTCTCCTTGCTGCCGATCTCGGCCAGCATCTTGAGCACCGCCTCGTTGGCGCCGCCATGCGCCGGGCCCCACAGGGCGGCGATGCCGGCGGCGATGCAGGCGAACGGGTTGGCGCCGGTGGAGCCGGCCAGGCGCACCGTCGAGGTGGACGCGTTCTGCTCGTGGTCGGCATGCAGGATCAGGATGCGGTCCATCGCCCGGGCGAGCACCGGGCTCACCTGGTAGGGCTCCGACGGCATCGCGAACATCATGTAGAGGAAGTTCTCGGCGTAGGAGAGGTCGTTGCGCGGGTACACGAACGGGAACCCCATCGTGTACTTGTAGGCCCAGGCGGCGAGCGTCGGCACCTTGGCGATCAGGCGCAGCGCCGAGATCTCGCGCTGCCTCGGGTCGGCGATGTCGAGGTGGTCGTGGTAGAACGCCGACAGCGCCCCGACCACGCCGCACAGGATCGCCATCGGATGGGCGTCGCGGCGGAAGCCGTTGAAGAAGTGGCGCAGCTGCTCGTGCAGCATGGTGTGCTGCTTGATCTGGGCGATGAACGCGTCGTTCTGCGCCCCCGTCGGCATCTCGCCGTTCAGCAGCAGGTAGGCCACCTCCATGAAGGTGGCGCCCTCCGCCAGCTGGTCGATCGGGTAGCCGCGATGCAGCAGCACGCCCTCGTCGCCGTCGATGAAGGTGATCCTGCTTTCGCAGGCCGCCGTGGTGCCGTAGGCGGGATCGAAGGTGAACACGCCGAGTTCGGCCTGCAGCCTGCGTATGTCGGCCACCGCCGGGCCCAGCGTTCCCGTCAGCACCGGGAGGGTGGCGGTCTTGCCGTCATAGGAAACGGTGGCGGTGCCGGAGGCAGTCGGGCTCATGGAATGTTCCTGCTGCAAGGCGCACGACGCGGCGGCGGTGGAGCTGCCAGGTGGTGCGTGTCGGTGCTTGCCCGACTGAAGGAGCGAGGATAGAGGCGAAGGAAATCCGGTGGCAACCGTGACCGGGGCAGGACGGGCGTCACGCCCATCACGCGCCGATCAGCTGCAGGCCGCCGGTCGTTCCAGGCGCAGCAAGGCCGGACCAGTCGGTCTCGACGGAGAAACAGGCCAGGGTACAGGTCGGCAACCCGTCGCACAGGGCCTGCGGTGCCTGCGGTCCGGCCAGGTGCAGGGCCAGCGCGTGCAGGCCGGGGTTGTGCCCGACCAGAAGCAGGATGCGGATCTCGGCAGGAGCCGCTCGAAGCGCCGACAGCAGCAGGGCGGGCTCAGCGAGATACAGGACGTCCGCCACCTGCACCGACGGCGCCGGCTCGAACGCGCCCAGCAGCTCGAAGGTGCGCCGGGTGCGCAGCGCGCTGCTGAGCAGAACGTGCTGCGGCACGAGGCGGAGGCGGCGCATCTCGTGGCCCAGCGCGTCGGCGTCGCGACGGCCGCGCGCGGCGAGGTCGCGGCCATGATCGGCCGCGTCGCCGGCTTCGGCCTTGGCATGACGCAGCAGCAGCAGCTGGCGCGGTTCCGTCACGCCGGGTCCGGCACGCGCGCCAGGGCCTCGTGGTGACGGATCACCTCGCGGATCACGAAGGCCAGGAACTTCTCGGCGAAGTCCGGGTCGAGCCGGGCCTCGTGCGCCAGCTCCCGCAGCCGCGCCACCTGCTGCGCCTCGCGGGCGGGATCGGCGGGCGGCATGCCATGGGCGGCCTTGAGGCGACCGACCGCCTGGGTGCAGCGGAAGCGCTCCGCCAGCATGTGGACCAGGGCGGCGTCGATGTTGTCGATGCTGCGGCGCAACTCCCCAAGGCTGTCGGCAGCGCCCGCATGGCCCGCACCCGTGTCCACCAGCCCCTCCCGCCTTGGTCCTGCCGATCCCTGCACGGCCCGAGCGCAGGCTTCAAGGGCTGGTGTCACCAATCGGTGTCATTCGTCGTCCGCGGCGGGCAGGTCGATCCAGGCGAGGTGGCCGCCCTTGCCGGCGCCGGTGTCGGTGAAGATCGCCAGGCCCCCGGCGCGGCCGCGCTTGCGCCAGGGGCGGCCGTCGGTGCTGCGCTGGTCATGGCCGCAATACACGGTGAAGCCGTCCGGGATGTGGTCGATCCAGTTCAGCCGGCGCTCCGGGAAGCCGTCCTCCTGCATGCGGCCGGTGGTCTCGCCGAACAGCGCGCGGGACAGCAGGTGGGTGACGCGTTCCAGGCCGGGCGGCGGGGTCTGGTGCAGCATCCCGGTGTGGAAGCCGCCATGCACGAAGCCGACCCGGCCGCGCACCAGCCAGGCGGGAGCACGCGCGATCTCGGCATGGGCACGCATGGCCAGCGGGTCGTCCAGCTGCGCCAGCGTGGCTTCCAGCGGCGGGTCGGGCCGCATGCGGTGGCCGGCGAGCGCGCGGCCGAGCTTGCGGTCGTGGTTGCCGAGCAGGAACAGGCCGCGGTTCTCGTCGATCAGGCGGAACATGGTGCGCAGCACCTGGGCGCTGTTCGGGCCGTGGTCGACCAGGTCGCCGAGCTGGATCACGAAGCGTTCGGTGGCGACGGCGTGGCTGAAGGCGACAGCGTCGCCGTGCACGTCGCCGACGATGCGCAACGGGCGGTCGGGCGGGATCAGCCGCGGCGGCAGGAAGGGAACCGGCGGAGGCGACGGCTCCGGGCCGCCGAACTGCTGCGCCTCGCTCACTGCGCGGCCTCGGCGGGCTGGCGGCGGATGCTATCACGGAATGCCAGCAGGGCGCGGTCGCGGCCCTCCTCGAGGGGGATGATCGGGGCCGGGTAGTCGGTTCCGAGGCGCAGGCCGGCGGCGTCGAGCACCTGTCGGGGGGCTTCCCAGGGGCGGTGCAGCCAGCGGTCGGGCAGGCGGGCCAGCTCGGGGACGTAGCGCCGGACGTAGCGGCCGTCCGGGTCGAACCGGGTGGCCTGGGTGACCGGGTTGAAGATGCGGAAGAAGGGCTGGCTGTCGGTGCCGCTGCCTGCGATCCACTGCCAGCTGACGGCATTGGTGGCGAGGTCGGCGTCGACCAGGGTGTCCCAGAACCAGCGTTCGCCCTGCTGCCAGGACAGGAGCAGGTGCTTGACCAGGAAGGAGGCGGTGATCATGCGCACGCGGTTGTGCATCCAGCCCATCTGCCAGAGCTGGCGCATGCCGGCATCGACAATCGGCACGCCGGTGCGGCCCTGCCGCCAGGCGCGAAAGCCGGACTCGTCATCGCGCCAGGGCATGCGGGCGTAGGCAGGGCGCATCGGCTGCTCGGGCAGGGTCGGGCTGTGCCGGAGCAGGTAGGCGGAGAAGTCGTGCCAGAGCAGCTCGTTCTGGAAGGTCGTGAAGCCGCCGGAGTCGTCCTTCAGCGCTGCTGCGGCGTCGCGGGCGGCGTACCAGACCTGCGTCGCCGACAGCTCGCCCCAGTGCAGGTGGGGCGAGAGCATGGATGTGCCGTCAGGGTCGCCGGGGATGTTGCGCGAGGTGCCGTAGCTGTCGAGATGGTCGGCGAGGAAGTCGTGCAGGCGGGCGTGGGCGCCGGCCTCGCCGGGGGTCCAGGCGTTCCGCATGCCGCCGGCCCAGTCCGGACGGGTCGGCAGCAGGTGCCAGTCGGCGAGGCGGTCGCTGGCGGGCAGGGTGTCGGGGCCGGGGATGTGCGGCGGCGCCGGCAGCGGCAGGTCGGGGGCCGGGAGAGCGCGGCAGGCGTTGGCGAACGGGCCGTAGACGCCGTAGCGGGTGCCGGTCTTGGAACGGACCGCGTCCAGGTCGAACAGGGTGGCGACGCGGTGCGGCACCAGCGAGCGGTTGTCGGCCTGCAGGGCGGCTGCGACCGTCTCGTCGAGGCGTTGCAGCCAGGGCTCGTGCGGCAGGCCGCATTGCACGGTGTCGGCACCGACCTCCCGGGCCAGGGCAGGGATGATGGCGGCGGCGTCGCCGCGGCGCAGGATCAGGGTGGTGCCGCGCTCGGCGAAGGCGTGGCCGAGCGCCTCGAGGCTGTGGTGCAGCCACCACAGCGAGGCACCCCCGGGAGCCCATTCGCCGCCGGCTTCCTGGTCCAGCACGAACACCGGCAGCACCCGTTCGGACCGGGCCAGGGCGGCCACGAGGGCGCGGTTGTCGGCCAGGCGCAGGTCCTGCCTGAGCCAGAGCAGCGACACCCCGCCGGAAGGGGTGGGCGGCGGCGTCCGGGCCTTCGCCGTGCGGCGGGTCATCGTTCCTCGGGTCTCCGATCGTGCATCGGAAGGAACAGATCAGCCCGGGGTTCGGTTTCGGTGCGGGTGCGTCACGGAGCGGTCAGGAGGCGCTCGCGCGCATCCCGGCCAGGGCGAAGCTGAACAGCCGCTCGGCCCCGAGCAGGAAGGCGCGGCCGCCGCGCGGGAACAGGGTGGCGATCGCCGGGTGCGACACGTCCAGGCCGCCGGTGTAGGCGCCGAAGGCGGGCATGATCATGCGGGCGGGATCGGCCACGAAGCAGGGACGGGAAATTGGGCCGCCACGCGTCGCCACGCGGGCCTTGGGGTGGTGGTGGCCGCAGATCTCTGCGCGTTCGGCCTCGTGCCGTGGGGAGCGGGCGCGGGATTCGTGACGGAAGGCCAGCGGCCCGAGCCGGAAGGCGTCGCCGTGTTCGCCGGGCAGGCCGTCCGGCGGCAGCGGGTCGTGGTTGCCGAGCACCCAGAACAGCCGGGTGGCGGCGGCGATCCGGCGCAGGCGGTCGGCCTCGGCCGGGGGCAGGCGGGCGGGGCCGCCGTTGTCGTGGAAGCTGTCGCCGAGCGCTACCACGATCTCGGGACGCCAGTAGCCGACCCGGTTCAGCAGGCGGTCCAGGGTGATGCGGGTATCCCAGGGCGGCAGCAGGGCACCGCGGCGGGCGGCGGCGCTGCCCTTTTCCAGGTGCAGGTCGGCCACCGCGAGCAGCCGGGCGGCCGGCCAGTACAGTACGCCGGCCGGGTCGAGCATCACCCGCTCCGCCCCGATGTGGAAGGGCGCGGGGTTCACGGGCGCACCGGGCGAGGCCGGCGGCGGGGCGGGCGTTCCGCGCGGCGGCCCGGCTGGCGGGTCAGGCGGCGCAGCTCCTGGGCGTGGCCGGGGGCAAGCACCAGCTCCTCGGTCGAGGGCTCGGCCTCGCCCATCGCCTCGGCCAGCAGCGCCTCGGTTTCGGCCAGCATGGCGTCCTCGTCGGCCTCGTTGCGGACGAACTCGCGGCCGATGTCGAGCATCACCGGGATCGCCAGCGGCGAGACGCGGTCGAGGCGGACGACGCGGACGTGGTCCTGCACGCGCAGCAGCATGTCGGACAGGCGGTCCACGTCGGTGAGGCCGCCGGCGGCCTCGGCGCGGGTGGCGCGGAGCAGCACGTGATCGGGCTGGTGGCGGCGCAGCACGTCGTACACGAGGTCGCTGTTCACCGTGACCTGTCGGCGCGTCCCTGTCTGGCCAGGGTGCTGGCGCTCGATCAGGCCGGCGATCACCGCGACGTTGCGGAAGGTCCGCCGCAGCATCGAGCTTTCCGACATCCACGCCTCCAGGTCGTCGCCCAGCATGTCGGGCGCGAACAGGTCGGGGATATCGCCGGGCGGGTTCGCGCACCAGAGGGCGATCGCGTAGTCGGTGGCAACGAAGCCGAGCGGCGCCGCGCCGTCGCGCGACAGGCGGCGGGTGAGCAGCATGCCCAGCGTCTGGTGCGCATTGCGGCCCTCGAAGCAGTAGGCGACCAGGAAGTGGCGGCCGTGCCGGGGGAAGATCTCCACCAGCAGGTCGTCGGGTCCGGGAAGCAGCGAGCGCTCCTGTTGCAGGGTGAGCCATTCGCGCACCGGCTCGGGATAGTGCTGCCAGGCGGCGGGGTCGTGCAGCATCCGGCGCACGCGGGCGGCGAGGCCGGAGGAGAGCGGATACTTGGAGCCGGCATAGGTGGGCACGGTGGGGTCGCCGGTGCCGCCTTCGGCCACCTCGACGGTGGTTTCGCGCAGGCGGAGGAACTTGAGCTTGCGGCCGGCGAACAGGAAGGCGTCGCCAGGGCGGAGCGCGTTGGCGAAGCCTTCCTCGATCTCGCCTAGCGTGAACCCTCTCGGGCCGCCGAGGCGGACCTTGAGCACGGGGGCCTCGACGATGGTGCCGGCGTTCATGCGGGCCTGGCGGGCGACACGCTCGCCGCGGATCTGGATGTTCCCTTCCGAATCCCGGAACAGCTTGCGGTAGCGCTCGTAGGCCAGCAGGGCGTAACCGCCGTCCTCGACGAAACCGAGCACGTCGTCGAAGTCGGTGCGCGTCAGGTCGGCGTAGGGGGCGGCGGTGCGGACCTCGTCGTAGAGCGCGTCGGCGGTGAAGGGGGCGCTGGCTGCCATCAGCAGCACGTGCTGGGCCAGCACGTCGAGGCCGCCGGGGTGGGGAGGGTCGCCGTCCAGCTCCATGGCGCGGACGCCGCCGATCGCGGCCTGGCATTCCAGCACCTCGAAGCGGTTGGCTGGGACGAGGATGGCGTTGGAGGCCTCGTCCATGCGGTGGTTGGCGCGGCCGACGCGCTGCAGCAGGCGGGACACGCCCTTGGGCGCGCCGACCTGGATCACCTGGTCGACGCCGCCCCAGTCGATGCCGAGGTCGAGCGAGGAGGTGGCGATCACCGCACGCAGCCCGTCGGGCGCGTCCGGGCCGCGGGCCATGGCGGCCTCGACGCGTCGGCGCTGGCCGATGTCGAGGCTGCCGTGGTGCAGGGCGATCGGGAGGGTGTCGTCGTTGATGCGCCACAGGGCCGCGAACAGCAGCTCGGACTGGGCGCGGGTGTTGACGAACACGATGGTCATGCCGGAGGCGGCGATGCGTTCCAGGATCACCGAGGCGCCGGCCAGGCCCATGCGGCCGGACCAGGGAACGTGGGCATCGGGCAGCAGCATCGACAGGGCGGGCGGGGCGCCGGGCGGGGCCTCGATCAGGCGGGCCGGACGCTCGGGCGTGCCGACATAGGCGCGCAGCGCGTCAGGATGGGCGACGGTGGCGGACAGGCCGATCCGGCGCGCGCCCGGTGCGAGGTGGAGCAGGCGAGCCAGGCACAGGGCGAGCTGGTCGCCGCGCTTGGTGCCGGCGAGCGCGTGCGCCTCGTCGATGACGATGCGTCGCAGGGCACCGAAGGTCTCGGACGCGTCGCGCCGGGACAGCAGCAGCACCAGGCTTTCCGGGGTGGTGAGCAGGATGTCGGGCGGGTGGGCGCGCTGCCTGGCGCGCCGGTCGGCGGGGGTGTCGCCGGTGCGTGTCTCGACGCGCAGGCGCAGGCGCATCTCTTCGACCGGGGCGGTGAGGTTGCGGGCGATGTCCGTGGCGAGCGCCTTGAGCGGGCTGACATAGAGGGTGTGCAGGCGGTCGCGCTCGCCGGTCTCGTCCAGTTCCACCAGGCTGGGAAGGAAGCCGGCCAGGGTCTTGCCGCCGCCGGTGGGGGCGACCAGCAACACGTTGTCGCCGGCTCCCGCCGCGTCCAGCACGGCGAGCTGGTGCGGGCGCGGGGTCCAGCCGCGGGCGGCGAACCATTCGGCGAAGCGGACGGGAAGCGGCAGCGGGGCGGGGCAGGGGCTGGTCCGCTGTCTCCTGGAGGTCATGGCACAGCAGATAGGATGCCGAGGCGCCCAGGGGAACGGCCCGTCGAGGCGGGTTCAGGCGTAGCGGGTGGTGGACAGGCGGTGCAGCTCCAGGGTGTTCAGCACGTCGGCGCTGCTCAGGCCGCCGGCGACCAGGCTGTTGTCGGCGGTGCGCTTCACCCCATAGGCGGTGAGCTCGTCGGCGGTCCAGGCGCGGGCGCCGGACGGGTTGCTCGCCAGGGCGGTGCCGGCGTCGCCGGCGGGCTGGGCAGGAGCGGGCTGGGCAGGTACGGGCTGGGCAGACGCGGGCGACGCGGCAGGGGAAGACGGTGCGGCAGTGCCGGCGGCAGGCCTGGACGCGGGATGGAACAGGCGGCCGAGGAGGTGGAGGCCGATGGCTTCCGGGTCGATCCCGGTCACCTTTTCCGCCACCGTGATGCCGACGCCGACCGGGCCGCCCATGGCGAAGCTGGTGCCGAGCGAGGCGACGAAGCGCAGGTCGGGGTTGCCCTGGTCGCCGGTGATGGCGCGGTAGATGGAGCCGACGACGGGGATGTACTGAAGCGGGTTGAGGTCGGACAACAGGCTGCGGAAGAAGCCGCTTGGGTGGGATGGGTTCGGTGACGTCTGGGGCTTGGCCGGAGAAGTTGCCGGGGAGGCTGCCGTGAGCGCGGGTGCGGAAGCTTGGATCGTCCCGTCGATCGCCATTCGTGCAGCCTCCCGTCAATCATCAGGGTGCGCGAGGGAAGTGAAGGATTCGCTAACGGAGGCGACTGCCTGGATCGTCACCTCCTCCAATGATCCCGGCTCCGGCCACAGGGCGTTCGGGTTGCCAGGAACCAGTTGTCGCGGCCGGATCCGGGACGGGGTCCAATCCGGCCGACGGTGCGATCAGGCGGCCTGGAGTGCGGCGGCCTGCTGCAGCGCCGCGTCAAGCGCCTTCTGGCGCTGCTCGGCACCGGTGGCGACGCCTTCGGCGATGATCACTTCGAGGTCGGGCAGGCCCATGAAGCCGAACACGGCGCGCAGGTAGCTTTCCTGGTGCTCGTACGGTGCGGCCGGGGCACCCGGGCCGTAGAAGCCGCCGCGGGAGAGGGCGAGGATCACCCGCTTGCCGCCGGCCAGGCCTTCCGGACCGTGATCGGTGTAGCGGAACGTCTTGCCGGCCACCAATACCCGGTCGATCCAGCTCTTGAGCTGGCTCGGGACCGTGAAGTTGTACATCGGCACGCCGAGCACGACGATGTCGGCCTGGAGGAACTCGGCCAGCACCGCGCCGCCGAGCGACAGGTCCTCCTGCATCGCCTGGTCGTGCTGCACGTCGGCACTCTGTCCCGCGAGGTAGGCGCCGGACAGATGCGAGATCGGCGCGGCGGCGAGGTCGCGACGCTGCACCTCCAGGCCGTCGTGCAGGGCGCGCAGGCGCTCCACGACCGCGGCCGAGATGGCGCGGCTCACCGAGTTGTCGCCGAGAATGCTGGAGTCGACGTGGAGGAGCTTCATGGGCGGGTCCTGTTCGTTGCCGATGGTGATGCGGCCGCGTGGTGATCTCGGCGCCAAGTCATAAGGCTGGGAAGATCGCGGGGACGGGAAGCCAAACCTTGGCATATCCGGCCATCCGGCGCGACGGCAGGAGCCTCCAGGCCGCGGAAAACAACGGGTTCGGGACTGGTACGTCTCCTGCAACCGTTCCGGCAAACCCGTGGAGAGTTCCCATGCCCATGTTCCGGCTGCTGCCCATCCTGCTCGGCGTTTCCCTGCCCTTGGCCCATGGCCGGGCGGCGGAGCGGTCCGCCGAGATGGACGGATCGAGCCTCGCCATCGACGATCCCTGCGCGCGGCAGGTGACGATCACGACGGATCCATCGCTGCACGGGCGCGTCGCGGTGGTGGCGACGGCGGATCATCCGGAGGAGATCGACCGGCTGTCGTTCGACACGCAGGGTGCTGCGCGCGTGCGTCCGCTGCGCGATCGCGCGTCCTGCTGGACGCCGACGCCGGACGGACCGTTCACGCCGACGCTGCGGCTGGTGCTGCGCGTGCCGGAAAGGTTCGGGGTTGCGATCGCCGAGCCGGGCTTCGGCCAGTACGATGTCGGCGCGATCGGCACGCTGACGCTGGACGTGTCCGGCGCCGGCGTGGTCCGGGTGGCGGGGGTGACCGGACACGCGGCGATCGCCCTGTCCGGAGCCGCAGAGGTGACAATAGCGCAGGCGGAGGTCGACGCGCTGGACACGCAGATGAGCGGGGCAGGGAGCGTGACGGTGTCGCAGGGGCGCATCGGCCGGGTCCATGCGCAGGTGAGCGGCGCCGGCACGATACGCGTGGATGCAACCGTCGGCGACGCGTCGGTGGAACTGTCCGGGTTCGGCTCGGTGCGGTTCGCGACGTTGACCGGGCGGCTGACCCGGGAGGTCAGCGGGGCCGGCACCGTGTCCGTGGGCGGGGTCGCGGTCGGCGGCGACTCGTCGGACTGAACGTTGGGCGCGCTCAGCCTCCTGCGAGCACGGCGGCGAAGCGGTCGACCGCCCAGTCCACCGTGTCCGCGTCGATCACCAGCGGCGGGGCGATGCGGATGGTGTGGGTGTGGGTCTCCTTGCACAGCAGGCCGGCCTCGCGCAGCCGCTCGCAGACGGGACGGGCGCCGCCATAGGCGGGATCGAGCTCGACCGCGATCATCAGGCCGCGGCCGCGCACCTCCCGGACCGCGTCGTTGCTGATCCGGGCCAGGCCGTCGCGCAGGCGCAGGCCCTGGATCGCCGAGTTCTCGATCATGTTCTCCTCGACCAGCACCTTGAGCGCCATGCGCGACACCGCGCAGGCGAGCGGGTTGCCGCCGAAGGTGGAGCCGTGCTCGCCGGGGCGGAGCACGCCCATCGCCGCCTCGTGGCTCAGCACCGCGGAGACCGGGTAGAAGCCGCCGGACAGCGCCTTGCCGATCAGGGTGAGGTCGGCCTCGATGCCCTCGTGCTCCTCGGCCAGCAGGGTGCCGGTGCGGCCGAGGCCGGTCTGGATCTCGTCGAGGATCAGCAGCACGTCGTGGGCGGTGCACAGCGTGCGGGCGCTGCGGAGGTAGCCGTCGGACGGGATGATCACGCCGGCCTCACCCTGGATCGGCTCGACCAGGAAGGCGGCGGTGTTCGGGGTGATGGCGGCCTCCAGCGCGGCCGCGTCGCCATAGGGGATGACGCGGAAGCCGGGGGTGAACGGGCCGAAGCCGTCGCGGGACGCGTCGTCGGTGCTGAAGCTGACCACCGACAGGGTGCGGCCGTGGAAGTTGCCCTCGCAGACGATGATCTCGGCCCGGTCCGGGGCGACGCCCTTGACCTGGTAGGCCCATTTGCGGGCGACCTTGAGCGCGCTCTCGACCGCCTCGGCGCCGGAGTTCATCGGCAGCACGCGGGTGGAACGGGTGAGGGTGCACAGCTCCTCGTAGAACAGGCCGAGCTGGTCGTTGTGGAACGCACGCGAGGTCAGGGTGAGGCGGGACGCCTGCTCGGTCAGCGCTGCGAGGATGCGCGGGTGGCAGTGGCCCTGGTTCACCGCGGAATAGGCGGACAGGCAGTCGAGGTAGCGGCGGCCGTCCAGGTCCCACACCCAGACGCCCTCGCCGCGGGTGAGCATCACGTCCAGGGGCTTGTAGTTGCTGGCGCCGTAGCGGGATTCGCGGGTCAGCAGCTCCGCGGTGGTGGTCGGCATGGACGCCTCCGAGGATCCGGATCGGCCGGTCAGCAGGCCTCGGCCACGGCGCGGATGCGGGCGACGGAGCCGTCGTTGGAAGGGACCACGGACAACACCAGGTCGTCCAGGAAATGGTGGTTGCAGGCGCGCGGGCCGGCGCCGTTGGTGACGATGCGCGTGCCGCCGGGGCGGAGCAGCGACCAGGTGCGATGGGTGTGGCCGTGGATCCAGAGGTCGACCAGCCCGGCATCGGTCAGGTGCGACAGGTCGGAGGCGGAGTTGCCGGCGGCCCAGCTGCCCCAGAGGTGCTCGGGCATGCAGAGCGGGTGCGGCGCGTGGTGCGTGACCATGACCACCGGACGGCCGTCGCGCGGGCGGCGCAGCTGCGCCTCCAGGCGCACGCGCAGCAGGGTGTGCAGCCGGGCGGCGTCGGCGTTGGTGAGCGGCCGGTGGCCCTCGACGCCGGCGGGAACGGCAATCGGCTCGCCGGTGGGGGCGCCGGGCTGCATCGCGTGCCCGCCGAGCCAGCCATCGGCCCAGAGCGTGCCGCCGAGGAAGCGCAGGCCGCCGATCTCGGCCTCGTCGCCTTCCAGCAGGGTGATGCCGAGGCGGGCGGCCTGCTCGCGGGCGGGGGCGAGTTCGGCCGGCACCACGCCGTTCCAGTACTCGTGGTTGCCCATCACGAACACCGCCGGACGGCCGCCGGCGAGGCGCTCGACCACGCGCAGGCCCTGCTCCGGCTCGCCCTCGAACACGTCGCCCGCCACCACCAGCACGTCGAAATCGGGCGGAGGAGGGCGGTAGGCCTGCGGATAGGGTGTCGCCTCCAGATGGAGGTCGGAGAGGATCCAGAGCCGGGTCATTCGCGGAAGGCGGAGGCGGGATAGCCCTGCGCGAACAGCAGCGCGCGCAGGTCGGCGTGGTCGATGCGGTTGGCCACCGCGTCGGCCACCACCGGCTTGGCGTGGTAGGCGATGCCGAGGCCGGCCTCGCGCAGCATGTCGAGGTCGTTGGCGCCGTCGCCGACCGCCAGCGTGGCGGCGAGGCGTAGGGCACGGGATTCGGCCAGGTTGCGCAGGGATTCGAGCTTGGCGGCGCGGCCCAGGATCGGCTCGGCGACGCGGCCGGTCAGCCGGCCGTTGGAGACGCCGAGCTGGTTGGCGTGGTGCACGTCGAAGCCGCAGGCGCTCGCGACGCGTGCGGTGAACCAGGTGAAGCCGCCGGACACCAGGGCGGCGGTGGCATTGTGGGCGCGCATGGTGGCGACCAGCGTGCGGGCGCCGGGGGTGAGGCGGGTTTCGGCCCAGGTGGCGTCGAGGGCCTGCTCGTCGAGACCGCGCAGCAGGGCGACGCGCTCGCGCAAGGCGTCCGCGAAGTCGATCTCGCCGTTCATGGAGCGGCGGGTGATGGCGGCCACGCGCTCGCCGACGCCGGCACGCGCGGCGAGGTCATCCAGGGTCTCGGAGGCAACGATCGTGCTGTCCATGTCGGCGACCAGCAGGCCCTTGCGCCGGCCGCGCGAGCGGGTCAGCAGCACGTCGACGTGACGGGGAGCGAAGCGGGCGCGGATGTCGGGCAGCGAGGGTCCGGACGGGGACGGGGCGGCGCAGGGAATGTCGGCGGCCTCGCCCGGGGACAGGATTACGGCGGGCTGGCCGGAGACGAGGGCGCGCGCCTCCTCGATCGCAGCGGGAGACAGGCTGGTGGCGTCGCGCCGGGCGACCAGGGTGAGGGTGTAGGGCAGGGTCATGACGACACGGAACAACCGCCTGGATGGCCGCAGCGTGGTGGCAGGGATGTCCCGGTGAGGCAAGGCGGGCCAGCCATGCGGACGGATGCGTCCGGGCACTGCCTGATCGTGGCCGGCCCGACCTGCAGCGGCAAATCGGCGCTGGCGCTGCGCCTGGCGCAGGAGCTGGACGGGGTGGTGGTCAACGCGGACTCGATGCAGGTGTATCGGGAACTCCGCATCCTGAACGCGCGGCCAACGCCGGCGGATGAGGCAATGGTGCCGCACCGGCTGTATGGGGTCCGGCCGGCCGCACTGCCGGGCAGCGTCGCCTGGTGGCGGGAGGCGGCGCTGGGAGCGATGGAGGGGGCGTGGGCGGCGGGACGGCTGCCGATCCTGTGCGGCGGAACCGGGATGTACCTGCGGGCGCTGACGCACGGGCTGTCGGCGGTTCCCGATCCGGGGCCGGAGGCGCGGACCGAGGCGCGCGGGCTGCTGGCGGAGATCGGGGCGGAGGCGCTGCACGGGCGGCTGCTTGCGGTGGATCCCGTGACGGCAACGGGACTGCGCTCGTCGGACGGACAGCGGCTGGCGCGGGCGTGGGAGGTATGGCGGGGCACCGGCCAGGGATTGGCGGCATGGGCGGAACGGCCAGGACTGCCGCCGGCGCCGTGCCGGTTCAGCGCGATCCGGCTGGCGCCGGCGCGCGACGCGTTGCGCGCGGCGATCGGCGAGCGGTTCGAGGCGATGCTGCAGCAGGGCGCGCTGGGCGAGGTGGAGGCGCTGCTGGCGCAGGGGCTGCCGACGTCGCTGCCGGCGATGCGGGCGCACGGGGTGCCGGAGCTGGCGGCAGTGCTGCGCGGGACGACGACGCTGGAAGCGGCATCAAGACGGGCGGTGCTGCTGCAGGGGCAGTATACCAAACGGCAGGCGACCTGGTTCGCGCATCATCCTCTGGCGGGTCCGGAGCGGACCAAGGTGATCTGCACCCGCATAGCTGGTATGACGCAACAAATGGAAAGAACGGCGACGGATTTGTTGTCGTTCGTTGTCGCCGATGTTGACGCCTCGCGGCGGGACGCATAGGACAACCCGCCCGCTCACGTCGCGGCAGGAGCACGAGATGAACGCCAGCACCGACCTGAAGGACAGCCTCGCTCCGCGCGACGGCCAGGCGATTAGCCTGGCTGCCCCGAACGGCGCCGAGGTGCTGCTCCAGGTGCTGCAGGCGCAGGGGGTCGAGGTGGTGTTCGGCTATCCGGGCGGGGCGGTGCTACCGATCTACGACGCCTTGTTCAAGCAGGACGCGATCCGGCACATCCTGGTGCGGCACGAGCAGGCGGCGGTGCATGCAGCCGAGGGTTATGCGCGCTCCACCGGCAGGGTGGGGGTGGTGCTGGTGACGTCGGGACCGGGGGCGACCAACGCGGTGACCGGACTGGTCGACGCGCTGATGGATTCGATCCCGGTGGTGTGCCTGACCGGGCAGGTGCCGACGCACATGATCGGCAACGACGCGTTCCAGGAGGCCGACACCACCGGGATCACACGGCCGGCGACCAAGCACAACTACCTGGTCAAGCGGCCCGGTGACTTGGCGCGCACGGTGCACGAGGCGTTCTACGTGGCGCGCAGCGGACGTCCGGGGCCGGTAGTGGTGGACCTGCCGAAGGACATCATGGTCGGGCCTGCCAACTACGTTGCGGCCTCCGAGGCGCCGCACCGGTCGTACCGGCCGGTGCGCGAGCCGGCGCGCGACGCGGTCGAGGCCGCGGTGGCGGCGATGAAAGGTGCGCGGCGGCCGCTGTTCTATACCGGCGGGGGGGTGATCAACTCCGGGGCGGCGGCGTCGAAGGCGCTGGTGCGGCTGGTGCGGATGACCGGGTTCCCGTGCACCTCGACGCTGATGGGGCTGGGGGCGTATCCGACCACCGACCGGCAGTTCCTCGGCATGCTCGGGATGCACGGGACATACGAGGCGAACCTCGCCACGCACGGCTGCGACGTGCTGGTGAACATCGGCGCGCGGTTCGACGATCGGGTGACCGGGCGGCTGGACGCGTTCTCGCCGGGCTCGACCAAGATCCACGTCGACATCGACGCATCGTCGATCAACAAGATCGTGCGGGTGGACATCCCGGTGCTGGGCGATGCCGGGCGTGCCATCGAGATGATGATCGAGGCGTGGGAACGGGACGACGCGGCGGTCGACCGCGACGCGCTGGCGGGATGGTGGCGGCAGATCGAGGCGTGGCGGGCGATCGACAGCCTGGCCTATCGGCAGGACCCGTCGCCGGGGGCGGTGATCAAGCCGCAGCACGCGATCAGGCGGCTGTACGAGCTGTCGCGGGCGACCGGGCGAGACACCTTCGTGACCACCGAGGTGGGGCAGCACCAGATGTGGGCGGCGACGCACTTCCAGTACGACCGGCCGAACCGATGGATGACGTCGGGCGGACTGGGCACCATGGGCTACGGGCTGCCGGCGGCGGTGGGAGTGCAGGTGGCGCATCCGGACGCGCTGGTGATCGACATCGCCGGCGAGGCGTCGACGCTGATGAACATCCAGGAGCTGGGCACGATCGCGCAGTACCGGCTGCCGGTGAAGCTGTTCATCCTGAACAACCGCTACATGGGCATGGTCAGGCAGTGGCAGGAGCTGCTGCACGGCAGCCGCTATTCGCAGAGCTACAGCGAGGCGCTGCCGGACTTCGTCAAGCTGGCGGACGCGTTCGGGGCGACGGGGATGCGGGCTGCCAACCTCGGCGAGCTGGACGAGGTGATCCGGCGCATGCTCGCGCATGACGGGCCGGTGATCGCCGACATCTGCGTCGACGAGGCGGAGAACTGTTATCCGATGATCCCGTCGGGTGCCGCGCACAACGAGATGATCCTGGGGCCTGAGCAGAGCGAGCAGGCCGCCCGGATCACCGACGAAGGCCTGATGCTGGTCTGACAACCACGGGCCTTCATCATCAGGTTTCCAAAGGACGACCGTCCTTTGGCGGGTCCAGGGCAGCGCCCTGGCCTTCCACTCAAGGAACGACCATGCCCCCCCAAGAGGAGCCGCAGGTCACGGCGGTGATCGCCGTGCTGGTGGAGAACGAAAGCGGTGTGCTGGCGCGCGTGATCGGGCTGTTCTCGGGCCGCGGCTACAACATCGAGAGCCTGACGGTGGCGCCGGTCGAGGAGGGCGGCAACCGGTCGCGGATCAACATCGTCACCTCCGGCACGCCGATGGTGATCGAGCAGATCAAGGCGCTGCTGTATCGCCTGGTGCCGGTGCACAAGGTGTCGGACCTGACGCAGAGCGGGCCGCACGTGGCGCGCGAGCTGGCGCTGGTGAAAGTCGTGTCGAGCGGCGAGCCGCGCACCGAGGCGCTGCGCGTGGCGGAAGCGTTCCGGGCGCGTGCGGTGGACACCACCACCGGCTCGTTCGTGTTCGAGCTGACCGGGGCGCCGGAGAAGATCGAGACGTTCATCGACCTGATGCGGCCGCTCGGCCTGGTCGAGGTGTCGCGCACCGGGATCGCCGCCATCGCCCGCGGGCCGCGGACGATCTGACTTCCGTTCCTTTCCCTTCAAGGAGAACCTGACCATGCGGGTCTATTACGACCGCGATGCCGACGTGAACCTGATCAAGGGACGCAAGGTCGCGATCATCGGCTACGGCAGCCAGGGCCATGCCCACGCCAACAACCTCAAGGACAGCGGCGTGGCCGAGTTGGTGGTGGGGCTGCGTCCGGGCTCTGTGGGAACGCCCAAAGCGGAAGCGGCCGGGATCCGGGTGATGGGGCCGTCCGAGGCGGCGGCGTGGGCCGACGTGGTGATGGTGCTGACGCCGGACGAGCTGCAGGGCGACCTGTATGCCGAGCACCTGCATCGCAACCTTCGGGAAGGGGCGGCGATCGCCTTTGCGCACGGGCTCGCGGTGCACTTCCGGGTGATCGAGCCGCGGCCGGACCTGGACGTGTTCATGATCGCGCCCAAGGGTCCGGGTCACACCGTACGCTCGGAATACCAGCGCGGCGGCGGGGTGCCATGCCTGGTGGCGGTGGCGCAGAACCCGTCCGGCAACGCGCTGGAGATCGCATTGTCCTATGCGAGCGCCATCGGCGGCGGGCGGGCCGGGATCATCGAGACCACGTTCAAGGAGGAATGCGAGACCGACCTGTTCGGCGAGCAGGCGGTGCTCTGCGGGGGCTTGGTCGAGCTGATCCGCGCCGGATTCGAGACGTTGGTGGAAGGCGGATACGCGCCGGAGATGGCGTATTTCGAGTGCCTGCACGAAGTGAAGCTAATCGTAGACCTGATCTACGAGGGCGGCATCGCCAACATGAACTATTCGATCTCCAACACGGCGGAGTATGGTGAGTATGTCACCGGCCCGCGCATCGTGACCGCCGAGACCAAGGCGGAGATGAAGCGGGTGCTGGCCGACATCCAGAGCGGCACCTTCACGCGCAACTGGCTGCTGGAGAACAAGGTCGGACAGGTGGGGTTCAAGGCGACCCGCGCACGGGTCAACGCGCACCAGATCGAGCAGGTGGGCGAGAAGCTCCGGGCGATGATGCCATGGATCGGCAAGAACCGGTTGGTGGACAAGACGCGGAACTGAGCGGGCGGCAGCGAACCTTTCGGGCCGGATCGTCGTTCCCGGCCCAGCGGAGGGAGGGCGCCATGGCGGATGACGACCACGGGGAGATCGCGAAGTCCTTCAAGGAGGTGGTGAACATGACACCTGCCGCCCTGGAGAAGTGGCTCGACAGCGACGAGTCGAAGTCGGTGGGCTGGGCGGACGGGACCAACAAGAAGAGCGCCGGCGGCTCGGAGGCGGTCGGCCACAAGGAAGGCCATCGGATCGTCGAGATCAGGCACAAGAAGCCGACCGACCTGACCGAGGAGGACTACGCGCACATGAAGAAGGTAGTGGGCTACGTGCACCGCCACCTGGCGCAGAAGCCGTCCAGCGACATCGAGCACAGCCGCTGGCGGGCGTCGCTGATGAACTGGGGCCACGATCCGCTGAAGGATTGAGAGCCGGCGGCGAAGCGCCGCGGCCAGGGACCCGGCGCCGGGCCCGCGGCCCTGTCCGTTCCGGCGCGGGCAGGCGCTACGCCACGTCCTGGCAGGCGACGAGGCCGAGTGCAGCCACGGTCCTGGTCGCGACGGGCTGGGCATCGGGCGGACGGTAACCAGTCTCCATCACCGCGACGCCGGATATCGCTTCAAGGTGGCACCCAGCGCCCGCCAACCTCGTGCGGGGGTGCGACGCGCCGCCGTGTCCCGACGGCTATCTGCCGCAGGCGCCCTTATAAAGAGACAGGGCGTCGCAACGAGACAACAAAAAGTAAAGTACGTATCAGTTTTATTTTATATACGTCGTCAAACGCTGATCTATATTGAGATGATTCAGATAGATGCTGTAGTTCGGTGAACGTTTCTGTTGCGCTCGCACAACTTCATGCTAAGAGGAGCGCCGTCCGTGGAGCGTTATTGTCTCGGAACGAACCTGCCACGGCCGAGCGGCCGCAGCCTGGATGGGAAAGTGCATGGCGACCTTGTTGAATCCTGTCGGCTCCGGGCGAGCCGGGAGTTCCAGCCTTTCCGACGACGCAGCCGCAACGCAGGTCGTGTTCATCGACCCGACGGTCTACGACTACCAGGCGTTGCTAGCCGGCCTGGCGCCCGGAACCGAGGCCTACCTGCTCGATCCGCAGGAAGACGGCCTGCAGCAGATCGCAGCGGCGCTCGCCGGCCAGACCGGGTTGTCCTCCATCTCAATCATCGCACATGGCGGCGACGGCGCGATCAGGCTCGGCGACACGATCGTCAACGCCGACACCGTGGCGCATTCCCAGGCGGCGCTCGCGGCGATCGGCGCGTCGCTGGCGCCCGGCGGCGACATCCTCCTCGACAGCTGCGACACCGGCGCAGGTAGCACCGGCCAGGCGCTGGTGGACCAGATCGCCGCCGCCACCGGCGCCAATGTCGCCGCGTCGTCGCACCTCGTGGGCGACGTGGCGGCGGGCGACGGATGGAATCTCGACGTCACCAGCACCGGCTCGCCGATGGCAGCGCCGCAGGTGCTGAGCAAGGCAGCCGAGGACAGCTACGCGCAGCCGCTGGTGATCAACGGGCCGCCCACCGGACTGCCGATCACCGTCACTAGCTTCACCGGCAACACCAGCTTCGTCGACAGCGGCAACACCACGATCAACAGCAGCGGCTACCTGCAGCTGACCACTGCCACCAACAGCCAGGCCGGCATTGCCGTCTACAGCCAGTCCTTCCCGTCGACCACCGGAGTCTCGGTCCAGTTCACCTACTATTCCGGCGGCGGCACAGGTGCGGACGGTCTGTCCTTCTTCCTGCTGAATGCCGACGCGATCACCGCCGCCGGCGGCACCGCGTCCAGCGTGAAGGCCGGCGGCTACGGCGGCGGCCTCGGCTATTCCGACGATGGGCAGGCCGGCATCACGGACGGCTTCCTTGGCCTCGGCTTCGACACCTTCGGCAACTTCTCGGCGGTCGATCGCGGCGACCAGACCGGGACCGGACAGATCGCCAACGACATCGGCGTGCGCGGCTCCGGCAGCGGCACCACCGGCTATTCCCTGTTGAGCACCAACCCCTTCGCCGCCGGGATCGACGGCACGCGCACCGTCAAGATCAACCTTCTCAAGGTCGACAGCTCGCACGAGAGCCTGTCGGTGTTCGTCAGCACCAACGGCGGCAGCACCTACACCGAGGTGATCACCAACCTGTCGATCGCTCAGACGCTGCCGACCAACTTCTACCTCGGTTTCGCCGCCAGCACTGGCGGATCCAACGACACCCACGAGATCGAGAACCTGTCGGTCACGCTGCCGGTCAACCTCACCGTCTCCGCCCCGACGGTCACGGTTCCGACCAGCTACTCCACCACGGACACGCTGTTGCCGGGGCAGGCGTTCACGTACAGCTACACGATTACCGACACCGGGCCGAACGGGTCGTCGGAGATCACGCTGCTGGACAACGCGTCTGCGGTTGAGACCGGGGTGACGTGGTCGGTCAAGGACGACCTGGAAACCCAGACCGGCACCGGTAACATCAACCTCAGCAACATCAACCTCGCCTCCGGCGACAGCGCCACGGTGACCGTCAGCGGCACCATCAGCTCCAGCGCCTCTACAGGCAACGCCAGCCACAGCATCACGTCGACCCCCGGTGCCGCGTTCTCGTTCCAGACGCCGTCCACCGGGGTGGTCGAGCTGGCGATCGGCTCGCCGAACCCGCAGCTCACCGGCACCACCGCCACCGCGTCCACCAGCGGCACGACGGCTATTCAGCCGTTCTCGGCGGCCCAGGTGGCGGACGCGCACACAAGCCCGACCCTGACCGCCACTATCACCCTGGCCAACAGCGCCGGGACCGACACCACCGCCAACGGCGTGCTCAGCGGCACCGGCCTGACCGCATCGGGCACGGCCGGCGTCTATACCCTGACCGCGTCCACCGTCGCCGCCTTCAACAGCGACCTCGAGGCGCTGGCGTTCACGCCGACCGCCTCGACGAAGACCGTCGGCACGACGATCGGCATTTCGGTCTCGGACGGCGTCAGCGGCACGAGCCCGGCGACCGCGACCACGACCGTCACCACCACCTGCTTCCTCGCCGGGACGCGCATCCTGACGGAGCAGGGCGAGGTCACGGTCGACGAGCTGTTCCTCCGCCGCGCACAGGGCCGGCAGGACCGCGTCGCGGTGCTGGAGGCGGACGGCACCGTGCTCCGGCCCATCGCCTGGATCGGCTGCCGCCGGCTGAGCGCAGAGATGGTCGCATCGGGCGGCCATTATCCGGTGCGCATCATCGCGGGGGCATTCGCCGAGAACGTTCCGCACCGCGACCTGCTCGTGACTCCCGAGCACTGCATCTTCGCAGATGGGCGCCTGGTTCCGGCACGCATGCTGGTCAACGGCCGCAGCATCATCGAGGACCGCAGCATCGGCAGCTACGGCTACTACCACATCGAGCTGGAGCGCCACGGGATCCTGATCTCGGAGGGGCTGACCACCGAAAGCTACCTCGATACCGGGAACCGCGGCGGCTTTGCCAACGACGACGTCGTCACGCTGGCGCTGGATCCTTCCACCGCCGCCCCTCACGACTGGCGCTTCCACGCCTGCGCCCCGCTCGCGACCGCGCGGTGCGAGGTGGAGCCGATCTGGCAGCGCCTCGACCAGCGCGCCGACCTGCTCGGCCTGGCGCCCCGTCCAGGCCAGGCAGCGCTGGACGGTGATCCGGCGCTGCGCGTGCGGCTCGACGACGGCAGCGTCCTACAGGCACGCTGGCTTGACGGAGATCGACACTTCTTCCAGATGCCCCACGGACGCCGTGCCCTGCGACTGGAATCCCGCTCCACCATACCTGCACGTTCTGTCGGCGCCTTTGTTGATGATCGCCGCCGGCTCGGCGTGCAGATCGGGAGCCTAGTCCTGTGGCAGGGACTGGACCACCACGCCGTCGATGCCGTAGCGCTAGATGGGTCCGGATGGCACGAGCTCGAGCAGGATCGGCGGTGGACCGATGGCGACGCTGCCCTGATGCTCCCGGCGGCGAGCGACGAGAACACCTTTCTGGAGGTGGTCGTGGTCGGAAGCCTGGCTTATCCGGCAGTCCCGGCAACGGGCGGGTTGCCGTGCGCCGCCTGAGGGCGCGGATGCCATTCGATCCGGCTGCTGAACCCGCGGCTCAAGTCTGGTGCTTCTGCGGCACGTCTGGGGCGGGTATTGCAGCCAATGGCGTCCAGACCCAGCGCAGATCGCCGCCGGGCAGCTGGTGGTGGAGGCATTGAACTGATCCTGGCTTGACATGGATGCGTCCTGCGCATGGTTGCAGGCTTGACGATTGCGGTGAGCGGGTCATGGACCGTATGCGGATAATGGTCATTTGACGGTGTCCGGGACCTAGGTCAGGCTGCTGACGCGGGGGAATCCGGCCCTTTCGGCCGGTTGCGACCTGGGTCACCCCGCGTTCTGCGGCACGGCCCATGCATGTCGCTCGCCCAGTAACCGGCAGCAGGAGCACCCATGTCGATCATGGCGGTGGAGGGGTCGAACATCCTGTTCGCCGACGGTAGGCGGACGATCCTGAACGACGACAGGCCGGCCGAATTCCTACCCGGCTGGCGCGCGGTCAGCGCTTATGACGGGCTGGCGCCGGTGACGATCGTCAGCTTCGTCAGCGACGACGGCGACGAGGGGTTGTGGTTCCTGGATTCGGAGCTGCGCCGGTGCGGCGGCAACGCGCGCGAGGTGCCGGCGCCGATGCTGGCGGACATGATGGACCGGCTGTGCCCGCTGCTCGACGGGCTGTGGGCGGCGCTGATGCTGTCGGACCGGCTGCGGCCGATCACGGAGGCGGAGCGGGAGTTCCTGGAGCTGCCGGCGCATTGCCGCACCGGCCTGCTCGAGCTGTATCTCGGCGCCTTCGACTCCGCCCTCCACTTCCGGCGCTTCGACCAGCCGGGCGGCGGGCAGCCGCAGACGCCGACGCTGTGCTGCGGGTCGCGGCAGGTGCCGCTACGGATGCAGGGGATGCACGGGCTGTTCGATCCGGGCCTGCTGCAGCGCGAGCAGCAGCGGCTGGTCAGGGACGGCTTCATGATCCTGCCCTCGCCGGTGGATGGGCAGCCGCTGCGCTGCGACCGCAGCCTGGCGCTGGATCCCGACCTCACCGCCTACCGGCTGCACGACCCGCGCTGGAACCTTACCGTCTACCTGCTCGCGGGCGAGATCTACTTCCGCACGATGGCGGTGTACGTGCCGGAGGCGCGGCTGGTGCTGGCTGGCGATCCGGACGCGTTCGCAGGGCGCTGGCCGGACCTGGAGATCGCGTTCCGCCGCCACCTCGCGCGACACGGCCGCGCGCTGTTCGGCTATCTCGATGCCGCCGACACCGTGCCGCTGCACTTCTGGCGCGGCCGCAACGCGATGCACCTGGGCCACGTGCTGTGGAACGACCTGTCCGGGATTGCGGCACTGGTGGAGGCGGTGCCCGCGGACGCGCTGCCGTCGTTCCTGGTGTGCGAGAGCGGGTCGCAGCCGGAGATGTACGGGCCGCTCGACCGCATCTTCCCCGAGCTGCGGGGCGGGGTGGTGCGGCGCGCAGAGCCCTTCATGGCGCTGGTCGACGGCTTCTACGAGACCAGGGCCTGCCTGTTCCGCTCCAGCGGCATGCAGGTGAGCCGGGCGCTGCGCGACCGGATCAGCGCGCCGGATCGCCATGCGGAAGCGCCGGTGATCCTGCTCGGCCTGCGCACCGAGAACCGTACCCTGCACGACCTGCCTGGCTTCTGCCGCGCGCTGGTGGCGCATCTCGCCGGCACGATCGGGCGGGCGGTGCTGGTGGTGGACGGGCACAACCGCCACGACGGCGATCCGGCCGATGGCGGTGGCGCGATGATCTGGAGCCATGGCGAGCTCGGCGCCGGGTCGTCGCCGGTGGAAGCGGAGCGGGAGCTGGTCGGGGTGGTGCGCGAGGCGGCGCGTGGCACCGGGATCGAGGTGCTCAGCACCGTCGGCGAGCCGGTGGCCGAAAGCGTGGCCTGGGGGCGGGCGGCCCGGTTCTTCGTCTCGTTCTGGGGAGCGGGGCTCGCCAAGTACCGCTGGGTCTGCAACTGCCCGGGCGTGGTGCTGACCAACCGCTGGAACCTCGGCAATCTCAACGACCTGCACATCTACTCCAACCCGGACACGATGGAGCAGCCGAGCCCGATGGCGTTCGTGGACGTGAACGCCGTTCACGATTTGCCGGACAGCCCGTTGCTGGTGCGGCACGGCGTGGCGCACGTGCCCTCGCTGTGCAACTTCCGGGTCGACCTGCCGGCGGTGCTGGAGGCGGTGGACGCGATGGCGCGGGAGCGGATCCCGGCGCCGCTGCGTGTGCCGGCCGCGCCGGGGCGGCGGGAGGCGGGTGTGGCGGCGGAAGCTCGGCCGCGGCCGGTGGCCCGCAAGCAGCGCGGGAGGGTACCGGCAGGGTGATGAATCCCGCCGGTCAGTCGGACAGGGCGCGGGCCTCGTCGGGCAGCATGATCGGGATGCCGTCGCGGACCGGATAGGCGAGGCCGGCTTGCTGGCTGACCAGCTCGCCCTTGTCGCGGTCGTAGACCAGCGGGCCCTTGGTCACCGGGCAGACCAGGATCTCGAGCAGGCGTGGGTCCACGGCCGTCGGGCGCGGCTGGGTTGGCAGGTCGTCCGGAGGGGCGGTGTCGTCCATGGGGGCTGTGTCGCACCGGAGGGGGGGATAGGGAAGATGCCGGCGTCAGGCCGAGTGCGGCCGGCCGTCGTTCTCGTCGGTCTCGTGCCCGGCCATCTCCAGCAGCGCCTGCAGGGTGCCGGCGCGTTCGGACAGGGTGGGGGCTTCCAGCAGCGCCTGCTTCTCTGCCGGCGGGAACGGGCAGATCATGCTCAGCGTGGTGAGCAGGGTGTCGTCGTCCATCTGCTCGATCGCCTCCCAGCGCGCCTCGAAGCCGCGATGGGCGAAGTAGCGGCGCAGCGTGTCCAGCAGCGACTCGCGGTCGAACGCGACCTCGCCCGGGTCGTCCAGGTCGCGCCCGAAGCCGTCATAGGATACCGAGAGCAGGCGGTACGGATGCGGCCCGTCGAGCTCGGCCAGCACCCTGAAGCGGGCGATGCCGGTCAGCGAGATGCTGCAGGTGCCGTCCTCGCGCTCGGAGAAGCTGGTCAGGCGGCCGACGCAGCCGACCCGGAACAGCGCCGGCGGGGCGTCGTCGTCGGGTGCGTTCGGGTCGGGATCGTCCTGGCCGTCACTGGGCTGGATCATGCCGAACAGGCGATCGGTGGCCAGCACGTCCTCGACCAAGGCGAGGTACCGCGGCTCGAAGATGTTCAGCGGCAGCCGGCCGCGCGGCAGCAGCAGCGCGCCACCGAGCGGGAACACCGGCAGCCGGCTTGGCAGCGCGCCCACGCGTAGGTCGCGCAGGCGGGGGACGCGTCGGACGATCCGTGAGCTCATGCGCTTTCTCCTGTACGAGTCCCAGGGGCCGGGTCTCGCCGGCGGTGTCAGCTGAACAACAACGCCGACATCCGGCGCCGGGCGGCGAGGGTCTCGGGCTCGCCGGCCCCCCAGGCCTCGAAGAAGCGGATCAGCTGCAGGCGGGCGGCGCCGTTGTTCCAGCTGCGGTCGCGCCTGAGGATCTCCAGCAGCGCGTCGGCGGCTTCGGGTCGCCGGTTCAGGCCGTTCAGGGCGGTGGCGAGCTCGTAGCGCGCATCGTGGTCGTCCTGGTCGGCGTCGAGCCGGAGCCGCAGGCTGTCGAGCGCGTCGGCGGCGCGTCGTCCCTCTGCGGCGAGGCTAAGGGCGGCGCGGGCGCCGGCGATTTCGGGATGGTCGGCGAGGCGGGGCGGCACCTCGTCCAGCGCTGCCTGCGCCTGCTGCTCATCGCCCAGCGCCAGCAGGGCGCGCACCAAGCCGCCCCAGGCGTCCGGGCTTTCCGGCTCCTGTTCGAGCAGGGCGGAGAACAGTGCTGCGGCGTCCTCGGTCTGGTTCTCCTCGAGCGCGGCCTTCGCCTCGGCCAGCAGGTCGGTGGCCGGCATGGCGCCGCCGGCGGCCTTGAGCAGCGCCTCGACGAAGCGCTTGATCTCGCTTTCGGGCAGCGCGCCTTGGAACAGGTCGAGGATCTGGCCCTGCCAGAACGCGGCTACGGTCGGCACCGACTGCAGCGGCAGGCCCAGCTGGGTCAGCTGCGCGACGAGCGCGCGGTTGGCGTCGATGTCGATCTTGACCAGCTTGATCCGTCCGCCGGCGGCACGGGTGACCTTCTCCAGCGCCGGGGTCAGGGTCTTGCAGGGACCGCACCAAGTCGCCCAGAAGTCGACTAGGACGGGCACGCGCCGGCTGTCCTCGATGACGTCGGCCATGAAGCTGTCCTGGTCGCCGTCGACGATGATGGCGGGCTCGGCGGACGCGCCGGCGGCTGGACGGGCCTCTGCCGCTGGGAGGGCTCGGGAGGCGGGGACGCCGGCGGCGCCGGGCCGGGGCTGGCCGATGATGTAGTCCATAGGTCGTTGATCCTGCGTCTGCACGCAGCGTCCGCCGCGCCGTTGGGACCGTTAACATTGTCGTCTGCCGCTCCGGGTGCAAGCGTGTGCGATCCGCACGAGCCACGTGCGGTCCTCTTGCACTCCGGCGGGAAGCCTTCTAAAAGCCCGCCACTGCAACGGAGCGCGGGCGTAGCTCAGGGGTAGAGCACAACCTTGCCAAGGTTGGGGTCGAGGGTTCGAATCCCTTCGCCCGCTCCAG
>CAXTVX010000003.1:0-161156 GCA_964247755.1 uncultured Acetobacteraceae bacterium | reverse complement strand
CCCATGTCCAACGTCACCGTGATCGGCGCCCAGTGGGGCGACGAGGGAAAGGGCAAGATCGTCGACTGGCTCGCCAGCCGCGCCGAGATCGTGGTGCGGTTCCAGGGCGGCCACAACGCCGGCCACACGCTCGTGGTCGGCAACCAGACCTACAAGCTGAGCCTGCTGCCGAGCGGGCTGGTGCGCGGCAAGATGGGCATTATCGGCAACGGCGTGGTGGTGGACCCCGAGGCGCTGCTGGGCGAGATCGACCGGGTGCGCGGGCAGGGGCTCCCGGTCGGCCCCGACACCCTGCGCATCTCCGAAGCCGCCACCCTGATCCTGCCGGTGCACGGCGCCCTCGACCGCGCCCGCGAAGCCGCCCGCGGTGACCGCCGTATCGGCACCACTGGGCGCGGCATCGGCCCCGCATACGAGGACAAGGTGGCCAGGCGGGCGATCCGCCTGTGCGACCTGGCCGAGCCGGAAACGCTCGACTGGAAGCTCGACGAGATCCTGCTGCACCACAACACCCTGCTGGCCGGCCTCGGCGCCGACACCTTTTCCAAGGATGCGCTGCTGGCCTACCTCCTCGACCTGGCCCCCCGCCTGCTTCCCTACGTCGAGCCGGTCTGGGAACGGCTGGACGAGGCCAGGCGTGCCGGCACCCGCGTCCTGTTCGAGGGCGCACAGGCAGTGATGCTCGACGTTGACCACGGCACCTACCCGTTCGTGACCAGCTCCAACACGGTCGCCGCCAACGCCGCCACCGGCAGCGGGGTGGGGCCGAACGCCGTCGGCTTCGTGCTCGGCATCGCCAAGGCCTACGCCACCCGGGTCGGCGCCGGCCCGTTCCCGAGCGAGCTGTTCGACGAGACTGGCCAGCTGCTGGGCGCACGCGGCCACGAGTTCGGCACCGTCACCGGCCGGCCGCGCCGCTGCGGCTGGTTCGACGCGGTGCTGGTGCGGCGCGCGGTGCGGGTGGGCGGCATCACCGGCCTCGCCCTGACCAAGCTCGACGTGCTGGACGGGCTTCCCGCCATCCGCATCTGCACCGGCTACCGCCTGGACGGGCAGCCGGTGCGCCACCTCCCCGCAGCCCCCGCGGCGCAGGCGCGTGTCGAGCCGGTCTACGAGACCCTGGACGGCTGGCAGGACAGCACCCGCGGCGCCCGGTCCTGGGGCGCACTGCCGGCGGCCGCGATCAAGTACGTTCGGCGCATCGAGGAGCTGGTCGAGGCGCCGGTGACGCTGCTGTCCACCAGCCCGGAGCGCGACGACACCATCCTGATGCGCGATCCGTTCGAGAGCTGAGCCGGCGTCTCCTGCCTTAAGCCGGGCTTAACCCTCCGCCCGCCATGATGCCGGCCCTGGGGCAAGTCGTGCGGGGCGATGGGCGGGATGCGGGGACGACAGGAGGACTCGGGCGAGGCCGGCGCGATCATCATCGATCGCCGCTACCAGGTGTTTCCCGGGACCTCGTGCGGCGAGTTCGCCGGACTGCCCGCCTTCGCGGTGGATCAGCGCACCCAGGGGGCCGACTCCGGTACGCGCGGCGCCGACCAGGCCCTGCCGTCACTGGTCGCGGTCAAGGCGCGTCGCGACGCACCGCCGCCAGCGAGCCTGCCGTTGTTCCTCAACGCCTACAACACAGCGCTGCTGATGCCGGTCGCGCACGGCGCCGGAGGCGGCGACTACTGGATCGTCTGCGACGCGCCGCCGGGTCCGTCGCTGCGCGACAGCCTGACCGAGTCCGCCACCCCACCGTCGGAAGCGGAGCTCGCCTCGGTCTACCTGCGTCCGCTGGCGCTGGCGCTGGGCCGCCTGCATGCGCTCGGGCTGGTGCATCGCGGGGTCAGGCCGGCAAACCTGTACCGCTCGCTGGAAAGCGGCCGGATCCTGCTCGCGCCGGGCTGCGTGATGCCGCCCGCCTTCGGGCAGCCCACGATCTACGAGCCGGCCTCGACCGGCATCTGCGCGCCCTCGGCGCGTGGCGCCGGACTGCCGGCGGACGACGTCTACGCGCTGGGGGCGGTGCTGCTGGAGCTGATGCTGGGCCATCCGCTGCTTCCCGATCTCGACGACGAGCGGATCGTGCACCGCAAGCTCGAGCTCGGCAGCTTCCAGGCCCTGGCCGGCAACGAGCGGCTGCCGCCGGTGCTGGTGTCGCTGCTCCGCTCCATGCTGTCGGACGATCCGACCGCGCGACCCAGCCTGGCAGCGCTCGCCGAGCACGGGATCGGCGCGGAACGCCCGAAGGCGCCGCGCCCCGAGCCGCGTGCGCCGCGGCCGCTGATGGTCGGCAGGATCCCGGTCTCCACCGCACGCTCGCTGGCCCTGGCCTTCGCCCGTCAGCCGATGGAGGCGCAGGTGCTGCTCCGCAGCGGCACGGTGGAACAGTGGCTGCGTCGCGCGCTCGATCTCCCGCTGCTGGCCGCCCGCATCACCGAGGCGCTCAGGGGTGCCACCGACCGCAACGCCGACGGCGCCGAGCAGATGGTGCTGATGCAGACGGTGGCGCTGCTCGATCCGCTGGCGCCGATGTTCTGGAGCGGCCGCTGGTTCTGGCCCGATGCCATCCCGGCGATGCTGGCGATGCAGCTCATCTCCGGGCCAGCCGACAACTTCATCGGCGAGGTGATCCGGCACGCCGCCCTGCGCCGCTGGGCGCTGCTGACCGGGCGCAGCGGGCTGCAGGTGTCCGAGGAGCTGGAACGACGCAACGCCCGCGCGTCCCGGCTTCCGGTGCCGGCCCTGCGCATGCCGATGCTGGCGTACAGCCTGAACCCGTTCCTGGCCTGCACCTCGGCCGCCCTCGGCGGGGCCTGCGTGCTGCGCTCCGACCAGCTGGTGACGGCACTCGAGGCCATGGCCAAGGGCAAGGCGCCAGCCGCGCGCCTGCTCGACACCCAGATGCTGGCGCTGTTGGCGGCGCGATCGGACACGCCGAACAACGGCAGCGAGCTGACGGTACCGTCGGACGCGGACGAGCGCCTGCTCGACCTGCAGGGACTGGCGCAGGCGCAGCTACAGAGCCGGAGCCGGATCCCGGGCGAGCCGGCGCCGGAACCGCTGGCCCTGCCCAAGCTCGCGGCCAGCCTGCTTCCCGTGGCTCGCGAACGGCTGAACAACTGGCCAGGCAAAGGCCGTCGGATGCGCCGCCTGGAGCGGCTGGAGAAGGCGGCCGAGGCTGGCGACTTGGTCGAGATGCTGGAGCTGAGCTGCCGCGACGCCGATTGGGCGGAGGATGAGGCGGCGCTGAACGCGGCGCGCGCCGAGGCGGACGATCTCAGGGCGGCGCACCAGGATTCGCTCGACGACGCGCCGCAACGCGCCCGTCAGGCACGGACGGCCGGGCGCGAGGTCGGCGTGATGGCAGGCGTGGTCGGCCTGCTCGGCGCGGTGCTGGTTGGGGTGCTGTCCTGATGGCAGGCAGCGCAGCGGCGAAGAAGGCGAAGCCGCAGCCCTCGGTAGGGCGGCAGAACGCCCTGCTCTGGTGGGGCGGCCTCGGCTGCGGTGCGATCGTGGTGCTGTCGCCGGGAACGGCGGTGCTGTTATCGTCGCTGCTGGTACCCGTCCTGCTCCTGGCGCTGCTGCCCGAGGAGGGGCGGGGCGGGCGGATCATCCGAGCCGGGTTGCTGTTCGGGCTGGCAGGCAGCATCCACCCGTTGCGCGCCCTATGGGAAGGCGGGGGCTCGATCAACGTCGCTGTGGTGCTGATCCGCCAGCCGACCGTGTTGTTCACGGCGTGGACGGCCGTCGCAGCGAGCTGGTTCGTCAGCGAGGTTGCCTACATGGTGCTGCGCCTCGCCGCGGACCTGTCGGCGGCTTCGCAGCGGCGCTCCCTGATGACCGCAATCGCCAAGCTGGAAGAGGAATGGGGACCACTAACGCCGCCAGCACGGGCGAAGCGGCCCTGAGCGCGCCGCGGAGACCGGACGGCCTGCGCCGTCGCGATTTCCTCATCGCGTCAGGCTGCCTGATCGGCCAGGCGACGAGTGGTCACCTGGGCCTTCATCGCCTTCTGCACCTTCTCGAAGGCACGGACCTCGATCTGGCGCACCCGCTCGCGCGAGATGCCGTAGTGCTGGGACAGGTCCTCCAGCGTCGACGGCTCCTCGTTCAGGCGGCGCTCGACGAAGATGTGCCGCTCGCGGTCGTTCAGCGTGCGCAACGCGTCGCCCAGCAGCGCCTTGCGGCCGTTGTACTCTTCGCTTTCCGCCAGGGTCTGCTCCTGGGTCTCGGCATCGTCGACCAGCCAGTCCTGCCACTCCCCCTCGCTGTCGGCGCGGACCGGGGCGTTCAGGCTGTGGTCGGGCGCCGCCAGCCGGCGGTTCATGTTGACCACGTCCTGCTGGGACACGCCGAGCGTGGTGGCAATGTGGTCCACCTGCTCCGGCTGCAGGTCGCCGTCCTCGATTGCCTGCATCTGCCCCTTGAGGCGGCGCAGGTTGAAGAACAGCTTCTTCTGTGCGGCCGTGGTGCCCATCTTCACCAGCGACCAGCTGTGCAGGATATACTCCTGGATCGCGGCACGGATCCACCACATCGCATAGGTCGCCAGCCGGAAGCCACGATCCGGATCGAACCGCTTCACCGCCTGCATCATGCCGACGTTGCCCTCGCTGATCAGCTCGCTGATCGGCAGGCCGTAGCCGCGGTAGCCCATGGCGATCTTGGCAACTAGGCGCAGATGCGAGGTGACCAGCTTGTGCGCGGCGGCGGAGTCCTCGGTGTCGCGCCAGCGCTTGGACAGCGCCAGCTCCTCCTCGGGTGCCAGCATCGGGAACTTACGGATGTCCTGAAGGTAGCGCGAAAGGTTGCCTTCGGGACTGACGTTAATAATAGCGGATACCATCGAACGGCTCCTTTCGCCTGATCGGCTGCGGGATCTCGACTGTCCATACGGCACAGCCGGAACACGGTTTCGCAGGCCGTCAGCATGGGCGCGGGTAAGGACTTCACGTCCCTGAGACCCTCCCCGTTCGAACCGGCGGAGCAGCTTCAGGACGTCCAGGCCGGCGGGCGCGCCCGCTCGTCGGAATGATGCTGGAGTAACAGGACCGGTCAGGTCCTGTCAAGGAAACGCCTGCTTCGGGTGGCTGAACTTTTCTTCATGTTCGTCGGGGCTTAGCAGCCGAACAGGGTGGCCCGCAGCGTGTGGAAGTCGTCCGGCAGAGCAGTCTCGAAGCGCATGGCCTGCCCGGTCGCGGGATGACGGAAACCGAGCACGGCGGCGTGCAGCGCCTGCCTCGGGAAGTCTAGCGCTGCCCGTCGGGACAGGTCGGGCAGCAGGCGCGCCGCGGCCGGGATGCGGCGCAGATAGACCGGATCGCCGAGCAGCGGGTGGCCAGCCTGGGCGAAGTGCACCCGGATCTGGTGGGTGCGACCGGTCGCCAGCCGGCATTCCACCAGGCTGACGGCGCCAGCAGCGGTTTGCAGCGTCCGGTAGTGGGTCAGGGCCGTCTTGCCGCCACGGGCCACCACCGCCATGCGCTTGCGGTCGCGCGGGTCGCGGCCGATGGCACCGTCCAGCATCCCCTGCGACGGACCCGGCAGGCCCCAGCACAGAGCCAGATAACTGCGCTCGATGTCCCGCTCGGCGAAGGCCTTGGACAGGGTCGCGAGGGCCTGCTCGGTCTTCGCCACCACCATCACGCCGGAGGTGTCCTTGTCGAGCCGGTGCACGATCCCCGGACGCCGCTCGCCGCCGATCCCGGGCAGGTCGTCGCCGCAATGCGCGAGCAGGGCGTTGACCAGGGTGCCGTCCTCGTTGCCCGGCGCCGGGTGCACCACCAGACCGGCCGGCTTGTCGAGCACCAGCAGGCTGTCGTCCTCGTGCAGGATGTGGAACGGGATCGGCTGCGCGGCCGGCCGCGCCGCGACCGGCGCCGGCGGGACCAGCTCGAAACGCATGCCCGGACGCACCGGCTCGGCCGGCGCACGCATCGGCACCCCGTCGCGCCGGACGTGGCCAGCTTCCATCAGCCCCTTGACCCGCGAGCGCGAGAGGCTAGGGGAGGCATCGGCAAGGAACCGGTCGGTGCGCAGGCCGTCATGCGCGGGACCCGCGACCAGCAGCAGCGGCATGTCCGCCGGCGGGGTGGACGGCTCCGTCATGGCGCCGGTGTAGACGCAAACGGAAGGAGCGGGAAATGGGCGCGAGCCAGACGCGGGCGCTGCTGGCGCTGGTGATCGTCATGGGGGTGCTGATCCTCGCCGGCACCGCCGGCTTGGTCGCCGTGGTGGTGCACCGGCTGTCGCAGCCGCGGGCCGGCCTGACCGTCGCCGAGCCCGCTGCGCCGTCGCAGGAGCCGGCGGGCACGCGGATCACGGCGCTGGTGCGCCAGTCCGATACGGTGCTGGCGATCGCCCTGACCGGCGGCGGCCCGGACCGGGTGTTGGTGTGGGACCTTGCCGCCGGACGCGCCGTGGCCGAGATCCGCGTCGGCCGCTGAGTTCGGACCTTGCGTCCTCGCGGATGGCTGTCCTCTGCGGAGCACGACGTTCGATCAGCTCGGCCTCACCGAGGCGACTACTCAGCAGGACAACGGTGACGCACCATGTCGGATCAGATGTGCCGCAGAACGAGACCGTGATGTGCATCATCGACCAGGACGGCAAGGTGCCGTTCGGAGGCAAGATCTCCACGTCCATATGACGCTCGAGAGCACAGGAGGTGACTGTATGGACGTTTTGCTCTCCGAAACCCTTGTCTTCCTGCTTACAACCGGACCGGCATCGTCGGCCTACTCGACATGATGAACCCCGAAGTTCTTCAATATGCCCGGGTACCGCCTGAGCTGCCGTCGCCCTGGAGGGCCGCGCCGGTTTTTCATGTGGGCGGCCTTATGCATGTCGGCTTCGCGCCACGCCGGGACTTGCTACTTGTCGTGGGCATGAACGGCTCTGGCCTCTTCGACACTGCAAACGGAACGCGCATCGCGCGAGACGCCAGCTTGTCTGTGACGCCTGAGCAGGCACAGTCCCTGACCGCTCCAGGCTTCGACGTCCTCGAGGGGGAATTCATCGCCATGGCCGGCATCTGGGGCGGGGGGCTGAAGCGCAACGCTCCCGACGGATGCCACCTGAGCCGTCAGGCTCCCAACTGGCCAGTCGAACGCGTCATCCTTGAGACACCTGATGGCTCTCGAAGCGGTCTTGGCCGGTCCCGTACGCTTGTCGCGGACGATCTCGTTTGTGAATTGCAGGCTTATGGTTTCTCTGACACCGGCCGAAGCTTCATCATAGCTACCTCATGTGACTTGCGAATCTTCACCCGGGACTCTTCTGAAGCATAGGTGACGGCAGGTCAGGGCCATGAAACCGGACCTGTAGCCGTGCAGCGCGGTGGTCCGACACGCCGTTCCCGCCGCCCAGTCTCACTGCCGGAAGGCCGCTCCGGTTCCCGAAAGACATGCCGGCCGTGCCGCGCGACCGCGTCACGCCCAACCCGGCGCGCCCCATCCTGGACGGACCCTCAGCTGCCGCTGAACCAGTTGTAGCCCTGGTCTTCCCAGTAGCCGCCCGGATAGGTGTTGGTGACGAACACCGCGGCGATGAACTTGGGGTTCTTGAAGCCGAGCTTGGTCGGGATGCGCAGCCGCATGGGATAGCCGAACTCGGTCGGCAGCGGCTTGTTCTCGAAGTCGAGCGCCATGATGGTCTGCGGATGCAGCGCGGTCTGCATGTCGATCGAGGAGTAGTAGCGGTCGGCGCACTTGAAGCCGACATAGCGCGCGGTGGTGTCGGCGCCGACCCGGCGCAGGAACTCGCCGAATGGGGCGCCGCTCCACTGGCCGATGGCACTCCATCCCTCGACGCAGATCAGCCGGGTGATCTGGCTCCGTTGCGGCAGGGCGCGCAGGCGCTTCACCGTCCACGGCGTCCTGTCGGACACCAGCCCGGACACCTCGAGCTTCCAGTCGTCCTCGTCGAGGTCCGGGGCATTGTCGACCGGATAGAAGGCGTTGAACGGGAACGGGCGGGTGATCCGGCTGGCGGCGTAGGTCGGCGCCAGGCGGGTCCGGTTGAACAGCAGCGCCTGCACCCGGTCGTTGAAGCGCGACATCGCCAGCAGCACCCGGTCCACCGCGTCGCCATCGGCCAGATTGCAGCCGGACAGCATGGTGAGCGCGCCGAGCGACAGGCCCTGGCGGAGCAGCATGCGACGGCCGATCCCGTCCAGACGCGGCTGCAGCGCCTCCAGCAGCGCACGGCGCTCGGCGCGCGCGTCCGGCGTAAGGTCGCTCACGACTGCAGTTCCTGAGGCTCGACGTCGGTCGTGGCGCGACCGGTGATCATCGCCGGCAGGGTCTTCGGCACCACCGCCACCAGAAGGAGGTGCACCACCACGAACAGCACGATCCCGCTCATGGCGAAGAAGTGGATCCAGCGCACGGTCGGATAGCCGCCGAGCAGGTCGTCGACCAGCTGCAGCTGCACCGGCTTCCACAAGCCGAGGCCCGACAGGAGCGCCGCGACGCCGAGCAGGAGCACGACGACGTAGAGCAGTCTCTGCACGGCGTTGTAGGTGCCGAGCTTGTGGTGCAGCCGGAAGGTCAGCGCCTCGCGCAGATCGCGCCACACCGTGCGCGGCGTCAGCGGCAGGAAGGAGCGCATGAAGTGCCGGCCGCCGAGCCCGTAGGCGAAATAGATCGCGGCGTTGCCGACCAGCAGCCACATCGCCGCCAGGTGCCAGGCGATCCCGCCGCCAAGCCAGCCGCCGAGGGTGGCCCAGGCCGGGAACTCGAACGGCAGCAGGGGCGACGCGTTGTAGATCTGCCACCCGCTCGACACCATCATCACCAGCGCGACCGCGTTCACCCAATGGGTCAGGCGGACCACCAGCGGGTGGACGATGACGACCCGCCTGGTCCTGGCCGGACCGGCCGTCGTGTCGGACATGATGCGAAACTCCCGAGCCGGTCGGACGCGCTCAGTCGCGCCGGTCCGGCCTTATATGGGGAGAGACTACATCGGCGGCACGGTCCCGTCTTCGCCGATGATGATGCGCTTGGCATCCACGCTGCCGTCGGCGCCCCTGGGCCCGAACGCGACCACGTGTGCACCGGGCTTAAGCAGCGCCTTGGAGCCGGGCTCCAGGTCCACCACCGGCACGTCGTCGGGCACCAGCAGCTTCTTCTGGCCGCCCTTGTAGTCGACCGTCATGGTGCGGCCGCTGGTGCCGACCACCGAGCCGATGGTGCCGTTGGTCATCGACGAGTTCTTGCCGAGGTCCCAACCATAGTTGCCCTCGCCGGCGCCGCGCATGCTTTCGGGGAACACCGTGACCTCCAGCGCCTTCAGCGTGCCGTCCGGCTGCGGCACCGCGGCGGTGCCGATGAACCGGCCGCTCTGCACGGCGGTCAGGCTGGCCTTGCTGGCGCCGACATAGCCGGTGTCGGCGGTGGTCTTCAGCGTGACGGTGCCGGCATGGCTGCGCAGGGTGACGCTGTCGCCGTCGACGGCGGTGATCACGCCGCGTGTGCGGGGCGGCACCTGGGCCAGTGCGGTGCCGGCGGTCAGCGCGAGGAGCAGGCTGGCGGCGGTGAGGGATCTCATGATCGGGGTCCTGTTCTGCCGGCGGGCAATGGCTCCGCGTCGTGGCGGGCGGTCTACGTTCGGCGGGCAGGCGGGTTGCCCTCCCGTCCCAAGCCACATCCCAGACAAAGTTGCTTACTGGTTAATCACGGGCTGCACAGAAGATATGCAGATGCGGGTGTCGACCCGGTTCCGGAGCGACACTAGATGTCCGGTCCCCTGCGGGACGGTATGGCCGTACCGCGTTGTTCTGGACCTTTTCCCCATGTCGACCCCCATCAAGACCCCGACCCTGCGTACTCGCAACGTCGGCTCGATCGTGTCCAGCTGCGCCGCCCTGGCGGTGTCGGTGTTCTTCGCCGGCGGCATGTGGCTGGTGATGCGCTGACTGCCGGGCAACCGGTTCAGCCAGGCTCTGCGGATGCGCCGTGTGCGCATCCGCGCTATCCTTCCGGCCCACGGTTCATGCGGGAGATGCAGATGAAGGCGATGTGGAACGACCAGGTCGTGGCCGAGAGCGACGACATCGTCACGGTCGAAGGCAACGCGTATTTCCCTGCCGCTTCGGTGCGGCCGGACGTGCTGGCGCCGAGCAGCCACACCAGCCACTGCCCGTGGAAGGGCACCGCGCACTACCATTCGCTGTCCATCGGTGGCGAGGTGAACGAGAACGCGGTCTGGTTCTACCCTGATCCCAAGCCGGCAGCGGCGGAGATCAAGGACCGGGTCGCGTTCTGGAAGGGCGTCAAGGTTTCTGCCTGACCGGGCGACCGGCCGGCTGCTAGCCGCCGGGCGGATCGAACGCGGACACGTTCTCCCGACGGCGCCAGCCCTGTCCCTTCACGCCCAGCCGGTCGAGCAGGTCGCCGATCTGCCAGAACGCGGTGGCCCGCCGGGCGCCGAGCGCCTGTAGGCGCCACGGATCGACGGGAAGCGGGAAGAACGGGTTGCGTCGGCCATAGGCCCACACCTCGACCCGCAGGCCGGGACCAGCACTTGGGCCGCGTGCATGAAAGCCGGACGTGTCGGCGACGATCAGGGTGTTGGCCGGGGTGGCGAAGGCGCGCGGCGCCGCGTAGCCGAGCGCTGCGAGCTCCTCCAGGGCGATGCGGAACGAGCCGCGCCCGCTCAACCGGTTCGGCGCCTCGCGCGCGGCGACGCTCATCCGCCATTCCCAGTCCCGCCGTGCCGGGGTGATCCGGTGCGAACCCGGCACATAGACGAACGGGCCACCATCCGGGGCAACGTCGGTCAGGGTGAGCCAGGCCTTCACCGTGGGCTGGAAGGTGTCGGCGTGCAGGGCGGTCTGCGGGTCCGGCTCGCCCGCCACCGCGCCGGACAGGATCGACTGCAGGTAGCAGACCGGCTCGGAGTCGTGGCTGCCGATGTAGCGAAGCAGGCCGCGCCATGTGGGGTGCGACAGCAGCAGGCGCAGCGCCGGCATCCGGTCTAGAGCGGCGGGATCGAGGGCGAGGCGGCGGGTGATCGTGTCGCCCTGGACGGTCTCGCGCGCCGGTCCGCGGAAGGCCTGCGCCTGTCGCAGCAGCTCGGCGAACTCGGCCTGCGGCAGGAAGTCCCGGACGGTGACGAAGCCGTCGCGCGCGAAGGCGGCCACGTGCTCGGGCGCGACCAGCCGCGACAGCTGGCGGCGGCGCAGCGCGGCCAGGCGGTGGGCCAGGCCCTGGCGGCCGACATGCAGGCCCAGCCGGTTCAGCCGGGGGCTGCCGATCACCGGGTTGTCCCGGAACGACTTTGCACCGGTCAGCAGCTGCGCGGTCCAGAACGGCAGCAGCGCGGCCCGCTTCGCCTGCCGGACCACACCGCCGGCCGCAGACAGGACGCGCGTCACGTGCGACGCCCGCCGCCGGAACACGCCGGGGATGTCGGATCTGGACGTTCGGTCATTCACGTGAAGCCTTCGCTGCTCGTCGCGTGCGTGTGTCGCCGCCCGGGTTCGGGGGCAGCGCGGGGCGTCGGCCGGGCCGGCACACCGTGGGAGGATGGCACGAGGGCCAGCCATGCGGCAAAATGGGAGCTGGCGCGCACTGCCTTATGAAGGGCCTGGCGGTTTTTCCGCTTCCGACTGACCGCCGCCGCTGGCAGCCTGCGCCCGACACAGGACAGCAGACCCTCCATGGACCAGGCCGCCATCCTCGATAGAACCGGAGCACGCGATGCAGCGCCCACAACCGGGCGACGGCCGGTGGCTGGCTGGCGGCGCCTGCTGCTGCCGTTCCAGGCGATGGCGGTGCTGACCGCGTCCAAGGCGTTCAATGCCAACCCGGTGATCGGTAGCCAGGCGCTGAACCGGCGCGGGCTGCACATAGCCCGCCGGCGGCTGGCGGGGCGGATCGGCGAGTCGCGCCGCAACCGCCTGACGAAGCTGCTGTCGGAAACCGACCGCGTCGCCTTCGAGCGTGACGGCTTCATCGCGAAGCCGGACTTCCTCGACCCGGCCACCTTCGCGGCGTTCCGCGAGGAGATCCTGTCGCTCGACGTGCCGGCGCGGGAGGCGGTGATCGGCGACACCCTGACCCGGCTGATCGCGCTGGACGGCCCGACGCTGAAGCGGCTCCCGGTGGTGCGCCAAGTGCTCGAAGGGCCGGCCTATCGCGGCCTGATCAACTATGTCGGCTCGTTCCGGCGGCGCCCGTCGCTCTACGTGCAGACCGTGTTCAGCCAGTTCGCGCCGGAGGCCGAGCCGGACATCCAATCCTTCTTCCACACTGATACGTTCCACCCGACGGTCAAGGCGTGGTTCTTCCTGCAGGACGTGGAGCAGGACGCGGCGCCGTTCGCCTACGTGCCCGGCTCGCACCGCGCCAGCTGGCGCAAGCTCGCCTGGGAGCGGCGGGTGTCGATGACCGCGCGCGACGCCGGCGACCGGCTGACGGCGGAAGGCTCGTTCCGGATCACCGAGGCGGAGATCCGACGGCTTGGCTACGGCGAGCCGCGCCGCATGCCGGTCGCGGCCAACACGCTGGTGGTCGCGGACACCAGCGGCATCCACCGCCGCAGCACCACCGACCGGCCGTCGGTACGGGTGTCGATCTGGGCCTACAGCCGATCCAATCCGTTCCTGCCGTGGGTGGGCGGCGACCCTGTGGCGCTGCCGGTGGTCAAGGACCATGCGCAGCGGCTGTACTGGTGGGTCAGCGACCAGCTCAAGGACAAGCGCCGCAAGCCGCGGCTGTGGCGCTGGGTAGGCAACCGGACGCCGCTGTCGCCGCCGGTGCGAGTCGCAGCTGAACATCGTTAGAAAGAACCGTTCACTATCTCCTTACAACGCACTGAATGTTAGACAGCGTTAGAGAAAAATTACTGAGTGGGGCTAATATAGAAAGATTACAACTTTGTATGCGGCCAGTTCACGCCGTGATATTGTCGCGCATCTTCTATCTGCAACCTCACTTCATCTAGTCGTTCAAGGTTAGTCGATTTAGATGCTGTTAGCTGCGAAAGGCGTTTAGCGGCTTTGTCTAGGAATTTAGGAGATGCCGCCATTGCATGGAGTATGTCTGCACCGCGACGCAGACCTCGTTGACCCATCAAAATGAGAACGAGTCCAAGTAGAAGCAAGGTAAATAGGATAAGTAGAAGCGAAAGGTAATATTTTGTAACGTAAGTTACGTTTGGTATGGCAGCTAGTATTAACATGGATGTAAGAGATATCGCATATACTACAGTGCCTTGCAGCGATTGTGACCGACCGTTTGTAATCAGGAACTGCGCATAATGCAGTCCCATTTGACGCTGTTGATTGCTGCCCCGTGCCTCTTGGACATTCTTGAAAAACGCATACATCCGACTAATTTCGGTATCTCTTCGTTTCGCGGTGAACGCATTAAACCTTGAGAAAGTACGATTGTAGATCGCGTTCACTATTGTCCAGGTGGTTGATGCAATGGCTATTATCGCAGCTGCAAGTTCAACCGCATCCACCTTGGTCATTACATCTCCTTCGAAGCGACACGTTCCAGAGACGGATACACAATAATGACACTTTGTAAATATACGCCAGATCTGAGACATCTTGCATTGATGTGTGCCGACCAAAAACGTTGTGTCGAAAAATGACCATCGTAAAAACTGACGAGTTAGCCCAAGTAATTATATACGGCAACATTACCTAGCCGAAATTATTTGTATTATATTCTTTAATCTGGAATTTGGGCCCGCTAAGAATGACTGCCAACATGCCCGGTGTGCGTTAGCGTCCCGTAGCACCTACATAATATGGCGGCAGCTGACCGTATGGCGTCCCGTAGGGGATTCGAACCCCTGTTACCGCCGTGAGAGGGCGGTGTCCTAGGCCTCTAGACGAACAGGACGTGGCCAGCCGCGGAGGATTTAGGACACTGCCGGAGAGGGCGCAAGTCCCTGGCGCAGGTGGCACCACCAGCGGCGACCGTCTCGACAGGCCGGCCGGCCAGGCTATGGTCGGCTCTCGAACGCGACGCCCTTCCAGCCGGAGCGCCCATGGTCTTTCCAAGCGCCGAGACGGCGCGGTTCGCGAGCGTGTCCGGCGCCTTCCTGCTGGCGTTCCCGGCGCTGTTCTCCATCGTCAACCCGCTGGGCGCCTCGCTGATCTTCGCCGAGGTCACCGACGGGCGCAGCCCGGCGGAGAGGGCGATGCTGGCGCGCAAGGTGGCGCTCTACGGCCTGCTGATCCTGCTGGTATCGCTGTGGATCGGCAGCACGCTGCTCGCCTTCTTCGGCATTACCATCGGGGCGCTCCGGATCGCCGGTGGCCTGGTGGTGGCGGTGCGGGCCTGGAGCCTGTTGCAGGCGCCGGAAGCCAACGAGGCCAAGAAGGAGGACCAGGCGCGGCAGGACGGCCGCACCGCGTCCGCCGACGTGTCCTCCACCGCGTTCTTCCCGCTGACCATGCCGTTCACCGTGGGGCCGGGCAGCATCTCGGTGGCGATCGCGCTGGGGGCGGAGCGGCCGGATGCGCCCGGGCTGCTCAGCCAGCTCGGCTTCACCATCGGCGCCTGCCTGGCGGCGGCCGCGGTGTGCGCGATCGTGTGGATCGCCTATTCCGGGGCGCCGCGGCTGGTGCGGCTGCTGGGCCGGTCAGGTGCTCGCATCGTCACCCGGCTGGTGGCGCTGATCCTGCTGTGCATCGGGGTGCAGATCGTGGTGTCGGGCGTGCAGGAGGTGCTGGCGGGGGCGGTGGCGCAGGCCTTCGCCGGCCGCGTGGCGTTGCCCGACCTCGAGGGCGCCGGCACGCGCTGAACGGGTCTCACGCCTCCAGGCTGGCGTCCCAGTAAAGGAAGTCGAGCCAGGTCTTGTGCAGGTTGTCGCGAGGCGCGTGGCGCTTCGCCGCCTCGTCGACCTGCCGGGGGCTCGGCTCGCTCGGCCGGCGCAGCAGGTGCATGCCGCTCTGCTTGAGCGACTGGCTGCCTTTCCGCAGGTTGTCACGCTGGCAGCAGGTGACGACGTTGCTCCACGAGGTGGTGCCGCCGCGGCAGCGTGGCACTACGTGGTCGAAGGTGAGCTCCTTGGCCGACAGCTCCTGGCTGCAGTACTGGCAGCGGAAGCCGTCGCGCAGGAACACGTGGTAGCGGGTGAACGCCACCCGCTTGCGCCGGTGGTACTGCTTCAGCGCCACCACCGACGGGATCGGGAAGGAACGGGTGGCTGAATGCACCTCGACCTCGTAGTTGATCACCGGCGTGACCCGGTCCTGCAGCACCGCCACCAGCGCGTCCTGCCACGACCACACCGACAGCGGGCCCCAGCTCATCGGCTGCATGTCGGCGTTCAGCACCAGGGTCTGCAGGGTCGGGATGTGGCTCACGCGGCGGAAAACCCGGCCGGATCTGGGAGCGACAACAGGCAGAACTGGCCGCCAGCAGGCAAGAGCGCATCCTTGACCAGGACGATGCACGGCGCCAAAGCATTCGATCAAACGAACGCCAGTCGGACTGCGTCGTCGAGAACCCGTTCTTTCTATTGCAGAGGGTTCGATGCTCCGCAAGCCGGATGCGGATTCGCAGCGTTCGTGTCACGGTCCCATCGCATGAGCGAATTCGGGATTTCGGTTGTCGGCGCCGTCTGCACCCGGTTCGCGCCGAGCCCGACCGGGCTCCTGCATCTGGGCCACGCCCGCTCGGCACTGGCCGGCTGGGTCCGGGCACGACAGGGCGGCGGTCGGTTCCTGCTGCGGCTGGAGGACATCGACCGGGGCCGCTGCCGGCCGGAATGGACGGATGCCGCGATGCGCGACCTTCGTTGGCTCGGCCTGGACTGGGATGGACCGGTCCGGGTGCAGTCGTCGCACCTCCCGGATTATCGACGGGCGCTCGACTCGCTCGGCGTCCGGGCGCTGCTCTATCCCTGCTTCTGCACCCGTGCCGACATCCTGGCTGCCGGCTCGGCACCGCATCGGGCACCCGACGGCGCCGCCCTGTATCCCGGCACCTGCCGTGGGCTCGATCCGGGTCTCCGGGCCGGGCGCCTCGCCGCCGGGGAGCCGTACGCGCTGCGCCTCGACATGGCAGCGGCCTGCCGGGCGGCCGGTCCGCTGGAGCGCCACGAGGAAGGGCAGGGGTGGATCCGCTGCCATCCCGAGCGGTTCGGCGACGTGGTGCTGGCGCGCAAGGAGGTGCCGGCCAGCTACCACCTGTGCGTCACCCATGACGACGCGCTCGCCGGCGTCACGCTGGTGACGCGCGGGCTCGACCTGCTGCCCTCCACCGACCTGCACCGGCTGCTGCAGGCGCTGATGGGCTGGCCGGAGCCGGCCTATGCGCATCATCCGCTGCTGTGCGGCCCCGACGGAAACCGGCTCGCCAAGCGCGACGGCGCGGCCAGCCTGGCCGAGTTGCGGGCACAGGGGCTGGATCCGGCGACCGTCCGGGCGATGGCCGGCTATGGCTGAACCGGCCTATCCTCCGGCGGCCGGAGGTTACGCATGCACGATCTGCCGTCCAACCCGCTGCTCTATCAGGTCAATACCCGGGTGCTGCTGCGCGGCCTGTCGGACGGGCTCGGCCGGCAGGCCGGCTTCGACGACGTGCCGGACGCGATGCTGGCGGCGGTGCGGGCGCTCGGCGCCGACTGGATCTGGTTCCTGGGGGTGTGGCGCACCGGCGCTGCCGGCCGGTCGATCTCGCGGTCGAACCCCCACTGGCAGGCGGGCTTCCGCGAGGCGCTGCCGGACCTGTCGCAGGACGACATCACGGGCTCGCCGTTCGCGGTCGCCGGCTACGAGGCGGAGCCTGCCTTCGGCGGCGATGCGGCGCTGGCCCGGCTGCGCGAGCGGGCGACCGCGGCGGGCCTGCGTCTGATGCTCGACTTCGTGCCGAACCACATGGCGACGGACCATCCCTGGATCGCGTCGCGGCCGGAGCTGTTCGTGCGCGGCTCGGAGGCGGCGCTGGGGGCGGAGCCGGGGAACTGGATCCGGCTCGGGGAGCAGGTGTTCGCGCATGGACGCGACCCGTACTTTCCCGGCTGGGTCGACACGGTGCAGCTCGACTACGCCAACCCGGACACGCAGGCGGCGATGGCCGGCACGCTCCGGGACATTGCCGGACGCTGCGACGGGGTGCGCTGCGACATGGCGATGCTGCTGCTCCCCGAGGTGTTCGCGCGCACCTGGTCGGCGGAACTCGGCGGCCGCGCGGTGCCGCCGTTCTGGCCGGATGCGATCGCCGCGGTGCGTGCCGCGCACCCAGGCTTCCGGATGATGGCGGAGGTGTACTGGGGGCTGGAACAGCGGCTGATCGACGAGGGCTTCGACTGGGCCTACGACAAGGCGCTCTACGACGCGTTGCGCCACGGCGACGCCGGCCAGGTGCGCACGCTGCTTGCGGCACCGGCGGCGGCGCAAGCGCACCTGGCGCGGTTCCTGGAGAACCACGACGAGCCCCGGGCGGCCGCCTCCTTCGACTGGCCGCGACACCGCGCCGCCGCGGTGCTGGCCTTTGCGTCACCGGGCCTGCGCTTCCTGCACATGGGCCAGCTCGAGGGCCTGCGCGTGCACATCCCGATCCATCTCGATCGCGGTCCGGAAGAGCCGGTCGACGACGAGGTGCGGGCGTTCTACCGGGCGCTGCTGGCAGTCCTGGACCAGCCGGCGCTGCGAGCCGGCCTCTACCAGGCGCTGCTCCCGTCGGCCGCCTGGGACGGCAACCCGAGCCACGCCCGCTTCGTCGCCGAGCTGTGGCACGACGCGGACAGGCCGCGCGTCCTCGTCGCGGCGAACTACGGCCCCGATCGCGGCCAGTGCCGGCTGCCGGTGGACCTCGGCGACGGCGTCGTCCACCTGTCCGACCAGGTCGGCGACGAGCGCTACGAGCGCGACGGGCAGGAAATCAGGCAGCACGGGCTGTTCCTCGACCTGCCCGGCTGGGGGTGCAACCTGTTCGCGCTCGACTGACGGCAGCGGCGGGACGCAGCCCCGACGCGGCCGCGGTTCCGCCCGGCCGCGACTCGCACTAGCCTTCCTGGTATTCCCGACCCCGCTGGCAGGATCCATGACCCTCATCGCCGCCCGCCTGAACAAGATCAGCCCGAGCCAGACCATCGCGATCTCGACCAAGGCGCGCGCGCTCAAGGCGGCGGGGCGCGACGTGATCAGCCTGTCGGCCGGCGAGCCCGATTTCGACACGCCGGAGAACGTCAAGCAGGCAGCGATCCGCGCCATCGCGGCGGGGGAGACGAAGTATACCGACGTGTCCGGCACCCCGGCGCTGAAGCGGGCGGTTGCCGAGCGGTTCCGGGTCGATTCCGGGCTCGACTACACGCCGGACGAGATCATCGTCTCCACCGGCGGCAAGCAGGTGATCTACAACGCCATGGTCGCGACGCTCGACGCGGGCGACGAGGTGATCATCCCGTCGCCGTGCTGGGTGTCCTATCCCGACATCGTGTCGTTGGCGGACGGCACCCCGGTGATCGTGCCGTGCGGCCCGAACGGCGGCTTCAAGCTGCGCGCGGAGGACCTGGAGGCGGCGATCACGCCGCGCACCAAGTGGTTCCTCCTGAACTCGCCGAACAACCCGACCGGGGCCGCCTACTCGGCGACCGAGCTGCGCGCGATCTGCGACGTGCTGCTGCGCCATCCCAAGATCTGGATCTTCACCGACGACATCTACGACAAGCTGGTCTATGACGGCTTCCGCCCTGCCACGGTCGTGCAGGTCGAGCCCGCTCTGCGCGGCCGCACCGTCACCATGAATGGCTGCTCCAAGGCTTACGCGATGACCGGCTGGCGCATCGGCTTCGCGGGCGCGCCGTTGCCGTTGATCAAGGCGATGGACAAGCTGCAAAGCCAGTCCACCTCCAACCCGTCCTCGATCAGCCAGGCGGCGGCGCTGGAAGCGCTGTCGGGGCCGCAGGAGTTCATCGCCGACATGGTCGCCACCTATCAGGGAAGGCGCGACCTGGTGGTGGAGATGCTGAACGCGGCGCCCGGCCTCGTGTGCCACAAGCCGGAGGGCGCGTTCTACGTGTATCCGTCCTGCCAAGGCTGCATCGGCCGCAGGAGCGCCGGCGGCACCGCGATCACTGACGACGAGGCGTTCGTGACCGCGCTGCTGGAGGAGCAGGGGGTGGCCACCGTGCACGGCGCGGCGTTCATGTTCCCCGGCCATTTCCGCGTGTCCTACGCGACCGATACCGACTCCCTGCGCGAGGCCTGCCTGCGCATCCAGCGCTTCTGCGCCGGGCTGGCCTGAGGCGCGGACGCGCCATGCCGGTGCTCGCCGAGAGGCTGTCGGGGCTGTCCGCACCGGCCACGGTGGCGATGGCGGTGCGCGCCCGCGCGCTGCGTGCGGCAGGGCATGACGTGATCTCGCTGGCGCTGGGCGAGCCGGACTTTCCGACGCCGGCGCATGCGGTTGAGGGCGCGCACCGCGCGGCGCTCGACGGGGACACGAAGTATCCGCCGACGGACGGCACGGCGGCGCTGAAGCAGGCAGTGCGGGCCAAGTTCGTGCGAGAGAACGGGCTCGAGTTCGCCGCGGACGAGGTGATCGTCGCCAACGGCGGCAAGCAGATCCTGTTCAACGCTCTGATGGCGACGCTCGACCCGGGCGACGAGGTGGTGATCCCGTCGCCGTACTGGGCGAGCTACCCGCTGATCGCCCGGCTGCTGGGCGGCATCCCGGTGTTCGCGCCGTGTCGGGAAGCCGACCGGTTCCGGCTGCGGCCGGAGGCGCTGGAGGCGGCGATCGGGCCGCGCACGCGCTGGGTGATCCTGAACTTTCCCAACAACCCGACCGGCGCGACCTGTCCGCTCCCCGACCTGCTGGCCCTGGCCGAGGTGCTGGAGCGCCATCCGAACGTGTGGATCCTGTGCGACGAGATCTATGAGCATCTCGTGTTCGACGGCGCGCCGCACGTGTCGCTGGCCCGGGCTGCGCCGGGCCTGCGCGACCGGGTGCTCACGCTGTCCGGCGTGTCCAAGAGCTACGCGATGACCGGCTGGCGGATCGGCTATGCCGGCGGCCCAGTGGCGCTGATCGAGGCGATGTCGACGATCCAGAGTAATTCGACATCCGGCGCGTCGTCGATCTCGCAGGCGGCTGCGGTCGCGGCGCTATCCGGACCGCAGGACGGCGTATCGGTCATGCGCGACACCTATCGCCACCGCCGCGACTTGGTGGTGTCGGCGCTGCGGGCGATCCCCCGGCTGAGCTGTGCGGTGCCGGACGGCGCGTTCTACGCCTACCCGGGCGTGGCCGGATGCCTCGGACGGATCAGTGCCGGCGGGCGCAGGATCGACAGCGACGACGATTTCGCGCTCGCCCTGCTGGAGGAGCAGCATGTCGCCACCGTGGCCGGCAGCGCGTTCGGGATGAGCCCGTTCGTCCGGCTCAGCGTCGCGTCGAGCGACGAGTCGCTGACCCGGGCCTGCGACAGGATCGCCTGGTTCTGCGCCGGCCTGTCGGGGTGAGCGGACCGGGCGTGCGGATCGGGGCCGATGGCTGACAGGCTGCACGGCAAGGTCGCCCTCGTCACCGGGGCCGCCCGCGGCATCGGTCTGGCCATCGCGCGGGCGTTCGTGGCCGAGGGTGCCACGGTGCGTCTGACTGATCTCGACGGCGGGGCAGCGGGTGCGGCCGCAGCTTCCCTCGGCGCCATGGCATCATCCGCCCCACTTGACGTGCGCGACGAGGGCGGCTGGGAGGCGGTGGTGGGTGACCTGCTCGCGCACACCGGCCGGCTCGACATCCTGGTCAACAACGCTGGGATCACCGGCCTCGAGACCGGCGCCGTCCACGACCCGGAGCACGCGTCGCTGCAGGACTGGCAGGCGGTGCATCGCACCAACCTCGACGGGGTCTTCCTCGGCTGCAGGCAGGCGATCAGGGCGATGCGGCCGGACGGCCGTGGCTCAATCATCAACATGTCATCCCGCTCCGGCCTGGTCGGCGTCCCGGCCGCTGCCGCCTATGCCTCGTCCAAAGCCGCGATACGCAACCACACCAAGACGGTGGCGCTCTGGTGCGCGCAGCAGCGTCTCGCCATCCGCTGCAACTCGATTCATCCCGGCGCCATCCTGACCCCGATCTGGGAGCCGATGCTGGGGCATGGCACCGACCGTGCGGAGCGCATGGCAGCGCTGGTCGCCGACACGCCGCTGCGCCGGTTCGGCCTGCCGGAAGAGGTCGCGGCAGTGGCGGTCCTGCTCGGGTCCGATGAGACGGGCTACATCACCGGTGCCGAACTCACGATCGACGGCGGCCTGCTCGCCGGCTCGTCGGCCTCGCCCGGCTGACCGCCGCGCGACGACTCTACCGGGTGGGACGCGCGGCCGCCGCGCCGTTCAGGCCGCCGAGAGGCGCTGGCGCAACAGGGACAGGGATGACGTTTCTCCTGACGGCTGGAGCGCCCTGGTCTGGGTGATTGCCTGTCTGATCTGCTCCGCCGGCCGGGTGGTGACGACGGGATCTGCAGGCGCCGCAACGACCCGAAGCCTGGCCGATTCCTCCAGGCGCGCCGCCAGTTCCCGGCGTTGCCGAGTCGCGGCAACGACCGATTGTGACAGATGCTCGGCGTCGGCGGTTCTTGCCTTGCCGTAGCAGAAGGCCGCGAGGCTTCTCGCCACCTCGAGATCGGCTTGACGCCAGGCCTGGCGCAACGCGCGCTCGGATAGCGTGGACTCCAACATGAAACGTTTCCTCTTGCCTCGGGTGTCTACGCACCACATTCGGATCTGGGTGATCTCTGCGCTCATGGTAACGCATTGTTTTGCCAATGGTCGATTCGGAAAGGGATCTGCCCCGCTGCGTGAGGAGCATCTCTGATAGGAGACGATCCGACGGTGCCGGACTGGCAGTTGTCGGCCCGCACCAGCGGCCGCCTCAACTGACGATGAAGAAGTCCCGCAACCGTTCAACCAGTTCGTACGGCGATTCCTCGGGGATGAAGTGTCCGGCCTCGATCGCGCCGCCTTCCACCGCGCCGGTAACGCCAGTCTGCCACAGCGTCCGCGGATCGTACCATCCGCCGATCCGCCCGCGTGTGCCCCACACCAGCAGCACCGGGCAGCCGATCCTGCGCAGCGCTGGATCCTGGACCGGCATCGGGCCGTCCGCGGCGGCGCCGTGGCCGCGCTGCTCTTCGTTCCAGCCGCCTTCCAGCAGGTAGTCGGCGACCGCCTCGGGATCGAACATCTCCGGCTTCTCGTCCGGGGCGACCAGGCGGAACCAGTCGTCCGGCGCCTTCACCAGCAGCGCCTCCGGCTTGGGATGCAGCTGGGCGAACCAGCAGGCCTCGTAGCCGGCGAGCGCGAACGCCATGTCCTCGCGTCCATTGTGGTCGAGCAGCGGCACCGCCTCGATCAGTCCCAGCCGGTCGACCTTGTCCGGCGCGTCCAGGGCGAGGCGCGCCGCCACGTGGGCACCGAAATCGTGCCCCGCGACCGAGAAATGGCGGTGGCCGAGCCGGCGCATCAGCGTGAGCATGTCGTGGGCAAGCTCGCCCACCGTGAGGTGCGCGGGCAGGTCGGCGCACACCACCGCGAAGCGGTCGCTCAGCGCCGGTGCCACCTGGTGCCACATGGCATGGGTCTGCGGCTGGCCGTGCAGCAGCAGCAGCGGCGCCGCCTTCCAGCCCGCGACGCCGCCGGTGCGAAGCCGGTAGCGCGTCCCGGACAGCGTCATCTCTTCGTAGTGAAAGCCGGCGAAGAACATGCAGCCCACATCCGCTTGGAGCCTCCCTTGTTCCCGACCTTGCTCCGGGCTGCAATGGGAACCGGGCGCCCGTTGGCGCCCGCACACACGCAGCTAGCACGTTTCTGTTATCCAGGGGAGCGACGATGGCCGGCCTCGATCCGGACGATTGGCAGAGCCTGCGCGCGCTCGGCCACCGCATGCTGGACGACATGATCGACCGGCTGGCGGCCCATGGCGCAGGCACCGGTCCGGTCTGGCAGCCGATGCCGCCTGAGGCGCGTCGCGCCCTACGCACCGCACTGCCGCGCGGGCCGACCGATCCGGCGGTGCTGTACGAGGCCTTCCAGGCGCAGGTGGTGCCCTACGCGCTGGGCAACACCCACCCGCGTTTCATGGGCTGGGTGCATGGCGGCGGCACCGGGATCGGCATGCTGGCCGAGCTGCTGGCGGCAGGGCTGAACGCCAACCTCGGCGGCCGCGACCACGCGCCGATCGAGCTGGAGCGCACCGTGATCGCCTGGGCGGCGGAGATGGTGGGCATGCCGGACGGCAGCTCCGGCATCCTGGTGACCGGCTCGTCGATGGCCAACATGATCGCCGTGCTGGTGGCCAGGCGGGCGGCGGCGGGACCTGCGGTGCGCAGGGACGGGGTCGGCGGCACCGGCCTGGTCGGCTACGCCGGCGCCGGCGCGCATGGCTGCATCCCCCGCGCCTTCGATTTGGTCGGCCTCGGCACCGGTGCCCTGCGCACGATCCCGTCGGACGCCGACGGCCGCATGAGCCTGCCCGACCTGGCGGAGGCGGTGGGACGCGATCGTGCTGCCGGCCTGACACCATTTATGGTCGCGTCCACCGCGGGCACGGTGGATACCGGGGCGATCGACCCGCTCGACGCCATCGCCGACCTCTGCGCCGAACACGGGCTCTGGTTCCATGTCGATGGCGCGTTCGGGGCGCTGGCGGCGCTGTCGCCGACGATCCGGCCGCGGCTCCGGGGTATCGAGCGTGCCGACAGCCTGGCCTTCGACTTCCACAAGTGGGCCCAGGTGCCATACGACGCCGGCTGCATCCTGGTGCGCGACGGGCAGGCGCAGGCGGACGCCTTCGCCCAGACCCTGGCCTACCTGTCGCGCGAGGATCGGGGTGCCGCCGCCAATGCGCCCTGGCCCTGTGATCTCGGTCCGGACCTGTCGCGGGGCTTTCGGGCACTCAAAGTCTGGATGACGATCGCGACCTACGGCACTGATCGTATGGGAAAGTTGGCGGACGACAGTTGCGCCGTGGCGCGCCATCTGGCGGCGAGGATAGAAGCGGAGCCACTGCTGGAGTTGCTGGCGCCGGTGACGCTCAACATCGTCTGCTTCCGGGTCAGCCATGGTGCCGCAAACCTCGACCACCTCAACGCCGAACTGGTCAAGGACCTGCACGAGTCCGGCATCGCGGTGCCCTCCACCACCGTGATCGGTGGCCGCCGGGCGATCCGGGCCGCGATCGTCAACCACCGCACGACGACTTGCGACGTGGACCTGATGATCGACGGACTGCTGAAGCTGACGCGACGCCGGAGCGTCAGGAGCGAGGTCGCTGATCGTGACGCACCCTCAATGTCAGCGTAATCCTGGTGCGGCGCTAGAGGATGATCTATCAAACGTTTGATCTTGCAGTCATTCCTTCGATTGGGCCGACGATGGATCGAGCTGTGGCAGAAGCATGATCTTCCGCAGTAGAAGCGGCGGCTAGACGGCTGTTGATACGGAATCAGCGGTCGAGAAGGACGCGGGAGACGGCGGTGCGCAGGCGCGGGCTGTCGGGGCTGGTCACGCTGGAGAACCAGTCGGCGAGGCGCCCGTCACGTCCAATGACGTACTTGAAGAAGTTCCAGCGCGGCCGGGACAGCAGGCCACCCTGCTGCGCCAGCCAGCGGAACAGCGGGTCGGCGTCTTGCCCACGGACGCGCAGCTTCTCCGTCATCGGGAAGCTCACGCCGTAGTTGGTGCTGCAGAAGCCGGCGATCTCGTCCTCGTTGCCCGGCTCCTGGCGGCCGAAATCGTTGCTCGGCACGCCGATCACGGTGAGACCGCGCTCCCGGTTCTGCGACCACAGCGCCTGCAGCCCCTCGTATTGCGGGGTGAAGCCGCACCTGGACGCGGTGTTCACGATCAGCAGCGGGCTGCCTGCATATCGTGCCAGCTCCAGCTTCTCGCCCTGCAGGGTGGTGAGGGTGAAGTCAAAGGCGGTGTGCTCGGCCATGCCATCCTCCGGGTCGCGACCGGTGCATCAGACGGTGCCGGCACCGGCGGTCAAGAGCTTGGCACGGGTGCCGCACGGTGACGCAACCGGCTCAGGCTGGTGGCGGAGGCCGCGGCCGCGGTGAGCGCGGCCAGGCCGAGGCAGGCCTGGTTGGCGGCGTGGCCGAGCAGGGCGAAGGTCATCGCCACCAGCATCGCCCCGGTGGTCTGGCCGAGCAGGCGGGCCACGGAGATCATGCCGCTGGCGCTTCCGGCTCGGGTCGCCGGTGCCGTCAGCAGCATGGCGCGGTTGTTTGGCGGCTGGAACAGCCCGAACCCGGCGCCGGCGAGGGCGATCCGCCAGGCGATGTCGGCGTCGGCCGGGCGTGCCGGCATCAGCCACAGGGCGAGAAAGCCGCACGCGGTCAGGCTGAGCCCGGCCGAGGACAGCACCGCGACCGGGTAGCGGTCCGACAGCCGCCCCACGAACGGGCCGACCGCCACGATCGCCAACGGCCACGGGGTGATCAGCAGCCCGGTCGCCACCGCCGAGCGGTGCAGCACCGTCTCCAGGGTGAAGGGCATGGAGATGATGAAGAAGTTCGACGCGACGAAGGCGAGGAACCCGGTCAGCACCGCGACCCGGAACCCGGACAGGCCGAGCAGGTCCACCGGCAGCATCGGCTCGGCCTGGCCGAGTTGTCGGCGCACCAGCACCACGAGGCACACGCTTCCCAGCGTCAGCAGCAGCAGCGAGGTGCCGAGCCCGTCGCGATGCGCCAGCCGGTCGAAGCCGACGATCAGCGCCCCGAACGCCACGGCGTTGAGCAGCGCCGAGATTCCATCCAGCGGGGTCGAGCCGTGCGGGGTGCGCGGCAGGGAGGTCAGCGCGAACAGCAGCGCCACGCCGCCGAGCGGCAGGTTGATCAGGAACAGCCACGGCCAGTGAGCCACCGACAGCACCCCTGCCGCGACCGTCGGCCCCAGCGCCACGCCGGCCGCGACCACCATGCCATTCAGTGCGATCCCCCGCCCGATGATCGCGCGCGGATAGATGTGCCGGATCAGCGCGGCGTTGACGCTCATGATGCAGGCGCCGCCGAAGCCCTGTAGGGCGCGAGCCAGGGACAGCTGCAGCAGCGTGGTCGAGGCGGCGCAGAGCAGGGAGGCCAGCACGAACAGCACCAGCCCGATCCGGCACATCCGGGCGTAGCCGATCCGGTCGCCGAGGGCCGCCAGCGGCAACAGCGAGATCACGGACACGAGCTGGTAGGCGTTGATCACCCAGATCGCCGCGGACGGCACGGCGTGGATGTCGTGGGCGATGGTCGGCAGGGCCACGTTGGCGATCGCGTAGTCCAGCACCGACAACAGCACCGACAGCGACACCGCGAGCATGGCGAGTGAGCGGGCGCTGCCGTGCAGCCCGTCATGGGGCCGGTCGGCGATCGACAGGGGGTGTGGTGGCTGGGTCGGCATGGTCCGCTTCTACGACCGGTTCGGCACAGCCCGAAGCGGATCCGGCTCCAACGGTTGCCGGGGTGGGACGGTCATGCGCTGGCAGGTTGATGTCCATACCGGCGCTAGCATCCTCAGAAAGAAACGTAAGTCCGTTTCACAACGCTTTCATATTGAAAGATTTCAAGTTCGATGTACGCAGTGATGTGCCCGTCATCAGAGAGTAACGGGAGGCTTGCTCCGGTCGCATGCGTAACGGACAAGACTAAAGGAAGCGGCGGGGACGAGCTGATGATGATCCGACCGATCAGGGCGAACCGGCGCCATCAATGCGTAGTGGACGATGCCATGGGCGACGGCGTCGGGCTGCACGATGCCTGACGGCCTGTATGGCCTGCTGCGCGGCTTGCCGGGCATGGCGCTGCTGCTGGCGATCGGGATCGCGTTCTCGACCGACCGGCGACGCATCTCCCTGCGTACCGTCCTGGCCGCACTCGCCTGCCAGTTCCTGCTCGGCACTCTGGTCCTGTTCGTGCCGCCCGGCCGCTGGGCGCTGGCGGCCGCGTCCGGCGCCGTCAACGCGGTGCTCGGCTACGGCAACCAGGGCATCGCCTTCCTGTTCGGCGACCTGGTCGGGCCGCGCATGGCGCAGCTGTTCCCGGATGGCGGCTACGTGGTGGCGCTCCGCGTGCTGCCGCAGATCGTCTACATCTCGGCGCTGATCGCGGTCCTGTACCACTTCGGGATCATGCAGGCGCTGGCGCGCGTGCTCGGCGGGGGCTTGCGTCTGCTGATCGGCACCAGCCGGATCGAGAGCTTCTCGGCGGTGAGCACCATCGTGCTCGGCCAGAGCGAGATGCCGGTGGCGCTCAAGCCCTACGTGTCGTTGCTGACCACGGCCGAGCTGTTCGCGCTGATGTCGAGCGGGACCGCCTCGGTGGCGGGCTCGGTGCTGGCCGGCTATGCCGGGCTCGGCGTGCCGATGCCCTACCTGCTGGCAGCCTCGGTTATGGCGATCCCTGGCGGCCTGCTGTTCGCCAAGCTGCTGGTGCCGAGCGTCGAGCCGAGCCGCGTGACCAGGCTGGACCTGTCGTTCGACGGCAGGCGTGCGGCCAACGTGTTCGAGGCGATCTCGTCCGGCACCGGCAACGGCGTGCAGCTGGCGGTGGCCGTGGGCTCCATGCTGATCGCCTTCATCGGGCTGATCGCGTGCCTGGACGGGCTGATCGGACTGGTCGGCGGCTGGCTCGGTCGTCCCGGGCTGTCGATGGAGACGATCATGGGCGCGGCGTTCGCGCCGCTGGCCTGGTGCATCGGTGTGCCGTGGCAGCTGTGCCGGTTGGTCGGCGGCATCATCGGCCAGAAGCTGGTGTTCAACGAGTTCATCGCCTACGTGCACCTGTCGCCGATGATCCGGAGCCACGCGCTCCCACCGCACGTGCTGGCGATCCTGTGCTTCGCGCTGTGCGGCTTCGCCAACTTCGCCTCGATCGGCATCCTGCTTGCCAGCTATGGCGTGGTGGCGCCGGAACGCCGCGGCGAGGTGGCACGGATGGGTCTGCGCGCGGTGCTGGCCGGCACCCTGTCCAACCTGATGAGCGCCACCATCGCCGGCATGTTCATCCGGTAATAGCCTGATGATGAAGGATTGACATGGGCGGCGTCTCCCTTCGCCACCCTCATGGCACTGGATCACGGGATGCCAGCGGCTAGCAGGTTGCGTCCAGCAGGCCGATCACCTCGTGCAGGCTGCGCACGATCCGGTGCGCCTTCTCGTGCATCTCCGCGGTCGGCTGCAGCAGGTCCGGCACCATGATGACGCGCATCCCGGCCGCATGCGCCGCCCGGACCCCGGTATGGGAGTCCTCAAGCGCCAGGCAGGAAGCCGGCGGCACCCCGAGCCCCGCCGCGGCGGTTAGGTAGGGTTCCGGATCCGGCTTGCCGCGGGACACGTCGTCGCGGGTGACGATCCGCGCGAACCGCCCGGCGATCCCGGCCCGCTGGAGGTGGTGCAGGGCACGGGCGCGTCCGGACGAGGTGGCCACCGCACGTGGCAGCCCGCGTCGGTCGAGCGCGTCCAGCAGGGCCGCCACCCCGTCCTTCAGTGCCAGCCGGCCGGATGCGACCAGCGCGTCCAGATGCTCGCCGTGCAGCGCGAAGTAGCGGTCCAGCGGGAAGCCGTCGCCGTGGCGCTCGCGGATCATGGCCCGGCATAGGTCCACCGAGCTGCCGATCATGCCGCGGCAGAAGGCGGGCGGCATGTCGACGCCGAGTGCCACGCCGGCACTGTGCAGCGCCTCCATCGACAGCGTCTCGGAGTCGAGGAGCAGGCCGTCCATGTCGAAGATCACCGCCTTGATCGGCGCGTCGGGGCGATCCGGCATCGTGCTGGTGTCCTGGCCGGGACGCGCTGGGGGATGTCCTGCTGGGAGGAGGGACAAGGTCAGGACCCGCTGCTGTCGGCGTCCGGCGCCGGCTCCCCGGTGCCGCCGTGCAGCTCGTAGATCCGGTAGGTGTCGATCGCCCGGACGCTCGGGTATTGGTCCGTCATCTGGCCGGACCGGTTGAAGTACTCGGTCACGACGATGCCGAGCGCCGGATCGATCACCGGCTGCGGGTTCAGCAAGCGAGCCGGCACCTGCGGCGCCGGCGCCGGCGTCGGCACGTTTTCGGCGTGGTCCGCCGCCGTCGGCGTCGCGACAGCCGTGACAGGCGTAATCCGCATGATCTTGCTCCCCGGCCCTTGTCGCCGCCGAACAAACGACGGATCGGTTAAGGAAGCCCTAATGCCCGCCCGCATCGGGCTCAAAGCGGGCTGACCAGGAGGTCGGCGTGGTCCCGCGTCGCCTCGATCAGCCGGGCGTTCGGCGTGTCGGTGGCGGCGATCCAGGCCAGCGCCGCCTCCCGGCTGCGCCCGAACGCCATGTGCCGCGCCAGCAGCCAGTCCAGCCGTGCGGCGTCCGGCGTGGCAATGAACCAGCTCTGGTCCAGCAGCCCGCGCACCGGCGCCCAGGGGCCCTCTAGCAGCAGGTAGTTGCCTTCCGTCACGACCAGCCGCACCTCTGGCGGCACCGGGATCGCGCCGGCCACCGGCTCCTCGATCTCGCGCCGGAACACCGGCGCATACACCGTCTCGTCCGGTTCCTGGTCGCGCAGGCGGCGCAGCAGCGACACGTAGCCGGCGGCGTCGAAGGTGTCCGGCGCGCCCTTGCGGTCGGCCCGGCCGAGACGCTCGAGCTCGGCCTGGGCGAGGTGGAACCCGTCCATCGGCACCAGGGCCGCCAGCGGTCCGAGCTGTGCCACCAGCCGTGCCGCCAACGTCGACTTGCCGCTGCCGGGAGGCCCGGCCAGGCCGAGCAGCCGGCGTGGGCCCGACGCCATCAGGGCCCGGGCACGATCGAGAAGCGGCGCGGGAAGGGGGGATAGGCCGGACATGGTTTCGTGGCTGGACACCCGTCGCCTCGTGCTTGTCAAGCCGCTGCCACCTCGCGCCCGACCGAGAAGTTGAAGGCGACCGAGATCCTGGTTCCTGGGCCGACATAGGGCGCCACCGAGTGGACCAGCCAGGACGGGAACAGCACCATCGTTCCCGCCTCCGGCGTCACCCGCTCGCCCTCGCCGTCGCCGTGGGTGGCGGCGATGGCGCAGCGCAGCTGCGGCGCCACCATGGTCGGCAGGATCCCGCGCGGGTCGGCCAGCTCCAGCATCCCGCCCTGCGCCGGATCGGCGGCCGCACCGCCGTCGTCGACCCAGTAGATGCCGGACCAGTACGCGCCCGGGTGCGCGTGCGCACGGTTGCCGTGCCCCGCGCGGTTGACGTTGGCCCAGGCGGTCACCACCCAGCCCACGGCCGCCGGGACCAGCGCGTCGCCCCGCCGCATCACCGTCATGTGCCCGACCAGCGCCCGCGCCGCGTCCAGCACGGCGAGGCCTGCCGGTCCGCACCAGGAGGCGAACTCGGCCGAGTGCCAGCCGCCCTGGTTGCTGACCGAGACGCCGCGCTCCGCCTGCTCCCGCGCCAGGATCGTCGCCGCCAGCTCGGCGTCGAGCGCCTGGTGTCCTCCCAGCCGCGCGCTGACGAGCGGGGTCGGGAACATCCCTTTGGCGGCGATGCTGCCGGGCTCGAACGCCGCGTCGAGCCGGTCGTCCGCGTCGTCGCCGCTGGTCATGCCTGCTCCCCCATCGTCCTACTCCACCCCACGCGGCCGTCCCAGCAGTTGCGCGCGTGCCTCGCCAAGGCCGATCCCGCCCGTCAGCAGTGCCGCCACCATGTCGATGATCGGCACCGCCACGCCTGAAGCCGCAGCCCGTGCCGCCAGCGCTGGTGCCGTGTCCACCCCTTCCGCGACCGTGGTCCGGCTTCCCAGCACCTCCGCCAGCGCCTGGCCCCGTCCGAGTGCCGCACCCAGGCTGGTGTTGCGGGATGCGGCACCGGTACAGGTCAGCACCAGGTCGCCCACGCCGGACAGCCCGCTCGCGGTGGCGGCGCGGCCGCCCAGCGCCACGATCAGCCGTCCCAGTTCGGCGATGCCGCGGGTCACCAGCGCCGCCCGGGCGTTCTCGCCGTAGCCGGCGCCGATCGCTGCGCCGGCGGCGATCGCGATCACGTTCTTGGCAGCCCCGCCGACCTCCACCCCCAGCGGATCGTCCCCGGCATAGACGCGGAACCCGCCGCCCGACAGCATCTCCGCCAGCGCCTGCGCCAGCCCGATGTCTCGGCTCGCCAGCACCGCCGCCGCCGGCAGCCCGCGCGCCACCTCGCCGGCGAAGTTCGGCCCGGACAGCACGCCGCGCGGCAGGTGCGGATGGAGGGCCGCCAGCACCTCGCCGGGCAGCCATCCGGTGCCGCGTTCCACCCCCTTGCAGCACGCCACCAGCGGCGCACGCACCGCCAGCCGGCCGGCGACGGCGCGCAGGTGCTGCATCGGCACCGCCAGCAGCAGCAGGTCGGCCGCTTCCGGCAGCACGCCGGTCACTGCCACCCGGTCCGGCAGCACGATCCCGGGCAGGCGCGCCATGCAGCGGTCCGCTCCGAGGGAGGCAGGATCGCGCGCCCACAGCGTCACCTCCGCGCCGGCCCGCGCCGCCTGTACCGCCAGCGCCGTGCCCCAGGCGCCGGCGCCGACCACGGCGATCCGCGCGCTCACGCGGCGGCCCGCTCCGGCGTCAGCCGACGCACCTCGCTACTGCCGGCGCCGACGCCGAATGCGTTGTCGAGCGCCGACAGGATCCCGGCGGCAGCGGCCTCGAACCCCCAGGGCGGCGACGCCACCAGCAAGCCGCACCCGTTCAGCCGCGACGGGTCTGCCGGCGGCGGCCGGAGCAGCAGCTCCGCCGTCACGAGGTCCGGCTCGCCCGCATCTGTCAGCCGGTCCAGGAAGCCGCGCGACGCGGCCCGGTTCTTGATCGGATACCAGGCTGCCACCGTCCCGGTGCCGAAGCGCTGCCGCGCCAGGGCGATGGCGGCTTCCAGACGCGCGAACTCGCCGTCCTGCTCGAACGGCGGGTCGATCAGGGTCAGGCCGCGCCGGATCCCGTCTGCCGGCGGCAGCAGCGCCGCGACCGCCGCGTAGCCATCGCGTCGGTGCACCGCGACCCGCGGATCGCGACCCATCCCGCGACGGAGCAGCGCGTGGTCGTCGGGATGCAGCTCGCACAGCAGCAGCCGGTCCTGCGGCCGGAGCATCGCCTGCACCAGCGCCGGCGAGCCGGGATAGCGCGCCGGCGCGCCCGCCTCGCGCACCAGCCGGAGGTAGGGCGATAGCGCCGGGATGTCCGGCCCGTCGAGCAGCCGGCCGATGCCGTCGCGCCACTCGCCGGTGCGGTTCGCTTCCGTGCCGTCGAGATCGTAGCGGCCGATGCCGGCATGGGTGTCCAGCACCGCGACCGGCGCCTCCTTGCGCTGCATCGCCCGCACAAGCCAGACCAGCAGCGCGTGCTTCATGCAGTCGGCGAAGTTCCCGGCGTGGAAGGCGTGGCGGTAGTTCATGCAAGCCTGAGCTCGTCCAGCGGCCAGCGCGGGCGCGGCGGGGCGGCGAGGTCGCAGGCCACGCCCGCCCGCAGCGCCTCGATCGCCGCCCATCCGACCATGACCGCGTTGTCGGTGCACAGCCGCAGCGGCGGGGCGGCGAAGCCGACGCCGCGCGCGGCGGCGAGGCCGGTCAACCGGGCGCGGATGGCGGCGTTGGCGGCGACCCCGCCGGCCGCCACCAGCAGCCTGGCTTCCGGCATCATGTCCAGCGCGTTGCCGACCCGGTCCGCGATCACCGCCGTCACCGCCGCCTGGAACGAGGCGGCGAGATCGGCCGCGTCCTGGCCGCCGAGCGGGGCGGGCAGGGCGGCGATGCGCTGCGCCACCGCGGTCTTGAGGCCGCTGAAGGAGAAGTCGCAACCCGGGCGGCGCAGCAGCGGGCGGGGCAGGCGGTGCGCCTCCGGATCGCCGTCCTGCGCCAGCCGCTCCAGCGCCGGGCCGCCGGGCCAGCCGAGCCCCAGCATCTTCGCCACCTTGTCGAATGCCTCGCCCGCCGCGTCGTCGACCGTGCCGCCGAGCCGGCGGTAGCGGCCGAGCCCGTCCACCGCCACGCACTGGCAGTGCCCGCCGGACACCAGCAGCAGCAGGTAGGGGAACGGGGCGCCGCCGGGAACCAGGCCCGGCAGCCGCGCCGTCAGCGCATGCGCCTCGAGGTGGTTCACCGCCACGAACGGCACGCCGAGCGCCAGCGCCATCCCCTTGGCCAGCCCGCTGCCGACGACCAGGCCGCCGATCAGGCCGGGCCCGCAGCTGGCCGCCACCGCGCCGAGCCGGTCCGCGGAAATCCCTGCCTCGTGCAGCACCGCGCGGACCAGGTCCGGCAGGTGCAGGAGATGGGCGCGCGCGGCGATCTCCGGGACCACGCCACCGAACGGCGTATGTTCCGCCTGGCTCAGCACCCGTTCGGCCAGGACAGTGCCGCCGGCGTCCAGGACCGCGCAGGCGGTCTCGTCGCAGGACGACTCGATCGCCAGCACCGGTCCGCCGTTCCAGCCCTCCGCTCCCGCCTGCGGCACAGGATCCGCCATCGCCACCTTTCCATCCGGCGGTGCGGGTAATACGACAGGCCCATGCCGCCCGCACAGCCCGATCCGCTCCCGGTTCCGCTTGCCGAGCCGGCACCGCCGTCGGACGCGCTGCAACGGGCCGCTGCGGCCGCGGCGGCACGGCAGGCGCAGGCGCGAAGCAGCCAGCCCGGCAGCCAGCCCGGCAGCCACCGGCCGACCCTGCCGCTTCGCGTCGGCACCCGCGGCTCGCCGCTGGCGCTGGTGCAGACCCGGACCTTCCTGACGGTGCTGACCCGGTTCTGCCCGGTGCTGCGCGACATGGAAGCGTTCGAGGAGCACCGGATCAACACCACCGGCGACCTGGTGCAGAACCGCCTGCTGGCGGAAATCGGCGGCAAGGGGTTGTTCGCCAAGGAGATCCACGAGGCGCTGGCGGACGGCCGGATCGACTTCGCGGTGCACAGCCTGAAGGACCTGGAAACCACCCTGCCGCCCGGCCTGGTGCTGGCCTGCACGCTGAAGCGCGAGGATGCGCGCGACGTGCTGGTGCTTCGTCCCGGCCTGCCGGGCGCCGATCCCGGCGACCCGTTCTCGGTGCTGCCGCGTGGCGCCCTGATCGGCACCGCCTCGGTCCGCCGCCAGGCGCAGCTGCTGCACGCGCGGCCCGACCTGCGCACGGCCATGATACGCGGCAACGTGCAGACCCGGCTCGACAAGGTGTCGCAGGGCCTGTTCGACGGCAGCCTGCTCGCCCTCGCCGGCCTGCGTCGGCTGGGCATGGAGGACCGTGCCGACGTGATCCTGGAGCCGGAGGTGATGGTGCCGTCGGCCGGGCAGGGCATCGTCGGCGTCACCGCACGCGAGGCCGACGCCGAGCTGCGCGAGCTGCTGTCTGCGATCGAGGACGACGAGGCACGCGCCGTGTCCACCGCCGAGCGCGCGCTGCTGGCCGAGCTCGACGGCTCCTGCCGCACCCCGATCGGCGGCCATGCCCGCCTCGACCGCTCCGCGGCGGGCGGTCCGAGGCTGCTGCTGACCGGGCTGGTGGCGCGTGCCGACGGCTCGTTCCTGCTCAAGCGCAGCGTCGAGGGACTGCCCTCCGACGCCGAGCGGCTCGGGCGCGAGCTGGGCGCCTCGCTCCGCGCCGACAGCCCGTCCAACCTGTTCGAGTGACGGACCGGCGCGGGGTCCTGGTCACCCGGCCGGAACCCGGCCTGTCCGAAACGATGCACGCTCTCGCCCGCCTGGGATTCGCGCCGGTGGCAGCCCCCGTGCTGTCGATCCGGACGCGGCACCCGGTGCTGCCGCGGCGTGTGCAGGCGATCCTGCTCACCAGCGGCCAGGCTGCGGCCCCGCTGGCAGGGCTGGCACCCGAGCTGTGCGCCATGCCGGTTCTCGCAGTCGGTGATGCCACCGCGGCCCGCGCGCGCGCCGCCGGCTTCGGGTCGGTGGACAGCGCCGCCGGCGACGCGGCGCGGCTGGTCGGGATCGCCAGGTCCCGTTTCGACGCCGACGGGGAGCCGCTGCTTCTGGCCTGCGGCCTCGGGCAGGGACGAGAGGTAGCCGCCGGGCTGCGCCGGGCCGGGTTCCGGGTCCGGCGGCGCAGCGTCTATGCGGTGCGTCCGCTGCGTCGGCTGCCGGAACCGGCACTCGACGCGCTGGCGTCCGGCCGGCTCGACGCGGCGCTGTTCTTCTCCGCCGACACCGCGGCCGCCTTCGTCCGGGTGCTGCCGCGGCACCTGCACGCCGCCCTCGCATCGGTCCGCGCCGTCGCCATCAGCCCGCGCGCCGCCGAGCCGCTACGCCGCCTGCACTGGCGCGGCATCGCCGCCGCCGGTACGCCGGACGCGGCGGCGCTGCTGGCCCTGCTGGCCGAACGCTGAACCGGGGTCAGGCGTGCCCGGCCGGCTGGTTCATCGCCGACGCCAGCTGCGCCCGCTTGGCCTGCCACAACGCCACGAAGTCGATCGGCTGCAGTACCACCGGTGGAAACCCGCCGTCGCGCGTGACCTCGCTGACGATGTTGCGCGCATACGGGAAGATCAGCCGCGGTACCTCGACCAGCAGCAGCGGCTCGAACATGGTCTCCGGCGTGTCGCCCAGCGTCACCACCGCGGCATAGGCGAGCTCGACGATGAACACGGTGCGCCCGCTGGAGGCCGACGCGGCGCTGCCGGCCTCGCCGGCGGGCTCGGTGGCGTCCGCCTTCACCGACAGTACCACCTCGAACACGTTCTGCTCCTGCTGCAGCCGGTTCGCCTGGACGTCGATGTTGACCGAGATCTGTGGGTTGGCGCGAAGCGTCGCGAAGATCTCCGCACCCGACGGCACCTCGAACGACAGGTCCTTGGTGTACTGGAGGTTCATGGTCAGCGGCAGCGCCGGCGGACCCGGCTGGGCGGGGTTGGCGTCGGACATGGGGGTTCTCCTGGTTCGGACCGTGGCCGGCGCTAGCACGGCGCAGGATGCGACGCCAGGAAGGAGGCGGCGGATCGGCTCCCGTCAGGTCGCCGCGGTGCCGTGCCGCCAGACGATCGGGCCAGCCGGCGGTGTCGCCGGATCGACCGGGAGCCAGCACCCGTTCTCCAGGCTCCGGCCGCTGAACGCCAGCAGGAAGCCCCAGTGCGACACCAGCAGGGTTTCCTCCTGGTCGGGCGCTGCCGCCATGGCGGCGCGGAACTGCGCGGCGCGGTCGATCACGCTGTCCTCGGTCTCGATCGCGGGCCTGCCGTCCGCACCGGTCGCGCCATCGTGCCACCACGCGCCGTCGACCGTGGAGAAGTCGATGCCGGGCCAGTCGCGCTCCAGCAGCAGGCGCGGCGAGCCGATGTCGCAGGCGAACGCATAGCGCTCGCGGACCAGGGTGGTGACGGTGACCGGGACGCCGAGGCGGGCGGCGATCGGTGCCGCGGTCTGCAGCGCCCGCCGATATGGCGACGCCACGATGCGGGTGATCCGCCCGGCCCCGCACAACGCGTCCGCCGCCGCGTCCGCCTGCGCCAGGCCCTCGGCGGTCAGGCCGGGATCGATCAGGCCCGGGTCGCGTCGGGTGCGGGTGAAGTGGAGGTTGAACTCGCTCTGGCAGTGCCGCAACACGATCATCGTTCCAGCCGATACGCTCCCCCGGAGCACCCGGCAATCGCCGCCTGATTGTCTCCGGGCGCCGACGCCCCTATCTCTGCCAGGCCCCCGCTCGAGACCGGGCCTCCATCCTCCGCCTTCATCCTCCCAAGACGATCGGGATCCTCGATGCACTTCCTCGCCGGCAACTACCCGGTCGACCTCGTCCTGCTGGGCCTGTTCGCCGCCTTCCTGGTGCTGCGCCTGCGCAGCATCCTGGGCAAGCGCACCGGGCTCGAGCGTCCGGCAACGCCGCCGGTAGCCTTGCGAACGCCCGGGCCGGTGATCGAGGCGCGGGCCGAGCCGACGCCCGCGGCCACGGAACGCAAGCTGCCCGACCCGGCCGGGCCGGTGGGGGTGACGCTGGCGCGCATCCGCGAGCGCGAGCGCAGCTTCGATGCGGCGCAGTTCCTCGTGCAGGCCGAGGCGGCGTTCCGGCGCATCGTCGCGGCCTTCGCCGAGGGCGACCGCACTGTGCTGCGCGGCGCGCTGACCGCCGACGCCTATGCGGCGTTCGAGGCGGCGATCATCGCCCGTGAGGCGGCCGGCGAGACCCAGCGCGCCGAGATCCGCGCGGTGACGCAGATGCAGATCACCGACGCGGCGCTGGTGCAGGAGAACGGCATCTGGCGCGCCACGATCGACGTGCGCGTCGTGTCCGACCAGGTCAGCGTGCTGCTCGGCCGCGACGGGCTGCCGGTATCCGGCGCCGACGCGGTGACGGAGCTCGCCGACAGCTGGACCTTCGAGCGCTGGATCGGCGGCCCGAAGGGCACCGACGGCGCCGCCTGGCGGCTTGCCGGCGCCCGGAGCGCCTGACGCGCCGCGTTCCGCGCCGGCCGTCTTCCGCATCGCCTGCATGATCGTTCCGTCGTGCGCTGCCGCCCTGTTGACGGGCGTCCTGTTCCTGGCAGCGGCCTGTGCCGGGCCCGCCGGTCCGCCGGCGCTCGCCCTGACCCGCATCGGCTATGCCGACATCCCCGGCTGGAGCGCGGACCGTCTTGGCGGCGTGCTGCCGGCGCTGCTGGCCGAGTGCGAGCGGCTCGGCCGGTTGCCCGCCGACACCAGCCTGGGTGGTGCCGCGGAGGCCCGCAGCGCTGCCGGGATGGCAGGCTCCTACGGGCCGGCCTGCCAGGCTGCCCGCGCGCTGCCGTCGGGCGACGAGCCGGCGGTGCGGCGCTACCTCCAGACCTGGTTCCTGCCCTTCCTCGCTTCGGATCGCGACGTTCCCGACGCCAGCCTGACGGGCTACTTCGAGCCCGAGTTCGCCGGCTCGCTGTCGAGAACTCCCGGGTACGCCGTGCCGGTCTACGGCCGTCCGTCGGAGCTGGTCACGCTGAGCGCTCCGGGTCTCGGCGCGCAGCCCCTGACCGGCCGGGTCGAGGACCACCGGGTGGTGCCGTACTGGAGCCGCGCGCAGATCGATCGCGGCGCACTCGGCCGTCGCGGCCTGGAGATCCTGTGGCTGCGCGATCCGGTGGACTTGTTCTTCCTGCAGGTGCAGGGCTCCGGCCGCATCCGGCTGCCGGACGGCCAGATCGTCCGGCTCGGCTATGCCGGGCGCAACGGCCAGCCCTACGTGCCGCTCGGGCGCCTGCTGGTGGCGGACGGGCAGCTTCCTGCGGACGGGGTCAGCATGCAGTCCATCCGTGGCTGGCTGGCCGCCCATCCGGCCGAGGCCGGGCCGCTGATGGAGCGGAACCCGAACTACGTGTTCTTCCGCCTGCTCGACGACGTGGCGCCGAACCAGGGGCCACCCGGCGCGCTGGGCGTGACCCTGACCCCGCTGCGTTCGGCTGCTGTCGACCGCGCCTTCCTGCCGCTGGGCGTGCCGATGTTCGTCGCCACCACCCGGCCGGACGGCTCGCCCCTCGACCGCCTCGTGCTGGCGCAGGACCTCGGCACCGACGTCACCGGTCCGGTCCGCGCCGACCTGTTCTTCGGCTGGAACGACGCGGCGGCGCGCGATGCCGGCGCCATGCACGCCGGCGGCCGGATTGTGCTGCTTCTGCCGCGGCAGCCGGGCGCCCGGTGAAAACCGGGGCATGAGTCTGGCCGGATCAGCCACGTCCTGGTGATACTCCTGCCATGACGCCATTCGACTCGCTCGACACCGATTCGGCTCATCGCCCTCCTGCCCAGGCCCGCGATCCGGTCGCCGTCGAGCCGGTCGCCCGGCGGCAGTGGGCGGGGCGGCACATCCTGTATCGCGGCGACTGCCTGCGGGTCATGGAGCGGCTTCCCGCCGCGTCGGTCGACGTGGTGGTGACCTCGCCGCCCTACAACATCGGCCTCGCCTACCGCTCCTACGGCGACCGGCGCGCGGAGCAGGACTACCTCGACTGGATGCTGGAGGTGGCGACCGGCATACGCCGGGTGATGCGCCCGGACGCCTCGTTCTTTCTCAACATCACCGGGTCCAGCGCCATGCCGTGGCTGCCGTTCGAGCTGATCGTGCGGCTGCGCGGCCTGTTCCGGCTGCAGAACCACATCACCTGGGTGAAGTCGATCTCGATCGGCGACGAGACGGTCGGCCACTTCAAGCCGATCAACAGCGCCCGCTACCTTCATCGCAACCACGAGCACGTTTTCCACCTGACGCAGGACGGCGCGGTGCCGCTCAAGCGCCTGGCGGTGGGCGTGCCGTTCAAGGACAAGACCAACATCGCCAGGCGTGGCCACGCCCAGGACCTGCGCTGCCGCGGCGACAGCTGGTTCATCCCGTACGAGACGGTGCGCAACCGGTCGCAGAAGTTCGACCACCCCGGCACCTTCCCGATCATGCTGCCGCGCATGTGCGTGCGCCTGCACGGCAAGCCGTCGCCGGTGGTGCTGGACCCGTTCATGGGCACCGGGACTACGCTGCTGGCGGCCGAGCAGGAGGGTGCCCGCGGCATCGGCATCGACCTCGACGCCGGCTATGTCGGGATCGCCCGCGGCCGGCTGCTGGCGTCCATGAAGGCGGCGCGCGCCGCCTGAGCCGTCTGCCGGCACGGCCGGAATCTCGGCGGAAACGAGGTCGTGCCTGTCATCCCGCTTCGGCTGGACCTGTGCGCGTCTCGGCATGGTCGCATGCTCCGACGTCCCAAGGCGTCTGCCCACGACTTTCGTCCCGCTCAGGATCCGGCGACAACAGGACCGGTGTCCAGAAGTTGAGGCAGGTTGCCATCTTGTGGCGATACCCGCCACCACATCGATACGGTGTCGTCACCGACCGTCCAAGATGTAATGTGAAAACAAGCGCTTGAACGGTTATGGTCCGCGCCGTCCAGCTGGCACGGAACCTGCTGTCACAGCAACGACGGTCGCCGACAACCAGGCGGCTGCGACGAGGAAACATGCCGGCGCGCGTAGACACATCCAAGCACAGCCGCCTCGTCCTGCGGTCGCGTCTGGCCATGGCTCTGCTGCCGGCCATGTTGTGCGGCTGCGAGGTTGGTCCTGACTTCCACCGTCCGGTTCTGGCTGTGCCTGGCCGCTACAACGAGCAGGCGCCGGCGGCGCGCACGGCGTCGTCCGGCACGGCGGGCGGGGCGGCGCAGACGCTGGTGCCGGGCGCCGACCTTCCCGGCGACTGGTGGACGCTGTTCCATTCGCGGGCCCTGTCGGCGCTGGTGGCGCAGGCGCTGCGCGACAACCCGAACCTGGAGGCAGCGCGCCAGGCGCTGCGGCAGGCGCAGGAGCTGGAGCTGGCGCAGGAGGGCACGCTGTTCCCGACCATCACCGGCCAGGTGCTGCGCGGCCGGCAGGAGGCGCCGCTGAACTACGAGGAGCCAGGGTTCCCGAGCACGCAGGCGGAACTGTTCACCCAGTACAACGCCCAGCTGAACCTCAGCTACACCTTCGACGTGTGGGGCGGCCTGCGCCGGGCGATCGAGCAGGCGGGCGCGCAGGCGGGCTACCAGCGGTTCGAGCTGGAGGCGGCGGTGCTGTCGCTGACCGCGGGCGTGGTGACCAGCGCGATCCAGGCGGCGTCGCTGCGCGCCCAGATCGCGGTGCAGCAGCAGCTGATCGGCTTCGAGCAGAAGCAGCTCGACACGGTGCGCCAGCAGTTCCAGCTCGGCGGCGCCACCGGCACCGACGTCGCCACCCAGCAGGCGCAGGTGGCGCAGGCGCAGACGGTGCTGGTGCCGCTGCAGACCGAGCTGGTGCAGACGCGCGACCAGATCGCCGCCTATCTGGGGCAGGCGCCGTCCGAGGTCGCGCTTCCCGCCATCACCCTGGAGCAGCTGACCCTGCCGGACAGCCTGCCGGTGAGCCTGCCGTCGGCTCTGCTGGTGCAGCGTCCCGACATCCTGGCGGCGCAGGAGACCCTGCACCAGCAGAGCGCGGCGCTGGGCGTGGCGATCTCGCAACGCCTGCCGCAGGTGACGCTCCAGGCCTCGGTCGGCTCGTCAGCCGGCGACATCCACCAGCTGTTCAGCCCGGGCAACGGGTTGTGGTCGCTGGTGAACCAGGCGGTGCAGCCGATCTTCGACGCGGGCCAGCTGCTGCACAAGCAGCGTGCGCAGAAGGCGGCACTGCTGGAGGCGGCGGCGTCCTGGCGCAACACGGTGGTGACGGCGTTCCAGAACGTGGCCGACGTGCTGGCGCAGCTGCAGAACGACGCGGTAAACCTCCAGTATGCCCTGACCGCCGCCGAGGCCGGGCAGCGCGGGCTGTCGCTGGCCAGCCTGCAATACAGGCTGGGGGGCGTGTCCTACCTCAGCGTGCTGACGGCGGAACAGACCTATCAGACCGCGGTGATCACCCTGATCCGGGCGCAGGCGGCGCGCTATGCCGACACCGTCCTGCTGTTCCAGGCGCTGGGCGGTGGCTGGTGGCACCGCGGCGACCTGCCGCCGCCGCCGCCCGGCCTGCTGAGCTCGCCGCTGCCATGAGCGTTCCTGCCGACCCATCCCTCCATCCCGAGCTGCGACGGAACGCCTTCATGACGCGGACACGCATGGTCCTGCTGCTGCTCCTGGTGCTGGCGGTGGCTGCCTACCCGGTCTGGCACCTCGCCCATCGCGCCGCCCCGGCTGCGGCCGCCCAGGGGGCTGCCCAGGGGGCTGTCCAGGCGGCCGAGCCGCCGCAGACGGTGTCGGACATCGTGGTGCGCCGGCAGCCCTGGCAGGACCGGCTCAAGGCGTATGGTCAGGTGCGGGCGGTGCAGGGGGCGGACCTGTCGGCGCAGGTGCCCGGCATCGTCGACGAGATCGACTTCCAGTCGGGGCAGGACGTCAAGGTCGGCACCGTGCTGCTGCGCCTGCGCCAGTATGACGATCCGGCCAAGCTGCAGCAGCTCCAGGCGGAGGTGGCGCTCTACAGCACCAACCTCCAGCGCGACCAGAAGCAGTTCGAGGCGCAGGCGGTCAGCCACGCCACGCTCGACCTCGACACCGCCAACCTGCGCAGCTACCAGGCCCAGGTCGCAGCGCAGGCGCAGGCGATGGACGAGAAGATCGTGCGTGCGCCGTTCAGCGGGCGGCTCGGCATACGCGAGGTCGACCTCGGCCAATACCTGCCGCCCGGCACCGCGGTGACCACGCTGCAGGCGCTGGACCCGATCTACGTCGACTTCTCGGTGCCGCAGCAGCAGGTGGGCGACGTCCGGCCCGGGCGCACGGTGGACATCAGCGTCGACACCTATCCCGGCCGGGTGTTCCACGCCGCGGTGCAGGCGCTGGACAGCCGGATCGATGCGCAGAGCCGCATGGCCTCGGTGCGCGCCAGCCTGGACAACCGCGACCACGCGCTGCTGCCCGGCATGTTCGCGGTGGCACGCCTCGACCTGGGGCCGTCGCAGGAGGTCCTGGCGGTGCCGCAGACGGCAGTCAGCTTCAACCCGTATGGCGACTTCGTCTACGTGCTCACGCCGCAGCCGGGAGGCGCACCGGGGAGCGCACCGGTGTTCCTGGCCACTTCGCGGGTGGTGACGCTGGGGGGCATGCAGGGCGACCGGGTGGTGGTGACCGCCGGGCTGCACGACGGCGACACCGTGGTCACCGCCGGCCAGATCAAGCTGCGCAGCGGCGCGTCCGTGGTGATCGACAACCGGGTCCAGCCACCGAACGAGCTGACGCCGGACCCTGCGGAAGAGTGAGGAGCAGCAGCCGATGCGCGTGACCGACCTGTTCATCCACCGGATCGTGCTGTCCTGCGTGGTCTCCATCCTCGTGCTCGTGTTCGGACTGCGCGCCGAGCAGGCCATGCCGGTGGAGAAGTTCCCGCACATCGTCACCGGCACGGTGGAGATCCAGACCAGCTACTACGGCGCCGATCCGGCCACCGTCGCCGGCTTCGTCACCACGCCGCTGGAGGGCAAGATCAGCCAGGCGCAGGGCATCGACACCATGACCTCGACCTCCTCGATCGGCCTGTCCGACATCGTGGTCAGCCTCAAGCTGAACTACGACCCGGCACGCGCCCTGGCCGAGATCCAGTCCTACGTCACCGCTGCGACCTCGCAGTTCCCGCCCGGCGTGCAGGCGTCGGCGATCACCATGTACTCGAGCGGTGGTGGCGTCATGGGCATCACCGTGGACAGCGACGTGCTGCCGCCGTCCAAGGTCAGCGACTACGTGCAGCGGGTGGTGGCGCCACGGCTGCAGGCAGTTCCCGGCGTGCAGAGCGTCAACGTCAACGGTGCGCCGAACGTGGTGATGCGCGTCTGGCTCGACCCGGAGCGTCTGGCCGCCTACGGACTCACGCCTGCCGACGTTTCCACCGCACTCGGCAACAACAACTTCGTCACCGGCGTCGGCAACACGCTCGGCGGCGCCGTGAGCGTGAACCTGGACATCACCTCCAGCCTGCACGACGCCGCGCAGTTCCGGGACCTGATCATCCGGCAGAACGCGCTGCACATCATCCGCCTGGGTGACGTGGCGCAGGTCGAATTCGGCAGCGATCCGGACAACTTCCAGGCGATCGCCAACAACCGCGGAGGCGTCTACATCGACATCAAGGCGACACCGTCGGCGAACGCGCTGGCAGTGTCGCACGACCTCGAGGCGAAGATCGCGGCGTTGCGCCAGCAGATGCCGCCCGCGATCCACATCACGGTGCTGAACGACAACGGCGACTACATCCGTGCCTCCATCCACGAGGTGGTGGTGACGCTGGCGGAGTCGCTGGCGATCGTGGCGCTCGTGGTGTTCGCCTTTCTCGGCTCGCCGCGCTCGGTGCTGGTACCGCTGGTGACGATCCCGCTGTCGCTGGTCGGCACCTTCGCGATGATGGCGGCGATGGGGTTCTCCATCAACCTGCTCACCCTGCTGGCGCTGGTGCTGGCGATCGGGCTGGTGGTGGACGACGCCATCATCGTGGTCGAGAACGTCAACCGCTACCTCGCCCGCGGGCTGACGCCGGTGGCAGCCGCGGTGGCGGCGGCGCGCGAACTGGTGCAGCCGATCCTGGCCATGACGGTGGTGCTGATCGCGGCCTACGTGCCGCTCGGGCTGCAGGGCGGGCTGACGGGGGCGCTGTTCATCGAGTTCGCGTTCACGCTCGCCGGTGCTGTCACCGTGTCTGCGCTGCTGGCGCTGACGCTGTCGCCGATGATGAGCTCGCGCCTGCTGCGCGCGCGCAGCGCGCCCGGCACGCGCATGCCGCTCGCCGAGCGGATGGAGCGGGGCAGCGAGCACGCGCTGGACCTGGTGCAGCGCGGCTACAGCGCGATGCTGCGGGCGAGCCTGCGGGTGCGGCCGGTGGTGCTGCTGGTCGGGCTGCTCGTGCTCGGCAGCACCTGGTATCTCTACGGCCACGCCAAGCACGAGCTGTCGCCGGCCGAGGATACGGGCGAGCTGTCCGTCTCCGGCAGCAGCGCGCCGAACATCACGCTGGACGCGCTGGCCCGCTACAACCCGAGCATCGTCGACATCTACAAGGCAGTACCGGAGATGAAGGACTTCTTCATCTTCAGCCAGGCCCCGAACATACAGGGAGGCCTGGAGCTGAAGGATTGGAGCCAGCGCACACGGAGCGAGTCCACGATCGCCAACGAGGTGCAGGAAAAGCTCGCCAGGATTCCGGGTGCGGAAATGGCGATCTTCGCCAACCCGTATCTTCCCGGCTCCTACGGCCTTCCGATCCAGTTCGTGCTGCAGAGCACGGGCGACTTTGCGCAGCTGAACCAGGTGTCGGACGTGTTCCTGGCCCGGGTGCGCGCCAGCGGCCTGTTCGCCTACGCCGACAAGGACCTCAAGATCGACCAGCCGCAATCCACAATCGTCATCGACCGCGCCAAGCTCGCCACGCTCGACCTGACCATGAACGACCTCGGCAACTCGCTCAACGCCATGCTCGGCGGCAACTACACCGGCTTCTTCTCCACCGACCAGCGCTCCTACAAGGTCGAGCCGCTGGCGATGCGGCGGTTCCGCCTTAACCCGGACCAGATCCTGGACTACCCCATCAAGTCGGTGAACGGCGTGTCGGTGCCGCTGCGCTCGGTGGCGCACGTCGCCGACAGCGTGGTGCCGGAGTCGATCGCCCACTTCCAGCAGCTCAACGCCACCACGGTCCAGGCGCTGCCTGCCCCCGGCGTCACGCAGGGACAGGCCTACGACTACCTCCAGCACCTGTCGGCGCAGATGCTGCCGGCCGGCTACGTCACCGACACCACCGGGCCGCTGCGCCAGTTCGTGCAGGAGACGGGTGGCTTCGCCGCCACCTTCGCGCTGGCCGTCGTGATCACCTACCTGGCACTCGCCGCCCTGTTCGAGAGCTTCCGCGACCCGCTGATCATCCTGGTCTCGGTGCCGATGTCGATCGCCGGCGCCCTGCTGTTCGTGTGGGCCGGCGTGGGCGGCGCCAGCATCAACCTGTTCACCGAGGTGGGCCTGGTCACGCTGATGGGGCTGATCAGCAAGCACGGCATCCTGATCGTCGAGGTGGCCAAGGAAAGCCAGGTGCTGGGCCTGTCCAAGCGCGAGGCGATCGAGCGTGCCTGCGCGCTGCGGCTGCGGCCGATCCTGATGACCACCGCCGCCATGGTGCTGGGCGTGATGCCGCTGGTGTTCGCCACCGGCGCCGGCGCCGCGTCGCGCTTCGTGATGGGCCTGGTGATCGCCTCGGGCCTGGCGATCGGCACCCTGTTCACCCTGTTCGTGCTGCCCGCCGTCTACATGCTGCTGGCCTCCGACCGCGTGGCCGCCGCAAGGCGCCAGATGGCAACGGCCTGAACCCCCTCACGAGGGGACCGGCATCGCCCTCCGCCCGGCGGGCGCGGGGTCGGGCCGCTTCAGCAGCGCCTCGATGCGGCCGGTGAGCCGGTCGATCGTGAACGGCTTGGTCAGCACCTGCATGCCGCGCGGCAGGCCGGACTGCCCCAGCACCGCGTTGGCGGCGTAGCCGGTGATGAACAGCACGCCGAGCTCGGGCCGCAGCAGCCGCGCCGCGTCGGCGAGCTGGCGTCCGTTCATGCCGTTCGGCAGCCCGACATCGCTCACCAGCAGGTCGATGGCGACATCCGACCGCAGCAGCGCCAACGCCGCCGCCGCGTCCTCCGCCGCAAGCGTGCGGCAGCCGAGCTCCTCCAGCACCTCGACCACGATGTCGCGGATCGCCTGCTCGTCATCCACCACCAGCACCGTCCTGTCGCGCGCGATCACCCCGGTAGTCGCAACCGGGACCTGGGCGGGTGCCTCGGCGTCGGCCGGCGCCGGCTTGTGGCAGGGCAGGTGCAGGCTGATCGAGGTGCCTTCGCCAGGCGCCGACACGATCTGCACGTGGCCGCCGGACTGGCGCACGAAGCCATAGGTCATCGACAGGCCGAGCCCGGTGCCCTGGCCAAGCGGCTTGGTGGTGAAGAATGGGTCGAATGCCCGGGCCATCACCTCCGGCGACATCCCGGCGCCGGTATCGGTCACGCGCAGGCGGACATAGCATCCGGGCGGCAGGTCGTCGGTCGGATCCGCGGGTGCGGGCGACTCGGCCGCGGCGGAGGTGATGGTCTCGACCACGACGTTGCCGACCGTGATCAGCAGCCGCCCGCCGCCCGGCATGGCGTCGCGGGCGTTGATGCACAGGTTGAGCAGCGCGTTCTCCAGCTGGTTGGCATCGACCAGGGTGGTCCACAGCCCGGTCTCCGTGGTCGCCTCGATCGCGATCTCCGGGCCGACGGTGCGGCGGATCAGCTCCTCCATGCCGGCCACCACACGGTCCACCTCGGTCGGACGTGGATCCAGCGTCTGCCGACGGGAAAAGGCGAGCAGGCGGTGCGTCAGCGCCGCCGCCCGATCCGCCGCCGTCTGCGCGGTCTCGATGTAGCGGTCGAGTTCACCGATGCGCCCCTGGGCGACGCGCGTCCGCATCAGCTCCAGGCTGCCGGTGATGCCGGTCAGCAGGTTGTTGAAGTCGTGCGCGAGGCCCCCGGTGAGCTGGCCCACCGCCTCCATCTTCTGGCTCTGGCGCAGCTGCTCCTCGCGCTTCTCGACCTCGGTCACGTCGCGCAGGCTGGCCGCGATCAGCCGGCCCTCGTCCGGCCCGGCCGGCACCGGCGCCAGGATCACGTCGAGCAGCCGGTTCTGCCCCGCGATCTCCCGCCGTGCGGTGGTGCGGCACGGACGGCCTGATTGCAGGCACTGCGCGATCAGCGACGGCATCCCCGCGACCGGGTCGAGGGGGAACAGCATGTCCAGCGTGATGTCGGCGGGATCCTGCGCTCCGAGGTGGTAGAGGGCGCGCAGCGACGGGCTGATCGACTCGACCACGAACCGGTGGTCCGGAGTGACCCGGAACAGCAGCAGTCCTTCGGGGGCATTGTCGAAATAGGTGCGCAGCCGCGCCTCGCTCAGCGCCAGGCTCGCGGTGCGCTCGCGCACGCGCTGTTCCAGCTCGACGGTGAGCCGGATCTGGGCGGCGACCGCGGCGCCGCGACGGATCTCCAGGTCGTCCAGCACGCTGCCGTCGCGCAGGATCCGCAGCACCAGCGACACCACGGTGCTGGCGACCACGATCGCCATCGCGAGCCCGGTGGACAGCAGCCCCTCCCGCACCCCGCGCAGCGCCAGCAGCCCGATCACGAACGGTACCAGGACCACCAGCAGCAGCTGCATGCGCGAGTTGCGGGCACTGGCGCGGCCGGACGAGAGCAGCGCGGTCACGCCCTGGCCCGGCCCGCTGGCGAGGCAGGCCAGGAACAGCACGAACTGGCAGAACGCCGTGGACAGCGCCATGACGCTGTTCATCATGAGCGCCCGCAGCTCCTGAACGCCGTAGGCGTAGCAGAGCATGACCAGACCCGCGACCAGTAGCCCGAGCAGGGCGCAGCCGTCGCCGATCCGACGCGCGACGACGCCGCGCCGGTCGGACAGCACCACGGCCAGGCCGAGCAGGGCAAAGCAGAACACGCTGGTCGGCGCGATCCTGCCGGCATGGCCGCGTCCGCCCGACGGCAGGTGCGGCAGCAGCGACCCGAGCACGTCGTAGCCGGCCACGGCGTGGCCAAGGATGAACAGGAGCGCGCCGCCCAGCAGCGATGCCGCGAAGACGCGCGACGCGGCGCGCCGGCCGGGCCCTGGCAGGCCCGCGTTGCGCAGGCCGAGCGCCATGCCGCCGAGCACGATCGCCAGCGCCGAGCGCGACGTCATCCCGCCCGGATCGGGACGGATCTGCAACGGCGCCCGGTGGCCGATCATCCAGCCGGCCAGCACCGACAGGCCCAGCAGGACGCACGACGCGCTGCCCACGCGCGCGAACAGGCGAAACCCGGTCAGCATGGAAGCGTCGACGCGACCCTATGTTGCGGGAGGATAATGTCTATCGCGTCACTTTTGCGTAATTCATACCTGCTTACAAGGGGCCGATAGCCCGCCTTCCGTCAACCGGTGGCGCACCCTCCCGGCAGACCGTAGCTCCCGGAGGCCGGCCGCGGTCCGGACCGCCCGCTCGACCGCCAGCGCGCCGGCCACTGCCAGCGGCACCAGCAGCATCAGGTTGTAGCGGACCTGGTTGACCGCGACCGCAGCGTTGACGCCAAGCATGAACCAGCCCGGCAGGCTCAGCAGCAGGAAGCGCCGCGCCGCCGGCCCGCCGGCCCGGAGCGCCAGCCCGGTGGCGACGGCGCAGATCGGCCCCAGCACGAAGCCCCACCAGTGGTCGAGGTAGAGCCCGCGGAGCGCCAGCGGGATCGTCACCAGGACGTGCCAGCCCAGCTGGCGCACCGGGTCGCGCAGCAGGAAGTCGTGCACGAGGAACGACATGTGGTGGCTCCAGCCGCCGGCCTCGGCGAGGGTGCGGTCCAGCATCGGGCCGATGCCGATGGCGTAGAAGCTGTCGGGATGGTCGTCCCAGCCGAACCGGTCGCAGGCGTGTCGGCCGGCCAGGGCGGCCCCGAGCCCGTTGCCGTCCGGCAGCCAGCACACGAAGCTCAGGACGTACTCGTGCCGGGTCATCGCGTCGAACGACAGCCGCTGCACCAGGGTGTGCGAGGCGTAGCCGAAGGTCAGCGCCGGCCGGCCCATCACCAGGGCGTTGCGCAGGATCCAGGGCAGCACCACGCAGCCTGTCCCGGCCGCGAAGCCGAGCAGCGCACGCGCCGCTCGTCGTCCGGGCGCCATCGCCAGCCGGACCATCCCGGCGGCCAGGACGGCCAGGGCCAGCATCGCGAAGGCCGGCCGGGACAGCACCGCGAGCCCCAGGGCGAGGCCGGAGGCGAACAGCCAGGCCGGGTCCGGATCCCGGGGCGCCTCCGCCGGCACGGCGCGAAGCGCCAGCGCCTGGCACGCGACCACCAGGAACAGGCTGACGATCTCGGTCATCAGGTAGTCCACCGAGCACAGCAGCAGCGGCGCGGTGGGGAGCGCCAGCGCGAGAGCCACCAGGCCGGTGCGCGGCCGTCCCGAGCAGCGCCATCCGCACCAGCACAGCATCCCCATGGTGCCCGCCAGCATTCCGAACTGCAGCCATCGGATCGACGGCGCCGTGCGCGGGCAGGACGCCGCCTGGCCCTGGTGCGCGACCAGGCAGTCCATGCCGCGGCGCAGATCGGGATCCACCGCCGCCGCCGCGGCCAGCAAGGCCGGATAGAGCGGGGTGAAGCGCATGCCGGACGGCCGGATCGTGCCGGCGTCGCCGCCGGCGAATCCGTAGCCGTCGGTGTAGCGGCCGTGGTGCAGCAGGTCGAAGGCGATGCCCAGATAGAACGGCTGGTCGAACGCGCCGAGCGGCTGCACCGCCTTGCGCGTCCAGCACCCGCCCAGGATGGCCAGGATCAGCAGGGCAACCAGCAGGCAGGAGCGGGACCTCACGCCTACGCTCATACGGCGCGGCCACCCGCCCGGTCCAGGCCGGTCCTGGCCCCTGGAACGGCGCCGTGGAACAATGGGCTGTCGGACTGGCTGCCCGAGGCAGGCCACCGCGCGGAGAACGGCATGGTTGCGCGCCGGCTGGGCCAGGACGAGCAACGGCTGTGGCTGGATGTCATGCACGAGGTGCGGCCGCTGAAGGGCCAGGCGCCGAAGCCGGCCTCGCTGGCTCCGGCCGCCGCGCCGGAGGGGGGCGAGCTGGCCGCGCCGGCACCCACCGGTCCGGCGATCGCCAGCACGGTCCCGCCGCGTCCAGGCCCGATTCGGCCACCGGTGCAGATCGGCGTGCGACTCGGCGGGCTCGACGACACCAGCTGGCGCGCCCTGTCCAGCGGCAAGCTTCGGCCGCAGCGCCGGCTCGACCTGCACGGCCAGGCGGCGCAGCCGGCGTTCCGCATGCTGCACGCCTTCCTGCTCCGGGCACAGGCCGAGCGGCTGCGCTGCGTCGAGATCATCACCGGCGCCGGGTCGGGGCCGGAGGGCGGCATCCTGCGCCGCGAGCTGCCGCACTGGCTAGACCGCAGCGACCTGCGGCCGCTGGTTCTGGCGGCGGTGCATCCGCACGCGCGCAACGTCGGTTCGGTGCGCCTGCTGCTGCGGCGTCGCCACGGATGACTGGCGGCACGCTGCGCCTGGTGCTGGGCGACCAGCTCTCCGACCGGGTACCCGCCCTGGACGGCATCGACCCGGTCCGCGACGTGGTGCTGATGGCCGAGGTGCGGGACGAGTGCACCTATGTCCGCCACCACCAGAAGAAGATCGTGCTGGTGCTGTCCGGCATGCGGCACTTCGCAGCGAGGCTGCGCCAGCGCGGGATACGCGTCGCCTACACGGCACTCGACGACCCGGACAACACCCACAGCCTGCGCGGCGAGATGCTGCGCGCGGTCGCGGCGCACCGTCCGGACCGGGTGCTGGTCACCGCTCCCGGCGAGTGGCGCCTGCTCGACGAGATGTCCGGCTGGCAGGAGCGGGCCGGCATCCCGGTGGAGATCCTGGACGACGACCGGTTCCTGTGCGGGCTGCGCCAGTTCCGGCACTGGGCCGAAGGGCGCACGGCGCCGCGCATGGAGTTCTTCTACCGCGCGATGCGCCGCCGCTACGCCGTGCTGATGGAGGACGACGCGCCCATCGGCGGACGCTGGAACTACGACAAGGAGAACCGCAAGCGCATGCCGGCCGGGGTCAGGCCGCCGCCGGCGCCGCGTTTCATGCCGGACGCCATCACCGACGCGGTGATCGCCCTGGTGTCGGACCGGTTCGGCGATCATTTCGGAGACGCGGCGGGTTTCGCTCTGCCGGTCACCGCAGAGCAGGCGGCGCTGGCTCTCGACCACTTCCTGGCCGAGCGGCTAGAAGCCTTCGGCGACTGGCAGGACTTCATGCGCTCGGGCGACCCGGTGCTGTTCCATGCCCTGGTGTCGACCTCGCTCAACCTCGGCCTGCTCGACCCGCTCGCGGTGTGCCGCGCCGCCGAGCGGGCGTGGCGGGAAGGGCTGGCGCCGCTGAACGCGGTGGAAGGCTTCATCCGCCAGGTGCTCGGCTGGCGCGAGTTCGTGCGCGGCATGTACTGGCTGCACATGCCGGGCTACCGGCACCGCAACGCGCTCGGTGCCGTCCGCCCGCTGCCGCCGTTCTACTGGACGGGGGCGACGCGCATGAACTGCCTGTCCCACGTGGTGGCCGACACCCGGCGCAACGCCTATGCCCACCACATCCAGCGCCTGATGGTCACCGGCAACTTCGCCCTGCTGGCCGGCCTCGACCCGGACCAGGTCGACGAGTGGTACCTCGTGGTCTACGCCGACGCCTACGAATGGGTGGAGATGCCCAACGTGCGCGGCATGGCGCTGTTCGCCGATGGCGGCCTGATGGGCTCCAAGCCGTACGCCGCGTCCGGCGCCTACATCAACCGGATGAGCGACTACTGCCGCGGCTGCGCCTACGACCCGCGGACCACGCTGGGCGAGGACGCCTGCCCGTTCAACGCGCTGTACTGGGACTTCATGGACCGCCACGCCTCCCTGCTCGACGGCAACGGCCGCATGGCGATGCCGCTGCGCACGCTGGAACGGATGGAGCCGGCGAAGCGCGCGGCGATCAGAGCCCAGGCGTCGTCGTTCCTCGACGCCATGGATCGCGGCGAGCTGGTTTGAACACTGTTCACGAAACCGGCGGCATTGCCAGCCAGCGACGCACCGCGTCGCGCAGGAACGCCTCGTCCTCCTCATTCCCCTTCGGGCTGCCGGCGCCGTGGCCCCAGATCGACGGGATCGGGTGCAGCTCGGCGTGGCGCAGCAGCGGCAGCTCGGCCTCGTTGTCGGCGACCCGGAAGTAGAGGTCGGTGCTGCCGGGCAGCAGCAGGACGCGCGCCTCGATCGCCGCAAGCGCGCGTGCAAGATCCGAGCCGTAGAGCTCGCCGGCGCTGATGTCGGACGCTTCCCAGCAGCGGGCCTGTGCATACAGGTCGGCGGCGCGGCAGCGGGTGAAGCCTGGCGTCCACTCGCGGTCGAGGTAGTCCTCGAGGTCGGTCGCGGTGGCGAGGTGCAGCCCGTCTCGATACCAGTCCTGGCTCTTCGCCCAGCCAGCATAGATGCGGGCGAAGGCGCGGAGCGCTGCCACCGGCTCGGCATCGAACCGGCTGTTGCCGCGATGCTCGGGGGCCGCCTCCAGGATCGCCAGCAGGCCGCGCAGGAACACCTGATTGTGCACGGCGGTCCGGGCGCTGCCGCACACCACGACTGCGCGCTCCACCGCCTCCGGATACAGCGTCGCCCAGTGGTAGACCTGCTGCGCGCCCATGGAGAAGCCGTACGCGCAGGCGATGCGGTCGATGCCGAACAGGTCGCGCAGAAGCGCCCGCTGGGCATGCACGTTGTCGGCAGCGGTCAGCAGCGCGGGATAGTCGTCGTGGTTGGACGGGCTGGAGGACAAACCGTTGCCGAACATGTCGGGGGTGACGATGAACCAGCGCAGGGGGTCCAGGATGCCGTCCGGCCGGATCAGCCACTCCTGGTCGTCGTGCGTGGCGCTGTAGCTGGTGGGGTAGACGATCACGTTGTCCCGTGCCGGCGACAGCGTGCCGTAGCTCTTCCAGGCCATGCGGGCATCGCGCAGCACGGCGCCGGACTGCAGCGGATGGTCGCCGAGGGCGTGCATCCCGGTTGCGGTGGCAAATGTCATGGTCCTGCTCCCTCGAGGTTGCCGGTCCGTCAACGCCGCAGCAGCGGCGGCGGGTCCTCGCGTCGTCGCTCCCAGCCGGCACGCTCCAGTTCCGGCACGTCGTCCGCGTGCTCGGGCCAGCCGATGCAGCAATAGGCGACGAAGCGCCAGGAGGACGGCACCTCCAGGATGCGCGCCACCGCCTGGGGCCCGAGGATCGACACCCAGCCGAGCCCGATTCCTTCCGCCCGTGCCGCCAGCCAGAGCGTGTGCAGCGCCATTACCGCCGAGTAGGCGGTGGTCTCCGCCATGGTCTGCCGTCCTAGCCCGCGGCCCTGCGACGGGTCCGGATCGGCGAACAGCGCGAGATGGCAGGGCGCCTGGTCGAGCCCGGCCAGCTTCAGGGTGGCGTAGCGCGCACCGTCCGCCTCCGGGAGTGCCGCCAGCGCGGCGGCATTGCAGCGCGCGAACTCGGCCCGGATCGCCGCGCGACGGGCCGGCGCGTCGACCCGGACGAAACGCCAGGGCTCGCTCAGACCCACCGACGGCGCCAGGCAGGCGGTCCGAAGCAGCCGGTCCAGCGTGTCGTCCGGAACCGGGTCGCTGCGGAAGCGGCGCACGTCGCGTCGCCAGCGGAACAGCGCGGCCAGCCGGTCGCGGAACGCCTGGTCGAACACCGGGCCCTCGGTCATGCCGGCGACCCCCCCAGCGCCATGGCCGCCAGCAGCGACAGCGCCGCCGCCTCGATCACGCAGGCGCGGAGGTAGAGGGCGAGCGCGCGGCGCAGCTCGGGCGGTCCGGCGTCGGCGCGGCCGTCGCCGAGCCAGGGGTCGGCGACGCGATGTCCGGCATAGACGCGCGGCCCGGCCAGGCGCAGGCCGAGCGCGCCCGCCATCGCGGCTTCCGGCCAGCCGGCGTTCGGCGACCGGTGCCGGCCGGCGTCGCGCCGGACGACAACGGCGGCTGCTCGTGCGTCGGCCCCGCGCGACACGAGGGCCGCGAGCACCAGCCATAGCGACGCCAGCCGGGAGGCGGGAAGGTTCACCAGGTCGTCGAGCCGGGCGGAGGCCCAGCCGAACGAGCGGTGACGCGGGGACAGATGGCCGATCATGCTGTCCGCCGTATTCACCGCCTTGTAGAACACGATCCCCGGCAGCCCGAACGCCGCGCACCACAGCAGCGGCGCCACCACCCCGTCGGAGAAGTTCTCGGCCAGGCTCTCGATCGCCGCACGCGCCACCCCGGCGGCGTCCAGGGTGTCCGGATCACGGCCGACGATCCGGGACACCGCCAGGCGGCCGCCGGCGAGGCCCTGCCGCTCCAGCCCGTGCAGCACCGCGCGGGCGTGCTGCCAGAGGGAGCGCTGCGCCACCAAGGTGCCGGCCGCCAGCGCCAGCAGGCCGAGCGCCGCCGCACGAGGCATCAGGACGACGACGGTACGCTGCAGCGCGGCGGCGGCCAGGGTCGGCACGGCGGCCAGAAGCAGCAGCGCCAGCACCCCGCAGACCCGCCGCCGCGGTTCGGGCATGGTGTCTCGGTTGAGCAGCCGGTCCAGCCGCGCGATGCCGGCGCCGATCCAGCTCACCGGATGCCCTGCGAGGCGGAACAGCCGGTCCGGGTAGCCGAACAGCGCGTCCGTCGCCAGGGCGCCGGCGGCAACGATGAGAGTATCGGCGATGGCGGTGCATTCCCGAAATTCGTTCCCGTTCTGTAGCACGGGCGACAGTGCCGGATCAGTCCCGCCCGCCCCGCACGGTGGCAGGCTGCAGGCGGCGCGGGCGCTGTTCCCGGGTGCGCCCGAACCGTTCATCGACCTGTCCACCGGCATCAACCCGCACCCGTACCCGATGCCGGCGCTGCCGTCGGCGGCGTTCACCCGGCTGCCGGAGCCGGAGGACGAGGCGGAGCTGTGTCGGCTGGCGGCGGCGGCTTATGGCGCCGCGTCGGCGCAGCAGGTCGTGGCGGCGCCCGGCTCGCAGATCCTGATCTCCCTGCTGCCTGCCGTGCTGGGCTGCCGGACGGCGGTGGTGCTGGGACCGACCTATGGCGAGCATGCCTCGTCCTGGGCTGCGTCGGGTGCGCCCGTCGTGGAAGTGGCGGATGCGGGGGGCCTGTCCGCGCAGGTCCAGCCCGGCACGGCGCTCGTGCTGTGCAACCCCAACAACCCGGACGGACGGCGCCTGGGGCGGCAGCCTCTGGCCAGGCTGGCGGCGCGCTGCGCGGCGGAGGGCGCGGTCTTGGTGGTGGACGAGGCGTTCGCCGATCTCGAACCGGACGTGCCGCAGGCGGCGTCGCTGCTGCCGTCGCCTGGCCTCGTGGTGCTGCGCTCGTTCGGCAAGACCTACGGGCTCGCCGGGATCAGGCTCGGCTTCCTGCTCGCCGACCCACCGGTGACGACGCGGATGCGGACGCTGCTTGGGCCGTGGGCGGTGGGCGGCGTCGCGATCGCCGCGGGACGGCAGGCCCTGGCGGACCCCGCGTGGCGCGACCGCTCCGGCCCGGTCCTGCAGGCGGAAGCCGACCGCCTCGATCGCCTGTTGGCGGAGGCAGGCATGGTCCCCGCAGGCGGGACGCGGCTGTTCCGGCTGGCAACGAGGCCGGACGCCCCTGCGCTGTTCCGGCATCTAGGACGACGCGGGCTGCTGGCACGGCACTTTCCCGCGCAGCCGACCTGGCTCCGCTTCGGGCTGCCTCCGGACGAGGCTGCCTGGGAGCGCCTGCAGGCGGCGTTGCGGACCGGCTAGCTGCGCTGCGGCTTGGGCGTATCCTGTCCGGGCTGGACATTGGTTCCGGGCTTCACCGGGGCATCCGGCGCCGGCGCCACCTGTTCCTGGGCCTGGTTGCGGAAGGTGCGAAGGTGCTGGTAGGGCAGCACCTTCTGTCGCACCGCTGGCGCGGGTTGTTCCGGGCTGGTGTTGACCGCCTGGTTCTTGTGCGTGCTGGTGTGGCCGGTCACGCCCTGGCCTGACGTGACCTCGGAATCCGGTGCCGCCTGTCCGCTCGGCTGCGCCGACGCCGTTCCGGCCGACAGGGCGACGAGGACCAGGCAGAACGGGAGGGTGGGACGTCGAAGGAAACTGGACACGTGTCGGTGGCTCCTGAGGCAGCGCGCCCGGTCCGGGCCGGCCGCGCGATCGTCGGAGATCAACACCGGGCCGACAGCCGGAGTTCTTGCCGCCGGTCGGATTGTGCCCGGCGGCGACGCGTCGGCCTGGCCGCCGCGTCGGCATGAGCGCGATCGGCTTCTACCACCTCATCCGGTCCGGGCCTGAGGAGGCGCTGGCGCCGCTGCTGGACCGCACGCTGCAGGGCGGGCACCGCGCGGTGGTGCGCTGCCGGGACGAGGCGAGGGTCGAAGCGGTCGACGCGGCGCTGTGGCGGATGCCGGAGCCGGTCTGGCTGCCACACGGAACCAGGCGGATGGGCGAGGCCGCGCTGCAGCCGGTCTGGATCACTGCCGACGCGGAGGTGCCGAACGGAGCCGCCTTCCTGTTCCTGCTGGACGGGGTGCGGGCGCCGGATGCCGACCGGTTCACGCGCGTGTTCGACCTGTTCGACGGGAACGACGACGCCGCGGTCGCGGATGCGCGGGCGCGCTGGGTGGACGCGAAGAGCCGCGGTCAGGCGCCCGTCTACTGGAAGCAGGAGGCCAAGGGCTGGACCCGCGCCGGGTGAGGCCTGCCCAGCCTGCTGCACGGTCGTTGCAGGACACAGGCCGATGCCGACCTCCTGGCAACCGGACGTGTCCCGCGCGTTGACTCGCTGAACCGGAACAGGGGCGAGACCATGGCCGACACGCCAAAAACGGCAGGCGACAAGGACAAGCCCACGGATCCCGCGCCTGCTGCCGATGCGCATCTGAATGGTCCGGGCATGACCAACGGCATTCCCGACGCGAACACCGAGGATGCCACCGCCAGCCCGACCTCGGATCGCAGCACGGTCGAGAACGCCGGGAAATGACCGAGCCGGCCACGGTCGGGCGTCCGGTCAGGCTGCCGGACGGGAGCCACGTCCCGGGCCTGGGGCAGGGCACTTGGCGCATGGGCGAGGACCGGTCCCGTCGGCGCGTCGAGCTGGACAGCCTGCGCGCCGGCATCGAGCTTGGCATGACCCTGATCGACACCGCCGAGATGTATGGCGACGGCGCTGCCGAGTCGCTGGTCGGCGAGGCGATCGCCGGCCAGCGCGACCGCGTGACGCTGGTGACCAAGGTGCTGCCCAGCCACGCCACCCGGACCGAGATCCCCAAGGCGTGCCGGCAGAGCCTGACCCGGCTCGGCGTCGACCGGATCGACATCTACCTGCTGCACTGGCGTGGCGGCACGTCGCTCGCCGAAACGATCGAGGCGTTCGAGACGCTCCGGGTCGAGGGGCTGATTCGCGAATGGGGAGTGTCGAACTTCGACGTCGACGACCTGGCGGAGTTCGGTGGCATCGCCCGGCCGCGCGGCTGCGCCACCAACCAGGTGCTCTACAACCTTGAGCACCGCGGCATCGAGCACGACCTCCTGAACTATTCGGTGCGCCAGGGCATCCCGCTGATGGCGTATTCGCCGGTCGGGCAGGGCGGGCGGCTGCTGCGTCATCCGGTGCTGGGCAGCGTCGCGACGCGTCATGGCGTCACGCCGGCCCAGGTCGCGCTGGCCTGGACCCTGCGGTTGCCCAACGTCATCAGCATCCCCAAGGCGGGGAACCTCCGGCACCTGCGCGAGAACGCCGCCGCCGCGTCCCTGGTGCTGGGTCCGGAGGACCTGGCTGAGCTGGACCGGGGATTCCCGCCGCCAACCGCCAAGGTGCCGCTCGCCATGCTGTGACGGATACCGGCTGAGGGTCGGCCTTCCGGCGCGCAACGGGACTGGCCGGGGTGCCGGGACGGCGGTAGCCTCCAGGCGTTCGAACCGACACCAGCCTGCCGCAGGAGGCCTGCCTGAGCCTTCTGATCCTGATCGGTCTGGTCCTGGTGCTGGCCGTCCTGGCCGTTTCGGGGACGGTTGCGGTGCTTCGCAAGCCAGGCGTGCCCGCATCCGGGCCGTCGGCGGCGCTGACGCCGATGCTCGGCGCGGCGTTGTCGCTGCTGGCCCTGGTGGACGGACAAAGCGCCGCGCTGCCGGTTCCGGTCGGGTTCGCCGGCGGCGGCGGCATCCAGCTGGACCAGTTGTCCGCATCGTTCCTGCTCCTCGGCTTCGCATCGGCGGGTTTCGTCGAGGCAGCGGTGCCGCAGCTGCCGCGCGACCGGGGCCGGTTGCGGCTGTGCCTGTCCGGCCTGGTACTGACGATGCTGTCGGGGGATGCGTTCCTGCTGGCCCTCGGCGGCATCCTGACGATCGCGGTTCTTGCCCGCAGCGCCGGCGGCCTCGGCACCGGACGCATCCCCGTGTTTGCCGGCGCAGCGCTGCTCGGTGCCTGTACCCGGCTGCTCGGCGCCGCCGCCCCCGCCGTCCGGCTGGCCGACGCCGGCTTCGCCAGGCTGCGCGGCGACCCGGCCGTGTCCGCCGGCTCGATGCTGTTCCCGCTGCTGGCGATCGCCGCTGCCGTGCCCTTGCTCGGGACCTGGCCCTGCGAGGGCTGGCATCGGCGGCTGCACACGGTGGCGCCGCCCTGGGCCCCGGTGCTGGCGACCCTGCTCGGGATGTTCCTGCTTCTTCGCCTCCTGCTCGACCTGCCGGGAACGGCGCTGCCGGCCGCTCCGGGCGTGGTGCTGGTCGTGGTCGGCCTCCTCGGGGCGCTGCGGGCGGGGAGCGACGCGATGGGATCCGGCCGGCTTCGCCCTGCAGTCGGAATGCTGGCGTCGGTGCCGGCCGGGATGATGGCGGCGGCGGTCGGGCTCTGCCTGGTGGCACGTGCCGACGACCTGCCGGTGCTGGCAGGCACGGCGCTGGATGCCGTGCTGCTGCTGCTGCCGATGCAGGTCCTGGGCGGGCTCGCCGCGCTGGTGCTGGCGCAGGCGATGGAAGCGGAGGCGGGCGCCGGCGCGCTCGGACGGCTGGGCGGGCTGGCGCAGTCGATGCCGCGCGCGTCGCTGCTGGGCGGCGGCTGTGCGGCGATGCTCGGGTTCCTGTTCCCGGCCGGCGCCTTCGCGGGGCTGTGGCTGCTGCTGCAGGACGCGCTGGCGATGGCCCGGCAGGGCGGTGCCTTCGGGCCGTCGATGTTCATCGCCGTGCTGGCCGTGGTGGTGTCGGCCGCCTTGTGCCTGGTCGGCTGGCTGCGCCTGGCCGCCGTCGCGGTGCTGGGACGGCCCCGCACCCCACGCGGCGCGGCAGCGCTCGACATCCCGCCCGTGCTGGTGCGGGCGCTGTGCGCGCTGCTGGCGGTGCCTCTGTTGCTCGGGCTGCTGCCGGGAGCCTGGTTGCGCACCCTGGCCCCGTTGCGGCTGGCACTGGCTTCCGACGCCGCCGGCGACCTGCCCGTGTTCCGGCTGGTGTCTCCCGGCGACACCGCGAGCCTGTCGCCGCTTCCGCTGCTGCTGCTCGGGCTGCTGGCGGTGTGGCTTCCGGTATGGGTCCGCCGTCTCCTCCGGGAGCGCCCGGTGCGCCATGCCGCGTCCTGGGAGGGTGGTGCGGCACCGCCGCCGCCCTGGCTGCCGTTCGGCGACCCGGCGACGCAGGTCGGGCCGGCGACGCTGCCGCATGCGCTGCTGTCGGCACTCGTGTCAGCACTTGGGGGCACGGCGTGGCAGGGACGAGGCGACCAGGCGAGGCACGTGGTGCGTCGGCGGCTGCGGCGCGCCGTCGCGTCGTCGCGACGCGTGGCCGCGATGCTGTCCGGCCTGCTGCATCATCGCGGCGGCGTGCTGGCCCTGGCGCTGCTTGCGGCGGTGCTGGCGTGGTCGGTCCGGCATCCCGGGTCATGAGCCTGCTGCCGGTCCTGCTGCTGGGGACTGCCGCCCTGGTGCTGCACCTGGCGCTGACGATCGCCGTGGCGCCGCTGCTGCCGCCGCTGTCGGACGGCGTCGCCCGCCTGATGTCCGGGCGCCGCCGGACCGCGCCGGGCGTCGTGGGGGAGATGGCGCTGTCCTGGCGCAGCCTGGGCGCCCTGATGCGCAAGCAGCCGGTGCGCGCCGGCGGCGGGTCGCAGGTGTCGGCGCTGGCGCCGCTGTTGTCGCTGTCGGCTGCGTTGTCGGCGGCAGCGCTGGTGCCGTCGTTCGCGTCCGGGCTTCCGACCGCGCCCTGGGCCGACCTCGTGACGATCCTGCTGCTGCTCGCCGCCGGCCGGGTCGTGCTGCTGCTGGGCGCGCTGGATGCGGGCATCGCGGCGCCCGGCCTGGCTGCCGTGTCCGCCGCGACCGGGCTGCTGCTGGCCGTGCCCGGCTGCGCACTCGGGATCCTGGCGCTGTCCTCGGCCGCCGGCGGCACCGGACTGCAGCCTCTGCTGTCGGACCTCCGCCAAGGCGCAGGGCTGATGCCGGCCGTCTGCCTGGGCTTGGCGGCGCTCTCCGCAGGGGGCGGCGGGACGGCGCTGTCGGAACCGTTGTCCGGGCCGGACCTCCTGCTGTTCCGGCTGCAGTCGGCCGTGCAGACGGTGGTCTGGATCGACCTGCTCACCGCGCTGCTGCTGCCGGGCACGGTGGCAGTGGCGCAGTCTGGGCCGCTGCACTGGCTGCTCGGCCTCGTGTTCTGGGTGCTGCGGCTGCTCGGCGGCGGTATCGTGTTGGGCGGGATGCGCGGCCTGGTCGCCACCGCCGCGGCACGACGTCGGCTGGCAGGGCTGTCGGTGCTGTCCGGCCTGCTGGCGCCGCTGCTGCTCGCCATCGGGCATGGCGCGGGATGAGCCTCCTGCTGCCGGACGGCCTGCTGGTGCTGTCGCTGCTGTTCGTGCGCCCGGCGTCCGACCGCGACTGGCCGCGGAGGCTGGCGCTGCACACGCTGTTGTTGTCGGGCTGCCTTCTCGCCGCGGCCACCGCCGGCCAGGGCGGCAGGGCGGGCGAGGGGCGCTGCCTGGTCGGGCTCGCGGCGTCGCTGCTGCAGCTGGCCGTGCTGGTGGTCCTGCTCCGTCGCGGTGGTGCCGGGATTGCGTGGCAGCACCGGCCCGGGGAAGCGGGTTGGCTGCTGGCCGGGCTGGCGCTGGTCGCGCTGACGGCATGGATCGTGCCCGGGATCGGCATGCCGCGCGGGCTGCTGACGGTGTGCGTCTCCGCCACCCTGACAGGTCTGCTCGGCGCGGCCGGTGCCCGCTCCACGGTCGGCGGGACCTACGCGGTCGGCGGGACCTACACCGTTGGCGGGACCGGCTCCCTGCTGCTCGCCGGCGACGCCCTGGTCCTCGCGGCATGCCTGCTGCCGGGAACCGGCGGTCTTGCCCTGGCGACGATCCTGCTGTTCCAGGCTGCCTGCCTGTGCGTCCTGGTCCGGATCAGGGCAACCGCGCCGGCCGGGTCGTGACCGGGCTGGTTCCGGCCGCGGTGGCCTGGCCGCTGCTCGCCGGCCCGCTGCTGGCACTCGCGCCCGGGCGTGTCGGCGACCGACTGGTGGCGGCCGGCGCGGTCGTCGCCGCCGGCTCGACGGTGCTGCTGGCCGCCTCGGACCTCGCCTGGCCAGCCGGGGCGGCGGGTCCGGCATCCGTGACGATCTGGCTCGACGACCGGCTGGCCCGGTCGCTGGCGCTGCTGGTGAGCGTGCCGTGGCTGCTGGTCTCGGTCCGCACCGCATCCGCGCAACGCATGTCGGGCGGTCCCGGGTGGCGGCGCTGGCAGGTCGCGGCGCAGCTGGTGACCGGCGGTGCCATCCTGGCCTGCCGCGCCGCGCCGCTGTTCCTGATGCTGCCCGGGTTAGCGCTGGTCCTGGCAGGGGCGGCGCTGCTGCACGACCATTACCGGCGGCAGGCGGTGCTGCTCGCGTCCATCCTGCTGACTGCCTGGCTCGGGATGGCGGTGCTCGGCGCCGGCCTCGGCCATCCGCCCGCCTGGACCAAGGCAGGTGCGGCGATGCCGGCAGCACTCCGTCCGCTGCTGGCGCTTCTGGTGCTGCCGCTGCTGCTGCTGGCATGGATCTGCGCCGTCGGGCCGGATACGGGAGCCGGCCCGGTGCGCGCGACGACGCGGGACCGGATCGCGCGCGCCCTGCTGCCGGTGCCGGTGGCCGCTCCGGTGCTGGACGTGCTGCTGCGGCTGCGCCTGCTGGCGGCTCCGGACGACAGCGTGCTGATCGGGATCGGGATGCTCGGCCTGCTGCTGGCGGTCTGCCTCATGCCGGCGCGGCGGGAACTGGACCAACGGCTGTCGCTGGCGGCGGCGGTCCAGATCGGCGCGGCGGTGGTCGGCCTGGGCGTCGGCGGCAGCAGCGGCGCTGCCGCGGCGCTGATGATCCTGCTGTTCCTGGCGTTGTCGCTTCCGGTGGCGCTGCTGCCGGCGGACGGATCGCCTGGCGCGCCGGTGCGTCGCCTGGCGGTGCTGGCGATCGCGGGGATGCCGCCGTTCGGGCCGTTCCTGGCCGGCTTCGTGCTGCTCCCCGCGGTGTTCGCTGCGGCGCCGGTGCCAGCGGTGCTGCTGCTGGCGGCGTTCGCCTGCACCGCCCTGCTGCTGTTGTCCGCCCTGCGCCGCGTCCGCCCGGCAGCCGGGCCGGAGGGACGCTTGGCCGCCGTGTCCGGGGTCCTGGTGCTGGCGCTGCTGGGCTGGCTCGGCCTGGCGATGCCGAACGCGCTGTCCGGCTGGCTGCTGGACCTCGGCGAGGCGGCCTCCGGCAGCGGGTCGGCGCCTTGACCGCACGCCCGCGCGACACTGCCGCCGCGCTGATCCGGGCCGGTGCCGCAGTACCGGCGGCAGGCGGGCTCCGTTACGAGCTCATCGCGTCCGCCTGGGCCGAGCTCGCCGGGCGGCTGCACGCCGACCACCTGCCGCTGGCGACGCTGTGGTCCGACGGTACGGCGGTGCACGCCCTGTTCCTGGAGCAGCCGGACAGGCCGCTGCTGGCCTCGGTGGCGGTCGAGTCGCGCCGCTACCTCGCCCTGTCGCCGGCGCGCCCGGCGATGGCGGTGTGCGAGCGGATCGTACGCGACCTTTGGGGACTGGAGGCCATGGGCGCGCGCGATTTTCGCCCCTGGCTCGACCACGGCCATTGGGGCATGACCGCACCGCTGTTCGCCCGTCCCGGACCGGCTGCCTGGCCGCCGGAGCCGCCCGGGTTCCGCTTCGACGCCGCGGACGAGGCGGCCGGGGCATTCCAGCTCGGCATCGGCCCGGTGCAGGGGCTCGTGGAGGGTCCGGCGCAGCTGCGCCTGACCGTGGACGGCGAACGAATCCGACGGGTCGAGCCGCTGCTGGGACACGGCCATCGCGGCGTGGTCGGCCTGTCGCGCGGCCGCGATCCGCAGGCGGCGGCACGCCTGGTGGCGCGGATCGACGCGCAGGCCGCCGTCGCCCACCAATGCGCGTTTGCCCGTGCGGTGGAGACCGCCTCGGCGCTGGTGGTGCCGGCGGAGGTGGAGGCCCTGCGGGACGCCATGACGGCAGCGGAACGGCTCGCCGTGCACCTGCACCATCTCGGCCGCGTTGCCCGCCGCGCCGGCCTCGACCGCGCCGCAGGCCTGGCGGCGACGCTGCGCGAGGCGGTGCTGGTCGCCTGCGTCGCGGCGTTCGGGCATCGGCTGATGCTCGATGCGGTGGTGCCGGGCGGTTCGGGCGGCTCTCCGGACCCGGCCGGGCTGAGGGGGTTGCCGGCAACGCTGGACCAGGTCGAGGTCGGGCTGCCGGCGCTGCGACGCGCGCTGCTCGACGACCCGGCAGCCGCCCGTCGCCTCGGCGGCTCGTCCTCCGACAACGTCTGGATCCGCTGTCGCGAGCGGCTGGACCGGTGTCGGGGAGCGATCGACTTCGCCCGGCGGAGGCTGGCGGGGGCGGCGGAGGCGGTGCCGCTTAGGCCGGCCGGACCAGTGGTCGTAACCGCGGAGGGGATCGGGATGGCCGGGTCGGTGCACGGGACGGTCTGGCATTGGGTGCGGCTGGAGGCGGGGCTGGTGTCGGCGCTGCACGTCCACGATCCGGTATGGTCCTCCTGGTCGATGCTGGAGGAGCTGGCGCAGGGACTCCCCGTCGAGGAGCTGCCGCTGCTCTGCGCGTCGCTCGGACTGTCCTCGGCCGGGGCAGACCAGTGAGCGGAATCGGGCTCCGGCAGGAACGCCACCCGCCGCTGTCGATGCTGCACCTCGAGGGCGGCGGCTGCGGCGGCTGCGGGCTGGAGATCGAGGCGCTGCTGGCGGACGGGCGCCTCGATGCGGTCGGGCTGCTCCTGGTGGAGGCACCGCGTCACGCCGACCTGCTGCTGGTGAGCGGCACCGTCGGCCGCAACCTCCTCGGCGCGATCGAGGCGGCCTGGAACGCCATGGCCGAGCCGAAATGGCTGGTCGCGGTCGGCGCCTGCGCGCTGGACGGCGGCCCGTTCCGGGACGGTTACGCCGTGTCGGGCGGCATCGGCGACCGCCTGCCGGTATCGCTGGTCATCCCCGGTTGTCCGCCCTCGCCGGACGCGGTGTTTGCCGGTCTCTGCCTGCTCCTGGACGCGCTGCGCAGCACCCGGCCGCTCAGCCCGCCGCCCCCTCCGGCTCCTCCGGCACTTCCTCCTGCAGCGCTTCCGCGTCCGCGCGCAGCCGACGATAGCTCCGCAGGCTGAACGGGATCATCACCGCATAGATCAACCCTGCCGCCGCCAGCGCGGTCCACGGGTCGGCGACCAGCACGGTGAAGTAGAGCCCGACCCCCAGCATCAGCGGCAGCACCAGCTGCGCCGGCACCTTGAAGTTCTTGAAGCTCCACAGCGGCAGGGTCGATACGCTGAGCAGCGCCACACCGATCAGGATCGGCGCCACCAGCAGTGGCTGCCGCGACAGGGCCATCAGCCAGGGCAGGGCGAGCTTGTGCGCTTCCAGCCCGACGAACAGCGGAAACAGGGTAAGCCCGGCCGCGGCCGGCGCCGGCACGCCGGTGAAGAAGTTGTAGGCGTAGGCGTGCAGCGGCATCGCCTTGGGCGCGTCGTCGTCGGAGCCGGCGTTGAAGCGTGCCAGGCGCAGCGCGATGCACACCGCATACAGGATGCAGGGCACGAAGCCGTAGCGGCCGCCGGCTCGCATCGCCCACAGGTAGAGGATGAACGCCGGGGCCACGCCGAAGCACAGGAAGTCCGACAGGCTGTCGAACTCGGCGCCGAAGCGGCTGGTGGCGCGCAGCAGGCGGGCGATCCGGCCGTCGAGGCCGTCGATGAAGCCGGCGATCACCAGCGCCACCGCCGCTTCGCCGAAGCCGCCGTTGATGGCGGCGCGGATGCCGATCAGGCCGGCGCACAGCCCGATCAGGGTCAGGATGTTGGGGATCAGCCGGTTGAAGGACTGCCCGCGGAAACGCGGCCTGGTGCGGTCACGCAGCGGACGCAGGCGGCGCACGCGCCTGGGGCGGCGCGGCTCCGGCACCCGCTCAAAGGCGGGCAAGCACGGTCTCGCCGCCGATCGTCGATTGGCCGACGCGCACGATCGGCTCGACCCCGAGCGGAAGGTAGAGGTCGGTGCGGCTGCCGAAGCGGATCAGGCCGAACCGCTCGCCGAGCGCGAAGACCGCGCCCTCCTTGGCCTGGCACAGGATGCGGCGAGCAATGAAGCCGGCAATCTGCACCACCGCCATGGTGCGCCCGTCCGCCAGGCGTAGGGCCAGGGCGTTGCGCTCGTTCTTGTCGCTCGCCTTGTCCAGGCAGGCGTTGACGAACTGGCCCTTGTGGTAGGCGATTCGCGTGACCTCGGCAGCCGCCGGCATGCGGTTCACGTGCACGTCCAGCACCGACAGGAAGATCGCCACCCGCCAGCGCGGCTCCGAACCCAGCCCCAGCTCCAGCGGCGGGATCACCTGGGTCACTGAGACGATCTTGCCGTCCGCGGGCGCCACCACCGCGCCCGGCAGCAGGGGCACCACCCGTTCCGGATCGCGGAAGAAGTAGAAGCAGAACCCCACGAACAGCAGCGCCAGCACGCCGACCACACGCGCAGCGGCATAGGGCAGCAGCAGCGCGATCACCGCCACGACCGCGCCGCCGACCAGGAACGGACGGCCGGCCGGATGCGGCGGCGCCAGCACCAGCTTCAGCGATTGGGTGAAGGACGACATCGGTCGCGGTTCATGAAGGCTTCATGCTGTGCGGTCAAGCTGACCGCGCAACGGTGTGGGGGAGCGGTTCTGATGGGCGGGATCGGAGAGCGGTCGCTTGGGTCGTTCAGCGTGGACGAGCTGGGACGGATCTCGCTGCGAGACGGCGGGGCAGGCGGCTTCTGCTTCCGGTGGCGCGGCCGGGCGGTGGCGCTGCAGGTGCGCAACGCCGGGTCCGGCTGCCGCATCCGCATCACCGCGCAGGCCGGGCGCGTGCCCAGCAGCGCGCTGGCGGCCGAGCGCCGTCCGGACGCGCTGCAGCTTGCGCGCCTGCTCGGCGACGCGCTGCCGGCAGGCTGGCGGATGCGGCTGCTGGCCGACCACCGGTTCGAGGTCGAGGCCGAGGAGGACCTGCCGGCGCCCGCCCTGATCGGCGAGCTGCTGGTGCCGGCGACGCGCTTCGCGATCCGGCTCGGCCCCTATCTCGACCTGCTCGACGAGCACGGGGTGACGACCAACGCCTGAGCAGCAGCGGGACGGAACCGCAGCACGGTCCGACGACGCACCGCCGGCCGGACCTCGACCGGGACCGCGGCATACAGGTCCTTGACCGCCTCGACCACCAGCACCCCGGCCAGGCGCGGGGTGACGAACCGGCCGGCGGCTTCCAGCGCCGGACCGGCACGGAGCAGCGGGCGGAGATCGGCCGGCGGCCCGTACAGCGCGCCCTCCATCCGCTCGATCCGGAACAGGCTGCGGGCGAGCAGGCGCTCGATCCGTCCGGTGGAGCACGGCGCGCCGTCGGCGAACGGGGTGCTTTCGCTGTGCGCCCACAGCCCGGTGCGGTTGGCCACCACGATCAGCAGCCGCCCGTCGTCGCGCAGCGCGCGCCACGTCGCGCGCAGGGTGCGGGTGACGTGCGCCGCGTTCTCGATCGCGTGCACCATCAGCACGCGGTCGAAGGTGCCGTCCGCGAACGGTAGCGCGTCGTCCTGCACCAGGCAGGACGCGTCCGGGAGGACCGGGCCGGCGCTAGGCGCCGCGTCGACGCAGTGCCGCAACCAGCCGCGCCACAGCGACAGGAATGGCGCGGTGTAGCCGAGCCCGAGCAGGTCCTGCCGGGACAGGTCGGGCCAGGCCGCCTGCAGCCGGCGGCGCAGCAGCGAGGCGACCAGCCGGCCACGCGGGGTCCGGTAGAAGGCAGCCACGGCCTGGACGTCGTCGAGCATCGACCGGATATACCACGTAGCCGCCAGGAGGTCCGACCATGCAGACAGACCCGTCCCCGACGCCCGGAGCGCTCGACGTCCGCCCGATCCCGATCCTGTCGGACAATTATGCCTGGAGGCTGCGCGAGACGGCTGGCGGTGCGGTCGCGGTGGTCGATCCGGCCGATGCGGCAGTGGTGATCGCCCTGCTGGAGCAGGAAGGCGGCCGGCTCGATCTGGTGCTGCTGACGCACCATCACGACGACCACGTCGCCGGCGCGCTGGAGGTGGCGCAGCGGTTCGGTGCACCGATCGCCGGGGCGGCGCGGGACCGGCACCGGCTGCCGCCGCTCGACCTTCCGCTGCAGGAAGGCGACCGCATCAGCCTCGGCGCCACGACCGGCCTCGTGATCGACACGCCCGGGCACACGCGCGGCCACATCTCGTTCTTCTTCGGCGAAGGCCCGGTGCTGTTCTGCGGCGACACGCTGTTCAGCCTCGGCTGCGGACGGCTGCTGGAAGGCACCGCGGACGAGATGTTCGGGAGCCTGCGCAAGCTGGCGGCGCTGCCGGACGACACCCTGGTGTGCTGCGGCCACGAATACACCGAAAGCAACGCCCGGTTCGCGCTGACCGTGTTGCCGGACAACGCGCCGCTCCGGCAGCGGGCGCAGGAGGTGGCGGCGCAGCGCGCGGCGGGAACTCCGACGGTGCCGACCCGTCTCGACCAGGAGCGTGCCGCCAACCCGTTTCTGCTCGCGCCCGACATCGCCAGCCTCGCCGCATTCAGGTCCAGGAAAGACTCATTCCGATGAAGCTGCTCTCGTCCAGTGCCAGCCCCTACGGCCGCAAGGTGCGTGCCTGCGCCTTCGCACTCGGCCTGGAGAACCGGATCGAGGTGATCAACGTCGACGTCACGCAGGCGCCGGACGTCCTGGTGGATGCCAACCCGCTCGGCCGGGTCCCGACCCTGATCACCGCAGACGGCTTCGCGATCTTCGACAGCACGGTGATCTGCGAGTACCTGAACGGCATCGCGGAGGTGATCCCGATCATCCCGTCATCCGGGGCGCAGCGCTGGCTGTGCCGCCGGCTGGAGGCGCTGGGAGACGGGCTGATGGATGCGGCGGTCGGACGGCGGCAGTTGCTGGTCAACGGCGCCGGTGCCGAGCACGCGCTGGTGCGGCGGCACAGGGAGGCGGCCGACCGCACCCTGGACTGGCTGGAGCGGGAGCAGCCGAGCCAGCACATCGATGTCGGCACCATCTCCATCGCCTGCGCGCTCAGCTACCTCGATCTGCGCTTTCCCGATGAGGACTGGCGCCAGGAGCGGCCGAACCTTGCCGGCTGGTTCGACACGATCTCGGAACACGTGTGCCTGAGCGGCACCGCCTGCTGAGCCGCGCCAGCGCCCGCCCCGGACGGAAGGCGGGCGCCGAACGGGATGCTCAGGCCGCTTCGGGCAGGCTGGCCATGTCGATCACGAAACGATACTTGACGTCCGAGGCGAGCACCCGGTCGTAGGCCTCGTTGATCCGGTCCATCGGGATGATCTCGATGTCGGAAACGATGCCGTGCTTGGCGCAGAAGTCGAGCATCTCCTGCGTTTCCGGGATGCCGCCGATCAGCGAGCCGGCGAAGCTGCGCCGCCCGAGGATCAGCGAGAACACCGCCACCGGCAGCGGATCGGAAGGCGCGCCGACCTGCACCAGCGCGCCGTCGCGCTTCAGCAGCGCCAGGTACGCGTTGATGTCGTGCTGCGCCGACACGCAGTCGAGAATGAAGTCGAAGCGGCCCACCTGCGACTTCATCGCCTCCGGATCCTTGGACAGCACCACGTGGTTGGCGCCGAGGCGGCGTGCGTCCTCTGCCTTGCCGGGCGAGGTGGTGAACAGCGTCACGTCAGCGCCCATGGCGTGGGCAAGCTTGAGCCCCATGTGGCCGAGGCCACCCAGGCCGACGATGCCGACGATGCTGCCGGGACCGACCTTCCAATGGCGCAGCGGCGAGTAGGTGGTGATGCCGGCGCAGAGCAGCGGCGCCACCGCGGCCAGCTCCAGCGACTCAGGCACGCGCAACACGAAGTTCTGGTCGACCACGATCACCTTGGTGTAGCCGCCGAAGGTGTGCAGGCCGGGGGTCTTCTTGTCGGGAGCGTTGTAGGTCCCGGTGAAGCCGTTCTCGCAGTACTGCTCGAGCCCCTCGCGGCAGCTCGAGCAGGTCTGGCAGGAATCGACCATGCAGCCGACCGCAGCCAGGTCGCCGACCTTGAAGCCGCTCACCTCGCCGCCGACCGCGGCCACGCGTCCGACGATCTCGTGACCTGGCGCCACCGGATACAGCGACGGGCCCCACTCGCTGCGCGCGGTGTGGATGTCGGAATGGCAGACGCCGCAATAAAGGATGTCGATCTGGATGTCGCCCGGCCCCGGGTCGCGCCGCTCGAACGAGAACGGGGCCAGCTTCGCGTCGGCGGCCTGCGCCGCATAGCCTGTGCATGCGAACATGGGATCTCCGGGGTCGTGGGGAGGGGAAGCGGCCACGTCGATGCGCGGCGTCGGCCTGTCCGACAGCTGCCACGGCGACACGCCGCGGGCAAGGGCGGACGGCGCCCGGTTGCCACGCCTGACGGCTATTTGCGCAGCGGTCCGGTGGTCATGCTATCCTGCGCCATGTCCATGAGCGGGATGGAGCGCACATTGCCGGAAACCGATCGCCCGGTCCCGCCTGTCGTCATCAAGAAATACGCCAACCGCAGGCTCTACGACACCGAAGGCTCGATCTACATCACCCTGGACAGCCTGGCGGTGATGGTCCGGCAGGGCCGCGACTTCGTGGTGTTCGACGCCAAGACCGGCGACGACATCACCCGCACCGTGCTCACCCAGATCATCGTCGAGGAGGAGACCAAGGGCCGCAACATGCTGCCCGCCGCCTTCCTGCGCCAGCTGATCGGGCTCTACGGCGACAGCATGCAGGGCCAGGTGCCGGAATACCTGGAGCACATGATGGAGCAGTTTGCGGTACGCCGCGCCGCCGTGCAGGCGCAGAAGGGAGCCCCGCCGAGACCGGGGTCGGCTCCGCCCGCCGGTCGGCCTGCACCCCCCGCGCCCAGGTCGCTGCCGACCTGGTCCGTCCGCTCCCCCGGCAACGGCGAGGCGCCTGCCGCGGACGAGGCGCAGGCCGAGATCCGTCGCCTGCAGGGCGAGGTCGACCGGCTGAACCGCGAGCTGGCCGCGCGGATGGCCCCCGGGGCATGATCAGGAGGTCCCGCTCCGCTTCGTCCTGATCCCGGCCTGGGATGATCCCCCGCTGGTCTCCCGGCGGCACGCCCAGTGCGGACACGCCAGGCGGCGGGGCACGACGGGATCGGTGCCCTGGCGCCGGCCAACGGCAGGGCGGCCAAAAGCCGTAGCGGCGCCACGTCGAGGATATGCGACCGGACGTGCCGGTGGCGCATAGGACGAAGCTGCAGCGTCGGCGTCCACGGGCCGCCCACCGCGGTGGGTCGCGGGTCGATACGGCCAGTACCCGGGCATGATGGCGCGTGGGCCTGCGCCTCGCTCTTCGGTGCACCACACCAGCGGCAGGCTGCGGGCAGCGCCCGGCCAACGGCCACCGCGAGGCCGCAAAACACGCCGAGCCGGGCCACCGGTCGAACCAACCGCGGCAAGCCTCTACCTCGGCGTCATTGCCGTAGGGCGGGCAGGCGAAGCAGCGGGATGGCGCCCAGGCCGAGCAGACCGCCTTGCAGGTGCAGCGGCAGGTGCAGGCGTGATCCGGGCGTCGCGTCGCCGACCAGCCCGGCCACCGCCTGCGCCGCGATCGCCGCACCCGGGGACAGCAGCCCGGCATCCCGCAGCCTCGACAGGAGGCGGCCGGCATCGTCGACCGACAACCAGAACGTCCCGGACGCCGTACCGTCCGGCGACAGCACCGCCCCCCCGGACAGCGCGGCGCGATCGCCATCCCACTCCAGGCTCGCCTCGCCGAGCCGGATCGCGGCACCGGGTTGCAGCCAGCGCGTGGCGGGCCCGGCCCGGCTGTCGTCGAGGTCCGCCTCCAGCCGGGCGCGCTGCACGACGCGCCGGTCCCGGCCGAGCGTGATCGGCAGCGCCACGTCCCGCAGTGCCAGCGACAGCGTCGCCGAGGCCGGGTCCACTGTCCAACGCAGCTGCCCGGACAGGCCTGCCACCTCCGCCACGTCGTCCGGGCCGGCGCCCGGCAGCGCCACGTGCAGCGCCTCGGCCTCCAGCGCCACCCGGTGATCCTTCCCCGGCAGCAGCAGCGCGACCCGCGCGCCCCAGAACCGCAGCGGCATCGGCAGGGCGCCGTTCGGCGCCACCGACAGGCTCTGGGTGCCGAGCGCCAACACCGTCGCCCGCGCCGGACGCCATGGGGACAGGCTGAGGATCACTGCCTCGCCGGACCAGGCGAACGCGTCCGGACCGCCCGGGTCCGGCGCGGGACGGCGCAGGCTCGGCTGGCGCAGGACCAGGGTGGCCGCCAGTGGCCAGCCGCCGCGGCTGCCGGTGCGTGCGGAGAAGTGCCACCCGTCGGCGCGCGCGGTGCGCATGAACCGGTCCAGCCGATGGTCCAGCTCGCGCTCGAGCCTGAACCACAGCAGGGTGTCGCACCCGACCAGCACGGTTGCCAGCAGCATCGCCGCGGCCACGACGGCGCGCAGGCGGAGGGACTGACGGACCGGGCGGCGGCGCGCAGGCGGCTGCATCGCCGCCTTCATAGATCACCTCGCCTGCGCTGGCGAAGTTGTTGACCATGAAGGCTTCGGCACGCGGGATTCACGCACTCCGACGACGACCGGCCGTGACTTGTCCACAGGAGCGGTTCGTCACGGCGGCGGTCCGGATCGGCACCGCCGGGCCTGGCGGAACCCGGTCGCCAGGACGGTCATCGGTGCACCACCTTCATCGGAAAACCCGTTTGCTGCACTGCGCAGTTTACCGATCGGTCGCTGCGCCATTTCCTCGGGCCGATCCGGCGCAGCGTCCGGCGCCCCGCCTGCGGACTGCCGGACCGGCGGACTCAGGCGCGATCGTCCCCGATGCGGACGACGCTTCCCACAACCTTATCCACAGCTTCATCCCCGTTCCGGCGTCGTTCCGCGACGCCCCATCCGGCCCGTATCGCGGCCAGCAGCGGTCCACGCCGCAGCCCGCTCGGGATCGGTGGGGCGATGTCGATGTGGATGGTGCCGGGCCGCTTGAGGAAGGCCCTGCGCGACCAGCACAGGCCGGAATCGGTCGCCACCGGCAGCACCGGAAGCCCGGACTGCGCCGCCAGCGCGGCGATGCCAGGCTGCAGCGGCACCACCTGCCCGGAACCGACCCGGGTTCCCTCGGGGAAGATGACGATCTGCCGCTGGTCGGCGATGGCGCGCGCGGTCTCGCCCATCAGCAGGCGCAGCGCGCGGGCGCCGCCTTCGCGCTCCAGCGGGATCATGCCGGCGAGCAGCAGCATCGGCCCGACCAGCGGGATGCGCGTCAGCTCGCGCTTCATCACGTAGGCCGGCCGCGGCACGAGGTTCATCCATACCAGGGTGTCGAACGCCGACTGGTGCTGCGAGGCGATCAGCACCGGCCCGCCGGCATGGAGGTGGTGCAGGCCGCTGACCTCCACGCGCACGCCGCACAGGACGCGCAACCCCGACAGCGTCCAGCGCGCCCAGGCCCTGGCGTAGCCGAGCGCATGGCGGGGCGCCACGAGCCGCACCCAGAACGCCGCCAGCCCCATCAGCAGGGTCAGGAGGAGGAAGTACAGGTTGAACAGCGCGGCGCGCAGCAGGGCAAGGGCGGTCATGCGGTCAGGCGACCTCGCGCAGGTGGGCGGAGCCGGTCAGGCCGAGCTCGACCACCAGCCACTTGACATATTCCGCCGCCAGCAGCCGAAGCGTGCCGAGCCGGGGCTGCGACAGCGCCGGCGGCTGCACCGGGTCCGGATGCAGCGACGCCTCCGGCAACGCGGTGCCGATCTCGGCCAGCGCCCGGCGCATGTGATAGCCGGCGGTGACCACGATCAGCGAGTGCAGCCCGTTGGCCCGCGCCCAGGCGGCGGTCTCCAGGGCATTGCCGACCGTGGAGGTGGCGCTGTGGCCGAGCGAGACCTGTCCTGCCAGCGCCGGCGGCAGGGTGCGGCCGGCGGCGTGCACCACTTCGTCCAGCTCCAGGTGCTCCGGCACGCCGGAGATCAGCATCAGCCGGGCCCGACCCTGCGCCAGCAGGTCCAGCGCCGCCTCGATGCGTCCGGCGCCGCCGGTGAGCACGACGATGCCGTCGGACGGCGGGACCGGAGGCGCCGCCCTGGTCGCGCCATAGGCGAACCAGGCTAAGCCGAGGCACCAGGCCAGCGACAGCAGCGTCAGCGATGCCCCAAGTGCCACCAGGACGGTCCGGCGCTGCGGCCGGTCGGCTGCCCGAACGGTCACGGCAGCCGACGCAGCCAGGCGCGGACGGTGACCTGGGCGGTGCTCCAGCCGATCGCAGCGGCGGTGAGCGGCAGCAGCGGCAGCGCCAGCCACAGCGGCAGCGGCACCCGTGCCAGCGCCATGGGCGACCAGGTCGGCCCCGGTGCTTCCGGCAGCGGATCGCCGGCGCCGGCCGCTGCGAACGGCGCCGCCAGCTGGCACAGCGTCAGCAGCAGTGGCACCGACAGCGCCGTGCCGACCACGCCACCGAGGCTCGCCAGCACGGTGGCGCGGCCGGCGAACCGGCCGGCGATGTAGCCATCGGTGGCGCCCAGCCCGTGCACGATCTCGATCGCCTGCCGCCGGGCGGCGAGACCGGCCCTGGTCGCCGCCGCGACCACCGCCACCGCCACCGAGCCGACCACCAGCAGCGCCAGGGCGGCGCACGCCTGCAGGCTGCCGGTCAGCGCCACCAGCCGGTCGCTCCAGCTGCCGTTGCGCTCCAGCAGGGTGTCGGGCGCCACCTCGCGCAGCCGGGCGTCCAGGTCTGCCGGCGCCGGCCGTCCCGGCCGCAGCCGCAGCTGCACCACCGCGGGCAGAGGCACGGCGATCAGGTCGGGATCGCCGCCGAGCCAGGGCGACAGCAGACGCGCCAGCGCCGCCCGGTCGAGCCGCCTCGCCTGCGCCAGCGACGGCTCGGCCGCCAGCAGCGCCATCACCGCGTCGATCCGGGTGGACGCCGTGCCGGATGCCGTGGCCGGCTCGTCGCCACGCGGTACCTGCACCGTCAGCACCGAGGCGGCGCCGGCGCTCCAGCGCTGCGCCAGCACGGTGGCGCCGACCGCTCCGGCCAGCGCCAGCGCCGCCAGGAACGCCATCGCCGCGACCAGGCCGGGCAGCAGCCGGTCCGGGATCGCCCGGCGCAGGCCGAGCCCGTCGGGCCGCCGCCGCGGACGCCTAACCATGCTCCACCAGCCGGCCGCGTTCGAGCCGCAGCGCGGGATGGGGATGGCGGCGCACCAGAGCCTCGTTGTGGGTGGCGACCAGCACGGTGGAGCCCATCTGGTTGAGCTCCCCGAACAGCTGCATCAGCCGCTCGCCCTGCGCCTCGTCCAGCGCCCCGGTCGGCTCGTCGGCCAGCAGCAGCGGCGGCCGGTGCACCACCGCGCGCGCCACCGCCACCCGCTGCTGCTCGCCGCCGGACAGGGCGGTCGGCCGCACGTGCAGCTTCCGGCCCAGCCCGACCCAGCCCAGCATGGCGGTCACCTCGGCCTCGACCCGGTCCTCTGCCAGCCCGTCCAGGCGCAGGCGCAGCGCCACGTTGTCGAACGCGCTGAGCTCGGGCAGCAGGCGCAGCTCCTGGTAGACGGTGCCGGTGCGCCGACGCAGCCGGGCCAGCGCCGCCCGACGCGCCCGCGCCACCGGCACCCCGAACAGCTCCATCCGCCCGGAACTCGGCCTGACGCCGAGGGCCAGCAGGCGAAGCAGGCTGGACTTGCCGGCGCCGGACGGGCCCAGCACCCAGCGGAACGCGCCGGCCGGGATGGCGGCGTCGATGCCGCGCAGCACCTCGACCTGTCCGTGTCCGGCGCCGTAGCGCAGGCCGACCTGCTGCAGCTGGATCATGCCGGGACCGCGGGGCGGGAGGCAGGCATTTAGCGATTCGACAGGATTCGGTGGCAGGCTGGCGGCTCCGCGATGGAGTAGGTTCCGGCGCCCATGCACGTCCTCTGCCCGTCCTGTGCCACCGCGTACGAGATCGCCATCCTCCATCGTCCGCGGCGGCTGCGCTGCGCCAAGTGCGGCGCCGAGTGGCGCGAGCTGCCGCCGGCGGACGCTATCCCGGACCACGATCGGGACGGAGCGGCGCTGCCGAAACCCTTGCCCGATGCCCCGGCCCTGGAGCCGGAAGAACGCGACGCGTTGTCGATGCGCCCGGCGCGCGTCCCGGCGGCATGGCTCGCGGTGTTGCGCGTCCCGCGACGCGAGGACGCGCTGCTGGGAGGGCTCTGGATCCTGAGCCTGGCAGTCATGGCGCTTGCCCTGTTCGCCTTCTGGCACTGGCGCGTGGCGATCGCCCACCGCTGGCCGCCGAGCCTTCGGCTCTACCGGCTGCTGCCGCGACCGCCGCGGATGTGAGAACCGTCGTCACATGCCGCGAGCGGCGAGCGCCGACAGGGTGGCGCCGACCGCCGCGACCGCCATCAGCAGCAGGCCGTCGACGATGAGGCCGCCCGGCGTGATCCAGTGGCCGGCCAGGTGCATGCCGGACGGGATGGTGCCGGAGATGCTGGTGAGGATGTCGTGCGCCTGGCTGTCGGTGTTGGCGGTCCCGGCGGTGACGGCGCCGACCACGCGGGGCAGGGCCCACCAGCCGAGGCCCGCGACCAGCAGGAGCGGCGCCAGCAGCTCGGCCAGCTGCTGCAGGAAGTAGAACAGGGCATGCAGCACGCTCCACACGCCGAGACGCACCAGCAGCAGAGGGGTTCGCCACCTGTCGACCCGCGGCCGGGTCCAGGCATCGGGCCGGCTCCGGGTCTCGATGGTGCCGGTCATGCGGTTCCTCCTCGTGCCGGCGACGCGTGCGGGGTCCGCCGGGCCGCCAGCGGACGCAGCTAACCCCGTTGCCGCCGGCGCGGCAACCTGCAGCTTGATCCGCCATCGTGACCGGGGCTTCCGTCAGACAGCGATCGTGTCCCGTGCGGCAGCGACGACATCGCCGCCATTCCCGCCAGGCGGACCAGGACGGCGAGCGCGAACGACGCGCTGCCCGGCGCAGCGTGCTGCCGGGTCGCCCGCATGAACACCAGGCCGGTCGACAACGGGCCTGCCGCCATGCTCAGCCCTCGCCGGGAGCCGAGGCCGCCCCGCGTCCTGCCCTGGCGCCACGGTCCAGCGGCGGTCGACAGCAGCAGGATCGGAGACGGCACGCCGGTGCTGCGCGTGGCCGAGGCGAGCGCGCTCCGATCTGTGGCCGGCGTGGGCGCGACCGGCTCCGCCAGCACGCCTTGCCCGGGCCTGCCGCCGGGTGCCTGCCCGCTCTCCGCGGTGGTCCGGTCGAACCGCATCCGGCTGGCCAGGATGAAGCCGTACCTGCTGCGCGCCGAACGCCGGCCAGCCGCAGCTCCGGCCAGCTCGAGCTGGCGCATGGAGCCGCTGGAGGCGAACAGCCTCGACGCTCCGACGGGAGGCTTTCCGGCAGCACCAGCAGCCCGTGCAGCACGTCGGTCCCGATCGGGGCGACTGGAACCGGAAGCCGGATCCGGACGCTGCCGAGCCAGCCGCCAGCACCGGGCCGGCCAGGAAGCCGAGGCCGAACGTCGGGCCGACCAGGCTGAACGCGCGGTGCGTTCCTCCGCGGCATGACGTCGCCGATATCGGTCAGCCCGCCCGCCACCACGCGCAGCCCCAGCAGCCACGACAGGCTCGGCACCCGGGTCCACAGCAGGGTGTTCGCCTCCGGAGCGCTTCGCGAGGCCGGCAGCACCGGGCGGCGCCCACCCAGGACCGGCGCGCATGGGACCGCGTGAGCGCCCACGTCTGGAAGATCGCGCTCGCCGGGGCGAGGCAATGGCGTGGCGGACCTGCCCGATCCGCACCATCAGGCACGGTACCACCGGGATCACGACCGCGAAGCTCAGGACGTCGAGGGCGACCGCGGCGAGAACGAGGCCGATGGCGGCGGAGCGGGACGACGCGGGACATCGGCCGCCACCGTCCGGGCGCCATCGAGGGGTACCAGCGCGTCGAGAAACACCTGTGCGCAAGCCCGCCAGCCGAAGCGCTCGGCATGGGCGCGGCAGGCGGCGCGGTCGGCGCCCAGGGCCGCAAGGGCGGCGGCGCGCAGGTCGTCCGACACCGCGCCGACCTGGCCCTCCGTGCCGGACAGCACGTCGCGCGGACCGGTGACGTCGAACGCCGCGACCGGCACGCCGCAGGCCAGCGCCTCGAGCAGCACCAGGCCGAAGGTGTCGGTGCGGCTCGGGAACACGAATACGTCGCCGCCGGCATAGGCCGCCGACAGCTCGGCGTCCGCGAGCGGACCGGTGAACACCACGCCCGGATAGCGCGCCCTGAGCTGTGCGAGCTGCGGGCCGCCGCCGACCACCACCCTGGATCCGGGCAGGTCGAGGTCGAGGAACGCCTCGATGGTCTTCTCCACCGCGATCCGCCCGACATACAGGAACACCGGCCGGGACAGCCGGTGCTCGGCCGCCCAGTCGCGGCGCGGCTCCGGGGCGAAGCGCTGGAGGTCGACCCCGCGCGACCACGGCACGAGGTGGCGGAAGCCGCGCCCGGCCAGCTCGTGCCGCAGGCCGTCCGTCGCCACCAGGGTGCCGGCCGACGCGTTGTGGAACCGGCGCATCACCCGGTACGACAGCGTGAGCGGGAGGCCGATGCGGGCGTGGAGATACTCGGGAAAGCGGGTGTGGAACGAGGTGGTGAAGCGGAGGCCGCGGCGCAGCGCCCAGCGCCGCGCCGCGGTGCCGAGCGGCCCTTCGGTGGCGACGTGCAGCCGGTCCGGCCTGAACCAAGCGATGATCCGGGCCAGCCGTCGTCCGGGCCACAGGGACAGCCTGATCTCGGGGTAGGTCGGGCAGGGCAGGGTGCGGAATCGGTCCGGCCCCACCACCTCGACCGCGTGCCCCATCGCCCGCAGCTCGGCCGCGACGGTGGACAGGGTGCGGACCACTCCGTTCACCTGCGGCGTCCAGGCATCCGACACGATCAGGATCCGGCGCGCACCGGCTTCGTCCGGTGTCATGCCGCGACCGGTCGCGGTGCCGCACGCGCGGCGGCGCTGCCGGCACGCGCGCCCAGGAACGACAGGCCGCGCCGGCGCGCCCAGTCGACCAGCTCCAGCCGGCCGTCGGCGTGCTCGACCAGGGCGGTGCAGCTTTCCACCCAGTCGCCGTCGTTGAGGTAGAGCACGCCGTCGATCTCGCGCATCTCGGGATGGTGGATGTGGCCGCACACCACCCCGTCCAGGCCGCGGCCGCGCGCTTCCGCCGCCAGCGCCAGCTCGAACCGGTCGATCGCCTTGACCGCTCCCTTCACCTGCCGCTTCGCCCAGGCGGACAGCGAACGGTATGGCAGGCCGAGGCGGCGGCGCACGAGGTTGAACCAGCGGTTGACCACCAGCGAGGCGGCGTAGGCGCGGTCGCCGAGCAGGGCGAGCACGCGGGCATAGCGCACCACGCTGTCGAACTCGTCGCCGTGCATCACCAGCAGTCGCCTGCCGTCGAGGGTGTGGTGCACCGCGTCGCGGCACAGCCTGATGCCGGCGACCTCCAGACCGGCCGGCAGCCAGGCGCGCATCATCTCGTCGTGGTTGCCGGGGATGTACAGCACCGCGGTGCCGGCGTTCGCCGCGTCGAGGATCAGGCGGAGCACGCGGTCGTGGTGGCCGTCCCAGTACCAGGAGCGTCGCAGCCGCCAGCCGTCGATGATGTCGCCGACCAGATAAAGAGTGTCGCAGCGCGTGTGCGACAGGAAGTCGGCCAGGAACTCGGCGCGGCTGCCGCGCGTGCCAAGATGCACGTCGGACAGGAACACCGCGCGGTAGTGCGTGGTCCCTGACCCCTCGCTCGCGATGGCGTCCATGACACCGTCCTCCGCAGCGCCCGGTCGAGTCGCATCGGGCGGTGGTGCAGCAACCGGGTCGCTATACGCCGGCGCACCGGCCGGAATCGTGATGTTTCGGTGATGAAGCCGGCGCCGGCAGGCCGTCGCGGGCGACGCAGGATCGTCATCCGCAGAGGGTGCCGGATCCCGCTATGGTGCGGCATGCTCGTCATCTACAACCCGACCGCCGGACGCAGGCGGGTCAGCCGGCTCTGGCGGGTGCTGGACGTGCTGGTGGCGCACGGCGTGCGGCTGGAGGTGGTCGAGACCCGGCACGCCGGCCACGCCGGCAGCCTGGCGCGTGACGCGGCGCGGCAGGGCGCCGACCTGGTGGTGGCGGCCGGCGGCGACGGCACGATCGCCGAAGTCGCGTCGGGACTAGACGGGCTCGACGCGCCGCTCGGCATCATCCCGCTCGGCACCGCCAACGTGCTGGCGCACGAGCTGTCGCTGCCGACCGACGCGATCGGGCTGGCGGGCGTGCTCGCCAATGGCCGCGTTGTGCCGCTGTGGCCCGGGATCGCGCGCGGCCGCTTGGGCAGCCGCCTGTTCGTGCAGATGCTCGGCATCGGCTTCGACGCGCACGTGGTGCACCGCGTCTCCCGGCCGGCGAAGCGCGCGCTGGGAAGGGGCGCCTACGTGCTGCAGACCCTGTGCGAGTTGCCCCGCTACGACTTCGCACCGGTGCGCCTGCGGATCGATGGCCAGGCGGCGGTCGCCGGCAGCGTGATCATCGCCAAGGGCAGCCTGTATGGCGGGCCCTACCTGCTGGCGCCCGAGGCGCGGACCGACGCGCCCGGCTTCTCGGTGATGCTGTTCGAGCAGGCCGGGATCGCCGCCGCCTTGCTGGCCGGAGCTGCGTTGCCGCTCAACCTGCTCGGCCGCGTGCCCGGCCTGGTGCATCGCCGGGCCAGCGAGATCGTCCTGCCCGATGAAGCCGGTCGTCCCGCCCAGGCGGACGGCGATCCTGCCGGCACCACGCCGCTGCACGTGTCGGACGCACCGGCGCCGCTGCGGCTGATGGTGGCGCGCGACGCCCGTCCCGCTTGCGACGCCGTGCCGGTTATGCGCTAGAACGCAGACCGGCCGCATGGGCCGGCAGCGTTCGGGAGCACGATCCGCCGTGACACTCTACTACCGCTGGACGGAAAAAACGTCGCCGGACATGGCGAGCTACAAGACCGGCCAGTTCTCCTGGACGTACAAGGGGATGCGGTCGCGCAAGGCGTTCTGGGTGTTCAAGCTCGGCTCGGGCTACCGGCCGTCGAGGGGCATCCAGGACGAGCGCATCCTGCTGGTGTTCGACTTCGGCGACCGCGGCACACGGGTCATCGAGGATACCGCCGACAACCTGATCTACTCGGAAGACGAGGACTTTTCCGGCGAAGCCCAGCATCCGATGAAGGTCATCCAGAAGCGCAACGAGCAGGGCGCGTTCGGCATCGGCGCCAGCCTGCTGGAGTTCCTGCAGCCCGCCCGGATCAGGCTGGCGACCAAGAAGGAGATCGCGGACGCCCTGGGCCTAAAGCTGATCGAGGTGAAGAAGGTGCCCGATTGGCCAACGACGCCGGGGCCGCCCCCGGGCCAGAACCTGCCTGGACAGCTCCTGCACCGCTAGGTCCGGAAAGGATCGGGGCGTCGCCAAGACGATTCCCGGTAGGCACGTCCAGCATGTCCGAGCCGCCGATCCAGACCGGGGTGGACCACGTCCATGCGCACCCGCGCCCGGTCGGGCACCGCTCGATCGACCTGATCCTGGCGCTGTCGGCGGTGTTCATCTCCGCGGTCTCGCTTTATGTCGCCGTCGAGCACGGCCGGATCGAGCGGCAGCTGGTGCAGGCGAATTCCTGGCCGTTCGTGCAGATCGACGGCCAGTACTCGACACACCGCGACACCCGGATCGCGCTGGTCAATGCCGGCATCGGCCCCGCCAAGCTTGAAACCTTCCAGGTGTTCTACCGGGGAAAGCCGGTTCCCGACCTGTACACCCTGCTGCACCTGTGCTGCGGGCTCGCCTCGACGCCGGACGGGAGGCGTGCGCAGTTCCCGGCCGGGCTGTCGATCTCCGACCCGGCGAACCAGGTGCTGCGGCCGGGCCAGGACAGCGCGGTGATCCAGATACCGGCATCGCCGGAGCAACACGACGTGTCCGAACTCTTCCTGACGGCGTCAGACTCGATCGCCTTCCGGGCCTGCTACTGCTCCGTGTTCGACCAGTGCTGGATCTCGAACCTGGCCAGCCTGCGGCCACGCGAGGTTCGGCGTTGTCCGTCCGACATCCAGAACTTCAATCACGCGGTCCATTAGGCCGGTCGGTCCAGCCAGCCGACCCGGTTCAGGCGTCGACGGACGCGTCCGCCTGCATCGCCGCCACCTCGTTGTTGTTGGGGTCGAGGAAGTGGAACCGCCGTCCGCCGGGAAAGGCGAAGATGGCACGGACGATGCGTCCGCCTGCCTCCTCCACCCGTGCCTGAGTCGCCTCCAGGTCGGCGACCAGGATCACCGGCAGCGGCGCCTGCGTCACCTCCTCGGGATCGGCCTGCAGCCCGACATCGACCTCGCCGGTCAGGGTGCAGGCGTAGCTCGGGCCGTAGCCGACCAGCGCCCAGCCGAACGAGGCGGCATAGAACGAGCGCGCGGCGTCGATGTCGCGCGACGGCAGCTCGACGAAGTTCGGACGCGGGATCATGGCGGCTCCTTTCTGTTCTTGAAATGTTCTCATTTCGTGATTGCTGCGTCAAGCGTCCCGTTGACGCCGCGGCGCAGGCCCTGTCTGCTCCCGCCATGACCGACCGGGTCCTGGTGTTCACGCTGGCGGGCGACCGCTTCGCCCTGCCCGCAGCGTCGGTGGGCGAATGCCTGCCGCTGCCCCGGCTGCGTCGCCGTCCCGGCCTGCCGCCTGCCGTCGCGGGCTTCTTCTCGTTCGGCACGACCACCCTGCCGGTGCTGGACCTCGCTCGGCTGCTCGGCCTGCGTGCCGGTCCGGCGGCGCCGGACGAGGACGGACTGTATCGCCACCTGCTTCGGCTCGACGGCGTGACGCTGCTGGTGGACCGCGCGCTGGGTTTCGCGGAGGCGGCCGAGGCACCGGCCGACGCGGCGCCCGATCCGTGGCAGCACGGCTGCATCAGCCGGCGGGTGCTGGTGGAGGAGGAGCCGGTCGTGCTGCTGGACCCCGGACGGATCCTGCAGCGCGACGAGCAGGCGCGGCTGGACGCGCTGGCAGCGGCGGCACGGGTTCGCGCGGACGGCTGGAGCGAGAAACCGGACGAGCCCACGGCGACGTGCGATGCGGCCGGCTGATCCGTTCGCCGCGATCAAGGCGCTGGTGATCCGGCGCACGCTGCACCACTACTACGAGGACAAGGAGCCGCTGCTGCGGGAGCGGGTGCTGCGACGCATGGCGGCCCTCGGCCTCGACGCGGACGCCTACCTCGTGCTGCTCGGCGGGGCAGCGGGCGCGGAGGCGGAATGGTCGGCGCTCGAGGACGAGATCACCGTCGGCGAGACCTTCTTCTTCCGCTTCGCCGAGCAGTTCGCGGCCCTGGGCCGGACCATCCTGCCGACCCTGATCCGCGACCGCGCCGAGAGCCGTATCCTGCGCATCTGGAGCGCCGGCTGCTCCACCGGTGCCGAGCCGTACTCGGTCGCGATCCTGCTGCACCGGCTGCTGGGCGATCGGCTTCCCGACTGGTCGATCTCGATCCTCGGCACCGACATCAGCGAGGCGGCCCTGTCCGCCGCCCGCACCGCCGAATATGGCGAATGGGCACTGCGCTCGCTGCCGGAGGCGGAACGCCAGCGCGACTTCATCGCCGTGCCAGGAGCGCACGCGACCCGCTGGCGGCTGCGCCCGGCGTTCCAGCGCATGGTGCGCTTCGAGCGGCGCAACCTGCTCGGGCTGGTCGAGGCGGACTCCTCGATCTTGCCGCAGTACGACCTCCTGTTGTGCCGCAACGTGCTGATCTATTTCGGTCCGGACCATGTGCAGGCGCTGCTGTATCGGTTCGGAGCGTCGCTGGCGCCCGACGGCTGGCTGCTGCTCGGACATGCCGAGGCGGGCGGGGTCGAGCTGGCCGGGCTGCGTGCGGTGGCGGTCGACGGCACGACCGCCTGGATGCGCAAGGAGGCGCCGGCGTCCACACGCCCGATCATGCGCCTGCCCGATCTCCCGCCTGTGGCCCGACGTCGCCGGGATCCGGTGTCCCCACCGGCTCCGCCGCCGGAACCCGGTGCCGGGAGCGAGGCGCAGGCCGTCGAGCGGGTGCGCGCACTCGCGGATTCAGGGGCGTCGGACACCGCCTGGCGCCTGTGCCGCGACGAGATCGAGCGTCATCCGCTGTGCGCGGACCTGTTCTTCTACGCGGCCCTGCTTGAACAGGCGCGCGGACGCGGGGCCGATGCGGAAGCGGACTTCCGGCGCGCGATCTACCTTTGTAAGCAGTTCGCCATGGCGCACTACCATCTCGGCCTGCTGCTGACCGACCGGGGGGACCCGGCATCCGGCCGCCGGTCGATCGCCGAGGCCGGACGGCTGGCGGCCGCCCTGCCGGCCGACGCCGAGCTTCCCTGCGGCGACGGCATGACCGCCGGCCGCCTGCACCGCCTGGCCCGCCTGGACTGGCTGGGCAACGTGTCGCACGCACCATGACCGCTCGGGACGACGCCGGGACGTTCGCAGAGCGGATCCTGGAAGCGCGCACGCTGGCGCTGGCCCGGCGCGGCCTCGAGGCGGATCCGAAGAACGGACAGCTCCCGCCGCGGCTGGTGTGCGGAACCGGCGACCGGCTGTTCGCCCTGGAGCCGGACGCGGTCGCCGGGGTGCAGCCGTATCGCTGCCACAGGCTGCCGCTGCTGGTGCCGGCGGCATCGGGCACGATGCTGGGCGCGTTCAGCCATAACGGCCGGATCCACAGCCTGCTGGAACTGGCAAGGCTGTTCGGCAGTGCGGACGGGGACGCGCCGGCCGGCGGCGGCGTCATGCTGCTGCTTCGCGGCGAGGCGCCGGACGCGGCGCTGCGCGTCGACCGCGTGCTCGGCCTGCTCCCCCTGCGACCGGCCGGCGACGCCCGCCACGGCCTCCTAGTCAACGCGGGAAGCGGTGTCGCGAACGGGAGCGACGCAGGCCGGCCCCTGGCTTTGCTGATCGACACGCCGGTCCTGCGCGACGCGATCCTGTCGCTGGACCGGGCCTCCTCCTCGGATCCGGCCGGAGCCTGACGCCCTTGTCCATCTCGCTGCGCATCCTCCTGGGCTTCGGCCTGACCATCCTGCTGATGGTCTGTCTCGGCGGCTACGCGCTGGTGCAGATCGGCGCGGTGCGCGACACCACCAACAACATCGTCACCCGCGACATCGCAGCCTACCGGCTCACCGACGCAGTGAAGGACGCGCAGGACGGCATGTCCTCGCTCCGGCTGGTCGCCACCAACAGCTTCCTCCGCCACCCGGACCGGGCTGCCGGTCCGGCCGCCGCCGATACCGACGCGCGGATCTCCGACTGGGAGCGCCAGGCGGCGCTGACCGAGACCAGGCTTGCCGGAGCGCGTGAGGCGGTCACCGGCTTCGCCAATCTCGCCCACGATCCCGCCCGCCTGCAGGCCTGGAACGGGATCGCCAGCACCATGGAGGGCGCCGACGTGCAGCTGCGGCAGATGCGCGCCGACACCGAGGCCATGTTCGCCTCCATGCGCGCCGGCAACGTGGACGCGGTGATGGCGGCCGATCCCCGGCTGTCGGCGGAACGGGACGGCTTCGACCGGCTGATCCAGCAGGCCGTCGCTACGCTGGATGTCGGCGTGCAGGCAGGGCAGAGGCGGGCGGGGGAGGTGTACCGGCAGGGCTGGATGTCGATCCTGCTGGCGCTGCTGATCGCCGTCGCCGCGGCTGCGATCCTGACCGTGCTGATCCGGCGCACCGTGTCCGGGCCGCTCGACGCGTTCTCGGGCGTGATCGACCGCGTGGGCGGCGGCGACCTGTCGGTGCGGGCCCCCGACGACGCCCGGCACGAGATCGGCCGGCTGGGCGCCACCCTCAACCGCATGGTCGAGAACCTGCGTGAGATCGCAGGCCAGAGCCGGAACGCGACCGAGAACCTGAACGTGTCGGTGGCGGAGATACGCGCCCAGGCGCAGCAGCAGGCGGCCGGCGTCGAGCAGCAGCTGGCCGCGGTGCAGGAGACCGCCGCCACCGTGGACCAGATCGCCCATTCCGGCGCGCAGATCTCCAGGCGGGCGCAAGAGGTGATCGCGTCGGCGCAGGCCACCACGCTGGCCAGCGCAAGCGGCCTGCATGCGGTGCAGGAGACCGGCCGGGCGATGGAGCAGATCCAGGCGCAGGGCGAGGCGGTGGCGGCCAACATCGTCTCGCTCAGCGAGAAGACCGAGGCGATCGGCGAGATCGTCACCAGCGTGAACGACATCTCCGAGCGCTCGCACCTGCTGGCGCTGAACGCCGCGATCGAGGCCGCGTCGGCCGGGGAGCACGGCCGCTCGTTCGCCGTGGTCGCGACCGAGATGAAGGTGCTGGCCGACCAGGCCAAGGACGCCACCGCCCAGGTGCGCTCGATCCTGGGCGACATACAGCGCGGCATCAACACCTCGGTGATGCTGACCGAGGAGGCGGTGAAGCGCGGTGCCGCCGGCGCCAAGCGCACCGAAGCCGCGGAAGCGACCATCGAGGAGATGGCGGCCGGGATCCAGGACGCGGTGCAGACCTTCCAGCAGATCGTGGCGTCGACCAACCAGCAGCAGCTGGGGATCGAGCAGGTGATGGCGGCGCTGCAGAACATACGCCAGGCCAGCCAGCAGACCGCATCCGGCACCAGGCAGCTCGACGGCGCGGCGCTGGCCCTGGGCGAGCTGTCGCACCGGCTGCTGGCGGTGGCGGAACGGTTCAGGATCTGAGCGGGCAGGCGCCGGGAAGTGGACGAGACCGAGCTGCGTCGGGAACTGCTGGCGGCGTTCGAGGCCGAGTACCGCGAGCATCTCGTGGCCATGCGCGCGGTGCTCGACGCCGGGCCGGTGTCCGGCGGACCCTTGCGCGACGTGTTCCGGCGCGCCCACTCGCTGAAGGGTGCGGCGCGCGCGGTGGAGCTGCCGGAGGTGGAGGCGATCGCGCACGGGCTGGAAACGCTGCTCTACCGCGCGGTCGAAGGGGAAGGGGCGCTGCCGGCCGATGCGGTCGCCACCGTGGTGCGCGGCCTCGACTCGATCGAGGCCCGCATGCGCGCACCGGACGCAGCACCGCCAGCCGCCGCCAGCCGCGACGACGCGACGGCCGGCGACGCGGCATCGGGAAACGCTGCCCTGCCGTCCCCGGTCGATCAGGCGCTGCTTCGCGTGCAGGCCTCGGAGATCGACCGGCTCGGCGAGGCGGTGCATGCGCTGTCGGACCAGATGCAGGCAGGAGAACGCTCGCGCGCCCTCCTGGCCCGGACCGGGGCGGAGCTGCGCGCGCTGGTGCGCCTGTCCGGGACCGGCGCGCGGGATGGCGAGCTCGAAGGGCGGCTGCGCGAGCTGTCGCGGCAGGTGAGCGCCGAGCAGCGCTCCGGCGCCGCCAGCGACTGGCAGCTCGACCAGGCGGTGCAGGCGGTGCGCGGTCAGCTGGAGCGCGTGACCCTGGTGTCCGCCGACAGCGTGTTCGAGCCGCTGGCGGCGATGGCGCGGGAGCTGGCGCGCGAGGGAGGTGCCGAGGTGACGGTGCAGCTGTCGGGCCTCGGGCTGCGTGCCGAGCGGCGCGTGCTGCAGGCGCTGCGCGATCCGGCGATCCAGATGCTCCGCAACGCGGTCGGCCACGGCCTGCGCCGGACGGCGGCGCGGGGGGATGTTCCCGCAGCGGCCGAGATCGGGCTGTCGCTGCGGTCCCGTCGCGGCCGCCTGGAGCTCGCGGTGACCGACAACGGTGCCGGCCCGGACCTGCCGGCGATCGCCGCCACGGCCCGGGCACGCGGCCTGCTCGGGCCGGACGCGCCGGTTCCGGACGAGGCGCGCCTGCTGTCGCTGGTGTTCGAGCCGGGCTTCTCGACCGCGACCACGGTGGACCGGCTGTCCGGCCGCGGCATGGGGCTGTCGGTGGTGGCCGAGGCGGCGCACCGGCTGCGAGGCACCGCACGCATGCGCTGCCGTCGCGACCAGGCCGAGCGGATCTGCGGCACCGAGCTGCTGGTCTCGGTGCCGCTCGCGTCGCGCCGCCAGGTCCTGCTGCTGGTGGAGGCAGGCGGCCACGTGTTCGGGCTGCCGGCCGCTGCGGTGGCGCGGCTGCTGCGCGTGCCGCCCGCGACCGTGGAACGGCTGGACGACAGGCCGTTCGCGCGCCTGCCGGATCGGTTGCTGCCCGACCGGCTGCTCGAGCTGGGGGCGCTGGCGCGTCTGCTCGGCGGCGGCGACCCGCTCCGCGACCCGGGACCGGGCGCCCTGCCGGTCGCCGCGCTGTCCGGCCGGGACCGCAGCTTCGGCCTGGTGGTCGAGCGGCTGTGCGAGGTGCGCAGCCTGGTGGTGCGTGCGCCGGATCTGGTCGGGCTGGACCGGGAACTGGTGGCGGGCGTGGCACTGGTCGAGCAGGATCGGCCGGTGCCGGTGCTTGAACCCGACGCGCTGGTGGCAAGGCTGCGTGCCCTGTCGCCGTCGGCGCAGGCCCCGGCGGCGGTGCAGAGCCGTCCGGACGCGGCGAGAACCCAGGCAACGATCCTGGTCGTCGACGATTCCATCACCACGCGCACGCTGGAGAAGACCATCCTGCAGGCGCAGGGCTACCGGGTGCTGATCGCTGTGGACGGGATGGAAGCGCTGGACGTGCTGCGCACGGCGCAGTGGGAGGTCGATGTCGTGGTGGCCGACGTGGAGATGCCGCGGCTGGACGGGTTCGGGCTGCTGGCGGCGATGCGCGCCGACCCGCGGCTGCAGGCGATCCCGACCGTGCTCATGACCTCGCGCAACGCCGAGGCCGACATCCGGCGCGGCCTGGAGCTCGGTGCCAGGGCCTACATCGCCAAGCAGGAGTTCGACCAGGGCACGCTGCTCGCCACCATCGGGCGGCTGCTGCCGTGAGCGGACGGATCCCGGCGCGGGTGCTGGTGGTGGAGGATTCCGCCGTGATCCGCCGCCTGCTCGCCCTGATCATTGGCGCCGACCCGCGGCTGGTCCTGGTCGGTGCGGTCGAGTCGGCGGAGGAGGCGCTGCAGGCGATCCCGCACCTGCGGCCGGACGTGATCTCGATGGACATCCGGCTGCCCGGCATGGACGGGCTGGAAGCGACGCGCCGGATCATGGCCGCGCACCCGACGCCGATCGTGGTGATCGCCGACGCGGTCGAGGACGCGTCGCTGGCGATCTCGATGAACGCCTTGCGCTCCGGGGCGCTCGCGGTGGTGGAGAAGCCGGGCGGCCTGCTGTCCGGCGGCTATGAGGCGGCGGCGCGCGGCATCGCCGCCCAGCTCGCGATCATGAGCGAGGTGCCGGTGATCCGCAGGCGGACCGCCATCCCGGGTGCCGCCGCGCCGGCCGCTCCGGCCGGCGCCGGACCCGCGGAAGGCGGTGCTACGCGGGCCACGGTGATGGCGGTGGCGGCGTCCACCGGCGGCCCGCCGGCGCTGGCACGGCTGCTCGGCGCCTTGCCGGCCGGCTTCCCGCTGCCGGTGCTGCTGGTGCAGCACATCGGTGCGCCGTTCGTCGAGGGGTTCGCCGCCTGGCTCGACGGCCTAGTGCCGATGCGGGTGGCGCTGGCCCGCGACGACGAGCCGTTGCTGCCCGGCCGCGTGCTGGTGGCGCCCGCGGATCGCCATCTGGGACTGGTCAGCGGCGTTGGCGGCACGCGCGCGCGGCTGCAGGCGGGGCCGCCGGTGTCCGGCCAGCGTCCCTCCGCCAGCGTGCTGTTCGAGCAGATGGCGACCCTCGGCCCGGGCGGGATCGGCGTGCTGCTGACCGGCATGGGCGAGGACGGCGCCGCCGGACTCGCGTCGATGCGGCGCAGCGGCGGCTACACCATCACCGAGCACGAGGACAGCGCGGTGGTCTACGGCATGCCGGGGGCGGCGGTGCGCCTGGGCGGCTCCTGCGCCAGCATCCCGCTCGACGGCATCGCGCCGCGCCTCCTGCAGATGCTGCGACCGCGGATCGGCAATCCGGTGCTGCCGGATGACCGGGAAGGCCTGCCATGAGCTCCCGGATGCCCGACACTCCGCACCTGCTGCTGGTGGAGGATTCCGAGACCCAGGCGCTGCAGATCCGGCGCGTGCTGGAGCGGGCGGGCTTCACCGTGTCGCGCGCCGCCAGCGCCGAGGCCGCACTCGACCGGCTGAACCGCGACCTGCCCGACTTGGTGGTATCGGACTACCACCTGCCGGGCATGAACGGCGGCGAGCTGGCACGCGCGCTGCGGCTGAACGTGCGCACCCAGGCGATCCCGGTGCTGATGCTGACCGAGGCGTCGGAGCCTGGGCTGGAGCGGGAAGGGCTGGACGCCGGCGCCGACGCCTACGTGCCGAAATCCGCCGAGACCGGGCTGATCGTGCTGCGGATCCGGGCGCTGCTGCGACAGCGCGGCGCGCAGCCCGGCAGCCCCAGCCTGGCACCCGAGGCCGCGGCGCCCGGCTTTGGCGAGGGGGTGGGGCTGTTCCGCCGTGCGCGGATCCTGCTCGTCCGCGATCCGGACGCCGACGAGGCGCTCGCAACGCTGCTGGCACGCGACGGCCACCGAGTGCACCGCGCGGCCGGACCGGCAGAAGCCTCGCCGCTGCTGGACGCGGCGCCGGACGGGTTCGACTGCGTCGTGGTCGACCTGCAGGCGCGGGGCTTCGACGGCATCGGCGTCTGCGCCGGGCTCGACCGGACCCGCCAGCAGGCGCTGCAACGGGAGGCCAGACGGGTACCTCCTGCCGCGGCAGGAGGCGGCCCCGCCGGCGCCTTCCGCATCCTGGGGCTGGGCGACAGCGATCCGACCCGCGCCTATGACGCCGGGGTGGACGACGTGGTGTCCGCGGTGGCGGGGACGGAAGCGGTGGCGCTGCGCATCCGCGCGGTGGTGCGGCGCAAGCTGCTGCAGGACGAGACCGCGCGGATCGAAGGCGACCTGCGTCAGCGCCAGGCGGAGATCGACCGCGCCCGCGAGGAGGTGGCCGCCAGCGCCGCCAAGGCCGCGTTGGCCGAAGCGCTGGCGGACGCCAACGACCGGCTGCGCGAGGCGCAGGGCAAGCTGGTGCAGGCGGCCAAGATGGCCTCGCTCGGCGAGCTAGTGGCCGGCATCGCGCACGAGATCAACAACCCGCTCGCCTTCATCCTGGCGCACCAGGGCACGGTGGAGCGGCTGCTGGCCCAGCTGGCGGAGCTTCCTGGGCTCGCGGCCGAGCCCGCTGCGGCGAAGCTCAACCGCAGCCGCGAGCGGATCGCCGCCATGAGCCTCGGGCTCAGGAGGATCCAGAACCTGGTGCTGAATTTGCGCAAGTTCTCGCGGCTGGACGAGAGCGAGCAGCAGAGCGTGGACGTGCCGGACTCGATCGACACAGTGCTCGCCCTGTTGACGCACAAGCTCGGAACCGGGATCACGGTGTCGCGGCGCTACGACGCGCCGCGCGAGCTGCTGTGCCAGCCGGCGCTGCTGAACCAGGTCATCATGAACATCGTCGGCAACGCCGCCGACGCGCTGAACGCTCAAGGGTTCGGCGACGCGGCTCCGAGGGAGGGACGGATCGACATCACCACCACGGCGGCGGACGGCGTCTATGCCATCGCCATCGGCGACAACGGCCCGGGCGTGCCGGACGGCCTGCGCGAACGCGTCTTCGAGCCGTTCTTCACCACCAAGCCGGTCGGCTCCGGCACCGGGCTGGGGCTCGCCATCGCCTACACCGTGGTGCAGGCGCATGGCGGCACCATCGCCATCGACGACGTGCCGGACGGCGGCGCCCGCTTCACCGTGTCGGTGCCGATCCCGCAGGCGCTCGCGCCGTGAGCCCGGCGGCGTTCCGCCCGCCCGGCCGCACCACCGTGCTGCTGGTCGACGACGAGCCGGACATCCTGGTGGCGCTGGAGGACCTGCTGGAGGATGACTACCGGGTGTTGTCGAGCACCTCGCCGGTCCGGGCGCTGGAGCTGCTGTCGGAACATCCCGACGTCGCCGTGATCGTGTCGGACCAGCGCATGCCCGGCATGACCGGCGACGCGTTCCTCGCCCGCGCCCGCGCGATGACGGACGCGGAGGCGCTGCTGCTCACCGGCTATGCCGACCTCAGCGCCGTGGTCGCGGCGCTGAACGACGGGCGCATCTCCGGCTACGCCCACAAGCCATGGGAGCCGGTGGCGCTCCTGTCGATGATACGCCAGGCAGCCGAGCGCGCGCGGCTGTCGGCAGCGTTGCGCGACGAGCGCATGCTGCTGTCCGGCCTGATGGACAGCATCGACGACGGCCTGTCGTTCAAGGACGCGGGGGGGCGGTTCATCCGCCTGAACCGCGTCGCGGCCGCCCGCCTCGGCCACCCGGTCGAGGCATGCCTGGGCCGTACCGAACGGGCGCTGTCCGAGGGGCTGGCCGGCGAGGCGGAGGCCCGCGCGGTCGAGGCCGAGGACCGCCGCGCGCTGGAACCGGACGGCCGGCCCGGCCGGGCGCTGAGCCGGATCGAGCGCGACGGCCACACCATGTGGATGGAGCGCCTGCGCGGGCCGCTGCGCGATCCGGCCGGCCGGGTCCAGGCGCTCGCCACCTTCGAGCGCGACGTCACCGTGGCCAGGCTGATGGAGGACCGGCTGCGACAGGCCGACCGGATGCAGGCGCTCGGCACCATGGCCGGGGGCGTGGCCCACGACTTCAACAACCTGCTGACCGCGGTGCTGGGCAGCCTGGAACTGGCGCAGCGCGCCGCCGGCGAGGACGCGCGGCTGGTGCGGCTGATCGAGACCGCGATCGCCGGTGCCGAGCGGGGCGCCGCCCTGACCCAGCGCCTGCTGAGCTTCAGCCGGCAGCGCGACACCGCGAGCGAGGCGGTGGACGTGAACGCGCTGGTGCAGGCGATGGACGACCTGCTGGCGCGCAGCATCGACCGGCCGCAGGTGCGGATCGTCCAGCACCTCGATCCCGACCTGCCGCCCGCCCTGGTCGATCCGGCCCAGCTGGAACTGGCGCTGCTGAACCTGTGCATCAACGCGCGCGATGCGATGGACGACGCCGGCATCATCACCCTCAGCACGCGGCTGCTCCGCGACGGCGAGGAGGACGGCCACGTGCTCCGGGTCGGCGCGCTGCCGGCCGGCAGCTCGGTGGCGGTCAGCGTCGCCGACACCGGCAGCGGCATGCATGAGGAGGTCGTGGCGCGGATCTTCGAGCCGTTCTTCACCACCAAGGAGATCGGCCGCGGCACCGGGCTCGGCCTGTCGATGGTCTACGGCTTCGTGCAGCAGACCGGCGGGGCGGTGCGCGTCCGCACCGCCCCTGGATCAGGCACCAGCTTTCAGCTCTGCCTACCGGCAGCGGCCGCCTGAGGAGCCGGCTCAGGCCCTGGCGAACAGCCGACGCCAGCGCGGCACGCGGCGCTGCCGGGCGGCAGACATGTCGTTCTCGATCAACGGTGCCGGCGGCGGTTGGGTCAGCATCACCTGGTCGAACCAGTTCAGCGATCCCGCCTTCAGCACGTTGGACTGCTCGGGCATCGGTACCGGGATGAAGCGCTCCGGCCCGCCGATCACGGCGGACGTGTGCAGCCGGCCGTTGTTGCGGGCGCCCAGGTAGCCGTCGCCATTACGTATGGCGATGCAGTTCGCGCCGTCCTCCACCAGTTGCGGTGCCGCCACGGCGACGACGTCGTTGGAGGCGGCGTCGCCGGTGTTGAGCGAGATCGGGATCTCGTGGTCGTTGGACAGGATGTAGAAGCTCGACGCGCCGTTCGACCACCGGGCGAAGACCGGGAACAGGTCGCTCCGTCCGAACACCTGCGGCTCCAGCCGGACCGAGCGGCTTGCCATCTCGTAGCCCAGGAACGTGCCGTGGGTCGACATCAGCAGGCAGCGCTTCTGGCCCAGCACAGTGTCGAGCAGCGGACCGTCGCCGACATCCACCGGCGGCGCGCGCAGCTTCATCACCTCCTTGGCGACCAGGGCGAAGTGCGTCGTCGCCGCGGCGCGGTCGCCCCTGGCGAACAGGGTGTAGACCAGGAGCATGTTGAAGGGGTCGTTCAGGATGGTCCGGTAGTCGGGGTGCTCGGTGATGCGGCGTGACTGCAGCGCCTTGAGGCATAGCAGCGGCTTGCGCTGCGACGCCTTGCGCAGCGAGCGGACCATGAACTGGGCATTGCCGCGGCGGATCCGGTTCATCTCCCGCACCACCGCCTGCTTGTCCTCGGAGCGCATCGCGCGAACCAGATCGGACAACATCGTCGCGCGCCAGGACGAGTTGTAGACCGCGTGGTTGGCGTGCGGGACGGTGACGAACTCGGCATCCGGCAGGTGCTTGCGGAGCAGGTCCGCGTCGTAGACGTCGACGAACTCGGACGGATCGTAGAACACCACCACCCGCCCCTGGGCATCGGCGGCGGTGATGCCCATGCCTTTGAACTGCGGCCGGTCGACCACGTTGTGGTGCGCCATCGAGTGCTGCAGGATCTTGCGGTGGCGGTCGCTCGGGAACTCCAGCTCGTCGGGATCCATCGAGAAGAACGGCGAGCACGCCAGCACGTAGTCCGCCTTCAGCGCCCGCGAATGCTTGATCGCGGCATAGGCGCCCATCGACTGGCCGAACACCACGACCTTGCGGCCGCGACGCTCCCGCTCGACGAGCCGGAACACCTCGTCCATCTCTGGCGACAGGTAGAACCCCTTGAGCGTGTTCATGACCCCGATGCAGGAGATGTTCGCTTCCTCGACGATCGGCTTGAGGAAGTAGTGGGTGTGGGCGAGGTGCTCGTTGTGCAGCTCGCAGAAGGTGACCAGGAGATAGTCCGACGTGCCGTGGTTCTGGTGGACGACGATTTCTTCACCGGCTTGGACGATCACGGTCTTCTCCAGGAATTGCTGCAGTGCACTTGCAGAACCGGCGCAGTCACGGCAGAAGGACGTTTCGGCGTAATCCGCTCAAGGCGCGAGACGCAACGCCTTTGTGCGAGAACGGCCACGGCCGACTACATATTTCGATTTTATAATGCAATTGCAAGTGGTATCGGTGCCGGATGCAACCGCAGGCGGTCGGCCCGGTTTCATGGTGTCTGCCGCTTCGCGGAGGCTCGACGGTGTGTGACCTGCTGGTACTCGATGACGACCCGCTGGTGCGCGAGATCCTGGTCGACGCCCTGCGCGAGGAGGGTCTGGACGCAGTCGGCGCAGCGGTCGAGGAGGAAGCGTTGACGGTGCTGCGCGACAGCCAGCCGCCGAAGGTGTTCGTGACCGATCTCGACCTGGGCACCCGGCGCAACGGCTTCGTCGTCGCCGGGATCGCCCGAATGCTGTTTCCCACCGTGCCGATCATCTACATCACCGGACGGCCGGACTCGCTGCAGGGCCGGGTGCTGGACCCGTACGAGTCGGTGCTGCACAAGCCGTTCCGTCCGAGCGAGCTGGTCGCTGCCGTGCGGGCGCTGATGGCACCTCCCGCGCCGCCCTGACGCGTCCCGGTCGCGTCGCGCTTGCGTCGCTGCGCCGCCGCCCTATCTGCTCCACCATGCAGATCCAACACACCGGCAGCTCCACTGGCAACCACGACCCGATCGGCTGGCATGGAACCACCATCCTGTGCGTCCGCCGCGGCAGCCAGGTGGCGATGGCAGGCGACGGCCAGGTCACACTTGGCCAGACGGTGATCAAGGGCAACGCACGCAAGGTGCGCCGCATCGGTCCCGCAGGCAGCATCCTGTCCGGCTTCGCCGGCGCCACTGCCGATGCCTTCACCCTGCTGGAGCGGCTGGAGGCCAAGCTGGAGCGGTATCCGAACCAGCTCGAACGCGCCTGCGTGGAGCTCGCCAAGGACTGGCGCACCGACCGCTACCTGCGCCGGCTCGAGGCAATGATGGCGGTGGCCGACGAGACCCGCGCCTTCACGCTCACCGGGAATGGCGACGTGCTGGAGCCGGAGGACGGGGTGATCGCGATCGGCTCTGGCGGCAACTACGCCCTGGCCGCCGCGCGCGCGCTCCTCACGGTGGACGGGCTGGACGCCGAGGCGGTCGCGCGCCGGGCGATGCGCATCGCCGCCGACATCTGCGTCTACACCAACCATTCGCTGATCGTGGAAACGCTGGACGCGTCCGCCATGCAGGAAACCCGCTGATGGACGTGCCGACCTATTCCCCCCGCGAGATCGTGTCCGAGCTCGACCGCTACATCGTCGGCCAGGGCGACGCCAAGCGCGCGGTGGCGATCGCGTTGCGCAACCGCTGGCGCCGCGCCCAGCTCCCGGAGGGGATGCGCGACGAGGTGGTGCCGAAGAACATCCTGATGATCGGCCCGACCGGCTGCGGCAAGACCGAGATCGCCCGACGCCTCGCCAAGCTCGCCCAGGCACCGTTCCTGAAGGTGGAGGCGACCAAGTTCACCGAGGTCGGCTATGTCGGCCGCGACGTCGACAGCATCGTGCGCGACCTGGTCGAGGTCAGCCTGAACATGCTGCGCGAGCTCAAGCGGCGCGACGTGCAGGCGGGAGCGGAAAAGGCGGCGGAGGATCGTCTGATCGATGCGCTGGTCGGCGCCACCGCGTCTGCCGACACCAAGTCCAAGTTCCGCCGTATGCTGCGCGACGGCGAACTGGAGGGCAAGGAGGTCGAGGTCCAGGTGGCCGACGCGTCCGGCTCGCCGATCGGCCAGATGGACATCCCCGGCGTGCCACAGGGCAGCGTGATCAACCTGGGCGACATGATGAAGGGGATGTTCGGCAAGACCGGGCAGCCGCGACGCATGACGGTGGAGGCGGCGCGCATCGCGCTGACCCGCGAGGAGAGCGACCGTCTGCTGGACAACGACGCCCTGACGCGCGAGGCGGTGGCGCACGCGCAGGAGCACGGCATCGTCTTCCTCGACGAGATCGACAAGGTCTGCGCCCGGTCCTCCGAAGGCGGGTTCCGCGGCGGCGACGTGTCCCGCGAGGGCGTGCAGCGCGACCTGCTGCCGCTGATCGAGGGCACCACCGTGTCCACCAAGTACGGGCCGGTGAAGACCGACTACATGCTGTTCATCGCGTCCGGCGCGTTCCACCTGGCCAAGCCGTCCGACCTGCTGCCGGAGCTGCAGGGACGGCTGCCGATCCGTGTCGAGCTGGCGCCGCTGAGCCGTGACGACCTGCGACGCATCCTGGTCGAGCCGGAGCACTCCCTGCTCAAGCAGTACAGCGCGCTGATGGGCACCGAGAAGGTGGTGCTGGAGTTCTCCGACGACGCGATCGACGCGCTGGCCGACCTCGCCGCCGACATCAACGACCGGGTGGAGAACATCGGCGCCCGCCGCCTGGCGACGGTGCTGGAGCGGCTGCTGGAAGACATCTCCTTCACCGCCTCCGACCGTCCCGGCGACAGCGTGCGCCTCGACGCTGCCGCGGTCCGGGAGCGTGTGGCCCCGCTGGCGCAGAAGGGCGACCTGTCCCGTTTCATCCTGTAGCAGCCGGGCGCAGGCTCACCGGTCTCTACCTTGTCGCGCCCGCCGTAGGCTCCGGTGTCATCCCCGCAGGCCGGGCTGGTACCCGCTCAGTCCACCGTGACCGTCGCCGCCCGCGCAGCCCGCTGCACCGCCTTCGCCATCGAGGCGATGCCGTTGCCGCGGTTGGCGGACAGCGCCTCCAGCAGCCCGAGATCCCTCAGGAACACCGGGTCGGTCGCCAGGATCTCCGCGGCAGGTCGTCCCGAGTAGACGCGGAGCAGCAGCGCCACCAGGCCGGACACGATCGCGGCGTCGGACGCACCGGCGAAGCGCACCCGGTGGTCCGCGACCGCGGACTCCATCCACACCTGGCTCTGGCATCCTGGCACCCGATGCTGGTCGTCCGCCCACCGCTTCGGGAACGGCGGCAGGGCCCGGCCCAGCTCGATGATGTACTGGTAGCGCTCCATCCAGTCGTCGAACACGGCCAGCTCCTCGCCGATCGCGGCAATGGCTTCCGCAGCACTCGCTTCTTCCGGCACGACAAACGGATCGGGTTGGACAGGGACGGGCTCTGGCATGCAGCGCATGTGCGCAACGCGGTTGGGACAGTCAAGCTGGCGCCGAGACCCGGTTTTGCGACGAGAGTTGATTTACCTGACATTTGGCAGCATATTAAATGCCAGGAGGCACTATGCACGTGATCCAGGACAACCGGCCGACGGTGATCCCCATCCCGGCCATCAGCCTCAACCTGTCTGACGCGGCCACGCGCCAGCACCTGACGCCGTCGGCGGTCGACGGCATGATCCGGCTCGCCGAGCTGTGGCGGCTGACCACGGAGGAAACCTGCCTGCTGCTGGGCGACATGTCGGAACGCTCCTGGTTCCGGCTGAAGAAGCAGGCGCGCGCCGACCGGACGTTGCGGCTGTCGCAGGACATGCTGACCCGGATCAGCGTGATGATCGGCATCTTCAAGGGACTGCGCCTGCTGTTCTCCGAGCCGCTTGCCGACGACTGGATCCGCCTGCCGAACCGCGGCGCGCTGTTCGGCGGCCGCTCGCCGCTGGTGGTGGCGGTCGAGCGGGGCATTCCCGGCCTGCTGGAGATACGCAACCACGTCGACGCGCTGCGCGGCGGCCTCTAGGCGATGGACATGCTGGAGCCGGAGGCCGGGCCGGATCTGCGCGACCAGCCGACGCCGCCGGTTGCCGACATCGTGCAGCGCGACACGGTCCGGCTGATCCCGAGCGGCCGCCTGAAGCCGCCGGTGCTGGCGCCGCTGGCGGCGACGCCCGAGGCGCTGGACGACCTCGCCGCACTGGAAGGGGTGACCAACGGCCGGATCCAGGCCTCCGGCAGCGGCCTGCCCGGACTGGACCCGCGCGAGCTGGTGTTCGGGCGGCCGAACGACAGCTTCGTCAACGCGGCCTTCACCCATGTACGGCCCGGCGGCAACCGCTTCAACGACGGCCACCGCGGCGCCTGGTACTGCGGCTGGGACACGCCGACCTCCCTGGGCGAGGTTGCCTACCACCTGACCCGCGAGCTCGACGCGATCGGACGCTACGACACCCATGTCGACTATGCCGAGCTGATCGCCGACTTCATCGGCCCGTTCCACGACCTGCGCGGCGCCGGCGAAGCCGACCGCGCACCTGGCGGGGTGCTGGGCGATGACACCGCCACCGCCTACCCGTCCGGCCAGGTGCTGGCGCGCCGCCTGCAGGAGCTCGGCAGCAACGGACTGATCTACCCCTCGGTGCGCCACCCAGGCGGCATCTGCCTGGTCGCGTTCCGGCCGAGCCTGGTGCAGAACCTGCGGCAGGGCGGGTTGTGGCGGCTGACCTGGACCGGCAGCCGGGTGCCGGAGACGAGCGCCCTGGTCCGCGATCCTTTCGGCAGAACCGCCTGATGCCGGACCTCCTATGACGGACTGGGACGCGCGGAACTTCCTGCTGCGCGCGACCCTGTTGCGCGACCGGGTTCCGTTCGCCGACCACCCGTTCACCATCCCCGCGATCCGAGACCTCGACGCGATGGAGTTCGAGCAGCCGGTCACCTTCCTGGTCGGCGAGAACGGCGCCGGCAAGTCGACGCTGCTGGAGGCGATCGCGGTCGGATGCGGCCTGAATGCCGAAGGCGGCAGCCGCAACTTCAACTTCTCGACCCGCAGCTCGCACTCGTCGCTCGCCGGGTTCCTGCGGCTGAGTCGCAGTCCGCGCCGGGTCCGCGACAGCTTCTTCCTGCGTGCCGAAAGCTTCTTCAACGTGGCGACCGAGATCGAGGCACTTGACCGCGAGCCCGGCGCCGGCGCCAGAATCATCAACGGCTTCGGCGGCCGGTCGCTGCACGAGCAGTCGCACGGCGAGGCGTTCTTCGCCCTGTTCATGAACCGGCTGCGCGGCGCCGGGCTGTTCCTGCTCGACGAGCCGGAGGCGGCGCTGTCGCCGATCAGGCAGCTATCGTTCCTGTCCCGGCTGCACCAGCTGGTGCAGGACGGCGCCCAGTTCGTGATCGCCACGCACTCGCCAATCCTGATGGCCTACCCGCAGGCTGCCATCTTCCTGATGGCGGATGGTGCGCCCAGCCCGATCGCCTACCGCGACACCGAGCACTACCAGGTCACGCGCAACTTCCTCAACCGGACCGAGCAGATGCTCGACCAGCTGCTGGACCGGCGTGGTCCCGCGTGCGGGGACGGATAGCGTCCCGCGGTCCGGACGTCGTCAAGCCACCGGGACCTGGTCCCGGGGCGACATCGTCACCGCACCATGCCGCTCCTGTCCGGCCGGGCACAGGTCGAGCAGCGGGCACCGACCGCAGGCGGGTCCGCGGAAGAAGCAGCAGCGCTGCCCGTGCAGCATCAGCACCTCGTGGTTGTCGTAGATCTGCTGCGCGTCCCAGTTCGGCGGCAGCTGCGCCGCCAGCACCCGGTGCGAAGGGCCGACCGCCAGCGCCGCCGGGATCAGCCCCGTGCGGATCGCCACCCGGTGGTGATGGCTGTCCACCGGCAGCGCCGGGCGGCGCAGGGTGCTGAAGCTGAGCACTGCGGCGCTGGTCTTCGGCCCGATCCCGGGCAGCCGTTCCAGCCAGGTCCGTGCCTCCTCCACCGTCATGTCGGACAGGAAGTCGAGCGACAGCGATCCGCGCTCCGCCTCGACCGCGCGCAGGATCGCCTGGATCCGCGGCGCCTTCTGTTCCGGCCAGGTGCAACGCACGATCGCCGCCTCGATGGCGGCCACCGGTGCCGCCGCCACCTCCGCCCAGTCCGGGAACCGGTCCCGCAGCGCCTTGAAGGCGGCGCCGCTGTCGGCGTTGCGCGTGCGGTGCGACAGCAGCGAGCTCACCAGCTCGCTCAGCGGATCGAGCGCGTGGAAGTAGCTGATCGGGCAGCCATACGCCCGGCACAGCCGGTGGTGGATCTCCAGCACCTTGTCCCGCACGTCCATCCGAATCACCCGGTTGCGGCACCACGGCCCTCCGACCGACAGCGCCGGGATCGGGACCGGGTTCCGGGCCGGGCGCGGGCGAATCTCCTTGCTGTCTCCGGGCACGATCGCCACCTTGGAGGCATGTCGACGACGCTGCAGAAGACCGCCGCCCTGAAGCCCGCGCCGAAGGGTGGGCGCGCTGCGCGGCCGACCAACCTCGATACCGACATCTTCCTGCCCAAGCGACAGGCTGCCAAGCCGAAGACCCGGCAGCTCAAGGTCGTCTCCCCCTACGAGCCCGCCGGCGACCAGCCGACGGCGATCCGCGAGCTGGTGGCCGGCATCGAGTCCGGCGAGCGCGACCAGGTGCTGCTCGGCGTCACCGGCTCGGGCAAGACCTTCACCATGGCCAAGGTGATCGAGGCGGTGCAGAAGCCGACCCTGATCCTGGCGCCGAACAAGACGCTCGCCGCCCAGCTCTACGGCGAGATGAAGCAGTTCTTCCCCGAGAACGCGGTGGAATACTTCGTCAGCTACTACGATTACTACCAGCCCGAAGCCTATGTGCCGCGCTCCGACACCTATATTGAGAAGGACAGCGCGATCAACGAGCAGATCGACCGCATGCGCCACGCGGCGACGCAGGCGCTGCTGGAGCGCAACGACGTCATCATCGTCGCCAGCGTGTCCTGCATCTACGGCATCGGCTCGGTCGAGACCTATTCGCGCATGGTGGTGAAAATGCAGGTGGGCGGAGAGATCGCCCGCGACACCCTGGTCAAGGCGCTGGTCGAGCAGCAGTACCGACGCAACGACGCCGGCTTCGCGCGCGGCACCTTCCGCGTGCGCGGCGAGACCGTCGACGTGTTCCCGGTGCAGAACGAGGATCGCGCCTGGCGCATCACCCTGTTCGGCGACGAGATCGAGGCCATCATCGAGTTCGACCCGCTGACCGGCGAGAAGACCGCCGACCTCGACGAGGTCCACATCTATGCCAACAGCCACTACGTCACGCCGCGCCCGACGCTGAACCAGGCCACCGTGCTGATCAAGCAGGAGCTGCGCGGACGGCTCGACGAGTTCACCGCCGGCGGCAAGCTGCTGGAAGCCGAGCGCCTGCAGCAGCGCTGCACCTTCGACCTGGAGATGATCGAGACCACCGGCGCCTGCAAGGGAATCGAGAACTATTCCCGCTACCTGTCGGGCCGGCAGCCCGGCGAGCCGCCGCCGACCCTGTTCGAGTACCTGCCCGAGGACGCGCTGCTGATCGTCGACGAGAGCCACGTCACGGTGCCGCAGATCGGCGGCATGGAGCGCGGCGACTACGCCCGCAAGTCGATCCTGAGCGAGTTCGGCTTCCGCCTGCCGTCCTGCCTCGACAACCGCCCGCTCCGCTTCGACGAGTGGGAGCGCTTCCGCCCGCAGACCATCCACGTCAGCGCCACGCCCGGCCCGTGGGAGCTGGACCGGGTGCAGGGCGTGTTCGCCGAGCAGGTGATCCGCCCGACCGGCCTGATCGATCCGGTGACCGAGATCCGCCCGGTGGAGCGGCAGGTCGACGACCTGCTGGCCGAATGCCGCGTGGTGATCGGCCGCGGCGGCCGCATCCTGGTCACCACGCTCACCAAGCGCATGGCCGAGGATCTCACCGAGTACATGACCGAGAGCGGCATCAAGGTCCGCTACCTCCATTCCGACGTCGACACGCTGGAGCGCATCGAGATCATCCGCGATCTGCGCCTGGGCGCGTTCGACGTGCTGATCGGCATCAACCTGCTGCGCGAGGGCCTGGACATCCCCGAGTGCCAGCTGGTCGCGATCCTGGACGCCGACAAGGAGGGCTTCCTGCGCAGCCGCACCTCGCTGGTGCAGACCATCGGCCGCGCCGCGCGCAACATCGACGGGCGGGTGCTGCTGTATGCCGACCGCATGACCGACAGCCTGCGCTACGCCATCGAGGAGACCGACCGCCGTCGCGGCCGCCAGACCGAATGGAACACCGCGCACGGCATCACGCCGCAATCGGTGCGCACGCATATTGGCGAGGCGATCTCCTCGGTGTTCGAACAGGACTACGTCACCGTGGCGCCGGTGAAGGACGTCGGCCTCACCGACATGGTCGGCAAGGACCTGAAGGCCTCGATCGCCGAGATCGAGCGCCGCATGCGCGCTGCCGCCGCCGACCTAGAGTTCGAGACCGCCGCACGCCTGCGCGACGAGCTCAAGCGGCTGGAGGCGCTCGACCTCGGCCTGGAGCCGCCGCCGCCGACGCCGAGTTCCCGCGGCGGCCGCACGGCCAAGTCGCGTACGCCGGAACCGCTGGGCCCTGGCGGCGGGGGCTATGATCCTTCGCAGCGCAAGGCTGGCCGGCGGCGCGGCTAGGTGTGCCGTCCGCTGACCGAGGCGCAGTTCACGGCAATCGCCAAGGCGCTCTCCGATCCGCGCCGTCACCGCATTCTGAGCGAGATCGCCGGCGCGACCACGCCGCTGCCGTGCTGCGCCCTCAAGACCGCAGAAAGCGTGACCGCCGCCACGGTGTCGCACCACATCAAGGGCCTTGAGGCGGCGGGGCTGATCGACATCGTCCGCGACGGTCGGTTCGCGCTGCTGTCGTTCCGGCGCGACGTGTTCGACACCTATCTGCGGCAATTGGGGGATGACTTGCGCCCGGTCACTTGAAGCCGCCCTCGCCCACAACACTTAGATGACGGTCTAACTGTTATGGAGACAATCATGAGCAGGTTGACGGGCAAGGTGGCGCTGGTGACGGGCGCGTCGAAGGGCATCGGCGCCGGGATCGCCCTCGCGCTGGGCGCCGAGGGCGCCCACGTCGTGGTGAACTACGCCAGCAGCCGCGAGGGTGCCGACAAGGTGGTCGCAGCGATCGAGGAAGCCGGCGGCAAGGCGGTGGCGATACAGGGTCATGTCGGCAGGTCGGCAGACATCGAGACGCTCTTCGCAGAGGCACGGAAGGCGTTCGGGACCGTCGACATCCTGGTCAACAACGCCGGCGTGTTCAGTTTCACGCCGATCGGCGAGGTCACCGAGGAGGAGTATCATCGTCAGTTCGACACCAACGTGCTCGGCGTCCTGCTCGCGAGCAAGGCGGCAGCCAACCAGTTCGGGCCGGACGGCGGCAGCGTGATCAACATCAGCTCAGTGGTCAGCCGCCTGGCGCCTCCCGGCAGCTCGATCTATTCCGCGACCAAGGGGGCGGTCGACACGATCACCAAGGTGCTCGCCAAGGAACTCGGTCCACGGGGGATACGCGTCAACGCGATCAACCCGGGCATGGTCGAAACCGAGGGCACCCGCACCGCCGGCTTCATCGGCAGCGCGTTCGAGAGCCAGGCCATCGAGCAGACGCCGCTCGGCCGCATCGGCAAGCCCGACGACATCGCGCCCGTGGCCGTGTTCCTGGCCTCCGACGATTCGCGCTGGATCACCGGCGAGATCATCAACGTAGGCGGCGGCGCCTAGCTTCCCGGCAGGCCAAGCGGTCTCGGTCGCTCCATCTGCCATTGGAGATGCGACCGGACCGCTGGCCAGTCCGGTGCGATGATGCTGTAGACGCAGGTGTCGCGCAGCGTGCCGTCGCGGGCGCGCTGGTGGTGGCGCAGGATGCCGTCGAGCTTGGCGCCGATCCGCTCGATCGCGCGCCGGCTCTGCCCGTTCAGCACGTGCGTGCGCAGCTCCACCGCCACGCAGTCCAGCCTCTCGAACGCGTGCCCGAGCAGCAGCCGCTTCGCCTCGGTGTTGACTGCACTGCGCTGCGCCCGCGCCGCATACCAGGTCCAGCCGATCTCCAGGCGTCGCATCGCAGCATCGATATGGCCGAAGCTGGTCATGCCGAGGATCGTGCCGGTCGCGGTATCCGTCACGGTGAACGGCAGCATGCTGCCCTCGTCCTGGAAGGCAAGCCGCCTGCCGATGTCGGCCTCCATGCCGTCCGGGGTAGGCACGCTGGTATACCATAGCTCCCACAGCGCGCCGTCTGAGGCGGCCTCGACCAGCCCGTCGCGGTGCCCGCGCTCCAACGGGACCAGCGTGACGTGCCGGCCCTCGAGCCGCAGCGGCGCGATCCAGCTCACCTCGGTGTCCTCCTCCTGGCAGTCAGGCAGCGTCGTCCGCAAGCCGGGTCGCCGGCAAGCCCGGGCAGGGTGCCTCGAACGCGAACAGGTTGCCTTCCAGCGGCCGGCCCGCCCGCTGTCCGGGATCGACCGGCCAGCACGCCGAGGTGACATACACCGTCGACAACTCCGGCCCGCCCAGCGCCGGCATGGTCGGATACTGCACCGGCATGACCACCGTGCGCTCGACCCGGCCCTCCGGATCCAGCCGGATCAGCCGTCCGCCGCCGAACACCGCGCACCACAGGAAGCCGTCGCGGTCGATCGCCACCCCGTCCGGGCCGCCCTGCGCCGCCTCGACGGTCGCGAACGTCCGGGTGTTCGACGGCAAGCCCGCCTCGACGTCGTAGTCGGAGATCCAGATCGTCTTCCGCTCGGTGTCGCTGTGATACATGCGCCGGCCGTCGACGCTCCAGGTCAGGCTGTTGGCGGTCTGCACCGGCACGGTTCCCGGGATCCATTGTCCCGCATCGTAGCGCCAGAACGGCAGCGAGCGCGGCGCGTCCGGCACCTGGTCGCCCGGCGATAGCGACAGGTACATCGGCCCCGCCCAGAACCGTCCCTGCCGGTCGCAGTCGCCCTCGTTGAACAGGAACCGGCGCGGGTCGAACGGCGTCGGCGCGCGGAACTCGAGGTGCCCGTGCTCGAAGTCGAGCGCGTACAGCCCGTTGCGCAGCGCCACGTAGGCGCCGCGGGCGGTCAGCGCGTAGCTGCCGATCCACGCCGGCATCTCCCAGTGCCGATCCTCCCCGGTTGCAGGGTCGAACGCGTGCAGCGCCGGCTGGCGCAGGTCGACCCAGAACAGGAGCTGCCGCTCCGCATCCCAGGCCGGGCGCTCGCCGTTCAGCGCCCGCGGCCGCAACACGCAGGTGATGTCGGGGGTGCTCATGGACGGCCTCCGGCGCGATTCGAGATCCCCTATCCTGGGCGCCTCCCGCCGCTTGCATCAACGGCCGGCTTCCGAGACCGTGGGAGCCGGAGAGGGAGGACGGCATGCAGCGGCGCTTCGTCACGGTGGACGTGTTCACCGACCAGATGTTCGGCGGCAACCCGCTGGCGGTGGTGCTGGACGGCGCGGGCCTGTCGACCGCGCAGATGCAGGCGGTCGCGCGCGAGTTTAACTATTCCGAGACCACCTTCGTCCTGCCGCCGGCGGACCCGGCGCACCACGCGCGGGTACGCATCTTCACCCCGGTGCAGGAGCTGCCGTTCGCCGGCCATCCCAACGTCGGCACCGGCTACGTGCTGGCGCAGGAGCGCTGCGACGTGCCAGGCCCGGACCGGTTCCTGTTCGAGGAGGCAGCGGGCCTGGTGCCGGTCCGGCTGCTGCGGCGGGACGGGCGGGTGGTCGGCGCGGAGCTGACCGCGCCGGCGCCGCTGAGCCGCGGCAGCCGTCACGACGCCGCGGCGGTGGCGGCGGTCCTGTCGCTGCATCCCGACGACATCCTGACCAGCCGCCACCAGCCCGAGATCGTGTCGGTCGGCCTGCCGTTCCTTGCGGTGGAGCTCGCCACGCGGGCGGCGCTGCGTCGGGCCTCCGCCGACCCGGCGGCGATGGCGTCGCTGCTGTCCGGGCACGACGTCGCCGGCCTATACGCCTACACCCGCGCCGTGGCCGCCGACGAAGGTCCGGCCGGGCTCCAGGCGCGCATGTTCGCGCCCGCCGACGGCATCGCCGAGGACCCGGCCACCGGCAGCGCCACCGCGGCCGTCGGCGCCCTGCAGGCCGCACTGCTGGAGCAGCCGGATGCCCGGCTGGAGCTTCTGGTGGGGCAGGGGGTGGACATGGGCCGGCCGAGCCTGCTGTCGGTGGTGGCGCTCAAGGCCGGCGGCCGGGTGCACGAGGTGCGGGTCGGCGGCGCCTGCGTCCCCGTCATGCAGGGCCGGTTCCACCTGTCCGGCGCCGGCGCGGACTGAGAACGGCCTGCCGGTCGAACGGGACGCGGCGCCGCCCGTTGCAGCTCCCGGATCGCGACGCGCAAGGAGTTCGGTGCATGATCGAGTTGAAGGCGGGGCCCTGCACGGTGGTGTTGCGGCCGGAGCTCGGCGGCGCGGTCGGCGCCTGGACACGCGAACACCAGGCGATCTTCCACCCCGTGGCCGATCCCAAGCTGGCGGCGCAGCGCGGCGAGGCCGTCGCCGCCTACCCGCTGATCCCGTTCTCCAACCGTGTCGCCGACGGCCGGTTCTCGTTCGGCGGCGAGGACTTCCAGCTCGACCGCAACTTCGGCGGCGAGGCGCACGCCATCCACGGCAACGCCTGGGAGCGTCCCTGGGCGGTGCTGGAACAGACCCCGGGGCGCGCCCTGCTGGCCCTCGACCACACGCCCCCGCACGACCCGCCCGGGCAGTGGCCGTTCTGCTACCGCGCCGAGATCGAGTATGCGCTGCGCGAGGACGGCCTGTCCGTGCACATCACCGTCCGCAACACCGACCGCCGGCCGCAGCCGGTCGGCCTCGGCTTCCACCCGTTCTTCCCGCGCGACGCCGACCTGGAGCTCGGCTTCTCGGCGCGCGACGTCTGGGAGGTCGGACCGGACGCGCTTCCACGGTCGCGGGTGCCGGTGGCGGGCGACAGGCGGTTCTCGCCGATGCGCCCGGTCTCCGGCCCGCCGCTCGACAACTGCTTCGGCGGCTGGAACCATTCCGCGTTCCTGCGCTGGCCGTCGCGCGGGCTGGCGCTGACGGTGACCGCGCTGGCGCCGTTCGACCACCTGGTGGTGTTCACCCCGCCCGGGCGGCCCTACGTCGCGATCGAGCCGGCCAGCAACATGACCGATGCGATCAACCATCCCGAGGTCGAGGATCGCGGCCTCGTGGTCCTGCAGCCGGACGCGGTGCTGGACGCGCGGGTGGAGTTCGCCCTGATGCGGCTCTGACACCGCACCAGGAACTCCCGACGCCTAGTAGTACAGGATCGGCTGGCTCAGGAACGGCACCGCGTTCCAGCCGCCGCTGCACGTGCTGGGCTCGGGGTATTGCAGGTCGAACACGACCTTGTTCAGGTTGCCGATGCCCTGGATGTCCACCAGCGTGTCGTTGTTGGCGGTGGCGTAGTCGACCAGGAAGTTCCCAGGTGCCGCCTCGTACGCACTGCTGCAGAAGGAGGCGTAGAGGGAGGGCGACCGGTCGTAGGTGAACACCCCGGTCGCGGTCATCGCCGTCGTGTTGATCGCGTAGCTGTCCACCTCGCTGTAGGTGCGCGACAACCCGGCCGGCACCTGGAAGTCGCTGCCCAGCCCGTCGTTGAACAGCAGCAGGTTGCCCTTGCTGTCGATCGACACCGCGTGCTGCCCGATCGGCACCAGCGTGCTTGCTGGCGTCGTCAGCGCGAACTTGCGCAGTGATGGGAACTGGTACCACTTCTTGGTGGTATCGCCCAGGATCCAGTGGATCTTCTTCACGCCGTCCGCGGGCGTGTCGTAGTCCACCGCGATCACGAAGTTCTCACGGCTCGACACGATCAGGGTGTTGTCGGCCGGGTTGTACGTGGTGGCGTTCATGTGGAACCAGTCCGCCGGCGTCGGCGCCACGAACTGGGTCGGATCGTCCCCGCCGGCGGTCATCGCGTTGGCGATGATCTTGTCCATGTCCCAGCGGTTCAGCACCTGTCCGCTGCTGCCGTCGATCTCCAGCGCCGTCGACTCCGCATAGGCCGTGGTGTTGACGTCGAGCAAGATGCCGTTGCGGCCGATGTCGAAGTTGTGCGGCCCGGTGGACGACACGCCTTGGCTGGCGGCGTAGTCGCCGATCTTGGTCTTCCCGCCATACAGTTCGAGCCGCTCGACGCCGGTGGCGCCGTCGGAGATGTAGATCCCGTTCTTGTAGAACACCGCAGGCAGGGTGTTGTTCATGCCCGTGCCGATCCAGCGCAGGTTGCCGTCGGTGTCGTAGATCTGCGGCGAGTTGGTGCTGCAATAGTCCTTGAGCAGGAAGTAGTCGAAGTTCAGGTCGTCGGTGGAGGCGCGGTTCTGGGTGAACTTCGGCGCGTCGAGGTCGCCGCACGGATCGGTGTAGCCGGGCGTGCTGATCGGCACGACGGACTGGGTGCTCGACCCGTCCGTGAAGAAGAAGGTCAGGGTCACCAAGTTGGTGCTGCCGGCGTAGAGCCCGAACACCGGGACCACCACGGTGCTGCCGTTCAGCGCCCCGTGCGCGGCGAGGAAGCCCGCCGTGGCGGCGGCCGTGATCGGGCGGGTGAAGGAGCCCGCCTTCGGCTGGATGCTGAACTCCACGCTCGCCAGCGGCGCGCCGCCAAAGGTCGCGTTGACGTACTCGATGAACTGCGTCGGCCCCTGCGTCTGCGCGCCGATCGTGACGGTGCCCGTGGCGTCCGCTTCCTGCGACAGGAGCCCGGACGCGCAGGCGACGGCGCCAAGGCACAGGACTCCCCGGAGCGTGAGGTGTTTCATCCGCATCGCGAGGAGGTTCCCTATGTCTTTTTGTTAAGGCAGCAGCAACATTTATGGACGGCTTCACCAGCCGGTCAACCGGCAAAACGGGCCTGTCTCCCGCATGGAGAAAACGCGGCCGACCTGATGTCTGGCCCACCGACCGTCCGGAGCGCGTGCTCCTCATCGCGCGGCTTGACGTCCTTCCGCGGGCCGCGCGATCACCGGCCCATGGATGCCGATGACGAGGACGACGAGACCGCCTTGCCGGGGTTGCCGCCGGGCGCAGGGCGCTACATCACCCCGGCCGGCCTCGCCCGCATGGAGGCCGAGCTGCGCCAGCTGATGCGCGAGGAGCGGCCGCGGATCGTCGAGATCGTGTCCTGGGCCGCCGGCAACGGCGACCGCTCCGAGAACGGCGACTACCTGTACGGCAAGAAGCGGCTGCGCGAGATCGACCGGCGCGTCCGGTTCCTGGGCCGCCGGATCGAGAAGGCGCATCCGGTCGACCCGGCGGCCCAGACCAGGCGCGACCAGGTGTTCTTCGGCGCCACCGTGACCTACCTCGACGACAACGACGAGGCCCACACCATCACGGTGGTCGGCGTCGACGAGGCAGAGCTCGACCAGGGACAGGTGAGCCTCGCGGCACCCGTGGCGCGCGCCCTCATGGGTGCGCGCATCGGCGACGAGGTGCGCCTCCTGACGCCGCGCGGCCCGGTGCTGCTGGAGGTGACGGCCATCGCCTATCCGTGACACATAGCGACCTCATGATCTCGCTCCTGTCCTCCTCCCGTCGCACCGCCGCCCTGCTGCTCGGCACCGTCCTGTCCACCGCCGCACCCGCTGCCCTGGCCCGTCCCTTCACCGCCCTCGACCTGGTCGGGCTGGACCGCCTGTCCGACCCGCAGGTGTCCCCCGACGGCACGACGGTCGCCTTCGCCCAGCGCACCACCGACCTTGGGCACAACAAGGGCGTCAACTCGGTGCGGCTGCTGTCGCTGGCCGGCTCCGGCGCCGGACCCTCCGTGCTCGCCGGCGCCGATCGCGACGCCACCCAGGCGCGATGGTCCGCCGACGGCCGCGCGCTTTACGTCATCTCCGGCCGCGGCGGCTCGGACCAGGTGTGGCGCCTGGCCATCGCGGGCGGCCCGCCGCTGCAGGTGACGCACCTCCCGGTCGACGTGTCCAGCTTCCGGCTCGCCGCCGACAACAAGCACCTGGTGGTGTCGCTGGCGGTCTATCCGGACACGGACTCTCCCGACGACACCAGGGCGCGGCAGGACCGGCAGAAGACGGGTCGCGCCGACGGCATGATGTTCGACCACCTGTTCGTCCGGCACTGGGACCAGTGGGCCGACGGCACCCGCAACCACCTGTTCGCGCTGGCGCTGGACGGGGCGGGGATCGCCACCGGGCAGCCGGTGCCGCTGATGAAGACCATCGACGGCGACACCCCGTCCAAGCCGTTCGGCGACGATGCCGACTACGCCATCAGCCCGGACGGCGGCAGCGTGTTCTTCTCCGTCCGCATCGCCGGCCGTTCCGAGCCATGGAGCACCAACTTCGACATCTACCGCAGCCCGACCGACGGCTCGGCGCCGCCGCGGAACCTCACCGCCGCCAACAAGGCCACCGACGCGGGGCCGGTGGTATCGCCGGACGGCACCCGGCTCGCCTACCGGGCGATGAAGCGCCCCGGCTTCGAGGCCGACCGCTACGGCGTGATGGTGATGGACCTCGGCACCGGCGCCACCCGCGAGATCGACCCGCACTGGGACCGCTCGGCGGAAACGCTGTTGTGGTCCAAGGACGGCCGCACCCTGTTCGTCACCGCCGAGGAGCTGGGCCAGTCGAAGCTGTTCGCGCTCGACGCCGGGTCGGGCCACGTCACCGCCCTGACCGATCAGGGCCACGTGTCCGACGCCGCGCTGGCCGGCGACGGCCTCGTGTTCCAGCGCGACGCGCTGGACAGCCCGGCGCAGCTCTGGCGCATCCCCGCGGCCGGCGGGCAGGCGGTGCAGCTGACCCATCTCGACGCCGACCGGCTGGCCGGGGTTGAGATGGCGCCGGCCGAGCAGTTCACCTTCAAGGGCTGGAACGACGAGACCGTGCACGGCTACGTGGTCAAGCCCGACGGCTACGTGCCAGGACGACACTATCCGGTCGCGTTCCTGATCCATGGCGGCCCGCAGGGCTCGTTCGGCAACGACTGGTCGTACCGCTGGAACCCGCAATTCTACGCCGGCCTCGGCTACGCCGCGGTGATGATCGACTTCCACGGCTCCACCGGCTACGGCCAGGCCTTCACCGACTCGATCTCCGGCCACTGGGGCGACCGGCCGCTGGAGGACCTCCGCAAGGGCTGGACCGCGGCGCTGGCCAAGTACCCGTTCCTTGACGGCAGCCGCGCCTGCGCGCTCGGCGCCTCCTATGGCGGGTTCATGGTGAACTGGATCGCCGGCAACTGGACCGCGCCCTGGAAGTGCCTGGTCACCCATGACGGCGTGTTCGACGACCGCATGATGGGCTTTGCCACCGAGGAGCTGTGGTTCGCCGAATGGGAGCACGGCGGCCCAGGCCACACCCCCTGGAGCGACCCCGCCGCCTATGAGCGATACAACCCCGCCGCCCACGTCGCGTCCTGGCGGGTGCCGCAGCTGATCATCCATGGCGGCCGCGACTACCGCATCCCGCTCGAGCAGGGACTCGGCGCGTTCGACGCGCTGCAGCGTCGCGGGATCGACAGCCGCCTGCTGGTGTTCCCGGACGAGAACCACTGGGTGCTGAAGCCGGCCAACTCGCTGCAATGGCACGCCACCGTCGCCGACTGGCTGCGCACCCACCTCGGGCCCTGAAGGACCGCCACCATGGCCACCCCCCTGAAGATCGCGGTGCAGATGGACCCGATCCACGGCATCGACATCAACGGCGACTCCACCTTCGCCCTGATGCTGGAGGCGCAGGCGCGCGGATACTCCCTGTGGCTCTACGACGTGCGGGCGATGAGCCTGCGCGAAGGCAAGCCGGCGCCGGGAGCCGCCCGCATCGAGCGGCTGACCGCGCGCGCGAGGCCGGTCACGGTGCAGCGCGTCGCCGGCGCCCATGCCACGATGGGCGACGAGCAGGTGCTCGACCTGTCGTCGATGGACGTTGTGCTGATGCGACAGGACCCGCCCTTCGACATGGCCTACATCACCGCTACCCACATGCTGGAGCACGTCCACCACGCCGACGGCAGCGGCACCCTGGTGGTGAACGACCCGCGCTCGGTGCGCGACGCGCCGGAGAAGCTGCTGGTGACGCACTTCCCCGACCTGATGCCGCCGACCCTGATCACCTGGGACCTCCAGGCGATCCGCGACTTCCGTGCCGAGCACCGCGACATCATCGTCAAGCCGCTGTTCGGCAACGGCGGCGCCGGCGTGTTCCGCATCCGCGAGGACGACGAGAACCTCGCCTCGCTGCTGGAGATGTTCTTCTCCCGCACACGCGAACCGCTGATGATCCAGCGCTACGAGAAGGCGGTGCGACAGGGCGACAAGCGGATCATCCTGGCCGACGGCGAGCCGATCGGCGCCATCAACCGCGTCCCGGCCGAAGGAGAGGCGCGCTCCAACATGCACGTGGGCGGGGTGGCGGCGCGGTCGCGCCTGACCGCGCGGGAGGAGGAGATTTGCCAGCGCATCGGCCCGATCCTGCGCAGCCGAGGCCTGACCTTCGTCGGCATCGACGTGATCGGCGACTGGCTCACCGAGATTAACGTCACCTCGCCGACCGGCCTGCAGGAGATCGACCGCTTCGACGGGATCAACACCGCCGCCCTGATCTGGGACCGGATCGAGGCCCGGTTGCACCGTCCCGGCTGAACGGACCCCGCGCCTACTCGTACATCTTCGGACGGTTCATCTTGACCCGCTTCTTCTCGCGGGCGGGACCGAAGCGGTTGTCGTACCACTCATACAGCTCCACCCGGAAGTAGAAGAGCCAAATCGATGGCCAGACTATCACCGATACGATGATCATGCTCCAGATCAGCATCGGCACGATGTCCTTTGAAAGAGGAGGAACAGCATAGCCGGGATCTCCCTCCGGCGGCAAACTCGCGTTCCCGTGCGGGGCAGCGCACGCGCGCACTCTTGATGGCGCCGCCGGGGCAGGGCACAGATGGGCTCCCATGAGGCACGTGCCCCGATGAGAACCAGATCGACTCCGCCTGCCGCGCGGCACCCGGGCCCCGGCGTCCGCAGACACCGGTGCTCCCGGTGAGCGGTCCGGGCACCCTGTCGGAGCCGCCGGACTGCGCGCCGGTCGTCCCGTCGCCGCGGTCGGCGCTCGATGCGGACGCGGTGAGGGCCGCCTACCAGCGCTGGGCCGGGGTCTATGACGGCGTGTTCGGCGGCATCTCCGCCTTCGGGCGCAGGCGGGCGGTCGCCTCGGTGAACCGGCTGCCCGGCTCGCGCGTGCTGGAGGTCGGCGTCGGCACCGGGCTCGCCCTGCCGCACTACGAGCCCGCCAAGCGGATCACCGGGATCGACCTGTCCGGTGCCATGCTGGCCCGCGCCCGGCAGCGCGTGGCGTCGGACGGCCTGCCGCATGTCGAGGCGCTGCTGGAGATGGACGCCGAGGCGACCGACTTCGCCGACGGGGCGTTCGACATCGCGGTCGCCATGTTCGTGGCCTCCGTGGTGCCGAACCCGCGCCGGCTGCTGGCGGAGCTGAAGCGGGTGGTGCGGCCCGGCGGCCACATCCTGTTCGTGAACCACTTCCTCGCTCCCGGCGGCCTGCGCCTCGCGGTGGAGCGCGGCATGGCGCGTGCGTCGCATTCGCTGGGCTGGCATCCCGATTTCGCCATGGAATCCCTGCTGCCCGAACCCGATCTGCGGTCGGCGCGGCTCGAGCCGGTGCCGCCATTCGGCCTGTTCACCCTGGTGACCCTGCAGAACGCCGGCGGGCAGCACGGCCCGAGTCAGCACGATCCGGAGCGGGACGCGCTCGCGCAGCTATGATGCCCGCGGCTCGCGCAGACCGGTAGGGTGCGGCCGCGGGACCGGATCCCGCACGGGCCAACTCCCAAGGAGCAGCATGTCGCGTTTGTCTGGCCGCCTGGGCCATCTCCGGACCGGGACTGGGTTCATCCTGCTGGCAATCCTGGCCGGAATGGTCGGTGCCGTCCTTTCCTTGTGCCTGCACGTGCCGTCGCTGATGCAGGGGCCGCATGCTGGCGCCTGGCGCATCGTCGCCCTGCAGCACGGCCCGATCATGGTCGCCTTCGCGGCGATCCCGGCGCTGCTCGGCGGATACGGCACCTCCATCGTGCCGCTCCAGGTCGGCGCCCCCGACACCGCCTTCCCGCGCTTGGCCGCGTTGTCGCTGCTGCTCACCGCCGCCGGGTTCGCGATGGTGCTGTGCGGGCTGCTGCCGGGCGCGTCAGCTGTCCTGCCGCTCGCGGCAGTCTACGTGTCCGGCCTCGCGATGCTGCTCATCTCGGCCAACCTGGTCGCCACGATGCTGAACATGCGGGCACCCGGCATGAGCCTCGGCGCGATGCCGATGTTCGCCTGGTCGCAGATGATCGCGGCCCTCCTGGTGCTGTTCGCGGTGCCGCTGCTGCTGGCAGCGCTCACCCTGTCGGCGTCCGGCGGCATGGCGCCGGTCTCCCCGGTGCAGCACCTGTTCCGGTTCCTCGGCGCGCCGGGCGACGCGATCATGATCCTGCCCGGGATCGGCCTGGTGAGCGAGATCGTGTCCGGTCTGGGCGGCCGTCCCCTGGTCGGGAGACGGGTCGTGCTCGCCTCCATGGCGCTGCTGGCCGGCGTCGGCGTGCTCGACTGGGCGAACCGGCTGCTGTCCGGCACGATCGGCGCCGGCGACCTCGTGTCCCGCGCGGCGATGCTCCTGCCTGCCCTGGCCATCCTCGGCTGCTGGGCCGTCACGCTGTGGCGGGCGCCGCATGCGCGGGCGCTGGCAGGGCAGGTGCCCGGCCTGTATGCACTCGGTTTCATGGTCCTCCTGCTCGGCACCGCCCTGGCCGGGATGCGGGCGTCGGCGCCGCTGCACGACGGGCCGGCGCTGGCTGCGGTGTTCGCGATGTTCGCCGGTGCCTACTGGTGGATCGGCACCGTGACCGGCCGCACCTATCCGCGATCCCTGGGACGGCTGCAGTTCTGGCTGTTGTCGGCGGGTGCCGGCCTCGCGATGCTGCCGCAGGCGACGCTCGCCGCCTTCGGCGCCGCGCTGACCAGCCTGTCGGTGCTGGTGTTCGCTCTCGTGGTCGCCACCCTGCTGCATCGTCGCACGGTGCCGGCCCTATCCCGTGACGTCGCCGGCCGCGACTGGCCCCTGCCATCCCCGGTCGGCACGGGGGCGGTTCGATGAGCGGCCTGCTCGCAGCACCGGTCGCCGGCGGCCTCGGCACCGAGACCCGCGACTGGTTCGCGCTGCTCAAGCCACGCGTCATGACCCTGGTGGTGTTCACCGGCGCGATCGGGCTGTTCATCGCGCCGGCGCACGTCCATCCCCTGGTCGCCCTCGTCGCCATCCTGTGCATCGCCATCGCCACCGGCGGGGCAGGGGCGATCAACATGTGGTACGACCGCGACATCGACGCCCTGATGCAGCGCACCGTCAGGCGCCCGGTGCCGGCCGGACGCATCGCGCCCGACGACGCGCTGGCCTACGGCATCGGGCTCAGCGTGTTCTCGGTGGTCCTGATGGGTCTCGCCACCAACCGGGTCGCCGCCGCCGCGCTCGCGTTCTCCATCCTGTTCTACGTCGTGGTCTACACGATGTGGCTGAAGCGCTCGACGCCGCAGAACATTGTCATCGGCGGCGCTGCTGGCGCGTTCCCGCCGATCATCGGCTGGGCTGCCGCAACCGGGCAGATCGGCCTGCTGCCGGTCCTGCTGTTCCTGATCGTGTTCTTCTGGACCCCGCCACATTTCTGGTCGCTGTCGCTCTACGCCTGCAAGGACTACGGCAATGCCGGCGTGCCGATGCTGCCGGTGGTGAAGGGGGCCAGGCACACACGCTGGCAGATCCTGCTCTACACCGTGCTGCTGACCGCAACCTCGCTCGCCCCGGCGCTGCTCGGGCTGACGGGCCCGATCTACCTCGTCTCGACCGTGCTGCTCGACGCCGGCTTCCTCGTCTGCGCCGTTCGCGTGCTGCGCGACCGGCAGGACGCGACCGGCACCAGCCTGACCGACGACAGGCCGGCCCGGCAGGCATTCCGCTTCTCGCTGCTCTACCTGGCGCTGCTGTTCGTGGCCGTGTGCGTGGACCGGCTGCTTGCCTGAACCAGCGGAGCTGGACGACACCGCGCGGAGCGCCGAGATCGAGCGCCGCCGACGCGGCCGCAACCGCGCGGTGCTGGTGGTGCTGCTCCTGTTCGCGCTGCTACTCTACGGCCTGGCGATGGTCAGGCTCGGCAGCTGACCCCGCCGCCCCCGGCGGCCACCAGCCGACCCGGAGCGGACGTGACCGGAGCGGACGTGACCGGCCCGGCCGGCTCGGCAGCGAGCGTCCTGTCCAGCAGGATGCGAAGCACCGGCCGGTAGCGGGGATCTGCGCTCGCACGGCCGGTCAGCGCCCGCAGCAGCGCGACCTGCCCGGCCTGCTCGAGCCGCATCGCCATGATCGCCAGCCGGGCGCGCTGCTCGGCCAGGGGCCGGACCAGCTGGTCGTCGAGCAGGCGCTGCCGTGCCGACGCAGCGCTCCATCCGATCCGGCCGACCATCCCCATGAGCACCGTCCGCAACCGTTCGCATGCCGTTGCGCCAACGTATCGAGGCAGCCGGCGGCACGCAATGCCGCAGGCGCGACCCGAGCCGGCTCAGTGCAGGATGATCTCGACGCGGCGGTTCTGCGGCTCGCGGGTGTTCGGGCCGGTGGCGACGAGCGGGTGGGTCTCGCCGTAGCCGTGGATGTCGATCGCCGGGCCCGGCACGCCGTCGCGGATCAGCTCGGCCTTGACCGAGGTGGCGCGGCGGATGGAGAGGCCCTGGTTGTAGCGTGCGCCGCGTGCGCCGCCGTGGATCGAGGAGTTGTCGGTGTAGCCGTTGACCTCGATGCGTGTGGTCTGCACATGGGTGGAGGCCTGCGCCGCCTGTGCCACGATCTCGCGGGCCCGCGCGGTCAGCACCGAGCGGTCCCAGTCGAAGAACACCAGGTAGGTGCGCGCCTCGGCCGGCGGAGCGGCGGGAGCGACCGGCGGCGGCGGCGGGGGCGGCGGCGGAGCGGTGTCGAAGGCGTAGCGCAGGCCGAACAGGATCGAATGGTGGAACACGTTGCCGAACCGTTCCCGGCCGCTGCCTTCCGGCTCGCCGGTCCGCGCGCTGAAGACGGTGAACGGGATCGAGTCCGCCGGGTCGGGAAGGCCGACGAAGCGATACTCGGCCGTCAGCGCCAGGCCGCGCAGGTAGGGAACCGGCCACGACACGCCGGCGATCGCCTGGTAGGCGAAGCTCCCGATCTCGCTGCTGCCTCCCTTGTAGGGGAAGTGGAAGCCCGGTGTGGACGAGTTGAGGTTGTCGAACTCCACGATCTGGCCGCCGACACCGACGCCGACATAGGGCGTGACCGGGAGGGCGACCGGGATGTCGTAGAGCACGTTGGCAAAGCCGCCATACTGTTGCTGGTAGCCCCCGGCACGACGGATCGCATCGCTCGGGAAGGAGATCCTGCGGACGTGGTCGTTGAAGTAGTTGCCTTCGAGCTCGACGCGCAGACCGTTGCCAAAGCCGTAGCCGACGCTGGCATCACCCGCGAAGCCGGGCAGGTCCAGATGCACCTCCCGCCTCGGCTCCAGGCCCTGGATCGGCTTCAACGTCTCGTCCTGTTGCAGGTCGATCCCGGCACCCAGACTGACATAGGGCCCGATCACCGGTGCGCCGGCCAGCGCCGGACGCAGACCTGCGCCCACCATCGCACCGGCAAGGAGAAGTCCGGCCAGGTTGCGGCTGGACCATAAGGCTGACGGCATCGGCGGGCACTCCAGGGTGCAGCGCTCATAGCCGGCGAGCCTTGCCAAGTCGATAGGAAATCGTAATGACTTCAGGCCGTTCGGGCTCTCCTTAAAACCCCAGAGTTTCCGCCGCCTCGGCCAGCGTCTTCGCGGCGCCGACCTCGTACAGGCTCGCCAGCCAGCGCCCCACCGTGCGCACCAGGATCTCGCTCCCGCCCAGCTCGCCGAACAGCGCGGTGATGCCGAGCAGGGGACGCGGATCCGGACCGCCCTCGACCGCCTTCTCGCGCAGCGTCGCCGCCAGCGGATGGCGTATCTCGATCGCCTGTCCCTGTTCGTCCTCGCCGCGGATCCGGCGCATCCAGGCCGCCAGCGCCAGCGCCAGCAGCTCGACGCTCCCGCCCTGGGCGAGCCGGTCGCGGATCGGGTCCACCAGCACATTGAGCGGCGCGTCGGTGTTGACCCGCTCCACCGTGTCCTTCACCCGCGGGTTGGCGAAGCGCTCGATCAGGGTGCGCTTGTAGTCGTCGAGGTCGATCCCCGGCACCGGCGACAGGGTCGGCTCGGTTTCGCGGTCCATCAGCGCCGCCATGTAGCGGGTGATCAGCGGGTCGCGCATCGACTCGTCGATGAACGTGTAGCCGATCAGCCGCCCCATTCCCGACACCGCCAGGTGGCTGCCGTTGAGCAGGCGCAGCTTCATGAACTCGTACGGGGTGACGTCGTCGACGAACTGCGCCCCCACCTCCTCCCAGGCCGGGCGGCCGTCCACGAAGCGGTCCTCGATCACCCACTGGGTGAAGCGCTCGCAGAACACCGGCCAGCGGTCGGCGATGCCGTAGTCCCGCGCGAGTGCCGCCACGTCGTCCGCCTGCGTCACCGGGGTGATGCGATCGACCATGGTGTTGGGAAACGAGGCGTTCCGCTCGATCCATTCCGCCAGCGCCGGGTCGCGCAGCCGCGCCAGCGTCAGCACCGCCTCGCGCAGCACGTTGCCGTTGTGCTGGATGTTGTCGCAGGTCATGGCGGTGAAGGCCTGGGCGCCCGCCGCCCGCCGGCGCCTGTATGCCTCGACGATGATGCCCGGCGCGCTGTGCGGATGCTCGGGATCGGCCAGGTCCCGGGCGATCTGCGGATGCTCCGGGTCGAGCCGCTTGGTGGAGCGGTTCAGGCAGTAGCCGTGCTCCGTCACCGTCAGGCTGACGATGCGTATCTCCGGCCGGTCGATCGCCTCCAGCAGGGCCGCGGAGTCCTCGGCGGTGAACAGCACGCCGACGAGCGAGCCGATGATCGTGACGGTTTCCTCCTCCGCCGACCGCTCCACCAGGCTGTACAGCCCGTCCTGGGGCTCGAGCGCGTCCAGCATCCGCCGGTCGCCCGGCAGCAGCCCGGCGCCGATGATGCCGAACCCGCCCTGGTCCGGCCTGCGCTCGATCAGCTCCTGGGTGTAGCGGGCCATGTGCGCGCGGTGGAAGTTGCCAAGCCCGAGGTGCACGATCCCGGCCGACAAGGTGGCCGGATCGAAGCCGGGACGGCGCACCGATGCGTGAACGGTGTTCAAGGTCTGCCGGTTGAGCGGCTGGGTTTCCATGGCCGGACGGTCTCCTCGCTGCCGCGGGCTTGATCCTCCCGCGCTGGAGGCGCGGGGCCTCCTGACGGCATGCAGCCTAGGCCCGGATCGCGCCGGCTAGAAGAGCGCTCCCGGCGGAAGCGCCTCGCTCACACCGTGTAGATCGGGCTGCCGTCAGGTGCGGTCCGGGTCGGCACGATCACGTCGCCCTGCGTATTCCCGGCGCCGAGCAGCGCCTTGGCCTTGACCAGGTAGGCCGTGCGCTCCTTGAGCCCCAGCATGCGCTTGCCGTTGACCCGTCTGGTGATCGCCTGGATGTCGTCCAGGTCGGCGAACTTGTTCAAGTGGTGGTCGGTCCAGTAGAGGCAGGCGGTGTCCACCGCGACCGGAGCGCTTTCCGCCAGCCCCGGGTCGTCCACCAGGTTGAGGTCCAGCTCACGGGCCGCCTTGGTGTAGTTCGCGCGTCCGGTCAGCTGCACCAGGCCACGACCCTTGTAGCGGATCCCGTCGCCCGGCCGGGTGTTGCCCAGGTTCTTGCGGCCCTCGTACTCCTTCCCGCTCGCCTCCTCCTTGAGGTCGGACAGGCCCCAGCTTTCCTCGCACACCTGGGCCAGGAAGTGCGCCTGACGCAAGGGAGTGTTGATGGAGAACCGGGTCAGCGCGGCCGGCAGGTACAACCCGACCTGCCGGATGTTGCCCTGCTGTCGGATCCCCCGCGCGCCGTGGTAGGTAGGAACCAGCTGGGACAGCAGGGTGGCATCCACCAGGCGCATGAGACGCTCCATGACGAGGTCGGACGGATGAACGGTCGGGTGCGCGGGATCGTGACGGGAGCGATCCTAGGTCTTGGGGGTGCCGGATGCCAGGCGGATCGCGCGCTCGCCGCGGACTGCAATGCTCCCGCATCGATCCGGTTCCGTCATGACGGGACCAGCACCTCCGTGGGCGGCGGGATCGTTCGGGCCGAGGAGGTCTGCTACGTGCTGGCTGCCCGGGCTGGCCAGACCATCCAGGCCGACGTCACCAGTCCCGACGAGAACGTGGTGTTCTCGCTCTACCGGCCCGGCTACAGCGTCAAGCCCGCGGACGACGGCCCGGACATCAGCGGCCCGACTGTGCCGGGGGCCGGCGGGCAGGACGACGCCACCACTGTCAAGGCGACGCTTCCGGCCTCGGGCCGCTACCTGTTCGTGCTCGGCACTACCCGCGGCGGCGGCGGCGAGTACACGCTCCGGGTGTCGGTGAAGTAGCGGGAACCGCTACCGCGCCTGCTGGATCGCCGACAGCAGCCAGGAGCCGCCGCGGGCGCGCACGAAGGTCCACAGCTCGGTCACCTGCTGCCGCTCGTTCGGGCTGCCGTCCACCACGCGCCCGGTCAGGTCTGTGGTGACGTCGATCATCGAGTAGCGCATGGCGACGGTGGCGAAGTCGCGGTTGTTCTCGCTCCAGGCTTCCGACAGGTCGCCGTGCTCCATGCGCACGGCACTCACCACGTTGCGCAGGTTGCGGCTCGACAGGTCGGTGAGCTGCTCGGAAAAGTAGCTGACCATCTCCGGGGTGGCGAAGCGGCCCAGGCTGCGCAGGTCCTGCATCGACCAGGCCTGCTGGATGTCGAGCAGGGCCTGCTCGAACTGGCCGTAATCGGCCGGGGTGATCGGGATGGCACCGCCGCCGGACCCGCCGCGGGCGACGCCGGCGGCGGCGAACGGCACGGCACCCGGACCGGCCATCGCCCGCGTGCCGGCGAACCGGCGGAACAGCCAGCGGCCGACGAAGAACAGGATCGCGAGCTGGATCAGCAGCCCGAACAGCCCGGCGGAGTGGAACCCGCCGCCATAGCCGTAGCCGCCGCCGAAGAAGCCGTGGCCGAACAGCATCCCGGCCAGGCCGACGCCCAGCAGGCCGCCGGCGAAGCCGGCGCCGAACGGGTGCGCGCGAACGCCGCCGCCGAGGCCGCCATAGCTGCTGCCGTAGCCGTTCTGCTGCGGCGTCAGCGTGCGCGCGAACGGCGTGGCGCCGCCCGGGTTGGTGGCGGTGGACGGCGGCGCGCTGAAGGTGCGGCTGCCGCGGCTGCCGAACGAGCCGCCGAAGCCGGGCCGGGCTTCCGCCGCGGTCGGGAACAGGCTCGCCAGCACGGGTGCCGCGGCCGGGGCCAGCCCGAGCGCCAGGGCCAGGGAGACCGTCCGCATCCGCTGCGACAGGCTGGGTCGTGTCATGGGGTTCCGTCCTTGGGGTTTCATCACGCGCCGGCCACGGTGAGGGTGTCGATCCGGATCGTCGGCGCGTCGCTGCCGCGCCGGAACACGAGGTCGTCCGCCGGCACCAGGGAGGCGAACATCTCCAGCAGGTTGCCGGCCACCGTGAACTCGGCGATCGGCTCGGCCAGGGCGCCGTCGCGTATCATGTATCCGGCGGCACCCCGGCTGTAGTCGCCGGTCAGGCCGTTGATCGCGTTGCCCATCATCTCGTTGACGTAGATGCCCTCGGCGATGTCGGCCATCAGCGCCGCCGGCGTTACCGTGCCGCCGGCGAGGTAGAGGTTGGTGGACGAGGGCGAGGGCGGCGAGGACGGGCCGCGCGAGGCATGGCCGGTCGAGGGAAGGCCGAGCTGCCGACCGCTGCGTCCATCCAGCACCCACGAGCGGATCTCGCCGTCCTCGACCAGCACCAGCGGCGCGGTCGGCACGCCCTCGCCGTCGAACGGCTTGGAGCGCAGGCCGCGCAGGCGGGTCGGATCGTCGGTCACCGATATCCCGGGCGGCAATAGGCGCGTGCCCATGCGCTCCTTCAGGAACGAGGTGCCGCGCGCCACCGACGCCCCGTTCAGCGCGCCGGCCAGGTGCCCGACCAGGCTGTTCGACACGCGCGGGTCGTAGATTGCCGGCATGCGGCCGGTGCGCGGCTTGACCGGGTTCAGCCGGGTCACCGCGCGCTCTCCCGCCTGCCGGCCGATCCGCGCCGGATCGTCCAGGTCGGAAAGATGCACCGTGGAATGATAGTCGTAGTCGCGCTGCATGGCGGTGCCGTGACCGGCCAGCACGCTCGCCGAGACCGAGTGGCTGGTGCGGGCGTACTGCCCGGCGAAGCCGCCGGAGGTGGCGAGCGCGATGCTGGTGCGGCCGTAGCCAGCCGAGCCGCCCTGGCTGTTGGTGACGCCGCCGACCGCCAGCGCCGCTGCCTCGGCGGTGCGCGCCCGCTCCGTCAGCGCCTCGATCCCCGGCTCGGCGTCGTCGGCGAGCTCGAGCCCGGAGGGAGGGGCGATCCCGGTGCCGGCGCGGTCGCACAAGGCGGCGAACCGGTCTTCCGGCACCACGCGCGCCATCGCCAGTGCCTGCTCCACCAGGCGTCCGAAACCGGCCGGGTCGATGCTGGTCGCCGACACGATGGCGCTGCGGCGGCCGCTGAACACGCGCAGGCCGACGTCGTTGTGTTCGGACCGCTCCAGCTCCTCGCTGCGGCCCTGGCGCACCTGCACGCCGAGCGAGGTGCCGGACACCAGGATCGCCTCCGCCGCGTCGGCGCCGGCGCGGGTGGCCTGTGCGACCAGCGCCTGGAGCAGGTCCAGCCGATCGGTGTGAACGACGTTCATGCAGCCAACCGGTCTGCGACCTCGCCGAGGCGGGGGATGTGCGTCACCGGGCCGAGCGCGGTCAGCGTCGGCGCACCGCGGAACACCCGCGCCGCCGCACGGCGCACGTCCTCCAGCGTCACGGCGTTGATCTTCGCCACCGTCTCGGCGGTGGGGACGATGCGGCCGAACACCTGCAGCTGCCGGGCGAGCTGCTCGCAGCGGCTGCCGGTGGACTCCAGCGACATCAGCAGGCTGGACTTGAGCTGCGCCCGGGCGCGGTCGAGCTCGTCCTGGCGCACGATGTCGGGGCCGCTCGCGCGCTGCACCTTCTGCAGCTCCTCCAGCGTCACCGGGACCAGCTCCTTCGCCTCGTCCTCGCCGGTGCCTGCGTAGATGCCGAACAGGCCGCCATCCAGGAACGGGGCGCTGAAGGAGTAGATCGAGTACACCAGGCCGCGCTTCTCGCGGATTTCCTGGAACAGGCGCGACGACATGCCGCCGCCGAGCAGGGTCGAGAGCAGCAGCACCGCGTAGTAGTCGCGGTCGCCGTAGCCGACCGACGGGAAGCCCAGCACGACGTGCACCTGGTCGAGCTCCTTCTCGCGACGGAACTCGCCGCCGCCGTAGCGGCCGGGCTCCGGGTGCTCCAGCATGGCGCTCGGCAGGTCGCCGAAATGCTGGCGCGCCAGCTCGACCACCTGCTCGTGATGGAGGTTGCCGGCGGCCGCGATCACCACGTTGCCGGTGGTGTAGTGCGCCCGCATGTAGTCGGTCAGGGTGTCGCGCTTCATCCCGCGGATCAGCGCCTCGGTGCCGAGCGTCGGGCGGCCCATCGGCTGCGCCGGGAAGGCGGTCTCCTGGAAGTGGTCGAACACGATGTCGTCGGGGGTGTCGTTGGCCTGGCCGATCTCCTGCAGGATCACGCCGCGCTCGCGCTCCATCTCGTCGGGCGCGAAGGTCGAGTGGGTCAGGATGTCGCCGATGATGTCGGCGCCCAGCGCGAGGTCCTCCTTGAGCAGCTTGACGTAGTAGGCGGTCTGCTCGCGCGCGGTGTAGGCGTTGATGTGGCCGCCGACGTTCTCGACCTCCTCGGCGATCCGTGCCGCGGTGCGGCGCTCGGTGCCCTTGAACGCCATGTGCTCCAGGAAGTGCGACACCCCGTTCTCGTCCGCACGCTCGTTGCGCGTGCCGCTGGCGACGTAGGCGCCGAAGGAGACGGTCTCGACCCGGTCCATGCGCTCGGTCACGACCGTGAGGCCGTTGGGTAGTCGGGTGGTGTTGATCGGGTCGGTCGGGTGTCGGTCGGTCATGAGGTTCCTGATGCCGGGCCCTGTCGGGCCAAGTCGTGAGGCGGATGGAAAAGGATATGGGAGGTCAGGCGGCGTTTCTCAGCACCGCCGAACGCACCGCGTCCTGGACGGCGTCGAGCCGGTTCGGCACCACCCGGATGCGTTCCTCGCGCTCGTACAGGTCGGACAGGTGCGGCGGCAGGGCGGGGACCAGGCCGGTCGCCAGCCGCAGGGCGTCCGGGAACTTGGCGGGATGGGCGGTCGCCATCGCCACGCACGGCACGCCGGGCAGGGCGCCGGCGCGCGCGGCGGCGATGCCGATCGCGGTGTGCGGGTCGGCCAGGTAGCCGGCTTGCGCGTGCAGGCGGCGGATCTCCGCTTCGGTCGCCGGGTCGTCCAGGTGGGAGCCGTGGAACAGGGCGGTCGCCTCCCGCCACGCCTGGTCCGGCACCGCCATGCGGCCGTCACGCCGGAACCCGCCCATGATGGTGGCGCAGGCGTCGGCGTCGCGGCCGAGCAGCTCGAACAGCAGCCGCTCGAAGTTCGAGCTGACCTGGATGTCCATGCTGGGCGACAGGGTCGGCAGCACCGGGCGCACGCTCATGTCGTTGGCGGCAAGGAAGCGCGGCAGGATGTCGTTGCTGTTGGCGCCGATCGACAGCCGCGCCACCGGCAGGCCCATGCGGCGTGCCGCCCAGGCCGCCAGCACGTTGCCGAAGTTGCCGGTCGGCACCGCGAAGGCGACCTCGCGGTCCGGCGCGCCGAGCGCCAGGGCGGCGGCGGCGTAGTACGGGATCTGCGCCGCGATCCTGGCCCAGTTGATGGAGTTCACGGCACCCAGCCGCAGGCCGGTACGGAACGGGGCGTCGGCGAACATCGCCTTCACCAGGTCCTGGCAGTCGTCGAAGGTGCCCTCGACGGCGAGGTTGGTGATGTTGGGCGACAGCACGGTGGTCATCTGCCGGCGCTGCACCTCGCTGGTGCGGCCGTGCGGATGCAGGATCACCATCTCCACCCGGTCGCGGTCGCGGCAGGCCTCGATCGCCGCCGAGCCGGTGTCGCCGGAGGTGGCGCCGACGATGGTCACCCGCTGGTCGTGTTCCCGCAGCACGTGGTCGAACAGCCGGCCCAGCAGCTGCATCGCCACGTCCTTGAAGGCGAGCGTCGGGCCGTGGAACAGCTCCAGGACGAACAACCCGTGGTCGAGCTGCACCAGCGGCACCACCGCCGGATGGCCGAAGGCGGCATAGGCGTCGCGGCACAGCCGAAGCAGGGTGTCGTACTCGATCGCGCCCGCCGTGAAGGGTGCCATCACCCGCGCCGCCAGCTCCGGGTAGGGCAGGCCGCGCATCGCCCGCCACTCGGCGGGCGAGAACTCCGGCCAGGATTCCGGCACGTACAGCCCACCATCCTCGGCCAGGCCCGCGAGCAGGACGCCGGCAAAGTCATGCGTCGGCGCCCGGCCGCGTGTGGAGATGTAGCGCATCGGCCGGATCATACGGAACCCGCCGCCCGGCGCGAAGAGCCGGTCATCGCCCTGCCGGCGTGGCGGAACCGTCGGCGGGCGCGGCCTGCGTCGGCGCCGCCCGGGCGCGGGCAGCGTCCAGGAGCGCCCGCGGGTCCAGCGCGTAGAGCGACACCGGGAACTGGATCTGGGCATGGCCGTGGTGGAAGAGCGCCGCCCGGTCGAGCTGAGGCACCGGAACGAGCAGGATCCCGGCCGGCGACAGGAACGGCGCGTCCGCCCAGTGCAGCCGCCCGTCCCGGACCACCTGCGTCAGCACCCGGTCCGGCGACAGGGCCAGGACGCTGTCGTTCTCCACGTCGTCCAGGTAGAGCGTGCCGTCCGGCGCGATCGCGGTGCCGCCGAGTGCCGGGGTGTCGTACCAGAACGAGATCCCGGCCGAGAGCGTCCTCGGCAAGGCCTGCGGATCGTCCAGCAGCGCGGTATCGATCCGCGACATCGGTCCGCACGCGGGCTGCACGTAGAGGTGCCGGCCGTCCGGCGTCACCTCCAGCTGGTCGGCATGGATCATCACCGGCTTGTTGTCGGGGCCCTTCAGCACCTCGCCGTCCACGGTGACCGGCCGCTGAGCGGTCAGCGCCGGGTCGTGGTCGAGCACGCGGCGCATGGTCCCGTCGCGCAGGTCGACCACCAGCAGCCCGGGCACCCCCGCATCGGTGACGTAGGCGTGGTCGCCGTTGAAGCGGATGTCGTCGATCATGCTTTTCGGCCGCAGCGCGTCCGCCGGCACGGCCAGGATCCGGGTGACCTGGTTGGTCGCGAGGTCGATCCGGATCAGGCGTGCCCCGCCCGCGGCCGGGGCCTTGCCGGGACCGGGCACGCCGGTGTCGACCGCCCACATCGACCCGTCGGGTGCCAGGTGGATCGCGTTCAGCCCGATGAACACCCGACCGGGTCCGTCCGGTGGCGGCGCGGGAGGAGGCTCGATGGCCGTCGCTTGCGGTCCGGCCGGAGGGGGCCGTGCCGGACGGGGCGCGGGCTGGGCGGTGCCGTTCCACGAGGCGTCGGGATAGGGGATCAGCCGGTCGGCTTCCACCAGTGCCAGGGAGGGCCCGGAGGGATTGGCCAGGCGCGGCAGCACCACGAACAGCCGGTCGTCCGGCGCCAGCACCACGCCGTTCCAGACCGCCTGCGACGAGCTGGCCCGCTCGACCAGGGAGGCAGCCGGCGGCGGTGCGGGCGCGGGTCCGGCCGCTCCCGCCGGCCGCGTCCCGAGCAGGGGAAGCAGAATGAGCAGGAGCGCGCGCCCTGACCAAAAAGTGAGACCGGCGGTTGCGGTCCCGCGCCGTCGCCGTGGCGTTGCAGGATCCATCACGCGCAGACCGGGGTTCTCGACATGGCCAAGGTGATACTTCTGACCGGCGTCATCATGACCTTCGCGTTCGGCACCGTGGCAGCCACCGAAGACGGGCTGCTGATGCCGATGCCGTCGTCGCTGGCCCAGAACGGCTGATCCGGCCCATTCAGCCGGCCTCCGTCCCGAGGTAGCGCCGGCGCAGGTGGGCCTGGTAGATCGATGCGTCCAGCGAGCGGCCGGTCGCGTCGGCGACCAGCTCGGCGGTGGATTTCAGGCTTCCCTGTCGATGGACGTTCTCGGTGAGCCAGCCGACCAGCGGGGCGAAGTCGCCACGTGACAGGCCCTCCTTGAGGTCCGGCACGGCGAGGGAGGCGCTGCGGAACAGCTGCGCCGCGGTCATCGCGCCGAGCGTGTAGGTCGGGAAGTAGCCCCACAACCCGGCCGGCCAGTGGATGTCCTGCAGGCAGCCGCGCCGGTCGTCCGGCACCGTGATGCCGAGCAGGTCCCGGATCCCGTCGTTGAACGCGCCGGGCAGCTCCCGAAGCGACAGGTCGCCGGCAAACAGGGCACGCTCGATCTCGTAGCGGACCAGCACGTGGGCCGGGTAGGTGACCTCGTCGGCATCGACCCGGATCAGCCCGGGCCGCACGCGGCGGTAGTGGGCCTGGAGGTTGGCCAGCTCCCACGCCGGGTCGTCGCCGAATGTGTCGCGCAGCAGGGGTGCGAGGAACCGCAGGAAGGCGTCGCTGCGGCAGGCCTGCATCTCGATCAGCAGCGACTGGCTTTCGTGCAGGGTCATGCCGCGCGCCTGCCCGACCGGCTGCGACAGCCAGTCGGCGGGGCGGTTCTGCTCGTAGATCGCGTGCCCGGTCTCGTGCAGCACCCCCATCAGGGCGCCGGAGAAGTCGGCCTCGTCGTAGCGGGTGGTGATGCGGACATCGGCGTTGGCGCCGCCGCAGAACGGGTGGGTGCTGACGTCGAGGCGCCCTCGGCTGCGGTCGAAGCCGACCGCCTGCATCAGCCGCTCGCCCAGGCGGCGCTGCGCCTCGACCGGAAACGGTCCAGGCATCGGCAGGGCGGTCCGGCCGGCCTGGTGCGCCATCACCTCGGCCAGCAGGGCGGGCAGGCCGTCGCGCAGGCTGCCGAAGATCGGGTCGATGACGGACTGGCGCAGGCCGGGGTCGTACTGGTCGAGCAGGGCGTCGTAGGGCCCCAGGCCGAGTGCTGCGCCCTTGGCGGCGCCGATCGCCCGCTGCGTCGCCAGCACCTGCTCCAGAAGCGGCAGCAGAACGGCGTAGTCGCTATCGGCGCGGGCCTGCCGCCACGCCATCTCGCAGGCGGTGGCGGCGCGCGAGGCGGCCTCCACCAGGTCGGCGGGAACCGCGGTGGCGTGGACGTGGGCGCGACGCATCTCGCGCAGGTTGGCCGACTGCCAGGGCCCGAGCGCTGCGGGGTCCGCCTCGGCCTCGTGCAGCAGCGCGTCGGTTTCCAGCCCGGTCAGCAGCTCGTGCCGGATCACCGACAGGGTGGCGATCTGCTCGCCGCGCTCGACCGCGGCACCGGCCGGCATGATGGTCTCCTTGTCCCAGCCGAGGATGCCCAGCGCGCCGTCGAGGCGGCTGAGCCGGGCGAAGCGTCGCTCGAGCGTGTGGTAGGCCTGCATGGTGCGTCCCCGGTGCCGATCGGGTCATGACAGACCGGGTGCGGGCGGAAGATCAAGCCGTGCGGGTGCATCTGCCCGGCGACGGCGGCATGATCGCGTCGCGACCAGCGGAGGAAGGGCCCGATGCCGTCACAGCACCGCCACGCCGACGCGGCGGCGGAACGAGCGATGCGCCTGCACCGGGCCGGCGACCTTCCGGGTGCGGAGCAGGGATATCGTGCGGCGCTGGCGCTGCAGCCGGACCACGCCGACGGGCTGCATGGGCTCGGCGTGCTGGCGCTCGGCCGCGGGCAGAGCGGGCAGGCGATCGCCTTCATCGGCCGTGCGGTGGCGGCACGGCCGGAGGTGGCGGTGTACTACCTCAACCTCGGGCTGGCGCTGCGCGACCAGGGTCATGTCGAGCAGTCGCGGGCAGCACTCCAGGTGGCCGTGCTGCGCGATCCGGACGACCCGCGGGCGCATGCCGCACTCGCCGCGGTGCTGGAAGGTCTTGGCCGGTCCGCAGAGGCGGAAGCGGCGGCCGCGGCGGCGGTACGGCGCGATCCCGGACATGGCACGCCATCCACGAGCATCCCCGGCACCAGCGCCGCACTGGGACGGCTCAGGATCGCGGCCGGCCGGCTGGAGGAGGCGCTGCCGGCCCTGCGTGCGGCGGTGTCGGAAACACCGGACGACACCTCGTCCTGGCATCGTCTGGGCGAGGCGGGCGGACAGCTCGGGCAGCCGGACCAGGCCGAGGCCGCGTTCCGCCGGGTGGTGGCGCTTCGGCCGGACGACCCGGCGGCGCTGGCCAACCTGGGCGGGCTGCTATTCGAGCGCGGCCGGCTCGACGAGGCGGAGGCGCTGCTTCGTCGCGCGGCCGCGGGTGCGCCGCCCACGGCCGAAACCGCGAGCAATCTCGGACTGGTGCTGATGGCGGTCGGCCGGCTGCCGGAAGCGGAACGCGCGCTATCGCAGGCATCGGCGCTGGCGCCCGGCTCGGATGGCATCCTGGTCAACCGCGGCAGCATCCTGGCGGAGCTGGGACGGCAGGCAGAAGCGGAAGCCTGCTTCGCCCTGGTCGAAAGGCGCGCGCGGGTCGGTTCGCCGGACGCGGCGCGGGCACGGTTCAACCGGGCCACGGTGCTGCTGGCGACCGGGCGGCATGCCGAAGGCTGGAACGCGTTCGAGGCACGGCGGGAGCTGGTCCCGCCGTCGCCGTCGTCGCTGCCGGACTGGGACGGCAGGGCGCTGCCGGACGGTGCCGCGGTGCTGCTCCACGCCGAACAGGGCCTGGGCGACGCGATCCAGTTCCTGCGCTACGTGCGCCCGGCTGCGGAGCGGGCGGCCTTGCGTCTCCTGCTGCCGGAACCGCTGCAGCCGCTGGCGGCGGGCCTTCTCCCGTCCTGCTGCCGGCTGGCGACGCCGGGTGCGGTTGCCGAGGGCTGCGTGGCCCAGGCGAGCCTGCTCAGCCTGCCGTTCCTGCTCGGTTGCGCTGCGCCGACCTGGGACGGGCCCTACCTGACGGTGCCCGATGCCGCGCGCCGGACAGCGGACTGGCTCGGCGGGGGTCCGGGCCACCTGACGGTCGGCCTGAGCTGGGCCGGCAACCCCCAGTATCGGTTCGACCGTCGCCGCTCGCTGCGGCTGGAACAGCTCGGCCCGCTCGGCCGCTTGCCCGGCATCCGGTTCGTGTCGCTGCAGCAGGGCGAGGCGGCGCGGCAGCCGGCGCCGGCGGGACTGGAACTCGACCGCCCGCCTGAGCCGCCAGACCTGGCCAGCACCGCGGCGCTGATCGCGCGGCTCGACCTGGTGGTCACGGTGGACACCGCGATCGGCCATCTCGCCGGCGCGCTCGGTTGTCCGGTGTGGCTGCTGAACCGGTATGGCGGCGACTGGCGCTGGCAGGACGGCAACATGGCGCCGGATGGCAGCAGCGCCTGGTATCCGACGCTGCGCCAGTTCCGCCAGGCCGAGCCGCTGCCGCCGGAGCAGGCCTGGCAGGAGCCGCTGGCGGCGCTGGCGCAGGCGCTGCGGCAGGCCGTCGCCGGGTCGCCTATCGCCACGTCCCCAGGATGACGTGGACCGCCGGGCTGGGGTGTCCACCCGTCCCGGAACACGTGTCGGTCCGGTCGGCGCAGACGGCGGCGCCGGGATCGGGCGGGCGGCGTGGCAGGGCGTCGTGGCGTTGCTGAAGCGGTGGCGCGACGGATGCGCCACCATGTCCTGCGGCAGGTGAACGGCGTCGGAACGGATGATCCCCGCGTTGCGCTCCGGCGCGGTGCCCCCGCCGGGTCGTCGGACGGCGCCTGCAACGGCACGCCGGTCGCCTCGGCATCAGCCGCCGGTGAGGCTTCGCCTGCGGGCGGGAACGGCAGCCGGCGCAACCGCCATTGCCTCCTCGGCGCGGGTGAGCACGCCGAGCAGCGCGTCGCGCAGCTCGTCCAGCTTGCGCTCGCTGGACACCTTCAGCCCGAACACGTCCTTGACGTAGAACACGTCGACCGCGCGCACGCCGTAGGTGGTGACGTGGGCGGACGCGATCTGCAGGCCCTGCTGGCTGATGGCGGCGGTGACGTCGTGCAGCAGGCCGGGGCGGTCGCGGCCGTTCACCTCGATCACCGTGTGGGCGTTGGAGGCGCGGTTGTCGATCACCACGCGCGGCGGCACGTGGATGGCGCGCATCCGCCGGCCCATCAGGCCGACCGAGGAGCGGGCGATCTCGCCGGACAGGTCGAGCCGGCCGGATAGCGCCTGCTCCACCAGCACCGACAGGCGGGCGATGCGGTGCGGGGCGTCGAAGGTGTCCTCGGCCGCGTCCTGGACCCAGAAGGTGTCGAGCGCCATGCCGTCGGTCATGGTGTGGATGCGCGCATCGACGATGGAGGCGCCGGCCACCGCGAGCGCGCCGGCGATGCGGGAGAACAGGCCGGCATGGTCGCTGGTGTAGACCGTGACCTCCGTCACCGCGCGGGCCGGGAGCGGCTGAGTTTCCACCGTCAGCGGCGCGCCGCGGGCGTGGCTGTCGCGGATCATGCGGGCGTGGCGGGCCTGGGTTTCGGGATCGAAGGACAGCCAGTAGCCGCCATAGCCGAGCTGCAGGAAGGCGGCGATCTCGGGTGGGGTGAAGCCCTCCTCCTCCAGCAGGACCATCACCGCCTCCTTGGCGCGGGAGACACGCACGTCGCGCTCGGTGGTGGCGAGGCCGCCCGCCAGCACCTCGGCGACGCGGGTGTAGAGCTCGCGCAGCAGCGTCGCCTTCCAGGCGTTCCAGACCTTGGCGCTGACCGCGCGCATGTCGATCACGGTCAGGATCAGCAGCAGGCGCAGGCGCTCGGGAGACTGGATGGTGTCGGCGAGGTCGAGGATGGTCTTGGGGTCGTCGATGTCGCGGCGGAACGCGGTCTGGCTCAGCAGCAGGTGGTGCAGGATCAGCCAGGAGACGGTCTCGGTTTCCTCCGCCGACAGGCCGAGTGCCGGGCACAGCTCCAGCGCCATCTCCGAGCCGAGCTCGGAATGGTCGCCGCCGCTGCCCTTGGCGATGTCGTGCAGCAGGGTGGCGACGTAGAGCGCGCGCCTGGACTGCAGGTCCTCGACCAGCTCGTTGGCGACCGGGGTCTCCTCCTGCAGCAGGCCGGCTTCCAGCGTGCCGAGGATGCGCACCGCCTCGATGGTGTGCTCGTCCACGGTGAACACGTGGTAGGTGTCGAACTGCATCTGGCCGACGATGCGCGACCAGGCCGGGATCATCCGGCCGAGCAGTCCGGTCTCGTTCAGCACGTGCAGCCAGCGGGCGCCGGAGTGCCACGGCTCGCCATGCCGGATCTCGTCGCGCAGCGCGGACGGATCGCGTTCGACCGCCGCGCGGCGGTTCGGCCGCTCGCCGCAGGCCAGGTCCAGCAGGATGCGGTTGGCCTCCCCGTCGCCCCGGAGCGAGGCGGCGCGCCGCTCCCAGCGGATCAGCGCGTGCATCGCCAGCGGGTGGATCGCGAGCTTGCGGGCCCGCGCCAGGGCCAGCAGGCGAAGCATCATGATCGGCTGCTCGTCGAACGAGACGCCGGGGGCGGGCATGATCCGGCCGTCGGCGAGCACGAAGCCCGCCTCGCGCAGCGCCGCGTCGGTGGCCGGCACGATGGCCGGCGGTCCCAGCGCCTCGCGCAGCACCTGCGGCTCCAGCACGTGGGTCAGCCGCATCACCTCGCGGGCGGTCAGGAAGTAGTGCCGCATGAACCGCTCGACGCCGACCTGTCGACCGTGCCGGGTGTAGCCCATGCGGGCGCCCACCACCGGCTGCATGTCGAAGGTGAGGCGCTCCTCGGCGCGTCCGGCGACGTAGTGCAGGTGGAAGCGCACCGTCCACAGGAAGTCCCAGGAGCGGCGGGCGCGCTTGGCTTCCTGCTCGGTCAGCAGCGGGGCGACGCCGCCCACCGGGCGCGACAGGTCCGACAGCGAGCGGATTCCCAGCACGTAGCGGCTGAGCCAGTACAGCGTCTGCAGGTCGCGCAGGCCGCCGCGGCCTTCCTTGATGTTCGGCTCGACCAGGAACGGGCTTTCGCCGTAGCGGGCGTGCCGGACGGCCCGCTCGCGCTGCTTGTCGGCGATGAAGCCGGACGGGCCGGCCTCGACGCAGGCGACGATGCTGCGCGCCTGGAACATCGAGAACAGGGCGTCGTCGCCGGCAATGCGCCTGGCGTCGAGCAGGGTGGTGCGGACCGTGGTGTCCTCGGCCGCCTCGGCGAGGCACTGGCTCACCGAGCGGGTGGCGTGGCCGACCTTCAGGCCCAGGTCCCACAGGAAGTAGAGCATGAACTCCACCGCCGACAGGATCGACGGCGCCGGCGTCTCGTCGGTGAGGAACAGCAGGTCGATGTCGCTGAACGGCGCCAGCGTGCCGCGGCCGTAGCCGCCGGTGGCGGCGATGGCCAGGGTGGTGCCGCCGGAACCGGATCCCTGTGCGGCGATCCCGTCATGCAGCGCGTCGCCGAAGGTGAAGTCGTGCAGGGCGCGGATCAGCCCGTCGGTCAGGGCGGCGAGCGCCTGCGCCGCCCCTTCGCCGTCGAGCTGGTGCTGCTCGAAGGCGTCGCGCACGCTGCCCTGGATCCGCGCCAGGTGGCGCCGGAACACGGCCAGCGCCATCGCGCGCGGAGTCGGCCCCGCGTCCGCCGGCCTGGCGAGTGCCGAGGCGAGGATGCGGGCGGCCTCCCCCGGGTCCTGGAACAACGCGGCATGGTTCAGCATGAATGCCTAATCTAGCGCGTCGGGATCCTGTGTGACAGCATCATCCTGCAATGCAGCAAAGATCGTCCGTAGCCGGTAGAGCGCATCCAGCGCCTCGCGCGGGCTGAGCCGGTCGGGATCAAGGACCGCCATGGCCTCGATCAGCGCGGGCGGCAGGACGGCTGCCGCCAGCGGAGCCGGATCGGCGGCTGCGAACAGCGGCAGCTTGGGTGCGGCGGCGGCCCGTGCCTGCTCCAGGCTGGCCAGCAGGCGGCCGGCCCGTCGCACCACCGGTTCCGGCACGCCGGCCAAGCGTGCCACGTGCACGCCCCAGCTGCGGCCTGCCACACCGGGGATCACCTCGTGCCGGAACACCACCTGCCCCTTCCACTCGCGCACGCTCATGGTGTGCGGGCTCAAGTCCGGCAGGGTCTCGGCGAGCTGGCCCAGCTCGTGGAAGTGGGTGGCGAAGATGGTGCGGCAGCGCTGCGCGCCGTGCAGCGACTCCAGCACCGCCCAGGCGATCGCCAGCCCGTCCAGGGTCGAGGTGCCGCGGCCGATCTCGTCCACCACCACTAGCGAGCGCGGGCCGGCGCCGGCCAGAATGGCAGCGGTCTCGGTCATCTCGACCATGAAGGTGGAGCGGCCGCGCGCGAGGTCGTCGGCAGCACCCACGCGGGAGAACAGCCGGTCCACCAGGCCGATCCGGGCCGTGTCCGCCGGCACCGGCAGCCCGGCCTGCGCCAGCACCACCGCGAGCGCCGCTTGTCGCAGGAAGGTGGACTTGCCGGCCATGTTGGGGCCGGTCAGCAGCATCACCCGCCGCTCCGGCGACAGGTCGCAGTCGTTGGGGGTGTACCGCTCGGTGCGGGCGAGTGCCGCTTCCACCACCGGGTGGCGCGCGTTGCGCAGGCAGAACGCGGCGTCCTCGGTCAGCACCGGGCGACACCAGCGTCCGCCGAGCGCCACCTGGGCTGCCGACTGCAGGACGTCGAGCAGCGCCAGCCCGCCCGCGATCGCCGGCAGGAAGGGGTGGCGCAGCGCGTCGGACACCAGGGCTACGAACACCAGGCGCTCGCGCTCGGCGGTGCGCTCGGCGGCCTCGGTGATGCGGCGATCGAGCTCGGCCAGGGCGTCGGTGGAATAGCGCGCCAGGCTGGCGGTGCCCTGGCGCAGCACCAGCGTGTGCTTGTCGCGCAGCCCGGCCACGGCCGAGACAGGCAGCTCGATCACGTAGCCGAGCTGGGCGTGGTGGCGGATCTTCAGGCTGGCGACGCCGTAATGCTGCGCGTAGTCGAGCTGCAGCGTGGCGATCACCTTGCGGCTGTCGTCGCGCAGCAGGCGTTCGGCGTCCAGCTCGCCGTCGAAGCCGGGCGCGATGACGCCGCCCTCATCCAGCCGCGCCGGCAGGTCCCGGGCCAGGGCGCGGCGCAGCTCGGCGCCAAGCGTGGTGCCGCGTCGGAGCGCGTCCCGGGCATCCGCCAGCAGGCGCGGCAGCGGGGCCGGCAGGCGGTCCAGCACGGTGGCGGCCTCGGCGGCGGCGAACAGCCCGTCGCGGACGGCGGCGAGGTCGCGCGGCTGCCCGCGTCCCAGCGACAGGCGGCCGAGCGCGCGGGCGATGTCGGGTGCGCCGCGCAGCGCCGTGCGGAGGGCGGCGGCGCAGGCGGGCTCACCGCACAGGAACTGCCATGCGTCCTGCCGCTCGGTGATCGGGCCAAGGGAGGCGAGCGGGGCCGCGATCCAGCCGGCCAGCAGGCGGCTGCCCGGCGCGGTCACGGTGCGGCAGACGCAGGCGTACAGGGTGTGCGCGGTACCGCCGTCACGCGAGCGCAGCAGCTCCAGGCTGGCGCGGGTGGCGGGATCGAGCCCGAGCAGGCCGCGCTCGCCCTGCGGCGACGGGCGCGACAGGCGCGGCAGCCGGCCGGCCTGGCTGTCGCGCACGTAGTCCAGCACCGCAAGCCCGGCCACGGCCTCCTCGGGGGAGAAGCTGCCGAAGGCGTCGAGGCTGGCAGCGCCGAACGGCTCCGCCAGCCGGGCGCGGGCGAGGTCGGGCGAGGCGGCTGCCGGCTCGGGGCCGCGCCGCTGCTCCATCTCGCCCAGCGTCAGGGTAGCCGGCGCCAGGATCTCGGCCGGGTCGAGCCGCCCCAGCAGCTCCGGCAGCGCACCGAGGCCGGATACCGGCTCGGTCTCGAACGATCCGGTGGACACGTCGATCCAGGCGGCGCCGATCGGTCCCGGCGTGCGGTCGCGCGGTCCCGGGAGCTGGACCAGGGCCAGCAGCAGGCTGGAGCGGCCGGCGTCGAGCAGCTCGTCCTCGGTCAGGGTGCCGGCGGTCACCAGGCGCACGATGTCGCGCGCCAGCGGCCCCTTGGCCACGCCGGGGCCGGGCTTGCGCGGCGGCTCCATCTGCTCGGCCACCGCGACGCGGTAGCCACGGCGGATCAGACGGGCCAGGTAGGATTGCGCGGCGGCCACGGGCACGCCGCACATCGCGATCGGCTTGCCGTCATGGGTGCCGCGCGCGGTCAGCGAGATGTCGAGGGCGGAAGCGGCGGCCTCGGCGTCGGCGAAGAACAGCTCGAAGAAGTCGCCCATGCGGAAGAACAACAGCGCGTCCGGATGGCGGGCCTTGAGCGAGAACCATTGCGCCATGGCCGGAGAGGCGCCGTCCGCGTTCGGCGGGGCAGGAAGGGCGTCGGTCATGTGCCCGTCTGTAGAACACACCGGACCCGGCACTCCAGCGGGCCCGGGGCGGTCACGGAGCGGGCGGCAGCGGCTCCGTCGCAGGCGCGTGGCCGATCACGGCCCAGAGCGGATCACCGCGGTGCGGCAGGTCCTGCTCGAAGGCGACGGCCCCGAGCCCGGCGCGCCCCATCGCGGCGGCGACGTATCGCTGCTGGTCCGGCCCGTCCAGCGACTGCCAGATCGCCACCGCCTTGGTGGGAAAGCAGCGGTTGGAAAAGCTGACCACCAGCGGCGCTCCCGGCCGCAGCACGCGCAGCACCTCGCGGAACACCGCCACCGGGCGCTGGAGATACTGCACCGACACGCAGATGGTGGCGGCGTCGAAGGACCGGTCCGGGAGCGGCAGCGTTGGCTCGGCGTTCAGGTCCTGCACGAAGCACTCGTCGAGCCGCGGGTTGGCGGCGAGCTCGGCGGCGTTCATGCCGTGCCCGGTGACGTGGCCGTAGCGCACGTCGTCGGGCAGGTGGCTGACCCAGCTGCTCATCAGGTCCAGCACCCGCCCGCCGGGCGGCAGGTGCCGGCGGTAGGACGCGGTGACGGCGGCGATCGCGCCGTCGTCGATGTGAGTCACCAGCCGCGGCTGGACGTAGAACAGGGCGTCGGGCGTGGGGTCGCGCTTGTCGAAGGCGCGGGCGGGCAGGCCGAGGTCGTTGGGCATGGAACAGATCTGGGTGGTCGTCCGGCCGGACCCAAGGTCCGGCCGCCGTGGTCACTTCCTGACGTAGACCATGGTGTACTGCACGACCGGCCTGCCGTGGTCGAGCGGGACGTCGGTCCAGGAGCGATCGTCCGCCGCCAGAGTCATCCTGCCTTCGCCGTGCGGCTTGCCGTGCTCCGCCACCCGGTAGCGCAGCACGCGCGGGCCCTCCGGCCAGACGCTGAGGGTGAGGCCGGGTGTCACCCCGGGACGGTCGATCGGGAACGGCCTGCCGTCCAGGCGGCCGGTGTTGTTCTCCTTCAGGGAGGGGATCTCCCAGCGCAGCCGGCCGCCGGGGGTGATCGAGAAGGTGTAGTCCCTCGCGGCGCCGTAGGGCTCCGGCCTGCTCGGGTCGAGGGTCCAGGCGCCGTTCCACGGGTTGCCCGCGGCGAGGCAGGCGGAGCCGAGGCCGGTGCAGGCGATGGCGGACATGAACAACGTTCGCATTCGACGTGGTCCTCCTGCTGTCCGGCGCTCAGGCGGGGACCGCCATGCCGCGCCCGACCGCCGGGCGGGCGCCGATCGTTTCCAGCCAGGCGACGGTGGCCGGAAGCGCGCGGGCATCCTCCGGCAGGGCCTGCTTCAGCATCGAGTGGGCGGCGAGGGTCCAGGGGTAGGCGGCGATGTCGGCGATGGAATACGCGTCGCCGGCCAGGAACGGCACGGTCGACAGGCGGTCCTCGAGCACGTGCAGCAGCCGGCCGGCCTCGGCCGCATACCGCTCGATCGCCGCCGGGTTGGGCTCGGTCTGCCTGGAGAAGTAGCCGAGCTGGCCCAGCATCGGGCCGAGGCCGCCGACCTGCCAGTAGGTCCAGCTCAGCGCCAGGTAGCGGGCGGCGCCGGACGGCGCCAGGAGGAGGCCGCTGCGGTCGGCGAGATAGGTCAGGATCGCGCCGCTCTCGAACAGCGCGAGCGGACCGCCTTCCGCGTCGTGGTCGACGATGCCGGGGATCTTGCCGTTGGGCGACACGGCGAGGAACTCCGGCGTCTTCTGCTCGCCCTTGCCGATGTCGACGGGCTTGAGGCTGTAGGGCAGGCCGGTCTCCTCCAGCATGATCGAGATCTTGCGGCCGTTCGGCGTCTTCCAGGTGTAGAGGTCGATCACGGGTGGCTCCTTTCGGGGATGCCCTGCTTCGGCGGTGTAGCCGGCCGGGGGCGCGGCCGGCGCAGGCGGGCACCGATCCTGGCCGGCAGGAGGCGGAGGTCCACGACGCCCAGCATCTGCAGCAGCACGGCGTAGCCGGCCATCCCGGACAGCACCAGGACGCCGAGCCCGGCGATGCGCGCGAGGCCGTGCCGGCGCGGAAGGTCGGCGAACGGTCCATGCGACAGCAGGGCCAGCAGCGCCGCCATGCCGGCGGCGGCGAGGACCATGCGCGCGAGGCGGGACAGCATCGGCCGGTCGGGCCTGAGGTAGCCGCGACGCAGCAGCAGCAGCAGCAGGATGCCAGCGTTGATCGCCGAGGCGAGGCTGGTGGCGAGCGGGGGTCCGACGTGTTGCAGCGGCCGCATGAGCAGGAGGTTCAGGCACAGGTTGAGCCCGAGCGTCGCCATGCCGACGCGGACCGGCGTCACGGTGTCGCCGCGGGCGAAGAAGCCCGGAGCGAGCACCTTGATCAGCACGAAGAACGGCAGGCCGAACGCGTAGGCGGTGAGCGACTGCGACGACAGGTGCACCGCGCGCGGCGTGAAGGCGCCGTAGCCGAACAGGGCGGACAGGATCGGTTCCGCCAGCACCATCAGCGCCAGGGTCGACGGGATGGTCAGGATCAGCGCGTAGCCGATCGCGTCGTTCTGGGTCCGCCTGGCCTCGACGGCGTTGCCGCCCTGCACGTGGCGGGCCAGCACCGGCAGCAGGGTGGTTCCGGCCGCGGCGCCCAGCACGCCGAGCGGCAGCTGGTTCACCCGGTCGGCGAAGTACATCAGCGACACGCTGCCGGCCGGCAGCAGGGTGCCGATCACGGTGTCGACGCCGAGGTTGAGCTGGGTGATGCCGCTGCCGACCAGCCCCGGCAGCATGCGCCGCATCAGCAGGCGCATGCGGGGCGTGAGGCGCGGCCGGGGCAGGCCGAGCGGCATTCCGGCGCGTGCGGCGGCGACCATCAGCACGCCAAGCTGCACCACGCCGGACGCGGTGATGCCCCAGGCGGCGGCGTAAGCCACGCTGCGGACGTGCGGGGTCAGCCACACGATGGCGGCGATGCCGACCACGTTGAACAGCACGTAGGCTGCCGCGGCGACGCCGAACCGTTCCAGCCCGTTCAGCACGCCGGACACCAGGGCGGCGGCGCAGATCAGCAGCACGTAGGGAAAGGTGATCCGCGCCAGCGACACCGCGAGCAAGTAGTTGGCGCCGAACCCGGGCGCGATCACCCGGATCAGCTGCGGCATGAACAGCTCGCCGGCGAGCGTCAGGCAGAGCAGCCAGAACAGCAGCACGCCGAGCGCCTCGCGGGCGAAGCCGCGCGCCACGTCCGCGCCCTCGTTGGCGAGCAGGCCTGAGAACAGCGGCACGAAGGCGGAGTTGAATGCGCCTTCGCCGAACAGCCGGCGGAACAGGTTCGGCAGGCGGAACGCCACCTGGTAGGCGTCCTGCATCGGGCCGGCGCCCATCAGGGCGGCGAGCAGCTGGTCGCGCACCAGGCCCAGGATGCGGCTGGCCATGGTCCAGCCGCCGACGGTGAGGAAGCCCTTCAGCATGAGGAGTTTCGTAGGGTGAAAACCGGGTCGCGACCAGCCGGCGTCCCGCACGCGCCGGCATCGGCCAAGCCGAAGTGGCAGAGCGCCGGCTGATGCAACCGGGACTTGCCGTGCAGGTCGGCGCCGATGCTAGGGTATTGGCCATGACGACCGATCATGGCCTGACCCGGTTCTCCGTCCCGCCCTTGCACCAGGTGACGCGCGACCTGGCGGCGGTGGCGTCCGGCCGGATCGCGCCGGAGCTGGTGCTGACCGGTGCCCGCGTGCTGTCGACCTATTCCGGGCGCATCCTGTCCGAGCGCGAGCTGTGGGTGCATCACGGGCGGATCGCGGCGATGAAGCCGGCAGGCAGCGCACGCGCCGCCGGGCTGGTGCCGGGGCTGGTGACCGACCTTGAGGGCGGGATCCTGGCGCCGGGCCTGGTCGATCCGCACGTGCACATCGAGAGCAGCACCATGACCGCCTGCGCCTATGCGGAGGCGGCGCTGCTGAACGGCACCACCACCGTGTTCTGCGACAGCCACGAGATCGCCAACGTGCTCGACGTGGCCGGCGTGGAGTGGATGCTGGAGGATGCCAGGCGGGCGCCCCTCAACGTGTTCCTGACCGTGCCGAGCACGGTGCCCGCCACCTCCGCCCGATTCGAGACCGCGGGCGGCGATCTGACGCCGGAGCGGATCGGCGGGCTGTTCGACCGCTGGCCGGAAGCGGTGGCGCTCGGCGAGAAGATGGACTTCGTCCAGGTCTGCGCCGGCGACGAGCGCAGCCACGCGGTGATCGGCGAGGCGCTGCGTCGCGGGCGCCCGGTCAGCGGGCATGTGTATGGCCGGCCGTTCGTCGCCGCCTATGCCGCCAGCGGGATCACCGACACGCACGAGGCGGTGACGCCGGAGATCGCGGAGGACCTGCTGGAGGCCGGGATGTGGGTGTTCCTGCGCGGCGGGCCGCCGACGACGCCGTGGCACAGCCTGCCGGCGGCGATCCGAGCGGTGACGGAAGGAGGCTGCGACCCGAAGCGGGTCTGCGTCTGCACCGACGACCGCGACGCCGACGACCTGTTCGCCTTCGGCCTGGACTGGGTGGTGCGGCAGGCGATCGCGGCGGGGCTGTCGCCCGAGCGGGCCTGGAGCCTGGGCTCGCTGCATCCGGCGACGCGCTACGGGCTGGATGGCGAGATCGGCGGGTTGGGCGGCGGTCGGCGGGCGGACATGGTGCTGCTGGACGACTCGATGGCGGTGCAGCACACCTGGTACGGCGGGGCGCTGATGGTCGAGAACCGCCGCGTCACCCCGCTGCTGGACCGGCAGCTGGAGGGCGCGCGTCACCGCTATCCGGAGGCGGCCAGCCGCACCGTGCGGCTGCCGACGAGGATCCCGTCCCTGGTGCCGCCGCTGCCGAAGCGGGCCTGTCGCGTCAACGCCATGCGCATCGACGCGCCGTCCGACATCGCGCTGGCGCACGCGGTGATCGCGCTCAAGGCGGAAACGAGCTGGCGGGCGCATCTCGACGCGCACGGACTGTGCTTCGTCGCGGTGATCGAGCGTCACGGCCGGTCGGGCGGGGTGGCGCACGGGCTGCTGCAGGGGTTCGGGCTGGTCGAGGGCGCGGTCGCCAGCTCGGTCGGGCACGACGCGCACAACATCGTCGTCGCCGGACGCGACGAGGCATCGATGCGCCTGGCGGTGGAGGCGATCCGGCGGAGCAGCGGCGGCGTGGTGGTGGTGGGCGGCGGCGAGGTGCGGGCGCATCTGGCGCTGCCGATCGCCGGCCTGCTGTCGGATGCGCGCGCCACGGTGGTGGCGGAGGACACGCGGCGCCTGAAGCGGGCGTGGACGGCGCAGGGCTGCACGCTGCCCTTCATGGGCTTCAACCTGCTGCCGTTGTCGGTGATCCCCGACATCCGGATCACCGACAAGGGGCTGGTCACCGTGCCGGGGATGGAGCAGCTGCCGCTGGTGGTTCCTGCCTGAGCCTGGCGTGCCTGGGTCGGACGACGTGAGCGGGTCCGTCACCCGGCTGCGGGTCGGCGACGAGAGCTTCCTGGTCGCCAGCATGATCGAGCGCTGCCCGAGGATCATGATGCTGCGCGAGCTGGTCCGCAACGCCCTCGAGGCCGCCGCCACCGCGCCGGACGGGCAGCGGCTGGTGCGCCTGTCGGCGGTGTCGATCGACGGCGTGCCGAAGCTGGCGATCTGGAACAGGGGAAGGGGGATGGATGCGGACGAGCTGTTCCGCATGTGCGACATCGCCTCGTCGATCCGCAAGGAGCACCGGCTGGACCAGAACTTTGGCATGGGCGCCAAGGTGGCGTCGCTGCCGTCGAACCGGCTGGGCCTGCGCTACCGCTCCTGCCACGGCGGCCGGGTGCACGAGGTGGTGCTGGGGTGTCGCGACGGCGTCTACGGGCGGCTGCGCCGGCACGGTCCGGAGGGCTGGGCAGAGGTGGTGGACGTGACGGCGGCGGCACTGTCGGACGGGCACGACGCGGAGGACTGGACCGAGGTGGTGCTGTTCGGCAACGCGCCCGGCCAGGACACGCTGCGCGATCCCTATGCCGGTGCGCCGGCGATGCCCGCGCACTGGCTGGCCGAGGAGCTCTGCTACCGGTTCTTCCGGATCGACGGTGGCGTCGAGCTGCTCCTGGAACGGCAGGGGCGCCGCTTCGAGCCGCTGGCGGAGCGGATCCCCCGCCACTACAGCCGACACGGGTCGGTGACGCTGCCGGACGGGGTGAGGCTGCACTACGTTCATGATGCGCCCCTGGCGGAGGAAGCCGGCGGCAGCGCTGCCGGGCGGGGGGCGCTGCATCCGCTGCACGGAGCTTGCGGCCTGGTCTACAAGGACGAGCTCTACGACGTGCACCGGTGGCACGACTGGCTGCATGTCGCCCCGGTGTTCGGCATCCCGTTCGGGGCGCGCTCGATCACCGTGCTGATCGAGCTGCCGGACGGGTTCGGCGTGGTGCCGGACGGCTACCGGCAGTTCCTCCGCTATGGTGACGACCGGCAGGACGAGGTGTCGTGCCGCCATTTCGCGCCGGCTGTGCACCGCAACCGGCCGGACTGGCTCCGGACCCTGATCGACGAGCAGGCGCCGTCGGCCCGTGTGTCGGTGCGCATCTACGACGAGCTCAACCGGCTGCTGCGCGACCTGAAGGTGCCGCGCCGCCGGCGGTCGGTGCCGGACGCGGTTCCATACCATCCCGCCGAGCCGGAGGATGCGGCCGCGGCGGGAACCGGGCCCGAGGGCGATCCGGAGGCTGTGGACCTGTTCGCGGAGGAGGTCGCGAGCTCCGAGCCCGCGGACGGCCTGGACGTCGAGCCGGCGCCGGAGATCCTGATCCTGCGCGAGCCGCACGACATCGCCGCCCGCGGCGTGCACGAGCGTGCGGCGCGCTACTACCCGGAAACGCACCAGCTGTTCCTGAACGGGCTGTATCCGGCGGTGGGAGAGATGCAGCAGAGCCTCGTCGCGGAATTTGCCTGGGCAGGGGACCAGGCGCTGGTGCACGCGCAGGCGCTGGTGCTGTCGGAGCAGTCGATGGCGTCGCGGGTCGGCCGGATGCTGGTGTTCGCGCTGTCCAAGCAGGGACGGTGGCGGGATCACGAGATCGCCGATGCGTGCTCGGTGCTGGCCCTGTCGCTGGCCGCCGACGATTTCGGCCAGAGCCTGGATGCGGCCCGGGCCGGCATGCAGGCGACGCTGGCCGCGACGGGCCGGCCGTAGCGTGAACCGTGTTCAGCGAGGAACCGGCTCGGCTCCTCCTGGGCTAGAGAAGACGGCCGGTCCCGGCTGCAGCACCAGCAGCGAGGCCGGCAGGGCCATCGCCGCCACGGCGTAGGCTGCCAGAAGCGGCAGGCGCCAGGGCTGGGGCAGGGAGTCCAGCAGGCGGCGGAGGATGGCGCCGAGGCGCCGGATCAGCAGCATGGCTGCCGCGGCAGCCAGAAGCACCGCGACGGTCCGGCCGGTTCCGGGCCGGGTGCGGACGTAGGCCAGCACCGGCAGGGTGAAGCCGAGGCCGACCACCAAGCCGAGGCCGAGGACGGCCAGCGCCCTGGTCCTCGCCTGTGACTGCGGGAGTCCGACCGGCGTCCGGCGGTCCGGGCCGCTGCCGCTCATGCCGCGCGGAGCGGCTGCACGCGTGCGCGGCGTCCGCGGGCGGCGTCCTCGTCGAACAGCTCGGACAGCTTGGCCAGCATGGTGCCGCCCAGCTCCTCGGCATCGGTGATGGTCACCGCGCGCCGGTAGTAGCGGGTGACATCGTGGCCGATGCCGATCGCGATCAGCTCGACCGCGTGGGCACGCTCGATCTCGGCGATCACCTCGCGCAGATGCCGCTCCAGGTAGGAGCCGGAGTTGACCGAGAGCGTGCTGTCGTCCACCGGGGCACCGTCGCTGATCACCATCAGGATGCGACGGCTTTCGCGACGGCCGAGCAGGCGCCGGTTGGCCCAGGCCAGCGCCTCGCCGTCGATGTTCTCCTTGAGCAGGCCCTCGCGCAGCATCAGGCCGAGGTTGCGGCGGGCGCGGCGCCACGGCATGTCGGCCGCCTTGTAGACGATGTGGCGCAGGTCGTTCAGGCGGCCGGGGTCGCGCGGCTTGCCGGCGGCGATCCAGCGCTCGCGGCTCTGGCCGCCCTTCCAGGCGCGGGTGGTGAAGCCCAGGATCTCCACCTTGACGCCGCAGCGCTCCAGCGTGCGGGCCAGGATGTCGCCGCACATGGCGGCGACCGTGATCGGCCGGCCGCGCATGGAGCCGGAGTTGTCGATCAGCAGGGTGACCACGGTGTCGCGGAAGTCGGTGTCGCGCTCGTGCTTATAGGACAGGGACAGCATCGGGTTCACCACCACCCGGGCGAGGCGGCCGGCGTCGAGGATACCTTCCTCCTGGTCGAACTCCCAGGCACGTGTCTGCTGCGCCATCAGCCGGCGCTGCAGCCGGTTGGCGAGGCGGGACACTACGCCCTGCAGGTTCAGCAGCTGCTGGTCGAGCTGCTGGCGCAGGCGGGACAGCTCGTCGGTGTCGCACAGCGCTTCTGCGGCGATCTCCTCGTCGAACTGGCGGGAGAACACGCGGTACTGGGTGCCGGGCTCGGCCTGGGTGGGCTCGCGTTGCTGCTGCGGGCCGCCGGCACGGTCCTCGCCCTCTGCGGCGGCGGTCTCCTGCTCGGATGCCTCCTCCTCCGGCTCGCCGGCGCTGGCAGCCTCAGACTCCGCGCCCATGGTCTGCTCGGGTGCACCATGTCCCTGTTCCTGCTGGGGCGCGGGAGGCTGCTCGGACGGCTGCTCCTGGTCTCCGGACGCGTCGGAACCGGCTTCCTCCTCCTCCTGCTCGGTCTCGGCATCCATTTCCGCCAGGTCGTAGGCGGCGAGCAGCCGGCGGGCAGCGCGGGTGTAGGCGGTCTGGTCGTCCTGGGCGGCGGCGAGCTCGTCGAGCGCCCGGTCGGCACCGGCCGCCAGTGTGCTGCGCCAGTGTTCCAGCACCACGGCCACGGCCGACGGGGACGCCTCGCCCGACAGCCGCTCGCGGGCGAGCAGGGCGAGTGCCGCCGCCATCGGCAGCTGCTCGCGCCGGGTCATGCGTTCGTAGCCGGCCTGCTCGCACTCGGAGTCGAGCTTCTGGCGCAGGTTGGCCGCCACGCCGCCCATGTGGCGGGCGCCGACCACCTCGATCCGCGCCTGCTCCAGGGCGTCGTAGACCTCGCGGGCCTCGCGCGGGTCGGGCGTGCGGGCTGCGTGCACCGCGGTGTCGTGATGGCGCAGCCGGAGGGCAGCGGCGTCGGCGGCGCCGCGCAGGCGGGCGATCTCGGCGGCCGGCAGGGAGCGGCTCGGCTGCGGCAGGCGGACGCGGGTTTCCGTCACCTGCGCAGGGCCTGCCTGGAACGTGACCTGGACGTCCTTCTGGCCGCCGATCGCGCGCAACGTCCCGGCGGTGGCGCGCTTGAAGGCCTCGCTGCGCGTGTTCTCGCCGGAACCGCTCATCGGGCGCCGCTCATCGTGCCTTGGCGCCGGTGCCGGGCAGGAGCTCCTCGTTGAAGCAGCGCTGGTAGTACTCGGCGACGGTCTGCCGCTCGGCCTCGTCGCACTTGTTGAGGAAGGTGAGGCGGAAGGCGAAGCCGAGATCGCCGAAGATGCGGGTGTTCTCAGCCCAGGTCAGCACGGTGCGCGGCGACATCACGGTGGAGATGTCGCCGTGGATGAAGCCGGCGCGGGTGAGGTCGGCCAGCGCCACCATGCTCTCGACGCGGCGCTTCTGCGCGGTGTCACGGCCGTCCCAGCCGGTCTTGGCCAGCACGATCGCGGTTTCCTCGGCGTGCGGCAGGTAGTTCAGGGTGGTGACGATGTTCCAGCGATCCATCTGGCCCTGGTTGATCTGCTGGGTGCCATGGTACAAGCCGGTGGTGTCGCCAAGGCCCACGGTGTTGGCGGTGGCGAACAGGCGGAAGCCGGGGTGCGGCCGGATCACCCGGTTCTGGTCGAGCAGGGTGAGGCGGCCTTCGACCTCCAGCACGCGCTGGATCACGAACATCACGTCGGGACGGCCGGCGTCGTACTCGTCGAACACCAGGGCGCACGGGTGCTGCAGCGCCCAGGGCAGCAGACCCTCGCGGAACTCGGTGATCTGGCGGCCGTCCTTCAGGACGATCGCGTCCTTGCCGATCAGGTCGATGCGGCTGATGTGGCTGTCGAGGTTGATGCGGATGCAGGGCCAGTTGAGGCGGGCTGCCACCTGCTCGATGTGGCTGGACTTGCCGGTGCCGTGGTAGCCCTGGATCATCACCCGCCGGTTGAAGGCGAAGCCGGCCAGGATCGCCAAGGTGGTCTCGGGGTCGAAGCGATAGGCGGTGTCGATGTCCGGCACGTGCTCGGTGCGTGTTGAGTAGGCCGGAACCTCGAGGTCGCGGTCGAGGCCGAACAGGGTGCGGGCGTTGGCCACGCGGTCGGGGGTGGACAGGCTCGCCGTCGGCGGCAGGCCGGCGATGCCGCCGTCGCCCAGGCCGGAGCCCGGGATCGGATCCTCCAGGATCTCGGTCGCCACGCCTTCGCTGTTGTCCATGCAGTCGTCGTCCCGTCGGTTGGTGCGGGTTCGGTGCACCCGTTCGCTGGTAGGTCGGATACGCCACCGTCCGGCCTCGGTTGCGGCCGCGCAAGAGCGGCGGAACGCGGGCCGGGCCTAGCCGGTCTCTGCCAGCGGCTGCGGTGCCTCGGCCAGGTGGCGGCGCAACGCGGTGTAGGCCACGTTGATGGTCTTGAGCCGCTCCTCCGCGGCACGGTCGCCGTTGTTGGCGTCCGGGTGGTTCTCGCGGGCGAGGTGCTTGTAGCGGCTCTTGAGCTCGGCCAGCGAGACCGGCCAAGGCAGGCCAAGCGTGTCGAGCGGTTCGCGCAGGGCTTCCGGTCGCTGGTCCGCCTCGCGCGTCCGCGTCCTGGCCCGGACGCGGGCCTCGGCGTTGCCACGGAGCAGCCCGAGCGGGTCGAGCACCTGGTCCTCGTCGAAGCCGCCGGAGCCGCCCAGGTGACCGAGCCGCCAGGACGGGCGGTTCCAGGACACGTCGGCGCGGAGGTGGGCCTCGATCTGGCCCGGTGTCATGCCCTTGTAGAAGTCCCAGTGGGCATTGTACTCGCGCACGTGGTCCAGGCAGAACCAGAAGTACTGGTTCAGCGTCTGCCGCGACCGTGGTGCGCGATAGCCGGCAGCCTCGGCGCAGCCGGGCATGTCGCACGGCTGGTCCGGCGCCGCCGGGTCGGGATCGAACGCCCGGTGTCGCTGGTTCCGTCGCATCATCACCCCGGTTATGTGCGCGCTGTCAGGACCGGTGCAAGAGGAAGTGGCGGCCAGAGGGGCCGGCGGCGGCGACAGGGGGAGAATGCGGATGTTGGGGAGCGGACGGGCAGGGAGGATCAGGGCGCGGATCACCGAGCACTTTGCGCCGGTGCGGCTGGAGCTGCTCGATGAGAGCGCCCGCCACGCCGGCCATGCGGGCGTGCGCGAGGCAGGTGCGACGGGGGGCGGGGAGACCCACTATGCCCTGCTGGTAGTGAGCGACACCTTCGCAGGGCTTGGCCGGGTGCAGCGTTCGCGCCTGGTGCACGACGCGCTGGGGGACGAGTTCCAGGGCGGATTGCATGCGTTGTCGCTGACGCTGCGCACGCCGCCGGAACAGGAAGCGTCCGGCTGAGGTGCCGGCCCGGTCGTCCATGTTGACGCATTGTTGCCGTTTGCGCGGCCCATGGCGATCCGGTAGCGTTCGCGCCGCTTCCGGGTGAAGCGATCACGTCAAAGAGGACGAACGATGGCCGACCTCGACGAGGCCGCGCCGGCCGACACCACGACCCGTTACAACGGCTACTTCGATCGCTATGAGGAGGGCCGCGCGTCCGGCTGGGTGACCGACCTGTCGTCGCCGCACGAGGTGGTGCAGCTGAAGGCGGTGGTGGACGGGCGAGAGATCGGCACCGTGCCGTGCGATGGCGTGCGCGAGGACGTGCGCGGGGCGCTCGGGCTCGCCAGCGCCGAGGTCGGCTTCGAGTTCGACCTGCCCGAGGACCATCTCGACGGCAAGCCGCACGAGCTGAGCTTCGTGCTGCCCGACGGCAGCGTGCTGCCCTACATGGGCGAGGGCGGCCTGAGCAGCCTGACGCCGTCGCTCGCGTTCAGCGACCGGCCCACCGTCACCGTGCAGGGCAACGTCGACGGGCTGGTGCACAACGCGCTGCGTGGCTGGGTGCTGCGCAAGATCGGACGCGCGAAGAAGGCGCAGGCGCGCTGCGACATCCTGGTCACCTGCGACAACGTCAAGATCGCACAGATCAAGGCGGACCGGTTCCGGCGCGACGTCGGCAACGTGCTCGGCTGCGACCCGAACTGCGGCTTCGAGTTCGCGGTGCCGCACGCGTTCCAGAAGGACTATGCACAGAGCTTCCGCTTCTTCGTGTTGCCGGAGATGCTGGAACTCGACAACAGCCCGTTCAAGACGGCGACGGTGTCGAACTTCCTGGAAGGCCGGCTGGTCTCGATCTCCAACGACATGAGCCGCATGTATGCGGACATGGAACGGCTGCGGCGCGAGATCACCGCGCTGCTGCCGAGCCAGGGCTACCACATCGGCGACTACGACCGTTGGGCACGCCGCTACTACGAGAACCTGCGGGCGCGGACCGCGGCGGAGCGCCGCGCGCTGAAGCAGGCCGGCACGCTGGCGCCGGAGCCGCTGGTCACCGTGATGGTGCCGACCTACAAGCCGCTGCTGTCGGACTTCGTGTCAGCGATCGAGAGCGTGATCGCGCAGACCTACGACAACTGGGAGCTGGTGATCGTCGACGACGGCTCCAAGTCCAAGGAGGTGTCGGACAAGATCGACGAGTTCTGTGCGGCCGACAAGCGGATCCGCTGCATACGCTCGAAGAAGAACGTCGGCATCGCCAAGGCGACCAACATCGCCATGGAAGCGGCGCAGGGCGAGTGGACCGTGTTCTTCGACCACGACGACCTGCTGGTGGACGTGGCGCTGGAGATCATGATCCGCACCGCACGGCGCACCGGCGCCAAGCTGTTGTATTCAGACGAGGACAAGATCGACCAGGCCGGCTACTACCTGGAGCCGAACCTGAAGCCGGACTGGAACTACCGCTACATGCTCGGCTGCAACTACGTCTGCCATCTCACGGTGATCGAGACGGCGACGATGCGCCAGGTCGGGCTGCTGCGGAAGGACTACGACGGCGCGCAGGACCACGACTTCATCCTGCGCTGCTCGGAGATCCTGAGTCCCCGCCAGATCGCGCACGTGCCGGAGCTGCTCTACCATTGGCGGATCACGCCGAACTCGACGGCGGCCGACGTGTCGAAGAAGGGCTATGCGGTGGATGCCGGCGTGCTTGCCGTCACCGATCATCTGAAGCGCCGCGGGCAGGTGGCTGAGGTGTCCACCATCAACGGGCTCACCATCTACGCGGTGGAGTGGATCCCGCAGCGCACGCCGAAGGTGTCGATCATCATCCCGTTCCGAGACCAGATCGAGACCACCCGCCAGTGCATCGCCTGCCTGATGGAGAACACAGCCTACGACAACTACGACATCGTGCTGGTGAACAACTGGTCGGTGTCGCCGGAAGCCAGGCAGTTCCTCAAGGACGTCAAGGCCATGAAAATGGTCCGCGTCCTGGAGGTGGTCGAGGAGTTCAACTATTCGCGTCTGAACAACCTCGCGACGAAGGACAACGACGCGGAGTTCTTCGTGTTCATGAACAACGACGTGTTCATCACCGACGAGGGCTGGCTGAAGCGGATCATCGGCGAGGCGCTGTCGGACGATACGATCGGCATCGTCGGCGGCAAGTTCCTGTATCCGAACAAGACGGTGCAGCATGCCGGCGTGGTGGTCGGCACGCACGGCGTGGCGGCGCACATCCATCTCGGCATCCCGGACGACGACTATGGCTATATTGGCCGCGCGCGGCTCAGCCAGGACCTGGTCGCGGTGACGGCGGCGTGCATGCTGATCCGCGCCGACAGCTTCCGTGCGGTCGGCGGCTTCGACGAGGAGCACCTCCGGGTCGCCTACAACGACGTCGATCTGTGCCTGAAGGTGTACGGCAGCGGCCAGCGCGTGGTGTGGTGCGCCGACTTCGTCGCCGAGCACCACGAAAGCCTGTCGCGCGGCAGCGACATGCGCCCCGACCAGGAGGCGCGGTTCTTCCGCGAGCAGCAGACCATGTACGAGCGCTGGGGCGACAAGCCGTTCTTCCGCAACGACCCGTTCTTCAACCCGAACTTCTCGCGCATCGACCGGCTGTTCTACGATCTCGAGGATCCGGCCAGGCCGCGCGAGCCGGCGGTTCCCGCCTGACCGTGCGCTTCAGGCGGGCGGCGCTGGCGCTCGGCGTCGCGGCCGGTCTCGGCGCCTGCGCGCTCGGGCCGCTCGCGACGCCGCATTCCGCGGCGGACCAGGCCGGCATCGTCCAGGCGCAGGCGGCACTCGACGGCATGGGCGGGCTGCAGGCGCGGTTCGTGCAGGTCGGGCCCGGCGACGACACGGCGGAGGGCACTGCCTGGTTCGAGACCGGGCACCTGCGCCTGCAGTACGACGCGCCGATGCGACGCGTCGTGGTGGCGACACACGGCCGGCTGGTGGTGCATGACGAGCCGAGCGAGGCCACCACGCGGATCTCGCTGGCGGCAAACCCGCTCGGCCTGCTGCTGTCGGGGCCGGTGCAGCTGTCCGGGCCGATCGACGTCACCGACATCCAGCGCGGCCCGGCCACGCTGCAGCTGTCGCTCACGCGCGCGAGCAACCCGGCGCAGGGGCTGCTGACGCTGTTCTTTGCCAAGCGTCCGGACGGCAGCCTGGTGCTGTCGGGACTGGAGGCGGTGGATGCGGAGCGGCATCGCACGCGCTTCCACCTGCTCGATCAGCGGACCGGGCAGCGGTTCGACCCGTCGCTGTTCGCGGCTCCCGGCTCCTGAGCCGGGCGGAGGTCAGGAGGCCGGCTTCGGCGCGAACACCATCATCGTGATGTCGATGCCGATCTGGCGGAGCACGGAGTCCGAGCCGAGCGGGGCCAGCGTGTCGACGAAGGCGTCGAGGCGGTAGGGATCGTTCTGCCCGACCCGGCCGTGCACCGCCCACACATGGCCTCCGGCGGCCTGCCGCTCGGCGGCGGTGTCGATGCTGGTGGTCCAGTCCTCGGGCGTGAGGGCGTGGCCGGTGCGGGCCAGGTAGACGTTCATCATGTTGACCGTGCCGGGATCGTCGGTCAGCACCACGTCGCCGGGCTGGCGGTCCTGAAGCAGGGCGGCGGCGGCCTGGTTCCACAGCGGCTTGGTCTCGGTGCGGTAGTAGGGGAGCAGGTTGGCGAGGCCCAGGGCCGCCATCAGCAGCAGGCAGGGGATCTGCAGGCGGCCGGGCAGCCGGACCAGGCCGAGGCCGGCCAGCAGGAAGAAGATCGGGCCGCTCCAGAGCAGGTAGCGCGGCATCCAGACCGAGGATACCAGCGACGACACCGCAAGACCGATCGGCAGGGTGAGCAGGGCGATCGCCAGGATGGTGCCGGTCAGGCCGCGACGGAAGCCGGCGAGCAGGCCGATGCCGGCCAGCACCGTGACCAGGAGGCCGAGCCAGCCGACGCCGAGCAGGTCGAGGCTGCTGGGGAAGATGCGGAACGCGATCAGGCTGGAGATGCGCATCCCGTAGACGGTCTGCAGCGTGGTCCAGGCGCTCTGGGCGGTGATCGGCGGCACCCAGTCGAGGCCGGAGCTCATGTCGCCCTTGGTCAGCACCGCCATGCCGGCGATGAACGGGAGGTAGACCGCCAGCACCATCAGCTGCGCCAGCAGCCAGTTGCGGCCGAAGCCGCGACGCGCCGCCGGAGCGTGAAGTGCGATCATCGCCGCACCGAGGTTGGCGGCGACCAGCCAGAACACGGCGACGCTGAGGGTGTCGAGCGCGAGAGCGGTGCCGATGCCGTAGAGCAGCCAGGCGCTCCGGGCGGAGCCGGGATCGCGCCAGCGCCGGGCGGCCGCGGCCGGATGGCGCGCCAGCAGCACCAGGCCCCACAGCCCGACCAGGATCATGGTGGTGACCAGGGTGTAGGAGCGGGCTTCCTGCCCGTACTGCACCTGGAACGGCGCCAGGGCGAGCAGCATGGCGGCGAGCAAACCGCTGCGCCAGTTGCCGAGGCTGCGGCCGACCATGAACAGGGCGGCGCAGGAGGCGGCGCCGAACAGGGCGGCGGGCAGGCGCATGATGCGCTCGTCGAGCCCAAACGGCACGAACCAGGACGACACCACGAAGTAGAGCGGCAGGTGATGGAATGACAGGCTGTCCTGCACCAGGGCGACGAAGCCCAGCGAGGAGCGGCGCAGGGTGGTGATCTCGTCCATCCAGTACGGCTTGCCGTCGATGCCGTGCAGGCGGGCGGCGAGCGCCACCAGGACGACGACTGCCAGCGGAACGACAAGGCCGGTGACGCGGTCGCCGCCTCGGCGGAAGTGCCGGTCGGGATGTCGTGAAACGGTCAGGCTCACGGTGTGTTCCAGCTCGCAGGAGGACCGCCGAGGATGCGCCTCCGATCAAGGCGGCATCATGGCGCCGGGAACATCACGCAAGGGAGTAACCCAACGATGACGGACCGCAACAGGCTGCTGGTTCAATTGTCACGCGCGGCACGGATCGGCAAGGGGCTTCGGCTGGCCGGGCTGGCGCTGGCGGCGCTGCCGCTGGCCGGCTGCGTGGTCGAGGTGCCGGCGCAGCAGTCGGCTAACGCCGCGCCGGGATACGGCTATACCTGCTATGCGGGCGTTTATGTCTGTCGGTTGCCGCAGCAGATCCCGGTCGCCACGGAGTGCAGCTGCCCCGGGATAGGGGCGCCGTCGTTCGGCACCGTGCACTGACGCCCGGCCGGGCGGGGCGGGTCAGGATGGCGGCAGGCGCACGATGCCGCCGGAGCCGGCCAGGATCAGCGACCGGTCCGGCGCCTCCGCCATCGCCAGGATGGGGAACGGCGCCTGGGCGGGGGCTGCCTCGAGACGCGGCGCGTCGGGGTGGCCGGCGAGCTTCCAGATCGCACCCGCGGCGTCGCCCAGCAGCACGCTGCCGTCCTGGCGCGTCAGCCCGGCGGTGAGGGCGGTCTGGGACGGGTCGGCGACCGGGTGCCAGGCGACCGGCTTGCCGGGCGACCAGTCCGGACCGAGGGCGGTCGTGGCATAGGCGTGGCCTTGCTGGCCGAACAGCACGAAGCCGAACGGGCCGCCGTCGAGCACCCCGAAGAAGTTGCCATCGAAGGGCGACGGCAGCTTGTGCAGCCCGTCCTCGGGCTTGCCGGCAAGAAGCGTCCCGTGCGCGCCGGCGACGAGCAGCAGGCCGTTGCGGGCGGCGATCCCGTCGAGGCGGACGCCGTCGGTGTTGCCGATGGCTTCGGACCAGGGGCGCCAATGGTGGCCGCCGTCATTGGTTTCCGCGGACAGGATGCCGGCGCCGATCAGGCGGACGGTGTCGCTGCCGCTGCTCTGGATCAGCAGGAAGGGACGGGACGGGTCGTCCTGCACCAGGGTCTGCGCGGCCTGGATGCGCCGGGCGCGCACGCTGTCGGCCTCGTTGCCGGCACGGGCGGCGTCCAGCGTCGCCGCAGCCGCGCGCGGACCGTCCTCGACCAGGGTCCAGTGCAATCCGCCGTCATCGGTGCGCAGCACGACGCCGTAATGGCCGATCGCCCAGCCGACCCGGTCGTCGATGAAGCGGATCGCGGTCAGGGTGGCCTGCACCGGGAGCGGCACCTGCCGCCAGGTCACGCCGTTGTCGTCGGACAGGATCAGCAGGCCGTCCAGCCCGCCGGCGACGAGCCGGTGCCCGGCCAGCGCCACCGTCTCGACCAGTATCTTGTCCGGGTGCGCCACGGACGCCGCCGGGGTCGCCAGGGGTCCGGCAGCTTGGGGGATCGGCGCCGGCGATGGTAACGCGATCGGCGCCGGCGCGGCGGCCGCCTGGTCCGGGACATGGGCCGGATCGACCGGGGGTGGCGCTGCCAGCGGCTCGGCATGGCTTGGCAGGGCCAGGGCCGTCGAGGCGAGCAGGACGGCGACCGGCAGGAGCTTGGGCATGCGGGGCCTCGGGGACGGGAACGGTCCACCGTCATAGCGCACTGCGCGGCGGGCGCATCCAGCCTATGCTGCCGGCCATGAAACAGATGCGCGACAAGGCGGCGTCGGCCGGGGTCGGAGCCGGGGCGGCGGACCTGTTCGGCGGTCCGGTCGCAGCGATGCCGCCCGGGGCGTCGGCGGAGGCGGGCAGGCCGCTGGCCGACCGGCTGCGTCCGGCCAGCCTCGACGAGGTGGTGGGCCAGCCGCACCTGCTGGGACCGGACGGGACGCTGCGCCGGATGCTGGAACGCCGCTCGTTAGCGAGCCTGATCCTGTGGGGTGGTCCTGGCGTGGGCAAGACCACGATCGCGCGACTGCTGGCGGACGCGGCGGGACGGCACTTCGTGCAGCTGTCGGCGGTATTCTCGGGCGTGGCGGACCTCAAGCGGGCGTTCGACGAGGCGGCACGCCGGCGTGGGGCGTCGGGGGAGGGGACGCTGCTGTTCGTGGACGAGATCCACCGCTTCAACCGGGCGCAGCAGGACGGCTTCCTGCCGGTGGTGGAGACCGGCACGGTGCTGCTGGTGGGCGCCACCACCGAGAACCCGTCCTTTGCGCTGAACGGCGCGCTGCTGTCGCGCTGCCAGGTGCTGGTGCTGCGTCGGCTGGACGAGGCGGCGCTAGAATCGCTGCTGCGTCGGGCGGAACAGGACCACGGGGCGGCGCTGCCGCTGACGCCGGAGGCACGGGCGACGCTGCTGGCGATGGCGGACGGCGACGGGCGCTACCTGCTCAACATGGTCGAGCAGCTGCAGGGCCTGCCCGACGGGACGGTGCTGGATCCGGACGCCTTGTCCGCCCTGCTGGCGAAGCGGGCGGCGCTCTACGACAAGGACCGCGAGGAGCACTACAACCTCATCTCCGCGCTGCACAAGTCGCTGCGCGGCTCGGATCCGGACGCGGCGCTGTACTGGTTCGCGCGGATGCTGGCCGGGGGCGAGGATCCCCGCTTCATTGCGCGCCGGCTGACCCGCTTCGCGGCCGAGGACGTGGGCCTGGCGGATCCGCAGGCGCTGCCGCAGGCGATCGCGGCGTGGGAGACCTTCGAGCGGCTCGGCAGTCCGGAGGGCGAGCTGGCCCTGGCGCAGCTGGTGGCCTACCTGGGCACGGCGCCGAAATCGAACGCGGTCTACATGGCCTACAAGGCGGCGATGCAGGCGGCTAGGGTGACCGGCAGCCTCCCTCCGCCGTCGCACATCCTGAACGCGCCGACCCGGCTGATGAAGGAGATCGGCTACGGCAAGGGATACGAGTACGACCATGATTCCGCCGACGGCTTCTCCGGCCAGAACTACTTTCCCGATGGCATGGCGCGAGAGCGGTTCTACCGCCCGACCGATCGCGGGCACGAGCGCGAGATCGCGCGCAGGCTGGACAGCTGGGCGCGGCTGAGGGACAGCGACCGGTCATGAGCGTCGTCATCCTTCCCGTGTCCGCCGACGAAGCCGAGATCCGCCTGGATCGCTGGTTCCGTCGCCATTATCCGCACCTCACCCAGGGGGCGCTGCAGAAGCTGTGCCGCACTGGGCAGATCAAGGTCGACGGCAGGAAGGCCGAGGCCTCCACCCGGCTGATGCCGGGGCAGTCGGTGCGGGTGCCGCCGATCCCCAAGGCGTCCAAGCCGGCACCGGTCGCACAGGCGGTCGATCCGCGCGACGCCGCCGAACTCGAGCGCATGGTGATCCACCGCGACGAGCAGGTGATCGTGCTGAACAAGCCGGCCGGGCTGCCGGTGCAGGGCGGGCCCGGGATCACGCGGCACGTGGACGGCATGCTGGACGCGCTGCGCGACGGCTCGGAGCACCGGCCGCGCCTGGTGCATCGGATCGACCGCGACACGTCCGGGCTGCTGCTGCTGGCGCGCACGCCGGGGGTGGCGGCGAAGCTGGCGGCGTCGTTCCGCAGCCGCGACGTACGGAAGACCTACTGGGCGGTGGTGGTGGGACGGCCGAGCCCGGCGGAAGGGGTGATCGACCTGCCCCTGGCGCGGCTGGGGGCCGGACCCGGGTCGCTGACGGTCGCGGCGGAGCGGGACGAGGAGGACGCGGCGCACGCGCTGACGGAGTATGCGGTGAAGGACGCGGCAGCACGGAAGATGTCCTGGCTGGAGCTGTCGCCGCTGACCGGACGGACACACCAGCTGCGTGTGCATTGCGAGGCGCTCGGCACGCCGATCCTGGGCGACCCGAAATACGGCGGCGAGGCGGCGCACCTGGACGGGTTCCCCGACCAGCTGCACCTGCATGCCCGCGCGCTCGACCTGCCGCACCCGGCCGGTGGCCGGCTTCTCGTCGCGGCCGAGCTGCCGCCGCACATGAAGGACACGTTCGGCACCCTTGGCTTCGAGGCTGGGCCCACGCGTCCCGCCAGGCGGAGCTGAACCGGATGGCGACGACGATGCTGCCGGCGGCGCGGCGGCGCGGTCCGCTGCGCAGCCTGGCCGGCGCGGTGCTGGTGCTGGGGCTGCTGGCGGCGCTGCTGCTGGTCATGACCGGGCTGGTGGTGCAGCGGCGGCTGGATCAGGACGGGCTTCGGCTGCGGGTCGAGCGCGAGGTGCTGCGGCAGACCGGCCGGGTGCTCGCCCTGGACACGCTGCATGTCAGGCTGCTGCCGGTGCCGACGGTAGAGGCGGACGGCGTCGCGTTCGCCAACTGGCCGGGCCATGGTCGGCGGGAGATGCTGACGGCCGCGTCGGCGACCGCGCATCTGGCGCTGCTGCCGCTGCTGCACCACGTGGTCCGGCTCGAGGGCGTGACCCTGGTCCGGCCGAACCTGCTGCTGCAGCGCGACGCCGATGGGACCGCCAACTGGCAGATGTATAGGCAGGCGGGGCCCGATGCCGGTTCGTCTTCCGGCGGCGGCGGGATGCGCTGGCAGATCGAGGTCGGCAGCGTGCGGCTGCGCGACGGCACGCTCGGCTGGCACGACGCGCTGAAGGGCTGGACCGGCGAGGTGGCGCTGGACCGGCTGGACGGCAGCGGGCTCGCCGGCAGCGACCCGTCGGTGACGCTGGCCGGCAGCCACCGCGGCGCCGGGTTCGAGGCCGAGCTTGCCACCGGGGCGCTTGCGCGCCTGGCAGCGTCGGGTCCGGCCGGGGTTCCGTGGCCGGTCAGGCTGTCGGCGCGGGAACAGGCAGCGGGTCGGGAAGTAGCCCGGCTGACCGTCGCAGGCACGGTGACGGATCCGGCGCGTGGCCGCGGCTACGTGCTCGACGTCGCGGCGCAGGCGCCGCAGCTGGCGGCGTTGGACACGCTGTTCCCGCATGCGGGGCTGCCGGCAGCCAACCGAGTATCGCTGCGGGCCCGGGTACAGGACGGTGAGGGCGGTCGTCTGGTGCTGCAGTCGGTGAGCCTGCGCACGGGAGCGTTCCCGGCCGGGGCGCTGCTGCGTTGGCCGGGAATGCGGACCCTGTCGGCGCGCTCGCTGTCGCTGCAGGCCGCGGCTCCGGGTGCGCCGCTGGCGATCGCGCTCGACGGGTCGTGGCGTGGACAGGACATGGCGCTGCACGGCAACGCCGGCACCCTGTCCGGATGGCAGGCCGGCGTCGAGGCGGTGCCGGTGTCGCTGGAGCTGTCGCTCGGCGATGCACGGGCGCAGGTCGGAGGAACCGCCGGACGGTCGATGTCGGACCTGCACCTGGCGATGCAGGCGCCGGCGCTGCAGCATGTGCTGGGGGTGGGACCGGCGCTGACGCAGCTGGTGCTGTCGACGCGGCTGCAGGTCGGGCCAGGAAGCGGACCAGGGAGCCGCTACTCGGTGTCGGAGCTGCGCCTGGAGTCGCACGAGCTGGGGCTGGCCGGAACGGCGACGGTGCAGGTGGGGGCACATCCGGTGATCACGGCGGCGATCCGATCCGCGCATGCCGACCTGGACGCGTTGCGTGCCGGCTGGATCGGCGGGCAGCCGGACGCGGGGGGTGCGGCGCCAGTCGCTCCGGGACAAGTCGCTCCGGGACCAGTCGGTCCGGGGCCGCCTGGTTCGGGACCGCGGCCGACGCCTCCGCCGGCGCGAGGCGAGGTGGTGCCGTTCGCGGCGCTGCGGCTGGCGGACCTGGCGATCCGGCTCGACGCGCAGGAGGTGCGCCTCGGCGGTGCCTCCTACCGCGGCCTGTCGGCGCAGGTCGCGGTGCAGGACGGCAGGCTGTCGCTGGCGCCGTTCTCCGTAGCCGGGCCTGCGGGACCGATCGCCGGGCGGCTCGATGCCGACGCGTCGGCACGGAGCGTCGCCCTGAAGGTGGACCCATCGATGATACCGGCGGAGACGGTGGCGTTCCTGGCCGGGCTGACTCCGGCGGTGGCCGGTGCCGTCGAGCTGGTGGGCGACCTGCACGGGACCGGCGACACGGTGGAGGCGCTGGGCGCGAGCCTGACCGGACCGGCCGGTGCGTCGCTGGTGAACGGGTCGATCGCCAACGCCCTGTTGTCGCGGATCGCCGGTCGGCCGGTCGGACTGCCGGACGGAGGGCGGACGGCGGTGCGCTGCCTGGCGGTGCCGGCACAGGTGCAGGACGGTGTCGCCACGCTGTCGTCGCTGGCGTTGCAGACCAGCCGGCTGGACGTGCAGGGCCACGGAACGGTCGGGCTTCGCGACGGGCGGCTCGACCTGCACCTGCTGCCGCGGGTGTCGCTCGGGGCGGGCGGCGCGTCGCTGCCGGTGCATGTGGGCGGGACGCTGGACACGCCGGCGCCGGCGCTCGACCCGGCGGCGCCGGGTGGGCGGTTCGCGCTGACCATCGGGCCGGGCGGGCCGGCGCCGGACCTGTGCGGGCCGGCCCTGCAGGCGGCACGGTTCGGGGCGCCGGGACCGCAGCCGGGCCCGATGGCCCCGGGCGGGCCGCACAAGGCGCCGAAGCCGATCGACATCCTGCGCGGCCTCGGGCTGTTCCGGTGAAGGCGCCGGTACGGCGGGTGTGGACCAGGGCGACGGCGGCGGCCGATGGCGACGGGTTCGTGATCATGCTGGACGCGCAGCCGCTGCGTCTTCCCGGCGGGACGCGGCTGCGGATCGGGTCGCCGGCGCTGGCAGACGCGGTGGCGGCGGAGTGGGACGGGGCGGGGGCCAGCACGTCGGGCGTGATCGCGCCGGACGCACTGCCGATGACCAGGCTGGCGGCCACGCTGCAGGAGCGGGCGTCGCCGGACCGGGAGGCAGTGGTGGCGAGCCTGCTCGGCTACGTCGAGGGCGAGCTGCTGTGCTACCGGGCGACGCATCCGGTGGAGCTCCGGGCGCGGCAGCAGGCGGAGTGGCAGCCATGGCTGCACTGGTGTGCCGTGCGTCACGGCATACGGCTGAGGGTCACCGAGGGGGTGATGCCGGTATCGCAGCCGGAGGAGGCCCGGGTGGCGACGGCCCGGGTACTGACGGCGCAGGAGGATGCGGTGCTGACCGGGCTCGGCGTGCTGGTCCCGATCCTGGGCAGCCTGGTGCTCGCCCTGGCGCTGGCGGAAGGGGTCCTGTCACCGCCGGATGCGATCCGGCTGGCACTGCTCGACGAGCTCGACCAGGCGTCGCGCTGGGGGGCCGACAGCGAGGCCGAGGCCCGGCACGAGCTGCTCGGGCGGGAGGTCGAGGACGCCGTGCGCTTCATCGCCTTGTCGGGCCGGCAACAGGATGGGGGAGCAACGGGATGGCCGAACCGGTCGCGCGGCACTGGTTGATCGACGGGCGGGTGCAGGGGGTCGGCTATCGCTTCTGGCTGCAGGCGGAGGCGCGCGCCGCCGGGGTGGAAGGCTGGGTGCGAAACCTGTCCGACGGGCGGGTCGAGGCGTTGCTGCGCGGTCTGCCGGAGGTGCTGGATCGCCTGGAGGCCGTCGCGCGGCGGGGGCCGGAACAGGCCCGGGTGCAGCAGGTCGTGGCCACATCATGGCCGCTCGGAGTGCCGGATGGAGGTTTCCGTCAGGCGGCGGACGCGACGATGCCGGAACGTGACGCCATTCGGCCGGCTGTTTCAGGATCGGATGATACGTGACGATCGGTTACTTCGGGGATGCTGCTTTCTTTGCTAGATGGTGCCCGCCACCTGGAACGGAACGCAATGAACCATGTGATCGCGACCACCGAATCGAGTCGTCCCGGCCTGACGCTGTCGCGTCGGCTGAAGCGGCGGGCGGCGACCGTGCTCGCGCATTGCGCCATGGGATCCTGGATCGTCCTGGCGGCCATGCCGGTCGCGGTGGTGGTCTGCGCCCTGTACTGAGGGGCACGGCTGGTCGGCGTTCGGCTTGCGGGGACCGGGCGGCTCGGCCATCTTGCGGCGTCGGCGCCCCGTCGGACCGGGTTCCCGGGCGTCATCCGCTGGAGAATGCGCATGACCGAAGCCAACGCTCGCGTGGCGGACTATCCGATCGACCCCCGGTTCCTGGAGCGCTGGTCGCCGCGTAGCTTCACCGGTGAGGCGATGCCGGAGGTCGAGCTGATGACGCTGTTCGAGGCGGCGCGCTGGGCGCCGTCCTCCTACAACTCGCAGCCCTGGCGCTTCATCTACGCGCTGCGCGACACGCCGAGCTGGGACACGCTGTTCGGGCTGCTGAACGAGTACA
>CAXTVX010000002.1:0-173742 GCA_964247755.1 uncultured Acetobacteraceae bacterium | reverse complement strand
GCCCTGCTCGCCCAGGATGGTGCGGCTGTCGAACTTGGAGATCACCTGGAACGAGATCCGGGTCGGGAAGTTGGCCTTAATGGTGCCGGTGATAACGTCCACCGACGGCCGCTGCGTCGCCATGATCACGTGGATGCCGGCGGCGCGCGCCATCTGCGCCAGGCGCTGCACCGTGGTCTCGATCTCCTTGCCGGCCACCATCATCAGGTCGGCCATCTCGTCGATCACCACCACGATGAAGGGCAGGTTCTCCAGCGACAGGCTCTGCTCCTCGAAGATCGGCCGGCCGGTCTCGGGATCGAAGCCGGTCTGCACCTTGCGCGTCATGGTCTCGCCCGAGGCGCGCGCCGCGGCGACCCGCTCGTTGTAGCCGTTGATGTTGCGCACCCCGAGCTGGCTCATGCCGCGGTAGCGCCGCTCCATCTCGCGCACGGTCCACTTCAGCGCCGTCACCGCCTTGGCCGGGTCGGTCACCACCGGCGCCATCAGGTGCGGGATGCCGTCATAGATCGACAGCTCCAGCATCTTCGGATCGATCATGATCAGCCGGCATTCCTCCGGGCTCAGCCGGTAGAGCAGGCTCAGGATCATCGAGTTGATGCCGACCGACTTGCCCGAGCCGGTGGTGCCGGCGATCAGCAGGTGCGGCATCCGCGCCAGGTCGGCATAGACCGGCGCCCCGGAGATGTCCTTGCCGAGCGCCAGGCACAGCCGCGCCGGGTGCTCGATCCAGGCGTCGCTGTCGAGCAGCTCGGAGAAGTACACCGTTTCCCGCCGGACGTTCGGCACCTCGATGCCGATCACGTTGCGACCGGGAACGGTGGCGATCCGCACCGCGGTGACCGAGAGCGAGCGGGCGATGTCGTCGGCGAGCCCGATCACCCGGGCCGAGCGGATGCCGGGTGCCGGCTCCAGCTCGTAGAGCGTGACCACCGGGCCGGCGTGGATGTCGCCGATCGCGCCCTGCACGCCGTAATCCGACAGCACCGTTTCCAGCAGCCGCGCATTGGCCTGCAGGCTGTCCCTCGACGGTCCGACGTCGGAGCGGGACGGCGCCGGCTTCAACAGCGACAACGGCGGCAGCCGCCACTGCCCGGGCGAGGGTGCCGATGCGGCCGGAGCTGCCGGACGCGTCGCCGGGCCGGGTGCTGCTGCCTGACGCGGCGCGGGCGAGGGGGTCCCGGTCCGTGCGTCCGGCGCCTCCGGCCGACCGCCGAGCAGGCGGGCGATCGACCGCATGCTGCCCGGACGGGCCTCGCGCGCCACCGCAGGCGGCCCGTCGGACTGCGCGGCGGCGGCCGGTGCGCCGAGCGGGATCGGCGGCTGTTCCGACGGGGTGCTGCGCGACGCCTTCAAGGCGCTGCGGGACCGCAGCGGCAGCACCGGCAGGTCGTCCGGCTCCTCGGTGGCGCTCGGCGGCAACACCCAGCCGCTGTTGCCGAGTGCGGCCCGCACCGGCTCGGCCTCCGGCCGCTTGCCGCGCAGGCTCGGCTCGCGGCGCTCGGGCGCCACGACGGGAGGGGTGGCCGGGTCTGCGCGGTGCAGGGAGCGGCCGGCCGCGCGAAGCGTCGCCGAGAACGGGGATTCGCCCGGCAGCACGTGGTCGAACTCCTCCTCGTCCTCGTCGAAGCCGGCGCCGGCTCTCGCGGGAGCAGCCAGGCGGCCACGCGTCATGCCGTAGCGCGCAGTTCGGCGCGCGCCGCGTCCCATCGCGCGCCATTCGCCGGTCGACAGGCCGAGGCAGAGCGGCACCAGCGCCAGGGCGAGCAGCAGCGCCAGGAGCCAGATCGCGATCCCGCCCACCGGACCGAGCACGCCGTGTCCGGCCGCGATCACCGTCTCCGCCAGGGTCACGCCCACGGCACCGCCCGGCCCGGCAGCACCCGGCCAGCCGGGCCGGGATGCCGCCTGCGCGTCGTGTCCCAGCAGCGACGGACCCAGCAGCAGGGGCAGGCCGGCCAGCACCGCGGCCGCCACCGGAAGGGCGCACAGCAGCGACACCAGCCGCACCGTCAGGCTGCCCAGTCCGCCGCGGGATGCGATGCGCCAGGCCCAGGCCAGCAGCGCCAGCACCGGCAGGGCGCCAGCCAGGCCGAAGAACTGCAGCATCAGGTCGGCATAGGCGGCGCCGACCGATCCGGCCAGGTTGCTCATCGGCCTCGAGGCCGACGTCGAGGTGTCGGGTGACGGGTCGCGGGGGTTGTAGGTGACGAGCGCCACCAGCATGGCGACCGCCACACCGGCCAGCAGCAGGCCGCCGAGCTCGGCCAGCCGACGGCGCATCAGCGCCTGCAGTTGCGGCGAGGCGAACCGCTCCGGGATCAGGCGCCTGCGTAGGCCGACGTGCATGGGCGCGGTTCCAGCCTTCCTTCGCGGATCGCCCGGAGCATAACCCAGAAGCGCCCGGCGGAAGAAGCGTCGCGGGGCGGTCCGGAACCGCGCCGCTCCCCGCGCGATCCGGCATCGGGTCGTTTCTGCCTGGACCGGTCTGCGTGGACCGGCGGCCGGTCACGAACGGCAGGAAAGGGGATCGTGCTGTCCGACGCTTGTCTCCTTCCGGCCGACGAGGCCGGGCTCGCACGGCTACCCGGATCCGGCCCGACGATCGTCAACTCGGTCGGCAGCGCCTTGCTGGTGATGTTTCCGCTCCGTACCCTCGGCGGCGAGCTTCATCTCGCGCTCGGCGGCGACAGGGTCTGCGCGCTGCGGCAGCCGGACGGCGTGACGCTGCCGCCGCTTCTGCCGGGCTGGACCGTGGAGGCCCTCTACCTCGGCTGCCCGCAGGTGCCCTGGCTCAAGCTCAGGCACGAGGACGGCACCGTGGCCGACTGGTTCCTGGACCGGAACGGCAGGCTGGTCGCCAACGTCTATGAGGGCCTCAAGGCGGCCGAGCTCCAATGGCTGGCCACCCACGTCCGCGACCTGCTGGCGCTTCCGCCCGGGTCGTATCGGGAGGAAGCGCTCGCCGACTACCGGATCATGAACCCGGCGACGCGCAGGACCCTCGAGACCCTGCTGCCGTCGCCGGCCGAGGTGCTCGACGGCGAGCAGGTCCGCCTGATGCTGCTCGCGACGCAGGCGCTGGCCGGCAGCCCGTCCGCCGCCCCCGACGGTGCCAGGCGGATCGAGCCGGTCCTGCCGGACGGCGCGCTCCACCCGTGCGTCGGGGAGGGCTGGACGCTGGAGGACGGCCGGATCTGGTCGGTCGGCCCGTCGAGCACGCTGCTGCTGGACGGCCTGGTGCCGATGGGCCGCCACCAGGTCCGGCTGTCGTTGCGCGACTGCCGGGGCAGCATGCTGCTGTGGCTTTGGGCCGATGGCCGGTTGGTCGGCTCGGCACGGATCGACACGCGCTGGCGCCACGAGGAGGCCGCGCTGTGCGTCTGGATCCCGCCGGACTGCGTGGTCACGGACCGGCTGGAGCTCACCCTGCGCCTCGACCGCCCGCTGCCCGCGGAGCGGAACTTTGCCCTGCAGACGCTGGACCTGTCGTGGTGGGACGGCCCCCCGCCGGCGCTGCCGGAGGACCGCGACCTGCTCGCCCGGTTCGAGGGGATCGGCGACAACTGCCAGTTCGGCAACGTCCAGCGCCATTTCGGGATCGAGCCGCTGGGCCTGCTCCGGTTCGCCGGCGTCCGCGACCTCCACCGCCTGTTCGCGTCCCGCTTCGCCGGACTGGGCGAGCCGGGCAGCCTGGTCGCCTATCTCGCCGGCACCGAGTACCAGATCCGCGACCACGAGTACGGGCTGTTCTACCACACGTTCCGCCACGAGAACGAGATCACCCACGAGGCGGTGCTGGCCGAGAACGAGACCAAGATCCGCTACCTGATCAGGAAGCTGACCGAGGACCTGGAGGACGGGGAGAAGATCTTCGTCTACCGCCGCTTCGTCGAGGACGACCTTGCGACGGTCGCCGAGCTGCACCGCATCCTGCGCGGCTATGGTCCGGCCAGGCTGCTCTGGGTGACGACCGGCGCTCCCGGCCGCAGCCCGGGCGACGTCGAATGGGCCGGCCCCGACCTCCTGCGCGGCTATCTCGGCCCCGGCGCCGACAACGATCCGTCGGTGTTCGACCCGGAGCACTGGATCGGGCTGCTCCGCAACGCCTTCCGGGCGTTCGGGCGGCAGCGGGCGCCCTAGCCGCGTCCCGCCCCGCCGCGGACGATCCCGTCGACGAACCGGCCGATCGCGGGCAGGAGGCCGTCGAGGTCCAGCCGGAAGTTGTACAGCCCGGGATCGCCCGGTGCGGTGTCGACCAGCCGCACCGCGTCCGGCTCGTCGGTGACCAGTCCGGGATCGACGAACACCAGGGGCGTGGGATCCTCCATGAAGCGGGGAGCGCTGTAGATGTGCAGCGCGTCCCGGTGCAGCAGGTTGGTGCGGTTGCTCAGCACGAAGCCGGGCGCGTTGCAGACCCAGCGGTACTTCGCGAGGCTGGCACCCCAGATCGAGACGAAGCCGTCGCTGGCCGCGGTCCAGGCCAGGCTGGTCGACATCGCGGCGCCGATGGTGTCGAGGATCGTGACCGGCTGTCCGGCATGAGCGGCGCGCAGGTCCGCCACCAGCTCGCGCTCCACGTCGATCGGACGGCGGCGCGCCGCTTCCTCGTCATGGCTGCCGAGCGGCACCGCCTCGCCCTCGCCCCGGGTGTTGTGGCCGTCGAACACCACGGCGAGGCCCGGATGGCGCGCGGCCAGGAAGTCGACCAGCCTGCCCAGGGTGCCGGCGAGGTCGCTCAGGGTGCGGTTCTCGACACGCAGCCCGACGACGATCACGAGCGGGTGCCCCAGCTCCGCCAGGATGGTCCGCACGCGCTGCGTGATCGGCAGGCCGTCGACGCGGGCCAGGATCCGCTGCCGGAGTGCTGCCGACACGAACTCGTCGGCCACGCGCAGCACGAACAGCCCGTCGGCATAGGCGTGCCCGGCCAGCTCCGCGCCCGAGCGGACGCGGCGCTCGACCTTGCCGGACAGCTCGGGGAACAGCACGTCGATCGGGCCGTACAGCTCGCCGCCCTGCTCCCCGTCGAGCGCGATCCAGTCCGGCAGGCAGTCGGGCGCGGTCCGGACCATCCGCTCGATGCCGCTCAGCTCGTTCCACAGCTGGTGGCCGAGATGCAGGCCGGGCGGCCCGCGCATGACGCTGGCGAACCGTGCGGCGCCGCGGCGCAGGTAGGGGACCAGCGCCTCCGCCCAGCGCAGCGTGTGCTCCGTGAACCGGTGCGGAAGACTTGGCCCCAGCAGCTGCGCCAGGTCGTGCTGCGCCTGGCCCTGCGCCGCCATCACTCCGAGCGACGGGAACCACAGCCCGGCGATCCGCGACAGGTGGTCGGCGACCACCAGGAAGAACACCAGCCCGTTGCGGGCGTCGGCGAAGCGGTAGGCGAAGTGGAAATCGTCGAGCACCACGCTGCCCTGGGCATGCAGCTCGTGGCCGTCGACCGGGCTCGGCCAGCCCAGGCATCCGGTGGCGACGCAGCCGGCGATCCGGTCCTGCCAGGAGGGGCCGTCCAGGCCGTGGCGGAGCTGGTCGCCGTCGACCGCGCGCATCCCGTCCTGCCCCTCCTGCCCACTCCGATAGACCAGAGAGCGCGGCATCAGGTGATCCACCTGGCAGACGAAGGGCGGGACCACGAGGTGGTCGGAGCAGAGACCGGCGATCGCCGTTCTCGTCGCCAGGTTGACGCGCAGGAACCCTGCCATGCGGTCGTCCAGCGCCGGGACCACCCGCTCCAGCACCTGGTCCATCATCGCCCGGAGCAGCGGCAGCGCCTTCAGCCTCAGCATCGCCAGCAGGTCCGGGCGCAGGTGCGCCGGCTGGTCTCCCATCATCTGCATGCGGTGGTCGAGGAACCAGGTGGCCCGTGCGCCGGCCTCCGGGTGCACCAGCTCGAGCAGGAACAAGGGCGCGAAGCCGGTGAACAGCGCGTCGGCCCGCCAGCCCGGCACGAACGCGCGCACCGGCAGGTCGCCAAGCAGCAGGGGCACCGTTCCGCCGCCGATGCGGACATGGAAGCTGCCGTCGATCGTGACCAGCGGGTCATCGAACAGGACGGTCTCGTCCGGCATCGCCGTCATCGGCCGGTCCCCGTCGACGTCATCATGCAGGCCCCCGGCGGCGTGGTGCGGACGCAACAGCATAGGCCGGACCGGACCGCCGAGGCCGCAACGATTCCGGCATCGCACCGACCGTCGCGGCGCGCCGGGGCGGCCGCGGGGTCAGCCGGCACCTCCCGCCAGGCGCCAGACGCACAGCCGCGCCGCGCCGTGCAGGCGCTCGGCCAGCAGCGGCAGGCCGGTCGGCGCCGGCTCCGCGGCCGCGACCTCCGCGACCGCCAGGGCGGCGGGCGCAACCCAGCCCGAACCCACCAGGGCCGACAGGGCGGGCGCCGCCAGCCCGCCGCCATAGGGCGGGTCGAGGAACACCAGCCCGGCGCCGCCCCAGCCGGGACGCGGCAGCGGCGGACGCAGCGCGTCGCCGCCGAGGGCCAGGGCCTGCGAGGTCACCCGGCAGGCGGCGATGTTGGCGCAGATGCAGGCCAGGGCGGCGCGGTCGCGCTCCAGGAACACGGCGCGCAAGGCACCGCGCGACAACGCTTCCAGCCCGAGCGCGCCGGTGCCGGCGAACGCGTCGACCACCCCGCCCTCCAGCGCGTCGCCGCGCCACGGCGCGTGCGCCAGCATGTCGAACAGCGCCTGGCGCACCCGGTCCGCGGTGGGGCGGGTCACGGCGTTGGCAGGAACCGACAGGACGCGGCCGCGCAGCGTGCCGGCGACGATCCGCATGCCCGAGCCACCGCGGACGGCCCGGCTCATGCCGTGGGGCTCATGCCTTGGGCAGCTGCTCGCGCAGGACCTTGCCGGTAACCTCCTCCAGCTCGGTGCGGCGCAGCTCGCTGAGCTGGAACGGGCCGTAGGAGGTGCGGATCAGCCGGCTGACATGGAACCCGAGGCTGGTCATCACCCGGCGTATCTCCCGGTTGCGGCCCTCGCGCAGCGCCACGGTGATCCAGGCGTTGTCGCCCTTGCGGCTGTCGAGCGCGGCCTCGATCGGGCCATAGCGCACGCCCTCCACCACCGGGCCGCGCGCCAGCTCGGCCAGCTGCCGCTCGTCCACCGTGCCGAACACACGCACCCGGTAGCGGCGGATCCAGCCGTTCGAGGGCAGCTCGAGCTGACGCGCCAGCGCGCCGTCGTTGGTCAGCAGCAGCAGCCCCTCGCTGTTGAGGTCGAGCCGGCCCACCGACACCACGCGCGGCAGCCCCGGCGGCAGGGCGGCGAACACGGTGGGGCGGCCCTCCGGATCCTTGTGCGTCGTCACCAGCCCATCCGGCTTGTGGTAGCGCCACAGCCGGGTCCGGTCCGGCGCGTCCACCACGCGGCCGGACACCTGCACCGTGTCGCCCGGCTGCACGAAGGTCGCCGGATGCGTCACCGCCCGGTTGTTCAGCCGGATCCTGCCCTCCGCCAGCAGCTTCTCCGCGTCGCGCCGGCTGGCGACGCCGGCGCGCGCCAGCCACTTGGCGATCCGCTCGCCGCGTTCGGCGTCAGGCTCCGGCGGCGCTTCGTCGCTCACGGCCGGCTCGCGGCGGCCGAGACCAGCGCTGCGAACACCTTCCGGTCGCCGGGATCGATCGCGAATTCCGGGTGCCATTGCAGCCCGAGGCAGAAGGCACGCTCCGGGTCCTCGATCCCCTCGATCACCCCGTCCGGCGCCCAGGCGTTGACCCGCCCCCGACCCGGATCGCGCACCGCCTGGTGGTGCGAGGAGTTCACCCGCATCTCCCCGGTGCCCACGATGCGCGCCAGCAGCGTGCCGGGCTCGATCCGCACCGCATGGCCGGGCTCGTGCCGCGGGTTCGGCTGCTCGTGCGCGAGCCCATCCGCGACGCTGTCGGGAATGTGCTGGATCAGCGTGCCGCCGAGTGCCACCGCCAGCAGCTGCTCCCCGCCGCAGATGCCCAGCACCGGCATGTCGCGCGCCAGCGCGCCCCGCAGCAGCGCCAGCTCGGCCGCGGTCCGCTCACCCTTCAGCACCACCGTGTCGTGCCGCTCGCCGTCGCCGTAGAGCACGGGATCGACGTCGAACGCCCCGCCGGTCACCACCAGCGCGTCGATCGCGTCCAGCATCTCGCCGGCCAGGAACGCGTGGTGCGGCAGCGCCACCGGCAAGGCGCCGGCCTCGGCCAGGCTGGCCATGTAGTTCGCCCGCAGCGCGTACCACGGATAGGCCGAATAGGACGCCGATCCCGCCCTGCCCCCCGCCTCGCTGTCGAGGGTGACGCCGATCACGGGACGGGTGCGCTTCATCCGGACTGGTTAGAGCAATATCGTGCGCCATGGAATTGCGCACCGAGGCCGGGACCGGATCCACCACGCCGATGCAGGCGGCCCTGCGCGAGGCGCGCGCCGCCGGTCTGCGCGGCGAGGTGCCGGTCGGCGCCGTGGTGCTGGCCCCGGACGGGCGGGTGCTGGCCGCCGCCGGCAACGAGGTGGAGGGGCGGCACGACGCCTCCGCCCATGCCGAGCTGCTCGCCCTGCGCGCGGCGGGGACCCTGCTCGGCCAGACCCGGCTGGATGGGTGCAGCCTGCTGGCGACGCTGGAGCCGTGCCCGATGTGCGCCGCCGCCGCCTCGCATTTCCGCGTCGCCCGCGTGGTGTTCGGCGCCTACGACCCGAAGGGCGGCGGGGTGGAGCACGGGCCGCGCCTGTACCGGCAGCCCGGCTGCCTGCACCGGCCGGAAGTGGTCGGCGGCGTGTGCGAGCGCGAGTCCGCAACCCTGCTGCGCGATTTCTTCCGCTCCCTGCGCGGCTAACGCAGGTTTCATCGCCGCGTAGGGGTGAAGCAGGGCGGCAAGGCACATCTTCCACTTCATCATCGACCGATCCGCCCCGGTCGGCTCGCCCCAAGCAACAGGAACACCATGTCGGACGCTCCGCAGAACTCCTTCCGGTCCCGCTGGGTCGCCACCGCCTGCGCGGCGCTGCTTGCCGGCACCACCCTGGGCGGCCTCGCCGCTCCGGCGCAGGCCCAGAACGCGCTCCGGCCCAGCGGCATGAGCCAGCACCTGCCGGACTTCGTCGACCTCGCCAAGCAGGTCCGGCCGGCTGTTGTGTCCATCACCTCCATGCTCAAGGACGACGGCTCGGAGGACGACGAGGCGGGCGGCGAGGGCGGTGGCGGCCAGCAGACGCCGTTTCCGTTCCCGTTCCCGTTCCAGATGACGCCGCAGAATCACGGCTCGCGCACGGTCGAGGCGCGCGGCTCGGGCTTCATCATCTCCGCCGACGGCTACATCGTCACCAACAACCACGTGGTGAAGAACGCGACCTCGGTCAGCGTCACCCTGGACGACGGCACCACGCTCAAGGCCAAGGTGGTCGGCCACGACAACGGCACCGACATCGCCCTGCTCAAGGTCAAGCCGTCCGCCAAGCTGTCCTTCATCCAGCTGGGCGAAAGCGACGACGTGCAGCCGGGCGAGTGGGTGATCGCGGTCGGCAACCCGTACGGCCTCGGCGGCTCGGTCACCGCCGGCATCGTGTCCGCACGCGGCCGCGACATCGGCGACGGCCCATACGAGAGCTTCATCCAGGTCGACGCGCCGATCAACCGCGGCAACTCCGGCGGCCCGCTAATCACCCAGGACGGCAAGGTGGTGGGAGTGAACACCGCCATCCTGTCGCCGGGCAGCGGCGGCGGCAGCATCGGCATCGGCTTCGCGATCCCGTCCGACACGGTCAAGGACGTGGTGGCGCAGCTGGAGAAGACCGGCCACGTGCAGCGCGGCTTCATCGGCGTCACCGCGCAAGGCATCACCCCCGGCATGGCCAAGGCGCTGAACCTGCCGATCCCGGACAGCAGCCCGGACACCGCCGGCGCCCTGGTCGCCAGCGTGACGAACGACAGCCCGGCGGAGCACGCCGGCATCAAGCCGGGCGACGTCATCACCAGGCTGAACGACCAGAAGGTCGGCAACCCGCGCGACCTGGCGATCAAGGTCGCCGGCGTGGTGCCGAACACCAAGGTGACGCTGACCTTCCTGCGCAACGGCGCCACGCAGACCGCCCAGGCCACCGTGATGCTCAAGCCCGGCGGCGCTAACGGCCAGGGCGCGGCTGGCCCGGAGAACAGCAGCAACACCGGCTCGATCGGGGTGACGCTCGCGGCCCTCACCCCCGACCTGCGCCAGCAGCTCGGCCTCGACGACGACGTCAAGGGCGTGGTGGTGCGCGAGGTGCAGAGCGGCTCGGCCGCCGACCAGGCCGGGCTCAAGGCCGGTGACGTGATCGTCGGCGTTGGCAACGCGCTGGTGAACAGCCCGCACGGGGCGGCGGATGCGATCCACGGCGCGCTGAAGAACGGCGAGGTGGCGCTGCGCGTGCTGCATGACGGGCAGATGCTGTTCGTCGCGATCTCGCCGAACGACGCCGGCAACGGCGGCGGCAACAGCAGCGGCAATGGTGACGACAACGGCTCGCAGGGCGACGGCCAGGGCTGATCCGCCCGTCGCCTGCTCTGGCCCCGGCCGGTCTCAGCTGAGCAGGCGAACCCCCACCACCACCAGGATGGTCGCCAGCGCCGGTCGCAGCACCCGCTCCGACACGCGGGTGCCGATTAGGCTGCCGATTACCACGCCCGGGATCGAGCCCGTCACCAGCGACAGGAACAGGTGCCAGTCGACCGAGCCGATCATCCAGTGGCCGATCCCGGCCACCAGGGTGAGCGGCACCGCGTGCGCGATGTCCGATCCCACCACGCGCGCGGTCGGCAGCCCGGGATACAGCAGGATCAGCGCGGTGACCCCGATCGCGCCGGCACCCACCGACGACAGGGTCACAAACACGCCGAGGTAGAGCCCGAGCACCACCGTCAGCACCGTGCGGCGCCGTCCGCCCGGGTTCGGGTTCCACTGCGCGGCCCAGCGCATCAGCGTGCCGCGCAGGATCAGGCTGGCCGCGGTCAGCAGCAGCGCGGCCCCCAGCAGAACCGACAGCAGGTGCCCGGTCGAGGCGGTCGGCGGCCCGAGCCGGGACAGGGCCCACAGGGTCAGCAGCGTGCCCGGCAGGGAGCCTGCCGCCAGCAGCGCCACCAGGCGCCATTCCACCGTGCCGATCAGGCCGTGCACCAGCGTGCCGGCGGTCTTGGTGGTGGCGGCGTAGAGCAGGTCGGTGCCGATCGCCGTCGCCGGATGGAAGCGGAACAGCAGCACCAGGAGCGGCGTCATCAGCGATCCGCCGCCCACCCCGGTCAGCCCGACCAGGATGCCGATCACCAGCCCGGAAAAGGCGTAGGCGGGCGAGAACGGCTGGTATGGGACCATGAAGCATTCCTGGAACGTCTCCGGCCACGAAACATCAGCCGGAGCCGGCTGTCCATGACGCGGCAGCCGGGCCGGGGCGACGCCCGGTGCCGAGGGAGCCGTAGTCGGGTTCGCGCGTAAGGCTCGGAGGGGAAAGCGACCGAGGAGCGTTCCAGGCCATGTCCACCACACGCGATCGCCTCGCCGCACCGCCTGGCGCGGTGTCGGACGACCTGCCGATGCGGGCCTTCGTCACCTGTGGGCTGGCGAGCCTGGCCGGGCTGATGTTCGGGCTGGACATCGGCGTGATCGCCGGCGCGCTCGGCTTCATCGGCCGGGCGTTCGGCGCCGACACCCGCACCCAGGAATGGATCGTCAGCATCATGATGGCCGGTGCCGCCGCCGGCGCGGCTGGCGCTGGCACGCTGTCGTATCGGCTTGGCCGGCGGAAGTCGCTGCTGATCGGGGCGGTGCTGTTCGTCGCCGGCGCGCTGTTCTGCGCTTTCGCCGGCGGGGTCCCGACCCTGATGATCGGCCGCGTGGTGCTGGGACTGGCGATTGGCATCGTCGCCTTCACCGGCCCGCTCTACATCTCCGAGGTGGCACCAGCGCATTGGCGCGGGGCAATGGTGTCGCTGTACCAGCTGATGGTGACGATCGGCATCCTGCTCGCCTTCGTGTCCGACAGCCTGCTGACGCCCAGCGGCAATTGGCGGCTGATGCTCGGCATCATCGCCGTTCCCGGCCTCGTCTTCCTCCTGGCCGTGCTGTTCCTGCCGGAAAGCCCGCGCTGGTTCCTGCTGCGCGGCCGCGACGAGGAGGCGCGCACGGTGCTGCGCACGCTGCGCGACGATCCGGCCGAGGTCGACAGGGAGATCGCCGGCGTGCGCGAGCAGCTGACGGTGCGCCAGCTCGGCCCCGCCATGTTCCGCGCCAACCCGAACTTCCGCCGCTCGGTCTATCTCGGCATCGGGCTCCAGGTGGTGCAGCAGCTCACCGGCATCAACGTCATCATGTACTACGCGCCGAGGATCTTCGGCCTGGCCGGCTTCGGCGCCGGCGCCTCCAACTGGGCGACCGCCGTGGTCGGCTTGGCCAACGTGCTCGCCACCCTGATCGCCATCGGCTTCGCCGACCGCTGGGGCCGCAAGCCGATGCTCGGCGTGTGCTTCGTGGTCATGGCGGTCGGCATGGCCGCGGTTGGCATCCTGCTCGGCCTCGGCGTGCACGGCGAGTTCGGCCGGTACCTGCTGGTGGCGATGGTGCTGGTGTTCATCGTCGGTTTCGCCGCCGCCCCTGGCCCGCTGATCTGGACCCTGTGCGCCGAGATCCAGCCGCTGCAGGGCCGCGACTTCGGCATTGCGGTCTCCACCTTCACCAACTGGGCGGCGAACTGGCTGGTCGGCAACACCTTCCTGACCCTGCTTGCGGTGCTGGGCCAGGCCAACACCTTCTGGCTGTTCGCCGCCCTGAACGCCGGGTTCATCCTGTTCGTCGTGTTCCTGGTGCCCGAGACCAAGGGCGTGTCGCTGGAGTCGATCGAGCACAAGCTGCTCGCCGGCGCCCCGCTCCGCCGCATCGGGCGCTGAGGGCGGGCCCGGTCAGCCGGCCGGCTCGCCCCAGATCTCCATCACCCGGCGCACCGCCGGGCGCGCCTTCATCCGCGCGAAATGGGCGTCCAGGGGCGAGGGCAGGGCGATCTCCACCTGCGGCGCCCAGCGCTCGACATAGAACAGCGCGGTGTCGGCGATCCCGAACGCGGTGCCGCCGGCCCATTCGCGGCTGCCGAGCTGCGTCGCCAGGATGCCCAGCCCCTTCTCCACCATCGTCCGCCCTAGTGCCTTCACGTTGCCGGATCCCAGCCCAAGCGTGCCGTGCACGAGGTCGTCCGGCTCGAACTCGGCCGGCTTGAAGATGCGGCCGAACCCTTGCGCGTGCACGGTGCCGACCGCGTAATCCATCATCATCTGCGCATGGATCTCGTCCGCCCGGTCGGACGGCAGCAGCCCCGCCTCCGGGTGGGCGTAGGCCAGCCAGCGCGCGATGCTGCCGTACTCGGTCAGCACCGAGCCGTCGTCGCGCACCACCGTCGGCACCTTCTCCTTCGGGTTCAGGCCGTTGAACGGCGGCCGATGGCTTTCGCCGCCCACCACGTCCATCTTCACCGTGTCGTAGGGGGCGCCGATCTCCTCCAGCAGCACGTGAATGCCGATCGCGCAGGTATGTGGACCCCAGTACAGCGTGGTCATGCCGATCCTCCTTGGCTTCCGGACCCCAAGGAACGACGCGTCCGGAAAGTTGCCGGCAGGGCCGCCCGTGCCGCCGGTCCTCAGGCCACCACGACGGCGGTTCTCACCGAGTTGGCGATGTAGCAGGCGTCGTGCGCCTCGTGGTGCAGCCGCCCCGGCGCATCCTCGTCCGGAGCGGTTCCGGTCCACGCGATGGCGGGATGCAGCACCACCCGCATGACCGCCTGCCGGCCGGGTGCGATCTCCGCCATCGTTCCTTCCGCCCGGTCGCGATAGGCGGCCACGGTGAAGCCGGCGAGGCGCGCTGCGTGCAGGAACGACAGCATGTGGCAGCTGGACAGGGCGGCGACCAGCATCTCCTCCGGATCCACCGCCGCCGCGTCGGCCCACCGTCCGACCACGTGCGGCGAGGCGGACGCCCGAACCGTGATCCCGCCGTCGAAGCCCACCGTGTGCCGGCGGCTGTAGCGGCCGGCGGCGAAATCGGCGCCGCTCTCCAAGGTCCAGGTGACGTCCGCGGTGTAGCGTGCCATCCGATCCTCCCCCGCCGGGCTGCCGTCAGGTCGTGACCGGGATCCGTTCGCGCAGCATGGCGTCGACCGCCTCCATCGCCTTCGCCTCGTCGACGCGGAAGTTGCAGATCGACGGGATGAAGTCTGGCCCCAGCGGCACCACCAGCGGCGCTTCCGGCAGGTCCTGCACCGCGTCCGGCTCGATGAACCGCACCGCGGTCGGCTCCTCCATCATCTGCGGGCTGTCGTAGATGTGCAGGTCGCCGAGGTTGGACAGGTTCCAATGGTTGGTGACGACCAGGCCGGGGATGTTGCAGACCCAGCGATACTTGGCCAGGCCCGCCCCCCAGATCGCCACCATCGCCGACGCCTCGCGGCCGCAGGCCAGGCTTTCGGTGATCGGCATGCCGATCGTGCTGACGATCTCGACCCCCGTGCCCTCCGCCCGCCCCCGCATCGCGTCCACCATGTCGCGCTCGATGTCGATCGGGCGGCGCTTGGCGCCGTGCTCGCCATGGCTCCAGATGAAGGAGTCGGGTGCCCCGATCCGGCTGTTGTGCCCGTCCACCACCAGCACCGCCTCGCCCAGCGTGCGCGACAGCCGGTCCACCAGGGCGGTGCAGAACGCCTCGAGGTTCACCATCGTGCGGTTCTCGACCCGTATGCCGAACAGCACCACCGGCACGGCGTCGGCGCGCGCCAGGGCGCAGATCGAGGCCGGCGAGGCGCGGTCGAGCGGGCGCACCGTGTCCAGGATCCGCGTGCGCACGCTTCTCGTCACGGTCATGCCCGACGAGCGGATCAGGCACTGGCCATTGACGTAGAAGGACGGGATCGACTCCTGGAACCCCTTCTGGCTGCGGTCGACCAGCCCCTTGAGCTCGGGAAAGATCGCGTCGAGGGCGCCGTACATTTCCGGCTCCATCTCGCAGTCGAACAGGGCGAAGCGCGGCAGCGTCATCGGCCTGACCGCGGCCACGATGTTGCCGATCCCTGAGATGTCGTTCCACAGCACGTGGCCGATATGCATCGCCGTCACCCCGCGCCAGGCGTGCAGCGGAACCGTGCGATCGTTGGCGAAGTAGCGCGCCAGGAGGTCGCCGTGCTGCATCACCCGGGCGAAGAACTCGCGGAACATCTCCGGCATCTGCGCCTGGATCGCGTCCCGGTGCAGCGCCACGCAGATCCGTCCCTCGGGGATGAACAGCCCCGACAGGCGGAAGAAGATCTCGCCCGCGACCAGGAACATCACCGTGCCGGTCGCCTCCTCCACGGTGCGGTAGGCGTAGATCGTGCCGTGCAGCACCAGCGCGTGACGCACCGTCATCGGCCGCCCGTCCACCGGCGAGGGGAAGGTCATCCGGCCCTGCTCGATGAAGGCGTGGTTCTGCGCCTGCAGCCCGCCCGGGTTGAACAGCGCATGGAGGTGGCCGCGCTGCAGCGGCAGCCGTCGCGGCCCGAGATCGACCAGCTGGCTGTCCGGCCGCTCCGGATCGAGCTGATCCACCGCGGCGAAGCGGGTGCCGGCCTCGAAGCCGCCCAGATAGAGCGACAGGATTTCCGCCCGCGTGCTTTCGGGGATCTTGAAGAAGCCGGCCTCGCGCGGGTCCAGCGGCGGCGGCACCGCGGTCTGCATGATCTTGTGCCACAGCCCGTCGAACAGCAGGGCGGCCGCCTCCATCAGCGAGCGGCGCAGCTCGGGCGACAGCTCGGCCACCGAGCCGCCGCGCCGGTCCAGCGTCTCGTCCAGGTACCAGCTCGCCTGCCGCCCGTCATCGTGCCGGAACACCAGCACCACCACCGGGGCGAGGCCGAAATAGGCGAAGGCTGGGTTCCAGCCCGGCACGAACACCGCCGGCTTGCCGTTGTCGAGGATCGTGCCGAGCTGTGCTGCGGCGACCAGCACACGGTCGAAGGTCAACGGCATGGATGCTCAAACCTCGCTGGACGTCGCGGATGACGCTTCGGGCCGAACCCCGAGAACGTCAGTTTGACGGCAAAGCCGTCCCAGCTCAACGCGCCAGCCGGCGGTTGCGGCGGCTCCGGACCGCAGCCAGGATGCGGCACTGCTGCAGCGGAGCGCCGGCCTTATGATCATCCGGACCGACGAGGCGGTCGACCTGCCGGTGCCGGGCGAGCCCGGGACGGGCGGCACCATGCGCCTGCACCTGTTCCGCCCGGCGGTTCCCGGCCGCCATCCCGGCATCCTGTTCTTCTCCGAGATCTACCAGGTCACCGACCCGATCCGCCGCCTGGCGGCGTTCGTGGCCGGCCACGGCTACCTCGTGGCGGTGCCGGAGGTGTACCACGAGTACGAGCCGCCCGGCACGGTGCTGCGCTACGACGCGCCCGGCACCGAGCGCGGCAACGCGCTCAAGTTCACCAAGCCGGTGACGGCGTTCGACGCCGACGCCACGGCAGCACTCGCCTTCCTGCGCGACCACGAGGCCTGCACCGGCCGGCTCGGCACCCTCGGCGTGTGCCTGGGCGGCCACCTGGCCTATCGCGCGGCGCTCGACCCGTCGGTCTCCGCGGTCGCCTGCTTCTATCCCACCGACATCCACTCCGCGACGCTGGGTGCCGGCCGGTCCGATGACAGCCTCCGTCGCATGGAAGCGCTCGGGGCAGAAACCCTGTGGGTGTTCGGCCGACAGGACCCGCACGTGCCGTTCGCCGGACGGCAGCTGATCCGCGACCGGCTGGAGCAGGTCGCCGCCCGCTACGAATGGCACGAGGTGAACGCCGCGCACGCCTTTTTGCGCGACGAGGGCCCGCGCTACGACCCGGCGCTGTTCGGACAGGCCACCGGCTGGATGCTGGCGTTGTTCGAGCGCGTGCTCAAGGCCAAGGTGGACTGAGGCCCTTGGTGCTGGCCTCGCCCGCGCAGCGCCACGGTTCCGGCCAGTCGGCAGGAGGGTGTCACCAACCGCTGCCGGTGACGAAGAACCATCGGCATGGAGCGCACCAGCCCATCGGCCGGCGACGCTTCGGGCGAACGGCATCACCGGATCATGGAGGCGGGGCCTGACACGAACCGATGTCCGGAAGAAAGCGATGGCGAACACCGCGCGCGACGCGGTATGCGCCGCCGCACGGCCCCCCTCGTGACCGGATCGGGCGCCGCCCGCTTCGCCCTGGGTGAGTTCCTGGCGCGCTGGATCGACCACGCGACCCACGACCTGTCCAGCTCCGACTCCGAGACGCTGTCCTTGTCGTCGCTGCTGTCGATGGCGAGCGCGAACGCGCAGGAGGAGTGGCAGTCGCTCCGCTTCGGCTACGGCGACCCGCGCGGCAGCCGGGAGCTGCGCACGGCGATCGCCGCACGGCATCGCCTGCTCGCAGCGGAGGATGTCCTGTGCTGCTGCGGCGCCCAGGAAGCGGTCAGCTGCGTGCTGAAGGTGCTGCTGCCGCCCGGGTCGCATGCGGTGCTGCTGCTGCCGATCTACCAGCCTTCGGAACTGATCCTCGGCTCGCTCGGCGCTGTCACCGGCCTCGCCCTACGCGAGGACGAGGACTGGCAGCCGGATCCGGACAGGATCGAGGCAGCGCTTCGTCCGGATACGCGCCTGGTCATGATGAACTTCCCCAACAGCCCGACCGGCGCCTCGATCCACCCGGACCGGCTGGACGCGCTGGTCGCCTTGTGCCGCCGTCGCGGCGTGTGGCTGGTCAACGACGAGATCTACCGCCAGACCGAGGTCGTGCAGGGCACGCTGCAGCCGCCGATGCTGGCCGACCTGTACGAGCGCGGCGTCTCGATCAACGGGCTGTCCAAGGGCTTCGGCCTGCCGGGGCTGCGCGTCGGCTGGATCGCCTGCCGCGACCGGGCCCTCCTCGACGCGGCGATCGTCGTCAAGAGCATGCTGTCGACCTGCCTGTCGACCGGCAGCATCGTGCTGGCCGCCATCGCGCTGGCCGCGGAGGAGCGGATCGTGCCGGCGGCACGGGCCATCGGGGCGGCGAACTGGCACAAGCTGCAGGCGATCCTCGGCACCCGGCCCGACCTGTTCGCGCCCGAGCCGGCGCGCAACCTCGCCATCGGCTATCCCCGCTATCTCGGCACGGGCAGCGCGGATGGCTTCGTGGACCGCCTGGCGCGCGAGCGGGGCATCCTGCTGCTGCCGGGGATGCTCTGGCAGACGACGCTGGCGCCGTTGCCGACCGACCGGGTGAGGATCGGCCTCGGCCATGCACGCAGCGGCCCGGCGCTCGACGCGCTGGCCGCCGCCTGCGGCGGCGGGACCGTCTGACCGGGGCGGAAGACTCAAGCGGCGACACGCTTCCGCTTGCCCCAAGCGTAACTTGATCCGCCACCGCGCCGAACGCTCTGAAACCAACAAGGGCTGATCGGAACAGGTGACGTCATGAAGAAACACGTGAAGCATGTGCAGGAGCCGTGCCTGTCGGGCGCGACGATCCGGGGAGCGGGACGATGACCGACAACCCGCTCGTCGACCTGGTCCGGTTCCTCGTCGGCGATACCGGCGACTACAACCGCTTCGGTGCGGCCAAGTACCTGTCTGTCCTCTTCTACCTCCTGCTGCTCGCGGCCGGCCTCGCGATCGCTTGGGCGAACTGGTCGCGGGATCCGGAACAGCGTACCGGCCGCAACCTGTGGGTGGCGACGATGCGCATCGTCGCCGCCGGGATGTGGTTCCAGGGCACGATCTGGAAGCTGCCCCTGCCGGTCGCGGATGGGTTCAAATACTGGCTGGTCCAGGAAGGCAAGTTCAGCGCGATCCCGCTCCAGGGTGCGGTGGTGCGCGACCTGCTGGTCCCGCACATCGCGCTGCTGCAGCCGGTGGTCTACGCGATCGAGATCTTCTTCACGGTCTCGCTTACGCTCGGCATCGCCGTGCGCTGGGCCGGGGTGCTCGCCGTGCTGTTCACGCTCCAGCTGTGGCTCGGCCTCTACAACGACCCGACCGAGTGGCCGTGGACCTATGTCGCCATCGTGCTCGCCCACGGCATGTTCGCCGTCGACAGGGCGGGGCACTGCCTGGGCCTGGACCACCTGCTCCAGCGCCGCGGCCTCCAGGCGATGCGGTCGCCGGTCCTGGTCACTCGCGTCACCGGCGCCGCGTTCTGAAGCGGATCCCGATCAGGTGACCCGCCTGATCGGGATCCGCCCTGCCCCGGGCGGGACGAAGCGAGGTGGCGGGAGTTCAGCCCGCCGCCAGCGCCGCGGCCAGGCCCTGCCGGTTGAGCAGGTGCAGCAGCTGCCTGGCACCGGCCTCGCCGTCACGCATCAGCACCGCGAGCGGCGTGTCGCCTCGGAAGGGCGCGTTCGGGCGTGCGGCAGACAGCCAGCCATGCGGCTCGATCCCGAGCGCGTCGAGCGCGATGTCGAGCCGTCGCAGGGCAGTATATCGGGCCGCCTCCTCGCCTTCGGGACGGAAGCGCGGGCGCGTGCCCTTCTTCGTCAGGCCACCTCCATGGCCGATCAGCGCCAGGGCGTCGAGGTCCGCCACCTGCCAGCGGTCCATCAGCGTCCAGAACGCGGCCGACGAGACGCTGCCTGTCGAACTGCCGCGGCCACCGCCCTGCGGCGAGGCGGCCAGGGCGGTCGGCCTGGACAGGTCCGCCCCGGTTGCGCCGGCTCCGGTCGCGTCGTCCCCGGCGACCGGCGCCTGCCCTCGCGGCGATGACGTTCCGTCCGGCTCCGGCCGATGCCCGGCCTGGGATGTCGGCGTCGACCGCGGCGCCGACAGCGCCTCGACCAGCTCGCCGACCGCGGCGATGGTCTGCGCGTCGTCGTCCCGCAGCCGGGCGATCCTTGCCGCCTGCGGATGATCCTCCGATACCCGCCGGAACAGCGTGTCCAGGCGCAACCCGTCATCGGCGTCGAGCCCTGCCGCCGTGCTGACCGCCTGCAGCGCCTGATGCAGCGCCAACCTGGTCAGTACGGCCTCGCTGGGCCGCCGGTGTTCCGCCAGCAGGCGCGCATCCTCCAGGCTGTCGCGAGCGCGCGACAGCAGGCGGGCGATCGGGCCGGTCACGACGGCCCCCGTCGGACGGCCCTGCGCAGGTCCTCCGGCCCGAGCCGATCGGCGCCGGGAGCAGAAGCAGGTGCGATGCGGAGCGTGCGCAGGAGCGCGTCGGCGACCCGGCTGGACCCCCGGACCGGCGGGAACAACGCCCGCGGCGCCAGCAGTTCGTCACCGTCGATGCCGCCCAGCCGGGCCTCCGACAGCAGGACCGGAGCGCTCATGCCGGCCGCCGCCACGATCGCCAGCAGGCCGGCAACGGGATCATGACATCAGACATGCCGGGTCATTCGCTGTAAGGTGTAACCGAACCCTGTTTCCAGCGAAGTCATACTCATATCCGGCCTCAAGAAGGATGCCAAAGGATGTCCACCTTCCAGTTCCCGACGCGCAGGCAGATGCTGCACGCCGCCACCGTCCTGGCCGCGGGCGCAGCGACGCTCGGACGCTTCCCACGCGCGATGGGCGCCACGCCGGCGCCGCTGCGCCATACCGATGTGGAATGGCGCAAGCTGCTGTCACCGGCGCAATACGACGTGCTGCGCGAGGCCGGCACCGAAACGCCGTTCTCCTCGCCGCTGAACCACTTCTACGACAAGGGGCAGTACGTCTGCGCCGGCTGCGGCCTGCACAACTTCTCCTCCGACGCCAAGTTCGACAGCGGCACCGGCTGGCCCTCGTTCTGGCAACCGGTGGCCGACGCCGTGGTCGAGCACAAGGACAACTCCATGTTCATGCAGCGCACCGAGATCCGTTGCGCCGAATGTGATGGCCATCTCGGCCACGTGTTCAACGACGGCCCGAAGCCGACCGGCCTGCGCTACTGCATGAACGGGGTGGCGCTGCGCTTCGATCCCGCACCCGGCGTCCAGCCGCCGCACGCCACCTAGACCACCTTCCAGGAGACCCACGTCATGACCAAGAACAGGTTCCTGCTGCTCGCCGGCGCAGTGGCGCTGCCGGCCTCGCTGCTGCTGTCGGGGGTGCGGCCGGGCCGTGCCGAGGAGTCGCCGCGGCTGGTGCCGGCGGCCGTCTCGACTCCCGTCGAGGGCAGCGGCCTGCAGCAGATCACCGTGTCCGGCGGCTGCTTCTGGGGCGTGCAGGGCGTGTTCGAGCACGTCAGGGGCGTCCGCCGCGCCGTGTCCGGCTATACCGGCGGCGCCGCCGACACTGCGCAGTACGAGACGGTCAGCACCGGCACCACCGGCCACGCCGAGTCCGTGCAGATCACCTACGACCCAAAGCAGGTGTCGCTCGGCCGCCTCATGCAGATCTTCTTCTCGGTGGCGCTCGACCCGACGCAGCGCGATGCCCAGGGTCCCGACAGCGGCACCCAGTACCGCTCGGAGATCTGGACCGGCACGCCGGCACAGGCCGAGGCGGCGCGCGCCTACATCGCCCGCCTCGACGCCGCGCACGTCTACGACGCGCCGATCGCCACCCGGGTCGACCCGCTGCGCGGCTTCTATCCGGCCGAGGGCTATCACCAGGACTACCTGGCGCAGAACCCCGACGCGGCCTACATCGCCATCAACGACATGCCCAAGGTCGAGGCGCTGCACCGCCTGTTCCCGCAGGACTACCTGGCCGCGCCGGTGCTGACCACGGCCCCGCTCGGCGCTCCTGGCGCATCGACCGCCGCCTCTCCCGGCACCTCTCCGGGCCCGGCCTGACGCCCGAGCAGCCCGTGTCCCTTCAGGTGGTGGCGCAGCTGGTAGTAGGTCAGGCCCAGCGCGCGGGCGGCGGCGCGCTGGTTGAACCGGCTGGCCTCCATCGCCTCCCGCAGCAGCCGCGCCTCGTAGGTGCGGGTACGGGCGGCGAAGTCGCCGACCGGTTCCGGGGCGGGGACCGGCACGGCGCCCGACGGTAGAGCGGCCATGGCGACCGCTGCCGGCGTCGCCGCGGCGACGGGTGCCGTGCTGACCGGGAACGGGTCCAGGATCACCTGCGACAGCGGCTTCTGTGGCGAGCCGTTGCGGTAGACGCTCCGCTCCACCACGTTGCGCAGCTCGCGCACGTTGCCCGGCCAGTCGTGCCGCTTCAACGCCGCCATCGCCTCCGGCGCGAACCCTGCGAACATGTCCCGGCCCAGCTCCCGCGTCATGCGCAACGCGAAGTGCCCGGCCAGCAGCGGGATGTCCTCGGGCCGCGCGCGCAGCGGCGGCACCGGCACCACGTCGAAGGCGAGCCGGTCCAGCAGGTCGGCGCGGAACCGGTCGGCGCGCACCAGCGCCGGCAGGTCGGCATGGGTGGCCGCGACCACGCGCACGTCCACCTGCATCGGGTCGTTGCCGCCGACCCGCTCGAAGGTTCCGTACTCGATCACCCGCAGCAGCTTTTCCTGCACCGCCATCGACGCGGTGGCGATCTCGTCCAGGAACAGCGTGCCGCCGTCCGCCAGCTCGAACCGGCCCGGCCGGCGCCGCGTCGCGCCGGTAAAGGCACCGGCCTCGTGGCCGAACAGCTCGCTGTCCAGCAGCGCCTCGCCCAGCACCGCGCAGTTCAGCTTGATGAAGGGACGGTCCCAGCGCTGCGACAGGAAGGCGAGCCGGCTTGCCACCAGCTCCTTGCCGGTGCCACGCTCGCCGATCACCAGAACCGGACGGTTGAGCGGAGCCGCCTTGGACACGTGCGCCAGCATCTCCTGGAACGCCGGCGCCTCGCCGATGGGGGTCGCAGACTCCGCAGGCGACGTGGCCGAACGCGCCAATGATTGGTCCTCCGAACCATGATGGTGTCGCGTCGCACTGTGTGTCGAAGCGGGCCGGGACGCAAGGGCAGGGGAAAGACCAATGCCGTCAGCAGGTTGGCCGGAACGTCCGCTCCGGTGTCAGGTGGCACGGAAGCTGCTCTGATGATGCCGAGGGACCGCTTGCGTCCCGCCCCCGGAACGGAGGTCACCCCGTGAGCATCTTCTCCCGCCTGTCCGACATCGTGAACTCCAACATCAACGCCATCGTCGCCGGGGCGGAGGATCCCCGGAAGATCATCCGCCTGATCATCCAGGAGATGGAGGACACGCTGGTCGAGGTGCGCTCGTCCGCGGTGCAGACCATCGCCGAGCGCAAGGAGATCGAGCGCCGGATCGCCACCCTGTCGCGCGACGAGGCGGAATGGGAACGCAAGGCCGAGCTCGCCCTCACCCACAACCGCGACGACCTGGCACGCGGCGCGCTGCAGGCCCGCACCCACCTGACCAGGACGCGAGAAGGCCTGGACGCGCAGCACAAGCAGATCGTGGCCGGCCTGTCGCAGCAGAACGACGACATCGCCAAGCTGCAGGCCAAGCTCGCCGAGGCCAAGGCCCGCGAGCAGGCGCTGCTGACGCGCGCCTCCATCGCCTCCTCGCGGGTGAAGCTGCGCGAGCGGATCTACGACGACCGCATCGGCAACGCGTTCGGACGCTTCGAGCAGGTCGAGCGCAACCTCGACGCGCTGGAGGGACGGGCGGAATCCTACGACCTCGGCCGCCGCACCCTGGAACAGGAGATCGAGGGGCTGGAAGCCGACAGCGCGGTGGAGACCGAGCTCGCCGCCTTGCGCGCCAGGCTGCGCGGGCGCAAGCCGGCGCCGGAGGGCGACGCCGCGGACGCGCCGCAGTCCGGGCCGGACGGCAACGAACCCCGTTCCTGAAGGATCACCCGCCGTGGATCCCGCCACGCTTGCCATCCTGAGCGGCAGCCACGTGCTGTCGGACCTGACCGGGATGATCGCGGTCATCGCCCCGTTCGTCTTTGCCGGCTGGTTCCTGAAGCTCCGGCACGACCGCCGCCTGCGCGAGCTGAGCGCGCCCGCCCTCGGGCTCGAGGAGCAGCGGGCACTCGCCGAGATGAACGAGCTGGCGCGCCGCATGGAACAGCGGGTCGAGAACCTGGAGCGCATCCTCGACACCGAGCTGGCCGGCTGGCGCAGCCGCATGCCGCACTAGGAGGAGCCGGTCCATGAACGACCCGTTCTCCCGCGACCTTCCCCCGCGCGTGTGGCGCCAGGACGAGGGGGCGATGGCCGCCGGCGTCTGCGCCGGCCTCGCCGAGGATCTCGACCTGCCGCTGCCGCTGGTGCGGATCGTGGCCCTGCTGTTCGTGATCCTGCCGACCGGCCTCGCCTATCTCGCCCTGGCGCTGCTGCTTCGCCGACGCCAGCCGCACCGGCGCGGCCGCACCGCCCCGGACTATGCCACCTGGCAGGGCAGCCGGGGTGGCGGCCGGTCCGCCTCGATCCCGGACCGGCCGCTGCCGGTGCGCGAAGGTTGGGCGCTGCTGCGCCACCGTTTCGAGACCCTGGAACCGCGGCTCGGCCGGATCGAGGCCTTCGTCACCGCGCCCGACTTCGAGCTGCATCGCGGCTTCCGCCGGATGGGCGAGTGATGTTCCCGATCCACGACGGCGCCCGCGCCGACGACATCCGCATGCGGCGCAGGCGGGCCGCCTACCTGCTCGGCGGCATCGTCCTGGCCGGCTGGATGCTGTCGCAGCAGGATTCCAGCGGACAGGCCCAAGGCCATCACCATGACGTCGAGGTCGCGATCGATCAGCCGCCGGTTCCGCCCATCCCGCCAATTCCTCCCATCCCGCGGATCCCGTCGATCCCTGCCATCACCGGGTTTCCGGCGACCGGCCGGCCGCTGCCGGCCGGGGATACCCCGTCGCGCAGCATCGAGACCGGCAGCCTGTTCGTCGGCCTGTCCTGTGCCGATTCGGTGACGCTTCTGCCCGATCCCGACCTGCACGGCCGGGTGATCGTCTCCACCAGGCCGGGCCAGGATGCGGCGCTGCGCGGAGTGTCGCTGGATGGCGGCGCCGTCACGGACAGCTGTTCGGGCGAGCCGGGCGACGTCGTGCTGCGCCTGCCGCCCGCCATGCCGCTCCGCATCCAGCAGACCGACGCGGTCGACATACGCGGCGGCCGCTTCACCGGCCCGGTGACGATCGAGGGCACCGGCAGCGGCACCGTGACGCTGGACGGCACCGGACCGCTCACGGTGCGGCAGCGGAGCGCTGGCGACGTGTCGGTGGCCGAGGTCGACGGCCCGGTCGATGCCGGGCTGCATGGGTCGGGCGACCTGCGCATCGGCGGCGGCGCCATCACCCGGCTGTCGGCCGTGGTGACGAGTTCGGGCGACCTGTCCCTGGGCCGGGCGACGATCGGCCCGACCCGCCTCGTGCTGCACGGGGAGGGCGATGTGAGCGCGAACCGGATCGAGGGGCCGGTCGACCTCCAGGCGGCGGGAAGCGGCGACGTCCGGATCGCCTCGGTCGACGCCGACACGCTGCAGGTGGCGGCCGAAGGCTCGGGCGACATCTCCGTGCTCGGCGGCCGCATCGGCACGCTCACCGGCGCCCGCGACGGCTCCGGCGACCTCGTGGTGCGGGCGACGATCGGCGGCGGCAGCCTGTCGCATCACGGCAGCGGCGACGTGACCCTGCCGAACGTGACCGGCACCCTGTCTCGCACCGGGGACACCGATTGAACGCTCATGCCCGGAACGGGACAGGCCGCCCGGAGACGGCCTGCCGCGTCACGCGGGGTCGGGAAGACTAGCGCGGGGTGGCGTCGACGGGTGCGTCGCCACGGGCCGCAGCGGCCGTGGCGGCGCGCTGCTGCTTGCGATAGCGGTGGCGCACATATGCGCCGGTGGCGCAGCCGCCGGCCGCACCCAGCACGCCGTGATGCGCGAGGTGGCCGCCGACGGCGCCGGCCGCGCCATACTTCAGGCAGCCGCCCGGCTCGGCGGCGGCAGGTGCTGCCGGCAGCGCCGCACCCAGCGACAACGCCAGCGCCATCGGCACGGCGATCGACTTCTTCAACATGAAAGCTCCTGTGGGAAGATGGGCGGAAGGCCCGGTCCGGACACCGTGTTCGCATGCAAACACGGCTTAATCTTGGCCGCCGAACGCCGAGGCGACGATCCGGCTGCAAGAACGGCCGAATAAATCCGCCTTCAGTCGGGCAGCAGGCGGTACAGCACGGTCGGCCGCAGCACGCGGTCCTCCAGCTCCAGGGTGGTCGGCACGTCGTAGCGGCCGATCGGCACCAGCCCCTGCTTCGGCAGGTAGGCGCGTCCCGGGTCCGCGACCCACACCTCCGACGAGCGCGCCCGGCGCCGCAGCCAGGGCAGGATGTGGCGCGTCATCGGCGCCTCGTAGCAGACGTCGCCGCACAGGATCAGGTCGAACGCCCGGTCGCTGCCGACCAGGTCCTCCGACAGCACGGCGACGGCGACCGAATTGTGAACGGCGTTCAAGCCGATCGCCGCCGCGGCCATGGGGTCGATCTCGGCCGCCTCGACCGACGCCGCGCCGACACGCGCGCAGGCGATCGCGGCGATGCCGCCGCCGGCGGCGAAATCCAGCACCCGCCTACCCCTGACCAGCTCGGGATGGTCCAGCACGTGCCGCGCCAGCGCCTGCCCGCCCGGCCAGGCGAACGCCCAGAACGGCGGCTCGATGCCGCGGCGCTCCAGCCATGCCTCGGAGGCCTGCCAGATCGGCGTGATCTCGCCGGCCAGGTGCAGCGCGATTTCCGGCACCAGGGGGGCAGTGCCGATCACGGTGTGGGCGGCGACGAACCCGGCCAGGTCCGCTGCCGCCCGAGGCAGAGCCTGGGTCAGGACAGGGCGCCTTCCGCGACCGTAGGCTCCGGCGCGCCGGCCGCCACCGCGGCGAGCGCTGCGGCCAGGCCGCGCACCACCGCCTCCGTGTCCAGGCCCGGGCCGCCATGGCGGGCCGCCTGCTCCGGCGACCATGGGATGTGGACGAAGCCGCAGCGCAGGCCGGGATAAGTGGTCTCGGCGCGGTGGCGCAGGCCGAAGAACACGTGGTTGCATACGAAGGTGCCGGCGCTGTGCGACACCGACGCCTCCAGCCCGGCCGCGCGGATCGCCGCCACCATCGCCTTGACCGGCAGGTTGGCGAAGTAGGCCGCGGGCGCGCCCGCGACCACCGGCCGGTCCACCGGCTGCGCGCCGCCGTTGTCGGGGATGCGCGCGTCGTCGAGGTTGATCGCCACCCGCTCCACCGTGAGCCCGTCGCGGCCGCCGGCGAGGCCCACCGACAGCACCACGTCGGCCGGCCACTCGGCCAGCGCGTGGTCGAGCCGGGCCAGCGACGCCCCGAAGCGCGTCGGCAGCACCACCGTGCGCAGCGCGATGCCGGGCAGCGCCAGGCGGCCGAGCGCCTCGACCGCATCCTGCGACGGGTTGACCGCCTCGCCGCCGAACGGCTCGAAGCCGGAAACCAGGATGCGGGTCGCCATCGGTCCTCCCCAACCGTTACATTCCGTCGCCGTAACGCCGGCCTGGCTGTTACAGCGCGTGCGCATGCTCCTGTCGATCCCGGTTCCGGCCCGGTCCCGGGATGCCATTCGAGGATGATCCGATGCTCAGCAGGAAGTTGTTGTTCGCCCTGGCCACGCTCGGCACCGTGGGGGCGGGGCTGGCCCCGGCGATGGCCCAGCACGGCGGCGGCCCCGGCGGCTGGCACCACGGCAGCCCCTTGCTGGAAGGCGTCACCCTCACCGACGACCAGACGGCAAAGCTGCATGCCCTGATGCAGTCCCAGCACGGCCCCACCAGCCTGCACGCCCAGCTGCGCGCGGTGCACGGACAGATCGACGACGCGATCCTGTCCGGCGGCACCGTCAGCGAGACGAGCCTGCAGCCGCTGGTGCAGCAGGAGGTGTCGCTGATGCAGCAGGTCGAGGCGCAGCGCATCTCCAACGAGCTGGCGATCCGCAGCATGCTGACCCCAGCCCAGCTCGCCATCGCGTCGAGCACCCACGCCCAGATGGCGGCGCTGCACCAGCAGGAGCACGCGCTGATGAACGCCCGGGACAGCGCCCAGCCGCAGCCTGCCGACTAGGTACGGGCGGCCGGAGGGGCGGGGGACGCCTGACCGCGCGGATGCCGTCCCTCGTCCGGCGCCGGCCCGACGGGGTGCAGGTGGCAGACCTCGACGGCACGGCTCGGTCCGGTCCCGCCTACTCCGCGGCCCGCGAGAACGGCATCGCCGGGCGCAGCCGGCGCTGCCTCGGCGCGCCGCCGACGATGTGGCCGATCGCGGTCAGGCTGTCGACGTGGTCGCAGACGATCTTGAACACCGCCAGCAGCGGCACGCTCAGAAACGCGCCCGGGATCCCCCACAGCCAGTCCCAGAACAGCAGCGACGCCATCACCAGCACCGGGTTCAGGGTGAAGCGCTTGGCCAGCAGCAGCGGCGTGACCGTCTCGCCTTCCAGCAGGTGGATGCCGAGGTAGATCGCCGGCGGCAGCAGCGCGTGCAGCGCCGACGGGAACACGAACAGCCCCACCAGGAAGTAGATCACGATGCCGGTGAACGGCCCGATGATCGGGATGTAGTTGAGCAGGAACGCGAGCACGCCCCAGAGCAGCGGGTTGGGCAGGCCGAGGGCGTAGCACTGCGCGAAGTTCAAGGCGCCCACCAGCAGGTTCATCACCGTGATGGTGGCGAGGTAGAGCGACACGTTGTGCTCGATGGCGGTGGCGATCTGCACCGTGCGCCGCTTGTCGGCCCAGGTCGGCATGATCTCGACGAAGCGGCGCAGCAGGCTGTCGCCCTCGTAGAGCAGGAAGAACAGCATCAGCAGCATGGAGAACAGCTGCCCCAGGAACGCCCGCGTGCCGACCAGGATCGACGAGCCGACGCTGGTCAGGCCGCTGGTACCCGACTGCTGCACCGCCACCGTGCGGACGTTCGGCACCGCGGTTCCCTGGTCCACCAGGGCCTGCAGCTTGCGCATGCCGGTCTGCAGCGCGTGGATCGGCCCGTTCAGGAACGACAGCTTGTGCTGCAGCGCCGGCAGGCTTTCCGGCGCGCGCGCGATCCAGCCCGAGGCCGGCACCGAGATCGCCGCCCCGATCGCGCCCACGATCCCGAACAGCAGCCCGATCAGCAGCAGGGCGGCGATCGGCTTGGGGATGCGCAGGCGCTGGTTCAGGAACCGCATCGGCGCCGACAGCAGCAGGTTCAGCACGCCGGCCAGCACGAACGGAAGCACGATGTCGCTGGTGAAGTACAGCGTGTAGAACACGCCCATGACCGTCAGCAGCAGCAGGCACACCGAGATGGTGTGCAGCCCGCTGCCGCGGCGCGCCTCGGCCACGGACTCCTGGATGCGGAGCTGGGGACCGCGATCGGTGTCGGCTGGCCCGGTCGTCGCCGCGATGGATGCCATGTGCCGTTCCGTCCCAACGTTGCGCCGAGAACGTCCTCACCGGCCGTCCTTTGTCCAGGAAAATCATGCACCGCAAAACGGGGTGGGCCTGGGAGCCTTCAGGCGGCGCGCGGCAGCCGGACCACGAACCGTGCGCCCACCACGCGCCCGGCCTCGTCGATCCGGTTCTCCGCCGAGATCCGGCCGCGCAGCGCCTCGACGATCTGCCGGCTGATCGACAGGCCCAGACCGGAATGCTGGCCGAAATGCTCCCCTGCCGGCCGCTCGGAGTAGAACCGGTCGAAGATGCTGTCGAGCTTGGCGGCGGGGATGCCGGGCCCCTCGTCCGCCACCGCGATCTCCAGCATGCCCGGCACCGATCCCGGCAGCTCGGACACCGACAGCACGATCCGCCCACCGGGAGGCGAGAAGGAGGCGGCGTTGCCCAGCAGGTTGCGCAGCACCTGCACCAGCCGGTCCTCCACCGCTTCCGCCAGCAGCGGACGCGACGGTGCCGCCGGTGCCTCGACCACGATCACCGGGTCGCCGTCCTTGCGCGTCGCCCCGTTGATCTCGGCCAGCACCGACAGGATCGGCAGCACCGCCACCGGCTCGGTGTGCGAGCGCGACAGCTCGGCGTCGATCCGGCTCGCGTCCGAGATGTCGGTGATCAGCCGGTCGAGCCGGCGCACGTCCTGGTTGATGATCGCCAGCAGGCGGCGCTGCTGGTCCGGGTCCAGGGTACGCATCAGCGTCTCGATCGCCGAGCGTATGGAGGACAGCGGGTTCTTGATCTCGTGGCTGACGTCGGCGGCGAAGCGCTCGATCGCGTCCATCCGCGCCCATAACGCCCGCGCGCTCTCCTCCAGCGCCTGCGCCAGCTCGCCCAGCTCGTCGCGCCTGGCCAGCAGCCCCGGCGGCACGCTGCCGGTACGGCCGATGGTCTCGCGCATCACGTGCGCCGACGCGGCCAGGCCCAGCAGCGGCCGGGCGATGGTCTGCGCCAGGTACCAGGACAGCAGCACAGTGATGGCGAGCGCCACCACGAACAGCACCAGGATGGAGGAGCGCACCGCGAACAGCGAGCGGTCCACCTCGCGCGCTTCTCGGGTGAGCTGGATGATGCCCACCGTCTGCCCGTCATGCATCACCGGCTCGGCCACCGTGACCAGCAGCCGGTGGTCGGCGGTGCGCCGGATGAAGGGCGCCGTCTCGGTGCTGTCGGAGTCGCCGAAGCGGAGCTGCTCGCGCACCTCCGGTTGCGCGTTCGGATCGGCGTTGGGTCCCAGCGTCGGCACCAGCCGGTGCGGCATCAGGCTCAGCAGCCGGTCGTAGAGCTGCTGCAGCAGACGTGCCGCGCGGTCCGGCAATCCCGGCGCCGCGTCGCGCTCGTCGGGGCGTGCGTGGTATCCGCCCGGCGTGTCGGCCCGGCTGTCGGCGATCTGCTGCCCGTCCGGCGCGAACAGCCTGGCATGCGCGCTCGGGCTCGGCTCGGTCAGACGGAGCAGCAGCGGCCGCGCCAGAAGCTGCACCAGCACGAACGGCTCCCCCGGCGGGGGCTGCCTGCCGGGGTGGACGCGCCTGGCGCCGTGGCCGGCGTCCTTGGGCGCCGGCGCCACCGCTGACTGCCCGAGTGCCCCCGCGTAGATCCGCGCCTGCTCGCGCAGGCTGCTGACCTCGGCCTCCAGCAGGCTGTTCTGGAACTGGTTGAGGTAGAGCAGCGTCGCCACCAGCAGCGCCAGCGGCAGGGCGTTGACCAGCAGGATGCGCCGCATCATCGGCGACACCCAGCGGCGACGGACCAGGAAGGGCGGCGCCCCGGTCGTCGGGGCGGCGGCCATCAGCTGCATCGGTGGCGTCATTCCTCCTTGTAGCGGTAGCCGATGCCGTACAGCGTCTCGATGTGGTTGAACCCCTCGTCCACCTGCCTGAATTTCTTGCGCACCCGCTTGATGTGGCTGTCGATGGTGCGGTCGTCGACGTAGATGTTCTCGCCATAGGCGGCGTCGATCAGCTGGTCGCGCGACTTCACCAGCCCGGGCCGGGCGCCCAGCGCCTTGACCAGCAGGAACTCGGTCACGGTGAGCTGGATGTCGGTGCCGCGCCACAGGCACTGGTGCCGGGTCTCGTCCAGCGACAGCAGGCCTCGCACCATCACGCCCTGGGGTGCGGCCCCCGCCGCTTCCGCCCGGAGCACCTCGCCGCGACGCAGCAGGGCGCGTATCCGCTCCAGCAGCAGGCGCTGCGAGAACGGCTTGGTGATGTAGTCGTCCGCCCCCAGCCTGAGTCCCATCAGCTGGTCCACCTCCTCGTCCTTGGAGGTCAGGAAGATCACCGGCATCTGCGAGCGGGCGCGCAGGCGCTGCAGCAGCTCCATCCCGTCCATGCGCGGCATCTTGATGTCCAGTACCGCGAGGTCGACCGGCCGTGCCGACAGGCTGGCCAGCGCACTCTCGCCGTCGGTGTAGCTGCGCACCGCGAAGCCCTCCGCTTCCAGCGTCATCGACACCGAGGTGAGGATGTTGCGGTCGTCGTCGACGAGCGCGATCGTGTGCTTGGTCGGCTCCATCGCCGGGCTCCTGGTTGCCGCGCGCCTGATTGCGGCGCGATTGTGGCGCGAAACGACCGCGGGAGCCAATCGGTGCCCCGCCTGCGCCGCGACGCCTTGTCCATGCCGGGGCGGTGCCCTACTTCACCGCCATGGACGAAACCCAGCCTCATGCCGGCGAGACGATGACCAGTTCCAGCGACAGCTTCCGAGACGCGCCGCCGGCCACCCGGCCGGTGCCACGCTTCGACCAGGCGCCGCAGCCCGGTCCCGCGTCCGCTCCCGTCACCGACGAGCCGGGCGATGGCCCGGACGCGCTGATGCAGGCGGCGAGCGAGCGGATCGGCACGCTGGAGGCCGAGCTGGAGGCGATGCGCGAGAAGTGGATGCGCGCGGAGGCCGAGACCCAGAACGTCCGCAACCGCGCCCGGCGCGATGTCGACGACGCCCGCCAGTACGCGGTGCAGAAGTTCGCCAAGGACGTGGTCGAGGCGGCGGAGAACCTGCGCCGCGGCCTGTCCAGCCTGCCGCCGCCGGACGCCAACGACAGCCCGGTGGTGACCCGGCTGCGCGAGGGCTTCGAGGGGGTCGAGCGCTCGTTCCTCGGCATCCTGGAGCGCAACGGCATCACCGGCGCCGATCCCACCGGTGCGGCGTTCGACGCCAACCTGCACCAGGCGATGGCAGAGCAGCCGACCGCGGACCATCCGCCCGGCACCGTGATCCAGGCCTGGACCTCGGCCTGGACCCTGAACGGCCGCCTGCTGAAGCCGGCCATGGTGGTGGTGGCCAGGGCACCCGACGTGGCACCAGCGGGGGCACCGGCGGGGGCGCCGGCGGTGGACCCGGTCGGCCTCGACCGCACTGTCTGATCGCCGCCGCCTCGTTCCGGCCTATGGCCGGGGCGGGGCTTGTCGTGGCGGTCGGGCCTGAATACATCGGTGCCAGGCCGCCTGTCCCCGTGGACGGGGCGTGGATGAGCGGGGTGTCGGGCAGGCGCCCGCTCCCCGGAACGGTTCGGACTTCCAAAGGACAGCGCCCGGTGCTTCGGGCTGCGCGCTGCCGCTGACCAGGAGAAATAGGATGAGCAAGGTTATCGGTATCGATCTCGGCACCACCAACTCGTGCGTGTCCATCCGCGAGGGTGACGAGAACCGGGTGATCGAGAACAGCGAGGGTGCCCGCACCACGCCGTCCATGGTCGCCTTCGCCGAGAACGGCGAGCGGCTGGTGGGCCAGGCGGCGAAGCGTCAGGCGGTCACCAACCCGACCAACACGCTGTACGCGGTGAAACGCCTGATCGGCCGCCGCTACGAGGATCCGACCGTCGAGAAGGACCGCGCCCTGGTGCCGTTCGGCATCGTCAAGGGAGACAACGGCGACGCCTGGGTCGAGGCGCGCGGGCAGAAGTATGCCCCCTCGCAGATCGCCGCCTTCGTGCTCGGCAAGATGAAGGAGACCGCCGAGACCTATCTCGGTGAGAGCGTGAGCCAGGCCGTCATCACCGTCCCGGCCTACTTTAACGACGCCCAGCGGCAGGCCACCAAGGATGCCGGCCGCATCGCCGGCCTCGAGGTGCTGCGGATCATCAACGAGCCGACCGCGGCGGCGCTGGCCTACGGGCTGGAGAAGAAGAACGGCGGCACGGTGGCCGTGTACGACCTCGGCGGCGGCACCTTCGACGTGTCGGTGCTGGAGATCTCCGACGGCGTGATCGAGGTGAAGTCGACCAACGGCGACACCTTCCTCGGCGGCGAGGACTTCGATGCCCGCGTGATCGCCTACCTGGCGGACGAGTTCAAGCGCGAGCAGGGCATCGACCTGCGCAACGACAAGCTCGCCCTGCAGCGCCTCAAGGAGGCCGCGGAAAAGGCCAAGATCGAGCTCTCCTCGTCCAAGGAGACCGAGATCAACCTGCCCTTCATCACTGCCGACGCTTCCGGGCCGAAGCACCTGGTGCTGAAGCTGAGCCGGGCGAAGCTGGAAAGCCTGGTCGAGGACTTGATCCAGCGCACGCTGGGTCCGTGCCGTGCGGCGCTGAAGGACGCGTCGGTGACGGCGGGCGAGATCGAGGAGGTGATCCTGGTCGGCGGCATGACCCGCATGCCCAAGGTCATCGAGGTGGTGAAGCAGTTCTTCGGCCGCGAGCCTGCCCGCAACGTCAACCCGGACGAGGTGGTCGCCATCGGCGCCGCTGTGCAGGGCGCGGTGCTGAAGGGCGACGTCAAGGACGTGCTGCTGCTCGACGTGACTCCGCTGTCGCTGGGCATCGAGACGCTGGGCGGCGTGTTCACCCGCCTGATCGACCGCAACACCACCATCCCGACCAAGAAGAGCCAGACCTTCTCCACCGCCGAGGACAACCAGTCCGCCGTGACCATCAAGGTCAGCCAGGGCGAGCGCGAGATGGCTGCCGACAACAAGATGCTTGGCCAGTTCGACCTGATGGGCCTGCCCTCGGCGCCGCGCGGCGTGCCACAGATCGAGGTCACCTTCGACATCGACGCCAACGGCATCGTGTCGGTGTCGGCCAAGGACAAGGCGACCAACAAGGAGCAGCAGATCCGCATCCAGGCGTCGGGCGGCCTGTCGGACAACGACATCGACCGCATGGTCAAGGAGGCCGAGGCCAACGCCGACGCCGACAAGGCCAAGCGTGCCGCGGTCGAGGCACGCAACCAGGCGGAGGGTCTGGTGCACCAGACCGAGAAGACTCTGTCCGAGAACGGCGACAAGGTGCCGGCGGCGGAGAAGTCGGAGGCCGAGGCGGCCATCGCAGCGGCGAAGTCGGCGATCGCCGGCAGCGACGTCGAGGCGCTGAAGGCGGCGACCGAGCGGCTGGGCCAGGTGTCGATGAAGCTGGGCGAGGCGATGTACAAGGCAGGCGCCGGCGAGGCGGCTGCCGGGGCCGGCGACCCGTCCGCCGCGTCTGGCGGCGCCCATGCCGGGCCCAGCGGCGCTGCGGGCGGAGCGGCCGGCGGCGAGCGCGTGGTCGATGCCGACTTCGAGGACATCGACGACAAGAAGAAGTCCGCCTGACCGGACCGGAACCGGGCGCTCCGGCGCCCGGGGGCCGGCGACATGTGTAAGGGCGCCCGCGCTTCATCCTGAAGGCGGGCGTCGTCATGGACGGCGTTGATGCACGACATGACGGCCGCGCGTGCCCGATACGGGATGCGACCGGGCCGCCGATGAGGAACCTATGGCCAAGCAGGACTACTATGCGACCCTCGAGGTCGCCCGGGACGCCTCCGCGGACGACCTGAAGAAGGCGTACCGCAAGCTGGCCATGAAGTACCACCCGGACCGCAATCCGGGCGACAAGGGTGCGGAGTCCCGGTTCAAGGAGCTCAACGAGGCCTACGACGTCCTGAAGGACGAGCAGAAGCGCGGGGCCTACGATCGCTACGGCCACGCCGCGTTCGAGAACGGCGGTCCCGGCGCCGGCGGCTTCGGCGCCGGCGGCTTCGAGGGTGGCCTCGGCGACATCTTCGACCAGGTGTTCGGCGACATGATGGGCGGCGGGCGTCGCGGCGGCGGCAGGGGCCGCACCGGTGCCGACATACGCGCCCAGGTCGAGATCGGCCTGACCGACGCGTTCACCGGCATCAAGGTGCCGCTGCGTGTGCCGAGCCGCGTGACCTGCGAGACCTGCTCCGGCACCGGCTCGGAGGACAAGAGCCGCGGCGCCGAGACCTGTCCGACCTGCCACGGTGCCGGCAAGGTTCGGGCGCAGCAGGGCTTCTTCCTGGTCGAGCGCGGCTGCCCCACCTGCGGCGGCGCCGGCAAGGTGGTGCGCAACCCGTGCAAGACGTGCCGCGGCGCCGGCACGGTGGAGAAGGAGCGCTCCCTCTCGGTCGACATCCCGGCCGGCATCGAGGACGGCACCCGCCTGCGCGTGCAGGGCGAGGGCGAGGCGGGACCTCAGGGCGTGCCCAACGGCGACCTCTACCTTCATGTCGGCGTGAAGCCGCACGAGATCTTCCAGCGCGACGGCTCCACGATCCTGGTCCGGGTGCCGCTCGACATGGCCACCGCAGCACTTGGCGGCCACGTCGAGGTGCCGGTGGTGGACGGGTCGCGCACCAGGCTGACGGTGCCGGCCGGCTCCCAGACCGGCGACCAGCACCGCCTGCGCAACAAGGGCTTTTCCGTGCTGCGCTCCGCCGCACGTGGCGACATGTACGTGGTGTTCGCGGTGGAAACGCCGCGCCACCTGACCAAGCGGCAGCGCGAGCTGCTCGAGGAGTTCCAGGCCGAGGCTGGCGAGAACGAGAAGAGCAACCCGGACACCGAAGGGTTCTTCGGCCGGGTGCGCGACTTCTTCGAGGGTCGTGGCTGAGGATATGGTAGCAACTGCGTGAGCCTGGTCGCCGCCGGGCTGATCTTGTTGAAATCCGTCTGCCTCGGAGCCTAGCTTTTGCCGTCCTTGGTAACGTCCCCCCCCCACCCGTGCCATGGGCGAACGTCGGCGGCGCGATCCTCGTGGTCGCGCCGTCTTTTCTCGTGCGCATAGGCATCGCCGGCATCACCGGCCGGGTCGGCCGTCTCCTGGTCGAGGAGGTGGCCCGCGCGGGGGCGGAGCTGGTCGGCGGCGTCGCCCGGCCCGGGGCCGAGGCGGCAGGGATCGCGGTTCCGGTGTTCGAGCGGATCGACGACCTCGCTCGCCTCGCCGAGGCGGTGATCGACTTCACCCATGCCGACGCGGCCTCCGCCCACGCCGCCGTCCTGGCCGATGCCGGAACCGCCTGGGTGCTCGGCACGACCGGCCTGTCCGACGCAGCGCAGGCGGCGGTGCGCCAAGCGTCGTCGCGGGTTGCGGTGGTGCAGGCGGCCAACTTCTCGCCCGGCGTCGCCCTGGTCACCCGCCTCGCCGGGATGGTGGCGGCCGCCCTGGACGCCGACGAGTACGACGCCGAGATCCTGGAGATGCACCACCGGCACAAGGCCGATGCGCCGTCCGGCACCGCGCTGGCGCTGGGCCGGGCGGTGGCGCAGGCGCGGGGGGCGGAGCTGGCGGCGCTGCGCTACGGCGGCCGCGACGGGTCCACCGGCCCGCGGCGCCCCGGGGCGATCGGCTTTGCCGCCCTGCGCGGCGGGGAGGTGGTGGGCGAGCACACCCTGTCCTTCACCGCCGGCTCGGAGCAGATCGCGCTGACCCACCGCGCCTTCGACCGGCGCGTGTTCGCCGCCGGCGCGGTGCGCGCGGCGCTGTGGACCGCTGGCCGCCCGCCCGGGCTGTTCGGCATGGAGGACGTGCTGGGCCTGTCCTGACGCGGTTCCGTCCCGTTCTTGACCCTGTCGGCGGTTTCCGCCACACCCCCCGACGACGGTGGCCGCTCGTCCGAGGCAGCCCCGCGTTGAGGCGCGCCTGGCGCCAACGAGGAGCACCATGCGCAACAAGGGCGAGTTCCTGTTCACGTCGGAATCCGTGTCCGAGGGCCATCCGGACAAGGTCGCCGACCGCATCAGCGACGCGGTGCTGGACAGCTTCCTCCAGGCCGACCCCGAGGCGCGCGTCGCCTGCGAGACGCTGGTCACCACCAACCGCATCGTGCTGGCGGGCGAGGTGCGGGGTCCCGCCTCGGTGACGAAGGAGTTGCTGATCGCCGCCGCGCGCGATGCGGTGCGCGACATCGGCTACGACCAGAGCGGCTTCTCCTGGCGCAACGCCGAGGTGCAGTACCACCTCCATGCACAGTCCGCCGACATCGCGGTCGGCGTCGACGGCACCGGCAACAAGGAGGAGGGGGCCGGCGACCAGGGCATCATGTTCGGGTACGCCACCCGCGAGACCGCGACCCTGATGCCGGCGCCGATCCACTACGCGCACGCCATCCTGCGCCGCATGAACGAGCTCAGGAAGGACGGCGACCCGCGCGGCCACGGCCTGCAGCCCGACGCCAAGAGCCAGGTGACGCTGCGCTACGTCGACGGCCGCCCGGTCGGCGCCACCAGCGTCGTAATCTCCACCCAGCACGACGAGGGCAAGCCGCAGGCGGAGATACGCGACGCGCTGCGCGGCGTCGTCGCCGAGGTGCTGCCCGAAGGCTGGGAGGTCCCGGAGGACGAGTTCTACGTCAACCCGACCGGTATCTTCGTGATCGGCGGTCCCGACGGCGATTGCGGCCTGACCGGGCGCAAGATCATCGTCGACACCTATGGCGGCGCGGCTCCGCACGGCGGCGGCGCATTCTCCGGCAAGGACCCGACCAAGGTGGACCGCTCGGCCGCCTATGTGTGCCGCTACCTGGCCAAGAACATCGTCGCCGCCGGCCTCGCCGACCGCTGCACCCTGCAGATCTCCTACGCCATCGGCGTGGCGCACCCGCTCTCGGTGTACGTCGACCTGGACGGCTCCGGTCACGACGTGGACGAGGACCGGCTCGGCCGGGTGCTGCGCGAGGTGGTGGACCTGACCCCGCGCGGCATCCGCCGCCACCTGCGCCTGAACCGCCCGATTTACGCCGCCACCTCCGCCTATGGCCATTTCGGCCGCACCCCGGATCTCGCCCGCGACGACTTCACCTGGGAACGAACTGACCTGGTGGACACTCTCCGCCAAGCCTTCAACCGCTAGAAACGATCGTTAAATGCCCCTAGGCCGGCGATCCGACGCGGTTCTCGCGGCTTCCGGTGCTCACGGCCGGACGGCCGCTGCGCTCCGGGTCCGCGACAACCACGCCGGGCGCGCCCCGTCGCTGACGCGACGACGCGCTCTCGCTCGGCCTGGCGCATTTTCCGACCGTTCCTAGGAACCTCCGTGGCGGTGAAGCCGCCGCCGGACCGGTTGTATGGCCGGCTGCGCAGCCACCCGCTGCGTCCACGTCAGCAGCGCCTGCTCGACCTCACGCTGCCGCGGCTGCGCTTCGCGGCTTCCCGTGACCCGCAATCCGGCTTCGGCCTCGTGCCCGAGGCGCTGTGGCTGGAGGTGGGCTTCGGTGGCGGCGAGCATGCGCTGGCGCAGAACCGCCTCCACCCGGGGATCGGGCTGATCGCCTGCGAGGTGTTCGAGAACGGGCTGTGCTCGCTGCTTGGGCGGCTGGTGCCGGAGGGCAGGGAGGACACCGCGCCGCTGCCGCCCGGGCTGCGCCTGTGGGACGACGACGCGCGCACCCTGCTGCGCGACCTGCCCGATGCGTGCCTGCACCGGCTGTTCCTCCTGTTCCCCGATCCCTGGCCCAAGACCCGGCACGCCAAGCGCCGCTTCGTGCATCCCGAAACCGTCCCGCTGCTGGCCCGCGTGCTCCGTCCCGGTGCCGTGTGGCGGGTCGCCAGCGACGATCCGACCTACCAGGCCTGGGTGGCGGAGGTGATGGCCGCCCCAGCCGCACGGGCGCTGTTCGAGGCGCCGGAACCTGCCCGCCTTCGTCCGGACGGCTGGCCGCCGACCCGCTACGAGGCCAAGGCGCTCGCCGCCGGCCGGCAGCCGCTGTACTGGTCGTTCGTCCGGCGCGACTGAACCCGCCGCGCGATCCTGCGCTGTCCGCAGGACGGATGGAGGCGGCGATGCTCACACGCGTGGCGATCTACGAGGGCGCGATCGAGGCCGGCGGCGAGGACGCGTTCTTTGCCGACGTGAAGGCCCGGCTGGAACCGATCTGGCGCTCCTTCCCCAACGTGCTGGACGTGCGGGTGCAGCGGGTGCTGCACGCCGATCCCGGCGCGATCCCGATCGTCATGGTGCTGGAGATGGATTTTGCCTCGCAGGAGACGCTGGACCAGTCGCTGGCCTCAGACATCAAGACCCGGTCGCACGCCCTGACCCTGGAGGTGCTGTCCCCGTTCAACGGCCGGTTCTTCCACTTCGTCGCCGACAGCCACAGCGTCCCGGCAGCCTGAGGCCCCCGCTTCAGGCACCCAGGCTTCAGGCACTCAGGTTCAGGCGAGGTGCGACGCTTCCGCCTGCTGCACCGCGACCTCCTCGCTCACCTTCACCCACAGCGCCGCGGCCTCGAGGTCGTCGGCCGCGCGCAGCTCGGCGGCGCGCTTCAGCGCCCAGGTGCGGGCGTTCCGGCCGTGCTTGTTGATCATCAGCCGGGCCGCCTGGCGGTAGCTCATGCGCGGACGCTTCGCCGCCACGGTGCTGCCGGCCATTCCTGCCAGATCCATTCCATCCATGCCCGTCATCACTCCGCGTCATCCGTCTCGATCAGGAACACCGCGAACTCGTCGCGGTCCTCGTCGGACACCTCGCCGTCCTGCATCGCCTCGGCGAAGCCGGCGTCGTAATGCGCCGCCTCGTCCGCACTGGCTTCGCGCACCATCAGTTTCACCTCGCCGTCCCACACCGGCGCGCCGTTGCGCTCGAACTCCTGCAGCGCCTCGGTGACGTTGCCGGTAGCCGCCTCCTCCTGCGCCAGCGCCAGGGTGTCCTCGGGAAACACGAGAATCGGCTCGCCGCTGATCTCGATCACAAACAGGGGCATCACACTCGACCTTCCTGGAGGCTCTGGCTGGAATGGCGGGCTCGCCGGGGCGGGCAGGAAACCGGGCCGCACGGCCTGGCCGGTCCGGCAGTGACTTAACAGCATCGGCATGGCGTAAAAAGCAGCGTAATTGCAAGCGTGCCATCTAATTGACGTGTCGAATGGCGTCGGCGGTCGCACGATGCTGTCAGCATCGAAGCGAAAGGGAGGGTTTCCCATGCAGACGCGGATCGAAGGCCAGATGCTGCCGGTGCTCTACGTGTCGCTCGACCCGTTCGAGACGCTGATCTCGGAAACCGGCGAGCTGTCCTGGAAGAGCCCGAACGTCGCGCTGCGCACCACAACCTCCGGGGCCGGCGCCACCGGCTTCCTCGGCGCGGTCAAGCGCTCGCTCGGCGGCGGCGGCCTGTTCATGACCGAGTACCGCGCCGAGGGCGGCCCCGGCCATCTCGCCTTCGCAGCGAAGATCCCGGGCAGCATCGTCGAGCACCGGATCGATCCCGGCCGGTCCTACCTGCTGCACCGGCACGGCTTCCTGTGCGCGACCGACGGCGTCACGCTCGGGCTCGGGTTCCAGCGCTCGCTGGGCGCCGGCATCTTCGGCGGCGACGGGTTCCGGCTGCAGCAGGTGGGAGGCAGCGGCACCTTCTGGAGCACGCTGGGCGGCGGCGTGGTGGAGCACAACCTGGCTCCGGGCGAGGCGATCGACGTCCATCCCGGCCATGTCGGCATGTTCGAGGACAGCGTCGGGTTCGACATCACGATGCTGCCCGGCATACGCAACAAGCTGTTCGGCGGCGACGGGTTCTTCCTCGCCAGGCTGACCGGTCCGGGGCGGATCTGGCTGCAGACCCTGACCGTGCCCAACCTGGCGCACGCGCTCGCACCCTATCTCGGCGGCGAGACCGTCGGCGCCTCGGCGGAAGGCTCGGCGCTCGGCGTTGCCGCCTCCAGCCTCATCCGGCGCGCCTTCGAGTAGCCAGCGACACCCCCAGCGCCACCAGGAGGTTGAGCAGGAGCGCCAGCAGCCCGGTGGACACGCTGATCCCGTGCGGGCCGACCAGGTGCAGCGCATGCACCGGTTTCAGCCCGTCGGCGAACACGATGGCGGTGCCGCCCGCCATGCCCGCCGCCCAGCCCGCCAGCAGCCCGGCCGGCGTCAGCCGCAGGGGCAGCAGCCCCAACACCAGCGCCGGCAGGGTCTGCAGGATCCACACCCCGCCCAGCAGCTGCAGGTCGATCGCGAACAGCGGGTTCAGCAGCAGCACAAAGCCCAGCGCCGCCACCTTGACCAGCAGCGCCGTCACCTGCGCGCTTCGGGTCCCGACCCGCGCGCGGGGGGGAAGCAGGTTGCGCGTCAGCAGGTTGGCCGCCCCCACCGCCATCACCGCCGCCGGCACCAGTGCGCCGATCGCGATCGCGGCCAGGCAGAAGCCCGCGAACCAGCCGGGAAAGATCCGGAGGAACAGCGCCGGCACGATCGTGTTCGGATGGGTGGTGGCGATGCCGGCGGCATGCGCCATCAATCCCAGCAGCGCGATCAGCCCGAGCAGCAGGGTGTAGGCTGGCAGCATCACCGCATTGCGCCGGATCGTATCCGCGTCCCGCGCCGCCAGCACCCCGGTCAGGGTGTGCGGATACAGGAAGGCGGCCAGCGCCGAGCTCAGCGCCAGGGTGGCGTACGGGACGGCTTGCCCCGCGCCCAGCACGTGGCCCGCCGGCGCCGGCTTCATGTGCGAGGCGGCAGTGGCAAACATCGCGCCGTAGCCGCCGAGATGGCGCGGGATCACCGTGACCGCCGCGATCACCGCGACATAGATCATGATGTCCTTGAGGAACGCGGTGACCGCCGGCGCGTGCAGCCCGCCGAGCCAGGTGTAGGCGGCGAGCGAGGCGAAGGCGACCACCAGCGGCACCTCGCCCGGCAGCCCGAGCGCCTCCAGCACCGTGCGTATGCCGACCAGCTGCAGCGCGATGTAGGGCAGGATCGCCAGCAGCCCGGTCGCCGCCACCACCCGCTCCAGGACCCGGCTGTCGTATCGCGCGCGGACGATGTCGGCGGCGGTGGCATGACCGCCCGCCTTGGCGATCTGCCACAGCCGCGGCATCACCGCATAGACGAACGGATAGACGATGATGGTGTAGGGCAGGGCGAAGAAGCCGTACGCGCCGGTGGCATAGACCAGTGCCGGCACCGCGATCACCGTGTAGGCGGTGTAGAAGTCGCCGCCGACCAGGAACCAGGTGATCAGGGTGCCGAACGAGCGGCCGCCCAGGCCCCACTCCTCGGTGCTCCCGGCGACCGCACCGCCGCTGCGCCCGCGCCGCCAGCCGGCAGACGCGCCGAGCACGATCGTCAGCGCGAACAGCAGCACGAACACGGCGATGCCGGCGGCACCCGGTCCGGCTTGAACGGCGTTCATGCCCGCTCCAGCCGCCAGACCAGCCACACCAGCGCCGAGGTCACCGGCACCCAGGCCAGCTGGTACCAGTAAAAGAACGGGAAGCCGAGCAGCGCCGGGCCGGGCCGGTCGTAGAACGGCACCCACAGCAGCCCCGCGAACGGAAGCAGCAGGAGCAGCCACGCGGCGCGCCGCAGCTGTGAGGCCGTCCCGTCTCGTGCCATGGCGCAACGCTCCCCATTCCCGAACCGCCTGCCTGCCCGATCGGGCGGACCGGTTCAAGCGGCACCGGAACGATCGGGTGTTCAGCGCGTCCGCCGGTCCAGCTCGGCCAGCAGGTCGTCGCGACGGGGCAGCGCCCGCCCGTCGAGGCTGGCGACCTCGCGCAGGCCGAGGCTGCTGCTCAGGAACACAGCCTCCGCCTCCTGCAACGCTTCCGGCGGCAACGACGCTTCCGCGGCACCGCAGCGCTCGATCAGCAGCGCGCGCCGTATGCCGGGCAGCGCGCCGTCCGCCACCGCCGGGGTCAGCAGCCGGCCGCTGCGCAGCACCAGCAGGTTGGCCGCCGAGGCTTCCGCCAGCCTCCCTTGCGTGTTCAGCAGCAGCGCGTCGCCGGCGCCGCGCCGGTCCGCCTCGATCCGGGCCAGCACCGCGTCGAGGTAGCTCAGCGACTTGATCCGCGACAACGGCGACCACTCGTTGCGCCGGGTGGTCGTGCACAGCACCGCGTGCACCGGCCCGGCCGGCGACGGCCCCGCATTGGCCGCGGTGATCAGCACGGTCGGGCGGCACGTCTCCGGCGGAAGCACGCCGCGGGCTGCCGGCCCGCGCGACAGCGTGAGCCGCGCGCTGCCGTCCGCGACCGCGACGGCGGCAATCGTGGCGGCGAACGCGGCGCCGAGCGCCTCGTCGTCCCAGGGCAGCGGGATCCCGAGCAGGGCGGCACCGTCACGCAGCCGGCGCAGGTGGCGGGGCAGGTGCGCCGGCTGCCCGCCCGCGATCCGCACCGTCTCGAACAGCCCGTCGCCGAGGGTGAAGCCGCGGTCGTCCGGATCGATCGCGGCCTCGCCCCGTGGCAGCAGCGCACCGTTCAGCCAGCAGGTCACGCCTCGCCGCCGAGCGCCCGGAGCAGCGGCTGCAGCTTGAGCCGCATCTCCTCGTATTCCGCCGCCGGGTCGGAATCGGCAACGATGCCGCCGCCGGCCTGGGCGACCAGCACGCTGTCGGTCGCGACCACGGTGCGGATCACGATGCTGCTGTCCATGGCGCCGTCGTAGCCGAGCCAGGCGATGCTGCCGCAGTACGGCCCGCGTCGCGACGCTTCCAGCTCGTCGATGATCTCCATCGCGCGGATCTTCGGCGCACCCGTCACCGAGCCGCCGGGGAAGGTGGCGCGCAGCAGGTCCATGGCGCCGAGTCCCGGACGCAGCTGCGCCCGCACCTCCGAGACCAGGTGGTGCACGGTGGCGAATGTTTCCGCCTCGCACAGCGCCGGCACCGTCACGCTGCCGAGCATGGCCACCCGGCCGAGATCGTTGCGCATGAGGTCCACGATCATCAGGTTCTCCGCCCGGTCCTTGGTGCTGCCGAGCAGGTCCTCGCGCAGGCGTCGATCTGCCTCGGGATCGGCCGCGCGCGGCCGGGTGCCCTTGATCGGCCGGGTCTCGATCCGGCCCTGCGGGTCGAGCCGCAGGAAGCGCTCGGGCGAGGCGCTGAGCAGCGCCAGCTCCCCGAAGCCAAGATAGGCGGCGAACGGCGCCGGGGTGGCGGCGCGCAGCCGCAGGTAGAGCTCGGCCGCCGGGATCCCGGGCGGCCGCGTCGCCAGGTGGCGCAGCGTCAGGTTGGCCTGGAAGATGTCGCCGGCGCGGATGTAGTCGAGCACCCGGCGCACCCGGTCCTCGTAGCCAGCGCGGTCGAGGTCCGGCGTCCACACCAGCGGCGGAACCGGCCGGTGCGGCCGCGACGGGACGCGGTCCAGCAGGGCCAGCGTCTGCTGAGCCCGCCGCACGGAGCGCTCGGCCCGTCGCGCCGGATCCTGCTCCGGCAGGCCGGAGGACAGCAGCCAGCAGCGCTCCTGCTGCCGGTCGAACGCCACCACCACGTCGTAGAACGCGACGCTCATGTCGGGCAGGCGGAGCGGGTCCGGGTGGCGCGCCGGCAGGCGCTCCAGCACGCCGCCCAGCTCGTAGCCGAAGAACCCGATCGCGCCGCCTGAGAACGGCACCGGTGCTGCGCCCGGCTCGATTTGCCACCGCCTCAGCTCGGACCCGACGGCGTCGAACGGGTCGCAGCGGTGCCGGACACCGTCCACCGCCACCCACCCGTCGCGGGCCTCGACCAGCCGGAACGGCCGCACGCACAGATAGCTGGTGCGGCTGCGCGCGCCGGACGCCGCGCTGTCGAGCCATGCCGGCATCGGCTCGTCGGCCAATGCCACGAACGCGTCTTCCGGCAGGCGCCAGGCGATCTCGCGGACGTGCAGCGCGAGACCAGGACCCGGGGCTGCGGGCGAGGCCGCTGCCGTGTCCGCTAGCCCAGCGGGTCGGTCGAGAAGATCGGCGCCCCGTCATCCACCGGCGCCGGACCCGGATCGCCCGGACGCCGCGCCGGCGACCCGTCCGCCGCCGTGTCGGCAGGCTGGACCAGCGGCGCCTGGTCCGGACGGAGATTGACCTCCGGGGCGTCGATCGACGGCAGCGACGGGAACACGGACATGGCGTGTGGCCTCGGGTTGATCCGGCTCCCGAACGCTTGCCACCCGCTCCGGTTCGCGTCGGACGCTTTCCGCTGTCCCTGCCACTCCGGATGATCGTCTGGCCGTGGCCGTCCGCCATGCTAGGCTCGCCTCGTGGCTTCCCCGGATCACCAGCAACCAGACCGACCCATCGTGGTGCCGGCGGACGTCCTGCCCTGGACCATCCACCCGGCCCTGACCGAGGAGCGGCTGCGCGTGTGCGCGCTGTTGCTGGCGCACGCCAGGCGCGACGCGGTGCGCCTGGCCTCGATCGAGATGGGCGACGACACCTGGTCGATCGGCTGCCGCGCCTACGCGTTCGGCCGCCAGCGCTTGCAGCGCGCAGCCGAGCGCGGCACCCATGACTGGCTCACCGTGCTCGACGGCAGCCACCACTTCGTGTTCCTGATCGAGGACGTGCCGGTGCGCTTCTTCCGCGGCTCGGCCGACGACCCGACCAGCCGCACCCTGCGCCGCCAGGTGATCGAGGCGCAGCAGCTGACCATGGCGCTGGGCGGCGACAAGGCCGACGGGCTGGTGTTCAGGCTGGCGCTGGAAGCGGCTCCTGCCGGAGCGGTCGACCGCGTGGTGTTCCTGGCGCTGCGCGGCGAGGACGGCCGCGTGGAGTGCTTCTGGCCGATCCCGCTCGACGCCCAGGCGGGAGCCGACGTGCCGGGCGCCGAGCCGACGCAGCTGCGCCTACTCGGCGCCGATGCCAGCGACGTGCTGGTCTCGCCCCTTCCGCCCAGGGGCCGCGCGCGTGCCGGACGCGGGACGCCGCCCCCGGGATCGCGGCGCCGCACGCCGGGCTGACGCTCCGGCCCGCGGAAGCCCGCTTCAGTGCGCCGACGCGTCCGCCGGCTGCCAGGCTGCGAGCGACACGGTCGGCGACGCGCCGGAGCGCCGAGGCCTGTCGGCGTCGGCCAGCGCCGCACCAGCCGCTGCCGCACCGGCCGCATCCGACACCTGGCCGCCGACCAGGAAGCTGGATCCGCTGTCGATCAGCAACGAGGCTTCGGCATATCGCCCGCGTGTTCCCTGCACCGCGGACTGCGCCGCGAGGCGTTCGCTGCGCATGGCGCCGGTACCGGCGATCAGGACGGTGCCTTGTCCGGCCTGGACGACATCGATCCGGCATCCTACCGGCAGCCCGTTCGGCACCGTGAGCCTGAGCGACGTGTCGGACGTGCTGCGCAGGATCGTTCCGCAGTCCGCCTTCCTCACCATGCGCGCTCGTGCCACGCCTTCCACCGCCGAGGCGCTCGCCTGCAGTACGCCGCTGACGTAAACTCCGTTGATCCGCGCGGTGCCGTTCTGGATCGTGTTGCCGTGGCCATCGAGCGAGAAGTACTGCACGCCCGAGCCGTCCATGGCACGCAGGGCGTAGTTCCAGGACGCACCGGACTTCGCCTGCACCAGCACGGCGGTGTCGCCGTTGCCGATCGTCGCGTCGTAGGTGGCGCCGTACATGGTGGTGCCGAGGTTGATGACGCCTTCCTGGATGTCGACGGCCAGGTTGGCGACGTTGGTCGCACGATTGACGGACGATGCGACCATCTCGGTATCGGAAAGGAAGCCCATGCCGGTGTTCTGCGTGTCGACCAGCAGGCCGCTGCCGTCGCTGTTCGGGCCGTCCTGCCGCAGTGTCGCGTACAGGCAGTCGACCTCGCCGACGGTGTTCGCCGCGAGATAGTTGCTCTTGTTACACTTCACGTTCATGCCGACCTGCGCCGTCTGCGGACCGTTGGTGCCGCTTCCCGGCGACGACAGCGTCACCGCCTCGGCCGCGAACGCACCGCCGCCAGGCGCCGTCAGGTTGAGGACTACCGGGCTGGTGATGGTCGGAAGGGCCTGTGCGCCTGCCTTGGCGGCGGCGAAGGATGACATGGTGCATGCCAGGACGATGCGGATGCGAATGTTCATCGAGATGTTCCTTGATCAGATGATCTCACGGGAATGCGGGCGCTTGTCGTTCCGTTAGCGCCGTGCCGAACCAGGCGGCATCACATCGAGAAATTACAGTCTACACATGCAAGATCATGAAGATAACAATCCGATACGCGTTCCTCATAAGGCTCCTTGTTGTTCCGACATGACCTGGCCGGAGTAGAGCACCGACTGCTCGTTAGCAAGCCGGTAGATCCGGAAAATGACGTCGCAATAATGATGTTCTGCTATCAAACCGTTCTTGTGCGGCCTGACCCGTCCCTTGTGCAACGCGCGTCATGGTTGCGCGCACGGCCGCTTCCCGTGCGCGCAACCGCTCCCCGGCCCGGCTGCGCGGCTGCGGGCCGCGTCGCACACCGGCTGGCGAGGCGATCCTCTGCCTGCGGGACGTGGCGTGCTATGGAGCGCTCGTGCCTTCCCCGCTGCGACGGAACCCTTCCTTGTTCTCGACTGCCCCGGCCCCCGCCCCGCTCCTCCGGCATCTCCCGGCATGATCGCCCTCCTCACCGGGTTGCTGGCGCAGGTCGAATCCGACCGCTGCGTGCTGGACGTCCAGGGGGTCGGCTACCTCGTGCAGGCCTCGACCCGCACCCTGTCGGCGCTGCCGCATCCGCCGGAACTGGCACGCGTGCTGGTCGAGACGGTGGTGCGCGAGGACGCGATCCTGCTCTACGGCTTCGCCGAGGCGGCCGAGCGCGACTGGTTCCGGCTGCTCACCACCGTGCAGGGCGTCGGCGCCAAGGTGGCGCTCGGCATCCTGTCGGCGATGTCGCCGCGCGACCTAGTCGCGATCATCGCCAGCGCCGACCGCGCCAGCCTGACGCGGGCCCCCGGCGTCGGCCCGCGCCTGGCGGACCGCATCCTGGGCGAGCTGAAGGACAAGGCCGGCGTGATGCCGACCGGCAGCGGAACGACTGCCGCGGCCGGACAGGTCGGCGCCGGCGGGATCGAGGGGGACGCGCTGGCGGCCCTGGCCGGGCTCGGCTTCCGCCGGGTCGAGGCGCATCCGGTGGTGGGGCGCGTGGTCGAGCGGCTGGGGCAGGGGGCGCGGCTGGACACGGTGATCCGTGACAGCCTGAAGGAGCTGGCGCGATGAGCGACGCCGAGGGCAAGCGGCGCACGATCGACTCGCGTCGCGCCGAGGAGGACGCGGCGGAGGCCACGCTGCGCCCGCAGCGGCTCGACGACTTCGTGGGCCAGCGCGCCAGCCGCGAGAACCTGTCGATCTTCATCCAGGCCGCGCGCGGACGCGGCGAGGCGCTGGACCACGTGCTGCTGCACGGGCCGCCGGGGCTGGGCAAGACCACGCTGGCGCAGATCGTGGCGCGCGAGCTGGGCGTCGGCTTCCGCGCCACCTCCGGCCCGGTGATCCAGCGCTCCGGCGACCTCGCCGCGATCCTGACCAACCTGCAGCCGCGCGACGTGCTGTTCATCGACGAGATCCATCGGCTGCAGCCGGCGATCGAGGAGATCCTGTATCCGGCGATGGAGGACTTCCAGCTCGACCTGATCATCGGCGAGGGGCCTGCCGCCCGCTCGGTGCGGATCGACCTGCAGCCGTTCACCCTGGTCGCCGCCACCACCCGCGCCGGCCTGCTGGCGACGCCCCTGCGCGACCGCTTCGGCATCCCGCTGCGCCTGGTGTTCTACACGCCCGAGGAGCTGCGCCGGATCGTGTCGCGGGGTGCCGAGAAGCTGCGCTTCGCCCTCAGCCCGGACGGCGCCGAGGAGATCGCCCGCCGCTCGCGCGGCACGCCCCGCGTGGCCGGCCGCCTGCTGCGTCGGGTGCGCGACTTCGCCTCGGTCGGCCGCACCGCGGACGGCCCGGTGGACCGCGTGCTCGCCGACGCGGCGCTGTCGCGTCTGGAGGTGGACACGCTCGGGCTCGACGCCATGGACCGGCGCTACCTCCGGCGAATCGCCGAGCACCACAACGGCGGCCCGGTCGGCGTGGAAACCCTGGCCGCCGCCCTGGCGGAAGCGCGCGACACGCTCGAGGACGTGGTCGAGCCGTTCCTGATCCAGGAGGGCCTGGTGCTGCGCACCAGCCGCGGCCGGGTGTTGGCCGATCGCGGCTGGGCCCATCTCGGGCTGAAGCCGCCGGCCGGCGAGCGGCTGCAGTTCGACCTGCTGTCCGAGGAGTGACGCGCTCGTGCCGGCGCACCGTATCGCGTTCCGGGTGTACTATGAGGACACCGACGCCGGCGGGGTGATGTACCACGCCCAGTACCTCGCCTTTGCCGAGCGCGGCCGCAGCGAGGCGCTGCGCGACGCGGGGGTGCCGGCGTCGGCGCTGCTGGAGCGGCACGGCATCGCCTTCGTGGTGCGCCGCGCTGTCGTCGAGTACCGCCGCCCGCTCCGGCTCGACGACCTGGCGACGGTGGAGACCGTGCTGCTGGAGCGGCGCGGCGCCAGCCTGCGCCTGGCGCAGGCGCTGTCTGCCGGGGATGTGCTCGCCGCCACCCTCGAGGTCACGGTGGCGACCGTGCGCCTCCTCGACCTGCGTCCGGTGCGCCTGCCCGAGCCCTGGGCGACGGTGCTGGACGGCCTCGCCGCCTGAGCACGCCACCCTGGTCCCTTGCCCGGCACGCCGGCCGCGCCACTCCCAAGTCGCCGCGGTGCTGCCGGAACCAGCCTTCCAGCGCTCGCGACACCGTGTCGAGGCGGCAGGGTCGCCGGCGCCGGCACCGATGGCGGCGACACGACAAACACGGCCATCGGCACGACACGGCTGCCCTCGCTCCGCATCTCGGGCATAACCGGAAGCGAAGGTCGCTGGAAGTCAGGGGGGATGGCGGCGATGGCATCGGTTCCGATGGCGACGGGGCTTCTGTGCCTCGTTTGCGCGGCCTGGACACTGCTGAGCGATCTGGCCGTCGTCGCCTATTCTCCGATGATCAGGCTGGTCAGCCTGGCCTGCGCCTTCATCACCACAGTCCTGATCATCACTTCGATCCGACGGGAAAGCCCTGGCCCGGGCGCCGGATCGACGTCGTGGAACAGCAGGTCCGGGCGGCTCGGCGTTTGGCTGGCGATGGTCGCCCTCGTCCTGATGACGGCGCACATCCTGAGCGTGCATCGCGTGAACCTTGATGCCGTGTCGCATGCGGGAGGCGTCGCTATCGGGATCCTGTTGTTCAGTTGGGCCGTACTGCGGCGCCGATCGAGACCGACGACCTGAGGTCGCGAGCAGCCGACGCGAGGTGGCGCCGGGCTGCGCGGTCGGTCGGCCCTGATGGCGCCCCTGGCCGAATGACCCCCGGCTTCGGCTCGACGACCTGGCGACGATGCACACGGCGCTGCGGGAACGGCGTCCGGCCAGCCCGCGCCCGGTGCGCCTGCCCGAGCCCCATCCGGTCCGCCCTGCCGCCGGGTTAAAAACCGGTCACATGCAACAGGCTAGGGGACAAAGCTTCTGCTCCGGCTGAAAACCCTCTAGGAAGCCCGGCGAACGGTGGGCGCCCGGCCGGCCGGGTCGGGTGCTGCGAAGGAGGCGCGTTTGGATCGGGCGGTTGATGCGGCAAACCTGGCTGCGGCGACGGGTGGGGACCTTTCGCTCTGGAGCCTGTTCATCCAGGCCTCCTTCGTCGTCAAGCTGGTGATGCTGGGACTGGTCGGGGCCAGCGTGTGGGTCTGGGCGATCATCTTCGAGAAGACGGTCTCGGTCCGTCGCGCCAACCGGCAGGCTGCCGGATTCGAGGACCGGTTCTGGTCCGGCGGCAGCCTGGACGACCTGTACGAGACCGACGGCGCCAAGCCGGCGCATCCGATGGCGGCCGTGTTCGGCGCCGCGATGGGCGAGTGGCGGCGCAGCGCCCGCGTTGCCGGCGCCGACCTGTCGCGCGGCAGCGTGCGCGAGCGTGTCGACCGCGCCATGGCCATCACCGTGACGCGTGAGCTGGAGCGGCTGGAGCGCTGGATGATCTTCCTCGCCACCGTCGGCTCGACCGCACCCTTCATCGGCCTGTTCGGCACCGTGTGGGGCATCATGCACTCGTTCTCGGCGATCGCGGCGATGCACAACACCAACCTCAGCGTGGTGGCCCCCGGCATCGCCGAGGCGCTGTTCGCCACCGCGATCGGCCTGGTCGCTGCGATCCCGGCGGTGATCGCCTACAACAAGATCAACCAGGACCTGTCCCGCTTCGCCGCCCGCCTGGAAGCGTTCGGCACCGAGTTCGGCGCGATCCTGTCGCGCCAGTCCGAGGAAAGGGTCTGAGCATGGCGATGCAGCTCGGCGGCGGCCGTGGCGGCGGGATCGGCGGACGCGGCCGGCACCGGCCGATGTCGGAGATCAACGTCACGCCCCTGGTGGACGTGATGCTGGTGCTGCTGATCATCTTCATGGTCACCGCACCGCTCATGACCAGCGGCGTCAACGTCGACCTGCCCAAGACCAACGCGGCGCCGATCAACGCCGACACCAAGCCGATCACGCTCACCATCAAGGGCGACGGCACGCTGTTCCTGGGCGACGACGCGGTGACCGACGATGCGCTCGTGGCCAGGCTGCAGGCGGCGTCGCAGAACGACCCGAACCACCGCATCTTCGTGCGCGGCGACCAGCACATCGGCTACGGCCGGGTCATGCAGGTGATGGGCACCATCACCGGCGGCGGCTTCACCCACGTCGCCCTGCTGGCCGAGCAGCCGCAGCCCGGCGGCGGCGCGGGTGCCGCTCCGTCGCGCTAGCACCGGACCCGCTGGAACCCCACCGTGGTCCGGACGCGACCTGACGACACCAGCCGCCTGAAACGGGCCGCACTGGTCTCCGGTGGCCTGCACCTCCTGCTGGTGCTGTGCTTCGTCATCGCCCTGCCGCCGATCGCCAAGCCGCCGGAGCCGCCGGACGCGCCGTCGATCGAGATGGACTTCACCGGCCCGCCGTCGCAGTCGCGCCGCGGCGACCAGCCCACCACCAAGCCGGTGCCGGCGCCGTCCGCGGTGGAGAAGACGGCACCGGTGTCGCCGACCCCGCCCGAGCCGGTGCCGGTGGAGGAGCCGCCACCCCCGCCGCCGCCGCCCACGCCGGCCCCGCCGCCGCCGGAAGCCGCCCCGGCGCCGATCCTGCCGCTCGACCTTCCGCCCAAGATCCAGGCGCCGTCGCCGGACGCCGTGCGTGCCCCGCCGCCGAAGCCGGCACCCCCGGCACCCAGCCACGCCCCATCGCCGCCGACGCCGCATCCGCAGCCCGACCTGGCGAAGCCGACAGTGCCCTCGCACCTGACTCAGCCGAACAAGACCAGCAACGTGCAGCCCGACACCCATTCGCTGCTGGCGACGCTGGAGAAGTTTCGCGCCGACCAGCCGCAGACCCACCCGCCGCGCCACCGCGCCAACCCCGACCAGGGCGGCTCGCCGTCGCGCGCCGGCGACGTGACCGGCCAGCTCAGCGCCGGCGCGCAGCGGGCGATCGGGAACGAGTTGAGAGGATGCTATAGCGAAGACACGGAAGCGAGAAATTACGCGTCGTTCAGCGCACACCTTCTAGTAGTTGTGGATGCGACGGGTGAGGCACGGCAGGTCTTTTTCAAGCCAGACACCCAGGCACGTATGGACGCCGATCCACAATATCGCGCGCTAGCGGAACGGGCCAAGAACACGGTTCTGGATCCGAGATGCGCCAAGCTGCCGATCCCCTCCAACCTGCTGGGCCGGACCCAGCAGCTCAGCTTCGTCTTCCGCCCGTGACGGGCGAGCCTGGAGAGAACGCCATGTCCATCATCAGCGCGAGCAGCGAGGGCCTGACGCGCCGACGCCTCCTCGGTAGCAGCCTTGCCGGCGGCATCCTCGCCATCCCGCTGACCGCCTTCGGCCAGAACGTTCCGGGGGGTGCGCCGCCCGGAGCGCCCGCATCGGGGCCAGGCGGCGCCGAGATCACCGTCGACCAGGCCCGCACGGCGCCGATCCCGATCGCGATCCCCTCCTTCGGTCCCGGCATCGGCGACCAGATGACGCAGGTGATCAACAACGACCTGGCGGGTTCCGGCCTGTTCCGCCCGATCGCCGCGGCCCCGTCCGCCGGCGGTCCCGGCGTGCCGGACTTCACCCCCTACAAGAGCATGGGCGCGCAGGCGCTGGCACAGGGCACCACCGCCGGCTCCGGCGCCGGGGTGCGGGTGGAGTTCCGGTTGTGGAACGTGCTGACCGGGCAGCAGCTGCAGGGCACCGCCTACACCACCAGCGGCGGCAACTGGCGACGCATCGCCCACATCATCGCCGACGTGATCTACGAGCGCATGCTGGGCGACAAGGGCTATTTCGACACCCGCATCTGCTACGTCGCCACCTCCGGCCCGCGCACGCACGAGACCACCCGGCTGGCGATCATGGACCAGGACGGCGCCAACAACCGGGTGCTGACCGGCGGCGAATGGCTGGTGAAGACGCCGCGCTTCCACCCCACCCGCGACCAGATCGCCTTCATGAGCTACGCCAACGACCGGCCGCGGGTGTACCTGTTCGACCTCGGCAGCGGCCGGCAGCAGGTGCTGGGCGAGTTTGCCGGCATCTCCTTCGCGCCGCGCTTCTCGCCCGACGGCGGCTCGGTGGTGATGTCCGCCACACGCGGCGGCGGCTCCGACATCTACACCGTGGGGCTCGGCGGCGGCGGTTCGCGCCGGCTGACCGACTCCGGCGCCATCGACACCAGCCCGTGCTACAGCCCGGACGGCGGCCAGATCGTGTTCAACTCCGACCGCGGCGGCAGCCCGCAGCTCTACATCATGGGAGCCGGCGGCGGCGGCGCGCGTCGCATCTCCTACGGTTCCGGCCAGTACGGCTCGCCAGTATGGAGCCCGCGCGGCGACCTGATCGCCTTCACCCGCATCGGCTCCGGCGGCTTCTCGATCGGCGTGATGGCGCCGGACGGCACCGGCGAGCGGATCCTGACGCGCGGCTTCTCCGTGGACAGCCCCACCTTCTGCCCCAACGGCCGGGTGCTGGCCTATGCCAGGCGCGGCGCCGGCGCCTCGTCCTCGCTCGGGCAGATCGACATCGCCGGCTTCAACGAGCGCACGGTGCCGACCCCTGGCGGCGCCGAGGCGCCGGCCTGGTCGCCGCTGAAGGGCTGAACGCCCGCCGGCCAGGCGAGCCATGGAGCCACACCATAGAATAAAGTGATGGCGCCGCGGATCGAATCGGCAGCCGCTACGTTGCCGGCTTGACCGGGTGCGAAACGAGGCAGTAATCGGCAGCCGTAAGCTGTTCGCCGGACCACCTTCTCGTGCTCGCTGCCTCGAGTGCGGCCGGACCTGCCCGCCGGTCGGCTGAACCGCCTACATCACATCGTCCAGGAACCCAGCACCATGACACTGAAGCTTCTCGGGGCGCTCGCTCTCGTCGCGGCGCTCGCGGCATGTTCGGACGACAAGGCGGCCAACAGCGGCTCCGCATCAGGGCTGGGCGCCACCTCCGCTCCGACCGGCGCCGCCGCTCCGGGCAGCGAGGCCGACCTGGTCGCCAACGTCGGCGACCGCGTCTACTTCGAGCTCGCGCAGAACACCCTGTCGAGCGAGGCACAGGCCACGCTGGGCCGCCAGGCGGCCTGGCTCGCCCGTTATCCGCAGGTCACCATCCAGGTCGCCGGCAACTGCGACGACCGCGGCACCGACGAATACAACATCGCGCTCGGCAACCGCCGCGCCAACGCCGCCCGCGACTACCTGGTGGCGCAGGGCGTCTCGGCCGACCGCATCTCCACCATCTCCTATGGCAAGGACCGTCCCACCGCCACCGGCGACGACGAGCAGTCCTGGGCGCAGAACCGCAACGCGATCACCGCCGTCCGCTGACGCTCGCCGCGTCCGGCCCGAACGGGCGCCCCGGGGTCCTCCCCGGGGCGTTCGCGTTTGCAGCGACATGGCTGCCTCGTGCGGCAACTTCATGCGGCCGCCGTTCTGTCCTAGCCTCCGTCGCGCCGGCCGCGCCGCCGGCCTGCCGAGCCCGGGGATTGTCCATGCGTCCTGTGTCCTGCCTTTCGCGATGCGCCGTCGTTCTGCTCGGCCTCGGCGCGACCGTCGCGAGCGGCGGAGCCGCCCGGGCCCAGATCGAGAGCCGGGAAGGGATCTCGCTGCAGAACCAGATCCTGGAGCTGCGCCACGAGCTGGAGCAGGTGGAGAGCGGCGGCGGTGGCGGCGCGCCGGTGGCGCCGCCGATCGGCGGCCAGTCCGGTCCGCCTGGCGCCGTCGACCCGGGTCTGGCGCCGCAGCTGCTCGACCGCGTGCAGACGCTGGAACAGCAGGTGCGCGACATGCGTGGCGAGCTCGACCAGCTCGCCAACCAGGTGCAGCAGCAGAACGCCACCCTGTCCAAGCAGATCAGCGACATGAACTTCGCCCTGCAGCAGGGCCATGGCGGCGCGCCCGGTCCCGGAGCGGGGCTGGCGGAACCGGGCGCCCTGTCCGCACCGCCGCAGGCCGGGCCGGCAGCGCCGCCGCCGCCGCCGGTGCGGCACACGCCGGAATCCGCGCTCGCGGCCGGCAACGCCGCGCTGGCGCGCCGCGACTACGCAGCCGCCCAGGGCAGCGCGCAGGAGGTGCTGTCCGGCCCGCGCAACCCGCGCCAGATCGACGCCCAGTTCCTGCTCGGCCAGTCGCTCGCCGGCCAGCACCAGTACCAGCAGGCGGCGGTGGCGTACTACGACACCTACAACCGTGCGCCGCGCTCCGGCCGCGCCCCGGACGCGCTGCTCGGCGTCAGCGCCTCGCTGATCGCGCTCGGCGACAAGGGCTCCGCCTGCCAGGCGCTGTCGAAGCTCCATGCCGAGTTCCCGTCGCCGGCGCCGCGCGTGCGCAGCGCGTCGGCTGCCCTGCGCGGCCGCGCCGGCTGCCGCTGAACGGCTTTCCGGCGGCGGAGCCGGTCGGCGACGCCGAGTTCGCCGCCCTGATGACGCCGCTCGGGCCCTGGCCCGGGGCGGGCGCGCGATCGCCGGTGGCGGTCGCGGTCTCCGGCGGCGCCGACAGCACCGCCCTGGCCTGGCTGTCGCAGCGCTGGGCCGCAGCGCGCGGCCTGCGCCTGCTGGCGCTGGTGGTCGACCACCGGCTGCGTCCGGGCTCGACCGCCGAGGCCGCGCGAACGGTTGCCGGGCTCCGGTCCCGCGGCGTCGAGGCCCGGCTGCTGGCGGCGCACGACCTTCATCCCGGTCCGGCGCTCGCTCGTCGGGCGCGGGAGGCACGCTACCGGCTGCTGACCGGGGCCTGCCGCGACGCCGGCGCCGTCGACCTGCTGCTCGGCCACCACGCCGGCGACCAGGCGGAAACGGTGCTGATGCGCGCCCGCGCCGGCAGCGGCCCGGACGGGCTGGCCGGCATGGCGGGCCTGACCGAGACCACCGACCTGCGCCTGGTCCGCCCGCTGCTCCCCGTCGCTCCGGCCCGGCTGCGCGCCACCCTGTCCCGTCACGGGATCGTCTGGAACGAGGACCCGTCCAACCAGGACCGGACGGCGCAGCGGGCGCGGCTGAGGCAGGAGCTGTCCGGACCGGGCGACCAGGTGCCGCACCTCCTGTCGGATGCCGCGGCGGCGGGCGCCGATCGGATGCGTCGAAGGGCAGTCGACGCCGCGGTGCTGGCGGAGGCGGCGGTGCTTCGTCCGGAAGGGTTCGCGCTGCTGCCGCCGGCGCTGCTGCCGGCCGATGCGCTCGCCGCCCTCCTGCGCAGCGTCGGCGGCCGTCGCTACCCACCGTCACGGCCCGCGATCGATCGCCTGCTGCGCCGCCCCGGCCCGGCCACCCTGGCCGCCACCTTGGCCGGCACCCGGCTGATGCCGGCAGGCCGCCTGCGCCCTGGCTGGCTGCTGCTGCTGCGCGAGGCCCACGCGATCGGCGACCCGGTGGAGGCCGCCGACGATGCGTCGTGGGACGGGCGCTTCGTTCTCGACGCCGCCGGAGCCTCCGTACCCCCGGGCATGCGCATCGAGGCCCTTGGTGCCGAAGCGGCCCTGTTCCGGCGCCGCACGATTCTCCCCGCCTCCGTCCTGGCCACCCTGCCGGTGTTGCGCCGGGACGGCGTGCTCCAGGCGGTGCCGCATCTCGGATGGGCTGCCACCCCCGACTGGTCCGGGTTTCGGTTCGGCTATCGTCCCGCCGCACCCGCCTCCGATGCGTCGCTGTTCACCGGCCGTTAACACGACCCGAACATCATCGCGGCCCGGGACTTTCCACGGTGGGCGCTCGTCCCAATCTGTGGTTGCGAACGGAGTGGCTTCGGCGCGCCGGTCGTCTAAGATCATCCGGCCCGCCTCCTGTGGCGGGCGGCTCCGGCTGCACGTCGAGCGGGGAAGTAGAAGACCAGATGAGTAATTTCGGGCGGAACCTGGCCCTGTGGGTCATCATCGCGCTGCTGCTGGTGCTGTTGTTCAGCGTGTTCCAGCCCGGCAGCGGCCAGCGTGCGGCGCAGCAGCTGGCCTATTCCGATTTCGTCGGCGACGTGAACGCGGGCCATGTCCGCTCCGTCGTGATCCAGGACCACAACGTGTCCGGCGTGCTGACCGACGGCACCTCGTTCGAGACCTACACGCCAGAGGATCCCAGCCTGGTCACCCGCTTGACCGACAAGGGCGTCGAGGTGGTGGCCAAGGCCGAGGATAGCGACGTCAACCCCTTGTTCCGCTACCTGCTGCAGTGGGCGCCGCTGCTGCTGATCATCGGCGCCTGGTTCTTCGTGATGCGCCAGATGCAGTCCGGCGGCGGCCGCGCGATGGGCTTCGGCAAGTCGCGCGCCAAGCTGCTGACCGAGAAGCAGGGCCGCATCACCTTCGAGGACGTGGCCGGCATCGACGAGGCCAAGGCCGAGCTCGAGGAGATCGTGCACTTCCTCAAGGACCCGCAGAAGTTCCAGCGCCTGGGCGGCAAGATCCCCAAGGGCGTGCTGCTGGTCGGTCCCCCCGGCACCGGCAAGACGCTGCTGGCGCGCGCCATCGCCGGCGAGGCCAACGTGCCGTTCTTCACCATTTCCGGCTCGGACTTCGTCGAGATGTTCGTGGGCGTCGGCGCGTCCCGCGTGCGCGACATGTTCGAGCAGGGCAAGAAGAGCGCGCCCTGCATCATCTTCATCGACGAGATCGACGCGGTCGGCCGCCATCGCGGCGCCGGCCTCGGCGGCGGCAACGACGAGCGCGAGCAGACCCTCAACCAGATGCTGGTCGAGATGGACGGCTTCGAGAGCAATGAGGGCGTGATCCTGATCGCCGCCACCAACCGTCCGGACGTGCTGGACCCGGCGCTGCTGCGTCCCGGCCGGTTCGACCGCCAGGTCGTGGTGCCGAACCCGGACGTGAACGGCCGCGAGAAGATCCTGCGCGTGCACATGAAGAAGGTGCCGCTTGCCTCCGACGTCGAGCCCAAGACCATCGCCCGCGGCACCCCCGGCTTCTCCGGTGCCGACCTCGCCAACCTGGTGAACGAGGCGGCGCTGCTGGCGGCCCGCATGGGCAAGCGCACGGTGGCGATGCTCGAGTTCGAGAACGCCAAGGACAAGGTGTTGATGGGCGCCGAGCGTCGCTCGCTGGTGATGAGCGACGCCGAGAAGAAGATGACCGCCTACCACGAGGGCGGCCACGCGCTGTGCGCCATCAACACCCCCGGCTGCGACCCGGTGCACAAGGCCACCATCATCCCGCGCGGCCGTGCGCTCGGCCTGGTGATGAGCCTCCCGGAGGGCGACCGCTACTCCAAGAGCAAGTCCAAGCTGCTGGCCGAGCTGACCATGGCGATGGGCGGCCGTGCCGCGGAGGAGATCATCTTCGGCGCTGAGAACGTGTCCAATGGCGCATCCGGTGACATCAAGATGGCGACCGACCAGGCCCGGCGCATGGTCAGCGAGTGGGGCATGAGCGACAAGCTCGGCATGATCTCGTTCGGCGACAACGGCCAGGAGGTGTTCCTGGGCCACTCGGTGACGCAGAACAAGAACGTGTCGGAGCAGACGATCCGAGAGATCGACAGCGAGATCAAGGCGATCATCGACCAGGCCTACATCAACGCCAAGACGCTGCTGACCGACCGGATCGACGATCTGCACAGCCTTGCCAACGGCCTGCTGGAGTACGAGACCCTGTCTGGCGACGAGATCCGCCAGGTGCTCCGCGGCGAGCCGGTCGAGCGCAAGGTGATCGACGAGCCGATGCAGGACCGCCGCGCCTCGGTGCCGACCACGGTCAAGCCGCTCCCGCCGACCGGCGGCGGTCTCGACCCGGCGCCGCAGCCGGGCTGAGCCCGAACTGCCAGCACCTGCGAACAGGGCCCCGCGCGAGCGGGGCCCTTTCCATGTCAGGCGGCAGGATAGTCGACGTAGCCTTCCGGCCCCTGGCTGTACCAGGTCGCCTGCACGTCGCGCGCCGGCGTCAGCCCGTCCTTCAGGCGCCGCGGCAGGTCCGGGTTGGCGATGAACGGCCGGCCAAAGGCGATCGCGTCCGCCTCGCCGCGCTCCACCGCCGCTCCCGCGCGCGGGCCGTCGTAGTCCGAGTTCAGCACCAGGGGTGCCGAGAACACCTCGCGGATCCGCGGCGCGATCGCCGGCCGGTCGGCGGCGCGGAAGGTGCTGTCCTCGCGCGGCTCGCGCAGCTCCAGGAAGGCGATGCCGATCGCCGACAGCGCCGCCGCCGCCGCGGTGAACAGCTCCTCCGGCATGCTGTCGTTGACGCCCTGCACCTCGCCGTTGGGCGACAGCCGCACTGCCGTGCGGTCGGCGCCGGCAACCCCGGCCACCGCTTCCGTCACTTCCGCCAGCAGCCGCACCCGGTTGGCGGTCGACCCGCCATAGCTGTCGTCGCGGTGGTTGCTGTTGTCGCGCAGGAACTGGTCGATGAGGTAGCCATTGGCGGCATGGACCTGCACCCCGTCGAACCCCGCCTCCAGCGCGTTGCGCGTCGCCTGCCGGTAGTCCTCCAGCAGGCCCGGGATCTCCTCCAGTCCGAGCGGACGCGCCTCGGCGTAGTCCTGCTTGCCGGCATAGGTATGCGCCTGTCCCGGCGCCGTGGTGGCCGAGGCGGACACCGGCTTCTCGCCGCCGAGGAAGCTCGGGTGCACGATCCGGCCCATGTGCCAGAGCTGCGCCACGATCCGGCCGCCTGCCCGGTGCACCGCCTGCGTGACCGGCCGCCAGGCCTGCACCTGCTCCCCGGTCCACAGCCCGGGTGCGTACGGCCATCCCAGGCCCTGCCGGCTGATCCCGGTGGCTTCGGAAATGATCAGACCCGCGCCGGCTCGCTGCGCGTAGTACTCAGCCATGATCGGCGTCGGCACGTGCTCGGCGGTGGCGCGGGCGCGGGTCAAGGGCGCCATCAGGATGCGGTTGGGGGCGTGGATCGCGCCCAGCCGGATCGGTTCGAACAGGGTCGGCATGCAAGGCTCCTACCGGATGAACAACGGCGCTGCATCTGGCGACGACGGTCGCTTTTTGCAGCATGCCTGAGACGATGACGACGCACCGCCTGATCGAGCCGCTCGGCCTGCTGCATGGCCCTGCCGCCCGAGACGCCCGTGCTGCCGGTGCCGCCCTTCCGCTCGCCGGAGGCCCCGCCGCGTTCTCCCTGGCCGCGCTGATCGAGAACCACACCCGCCGCATCGTCCCCGCCACCGCCATCCCGGACAATTGGGCGACGCTGCGGTCCAGGCTGACGATGCCGCCCGCCACCGCCGGCCTGCCGCCCGGCCCGCTGGTCATGGGCATCCTGAACCGCACGCCGGACAGCTTCAGCGACGGCGGCCGCCATGCCGACCTCGACCGCGCGGTGGCCGCCGCCCGCGCCATGATCGAGGCCGGCGCCGACCTCCTCGACATCGGCGGCGAAAGCACCCGGCCGGGTGCCGTGCCGGTGCCCCCCGAGGAGGAGCAGGCCCGCGTGCTGCCGCTGCTCCGGGCGCTGGCCGGGCAGGGGGTCCCGCTGTCGGTGGACACGCGCAACGCCGCTACCATGCGCGCCGCCCTCGACGCCGGCGCACGCCTGGTCAACGACGTGTCGGCGCTGGCGCACGATCCGGCGTCGCGCGGGGTGCTGGCCGCCGCATCCTGCCCGGTGGTGTTGATGCACATGCGCGGCACGCCGCAGACCATGCAGTCGCTGACCGAATACGGCGACGTCGCGGTCGACGTGGTGCATGAGCTGGCCGGGCGGATCGCGGGAGCGGAACGCGCCGGCATCGACCGTGCCCGCCTGCTGGTCGATCCCGGCATCGGCTTCGCGAAGACCGACGCGCAGAACCTGGAGCTGCTGCGCCGCCTGCCGATCCTGGCCGGTTTCGGCTGCCGGGTGCTGCTGGGCGTGTCGCGCAAGGGCTTCGTCGGCCGCATCGGCGGGGCCGCGTCGGTGACCGACCGGTTCCCTGGCTCGATCGCCGCCGCCCTGCCGGCACTGTCGCTGCCGGGCTGCATCCTGCGCGTGCACGACGTGGCGGAAACGGTGCAGGCGGTGCGTCTCTGGCAGGCGATCCATGGCTGAGCTAAATCGGTCCGGGAAGCCGGAAGGGCGTGTGATGGGCGGTGGGCGGAAGCTGTTCGGGACCGACGGGATCAGGGGCACCGCCAACGTCGACCCGATGACGGTGGAGGTGGCGCAGCGCCTGGGCCAGGCCGCCGGCCTGCGCTTCCGTCGCGGCACCCACCGCCACCGCGTCGTGCTCGGCAAGGACACCCGCCTGTCCGGCTACATGATCGAGTGCGCCCTGGTGTCGGGCTTCCTGTCCGCCGGCATCGACGTCACCCTGGTCGGACCGCTGCCGACGCCGGCGATCGCGCTGCTCACCCGCTCGCTCCGCGCCGACCTCGGCGTGATGATCTCCGCCTCGCACAACGCGTTCGAGGACAACGGCATCAAGCTGTTCGGCCCGGACGGGTTCAAGCTGTCCGACGACGCGGAGGAGGAGATCGAGGCCCTGATGGGCTCGGACCTGTCCGGTCGGCTCGCCGCTCCCGACCTGATCGGCCGCGCCTCGCGCCTGACCGACGCCGCCGGCCGCTACGTGGAAAGCGCCAAGGCCAGCTTCCCGCGCGGCCGCCGCCTGGACGGGTTGCGCATCGTGATCGACTGCGCCAACGGCGCCGCCTACCGCGTCGCCCCCACGGCACTCTGGGAGCTGGGCGCCGAGGTGGTGCGGATCGGCTGCAACCCCGACGGGCTCAACATCAACCACCAGTGCGGCTCGACCAGCCCGCAGGCGCTCAGTGCCGCGGTGCTGGAGCATCGCGCCGACCTCGGCCTGGCGCTGGACGGCGACGCCGACCGGCTGCTGATCTGCGACGAGCGCGGCCAGCTGGTGGACGGCGACCAGATCCTGGCGCTGATCGCCGGCTCCTGGGCCGCCAGCGGCCGGCTGCGCGGCGGCGGGGTCGTCGCCACGGTGATGTCCAACATGGGTCTGGAGAGGCTGCTGGCGGAAGCGGGCCTCCGGCTGGAGCGCACCGCGGTCGGCGACCGCTACGTGGTGGAGCGGATGCGCGAGCTCGGCATGAACGTCGGCGGCGAGCAGTCCGGCCACATGGTGGTGTCGGACTTCGCCACCACCGGCGACGGGCTGATCGCCGCCCTCCAGGTGCTGTCGGTGCTGGTCGAGCACGGCCAGCCGGCGAGCCAGGTGCTGCGCCTGTTCACGCCGTTCCCGCAGCTGCTCCGCAACGAGCGCTTCAGCGGGCGCTCGCCGCTGACCAGCCCGGCGGTGATCGAGGCCAGGCGCTGGGCCGAGAACGAGCTGGGCGCCACCGGACGGCTGCTGCTGCGCGAAAGCGGCACCGAGCCCGTGGTGCGGGTGATGGCGGAAGCGGAGGACGAGGCGCTGGTCGCCCGCGTCGTCGCTGGCGTGTGCGAGGCGATCCGGCGCGCTGCCCTGGCGGCCTGAGGCGTGGCCGGTCCCATCCCGCCCGGCCGCATCCTGATCATAGCCGGCAGCGATTCCGGCGGCGGCGCCGGCATCCAGGCCGACATCAAGACTGCGACCGCGCTGGGCGGCTACGCCATGACCGCGGTCACCGCGCTGACGGCGCAGAACACGCTCGGCGTGCACGGCGTGCTGCCGGTGCCGCCGGACTTCCTGCGCCTGCAGATCGAGTGCGTGCTGGCCGATCTCGGCGCCGACGCCTTCAAGACCGGCATGCTGGGCGACCCGGCCCTGATCGAGACCGTGGCCGACTGCCTCGGCCGGCACCGCGGCGTGCCCCTGGTGCTGGACCCGGTGATGGTGGCCAAGGGCGGACACCGGCTGCTGGCGGCGGACGCGATGGACAGCCTCAGGCGCAACCTGCTGCCGCTGGCGACGCTGCTGACGCCCAACCTGCCGGAAGCCGAAGCGCTGTCGGGCCTGCGGATCGACAGCGTGGACGACATGCACCGGGCCGCGGACGCGCTGCTCGCCCTGGGCGTGCCGGCGGTGCTGCTGAAGGGCGGCCACCTGCCGGGCGAGGAGGTCGTCGACCTGCTGGCGACGCCCGACGGCCGTGAACGCTTCGCCGCACCCCGCATCGACACCCGCCACACCCACGGCACCGGCTGCACCCTGGCCAGCGCGGTGGCGACCGGCCTGGCGCAGGGGATGGCGCTGCGTCCCGCGGTGGTGCGGGCGCGCGACTACGTGCGGGCGGCGATCGGTGCCGCACCCGGCTACGGCGCCGGGGCCGGGCCGCTGAACCACATGGTGCGCGTGGGGTGAGGCAGCGGGCGGTGCTGCTCGCCGCGCTGCTGCCGGTCGCCGCCTGCGCCGACCAGCCGGCGCCGGCAGGCTGCGTGATGCACGAGCTGGCCGTGCTGCCGGTGCTCAACGAACGCCGCCAGCCGATCATCCGGGCGGCCGTCGATGGCGTACCGGTCGCCTTCATCGTCGACACCGGCGCCCGCGTGTCCACCATATTCGAGGACGCCGCCGTGACGCTGAACCTGCCGGCCAGCTTCGAGAACCGCCACGTGCTGGTCGGCACCGGTGGCGCCGTGTTCGCGCGCGACGCCACGGTCGACATCCTGCGCCTCGACCACATGGTCGCGCGGAACGTGCAGTTCGTCACCGCCGGCCGCTGGCATGGCCGGATCGACGGCCTGCCGCTCGCCGGGCTGTTCGGCGGCGACTTCCTGGCTGGCTACGACGTCGCCCTCGACCTGCCGGCGCATCGCGTGTCGCTGTACCGGGAGCAGGGCTGCGGCGACAACCTGCGGCCCTGGCCGGAGGGCGTGATGTATCGAATCCCGTTCCAGCTGGAAAACGATACCCAGATCGACCTGCCGATCGCCATCGACGGGCACGCCGTCCCGGCGGTGCTGGACAGCGGCGCAGGCCGCACCGTGCTCGACCGCACGGCAGGACGAAGCGGCGGCGCCACCGACGCGTCGATGGCGACCGACCCGGCCACGATCGGGACCGGCATCGACGGCAACCGCAACCCGATGCGGCTGCACCGGTTCGACAGCCTCCAGGTCGGGCCGGAGCGGTTCGCACCGGCTGTCCTGGAGGTCGGCGATACCGGCGTCACGCTGCTCGGCGCCGACTACCTGCGCAGCCATCGGGTGTGGATCTCGTATCCGCACCAGGTGCTCTACGTGCAGCCGGTGCCGGCCCGACGCGGAGCCGGACCGTTCTGAGGATCAGGCGGCCGGATCAGGCAGCCCGATCATCAGGCAGCCCGATCATCAGGCAGCCCTGGCGACCGCCTCGACCTGCAGCGCCTCGTCGCCCTCGATCGCCACCGCGACCGCATGCACCACGGCGGCGATCCGCACCGCCGCCTGCACCTGCTCGGTGCTCAGGCCGTGCCCGCGCACCGTCTTCTCGTGGGCTTCCATGCACATGCCGCAGCCATTGATGGCCGACACCGCCAGCGACCACAGCTCGAAGTCGACCTTGTCGACGCCGGGCTTGCCGATGACGTTCATGCGCAGCCGCGCCGGCAGGTTGGCGTAGTCGCCGCCGACGGTGTGCACGAAGCGGTAGTACACGTTGTTCATGCCCATGATCGCGGCGGCCGCCTTCGCGGCGGCGAGCGCCTCGGGGCTCAGCTTCGGGCCGAACTCGGCCGCGATCGCTTCGATCACCAGCGGGTTGCGCGAGGCCAGCGCGGACACCAGGAAAGTGCCGGCCAGCTGCTGCGTGGTGAGCAGGGTCTCGTTGGCCAGCGAGCCGAGGTTGAGCTTCAGGTCCTTGGCGTAGTCGGGAATGCGCGCCTTGAGCGTCTCGATCGACATCGGAGTCTCCGGGATGGGTGGAAGCGGCGGGGCCGGGATCAGGCGGCCTTGAGGTGTTCCTCGCCCTTGTTCCAGTTGCAGGGGCACAGCTCGTCGCTCTGCAGCGCGTCGAGCACGCGCATCACCTCCTGCGGGTTGCGGCCGACCGACAGGTCGTTGACCGCGGCGTAGCGGACGATTCCGTCCGGATCGACCAGGAAGGTCGCGCGCAGCGCCACGCCCTCGGTGCGCGACAGCACGCCGGCGCCCTGGGCCAGCTCGCGCTTGATGTCGGCCAGCATCGGGATGGCTAGCGTCCTGAGGTCGTCGTGGTGCAGGCGCCAGTTCATGTGCACGAACTCGCTGTCGGTCGACACGCCGTAGACCACGGTGTCGCGGTCGGCGAAGTCGGCGTGGAGCTTGCCGAACGCCACGATCTCGGTCGGGCAGACGAAGGTGAAGTCCTTCGGCCAGAAGAACACCAGCTTCCACTTGCCGGCATCGGTCGCGTCGGTGATCTCGGTGAACGCGGTGGCGGGATCCAGTCCTTGCGGCCCGGCCTTGACGGCGGTGAGCGTGAACGACGGAAACCTGTCGCCGACTGTCAGCATGGAAATCTCCGGAACCGGTGAAATGTGCGGCGCGTCCGGCACCGAGGCGGCCGTCGCGGAGTCCGCATATGGTGCACTGCGGCATGGGATCCAGTAGATACTTCCTGGCGCCTCGATCAGCGCGCCTTATGCGCAGCCGCCCGTCCGCCCCCTAGCGCGTGATTGACACTCCACGGGGGCGCCTTTATGCCGCGCCTTCCTCCAGCGCTCAGCCGCTCACGAAGGTCGGACCATGAAGATCAGAAACAGCCTGAAGTCCGCCAAGGTGCGCGACAAGGATTGCCGCGTGGTGCGCCGCCACGGCAGGGTCTACGTCATCAACAAGAAGAACCCGCGCATGAAGGCCCGCCAGGGCTGAGCCGGACCGGGCCGGATCGAGCCGGGCCCGCATGATGCGGCCTCGGGCCGCCCCGGCCTTCCTGACCCGCCTGCCGGTGGCGCTGCTGCTGGCCTGGCCCGTCATGGCCGCCGCGGCTCCGGCCGCGCCCCCCGCCGCGTCGCCCGCCCCCGCCCCCGATCACGCTTTGGCCTCGCTCGAAGCGCTGCTGCTGCAGGCCCCCGACACCGCCGGAGCCGCCACCGTCGCTGCCCGGCTCGAGGCGTTCAGGACCTCCCGCCTGTCGCCGACCGTGCTGCTCCTGCTGCACCGGGCGCAGCGCGAGCTGTCGGACGGCGCGTTGCGCGACGCACGCGACGACATGGACGACGCCCTCGCGTTGCAGCCCGACCAGGCGGTGCTGTGGCGCCAACGCGCCGCGGTGCGCGCCACCGCGGACGACGCCGACGGCGCGATCACCGACCTCGGCGGGGCACTCGCCCGCGATCCGGGCGACGTCCCGTCCTGGTCCGCGCTGAGCGGGATCGAGGAGCGGGAGAACCAGCCGAGGGAGGCGTTCGACGCCTGGGAGCACGTGCTCCGGCTCGACCCGATGATCGAGGACGGTCCCGGCCGCCTGAAGCGCCTGCACCGGCAGCTGGTCGGTGCCCCGAGCTGAGCCCGCCCCGTTCGGCGGCCGCCCGCTGGCCGCCAGGTTCCTGGCCTCGCAGGCACCCCCGCCAACGGGACTTGCCGATGGGCTACCGACCTGCGGCCGAACCACGAGACTCCCGGTCACGCCGCCACGGGCTTGACGACACCTTCCGCGAGCAGGCTGCGTGCCGCGTCGATGATCGCGCTCTCGTTGCTCCGCGGCACCCAGCCGAGCTCGCGCCTCGCCTTTTCCGCCGACACCGGCCGCTCCTTGCCGAGCTCGAACAGCCGGCCGCGCACCGCCGGGTCGAACGCCGACGACAGCCGCACCAGCCAGCCCGGCAGGCGGCGCCCGGGAACCCGGCCCGCCACCTCCGGCACATGGTCGCGCAGCACACGCGCGACGTCCTCCATCCAGCAGAACCCCCCGGCGCCGATGAAGCGCTGGCCGGCGGCATCCGGGGCGCGGAGCGCACGGACGTGCAGGTCCGCGACGTCGCGCACGTCGGCCAGCGGCCAGCCGAACGGCGGCAGCCCGGGCAGCGAGCCGTCCATCAGCTTCCTGACGATGTCGAGCGAGGGCGAGAAGTCGCGACCGAGCACCGGGCCGATCACCGCGCCGGGGCACACCGTGACGAGTTCCAGCGCGCCGCCCTCGCGGGCGTGCCAGTCCCAGGCGGCGCGCTCGGCGATCATCTTGGACCGCTCATAGGCGGAGCTGTCGCTGCGGTCGCCCGGATCGGACCAGTCCGCTTCCGTGAACGGCTGCGACCGTCCGCCATGGCCATAGGCAACCGCGGCCGTCGACGAGGTCATCACCACCCGCCGCACGCTGGCGTCACGGGCCGCGCCGAGCACCCGGAGCGCACCGTCGCGGGCCGGCCGCACCAGCTCGTCGTCGTGCCTCGGGCTGCGCGCCGGGAAGGGCGAGGCGACGTGCAGCACGCCGGAGCAGCCGGAACAGGCCTCCCGCCAGCCGGCATCGGCCTCGAGGTCGGCAACCACGACCGCCAGCCTGTCGTCGGCCGTCACGACCTTGCCGATCGCGGCGCGAAGTCCCGCCTCGCGTGCACGGCTGCGGACGGTCGTGCTGACCCGTGACCCGTCGCGAAGCAGCTGGGCGATGCAGAAGCTCGCGATGTATCCCGATCCACCGGTCACCAGCACGTGGTCGGCTGCGGCCATGACGCCCTCCCTGTCCCAGGCACGCATCTATACATATTGAGCATAATATGTCCAATACGTCCGATCCGAATCTGAAGCGTGTTCTTGCGGCGGCCCTGACGCTGTTCGGTCGTCACGGCTTCCAGCGCACCAGCATGGCCGACATCGCACGCGAGGCAGGGATCGCGCGGGCGACCCTCTACCTCCGCGTTCCCGACAAGCCCGCGCTCTTCGCGGCGCTGGCGTCGTCGCTGGTCGACAAGGCGCTCGCCCGGGCGGAGGCGGCCTGGATTCCCGGTGCGCCGCTGTCGGAGAACATCGCCGCGACCCTGCTCGCCAGGGATCTCGGCTTCTTCCACATGCTCCATACGACCCCGCACGGTGCTGAGCTGCTGGAACTAGACGCCGAACTGACCGCCGCCCCCGTGGCCCGGCTCGATGCCGGGTTCGCGGCGCTGCTCGCGCAACGTGGTCGCGAGGCGGCGCAGGACGGTGCGGACCTGACGGCGTTCGACGGTGCGGACGGCTTCGCGGCTTTCCTGGCCACCGCCGGTTCGAGCCTCAAGCACGCCGCACGCACCGAGGACGCGTTCCGCGCGGTCGTCGATCGCCTGGCGCGCGTATCGGCGCGGGCGGCGGGCCGGAGCTGAGCTTCGGGTCCGGGACGCAACGGCTGGACCGGGAGAAGCCGGCGCGGCCCGGCAGGCCGCGGGCGACGCGGGCCGACCTGCGACAAACCCCTACCGGTCGGTCAACCGCAGCTCGATGCGCCGGTTGCGGGCGAACGCGTCGGGCGTCTCGCCGCCGTCCAGCGGCTGGAACTGCGAGAACGCGGTCGCAGCCAGGTTCTGCGGCTTCACCCCCTCGGCGATCAGCAGCTTGACCACGGTGATGGCGCGCGCCGCCGACAGCTCCCAGTTGCTCGGGAACGCGCTGTGCGCGATCGGCTGCCGGTCGGCATGCCCGTCCACCCGCATGATCCAGGGCAGGTCGGGCGGGATCTCGGCCGCGATCCCCTTCAGCGTGCGCGCCAGCTGCGTCATCTGCTCGCGCCCGGCGGGCGACAGCTCGGCGCTGCCGATCGGGAACAGCACCTCGCTCTGGAACACGAACCGGTCGCCGACCACGCGTATGCCCGGCCGCCCGGCCAGCAGCTTGGACAGCCGGCCGAAGAACTCGCTGCGGTAGCGCTTCAGTTCCTCAACCTTGTCGGCTAAGGCGAGGTTCAGCTTGTTGCCGAGGTCAGTGATCCGGACGTCGCGTTCCTTCACCGCCGTCTGCGACAGGTCCAGCGCCTGGGCGATCGCGGTCAGCTGCTTCTGCAGCTCGGCCAGCTGCTGGTTCAGCAGCGTCACCTGCCCCTGCGCATCCGCCGTCAGCCGGTCCTGCGCCGACAGCTTGAGCGCGTCGGCGGCGACCGCGGCGGACAGGGTGGAGGCGACGTCCGCGTCCCGCGCGTGCTCCGCCTTGAGCGTCGCCACCGACAGCTCCAGCGTGTGGCTGCGGCCCTTCTCCAGCGACAGCAGCTGGTTCAGCTGCGCCATCTCGCGCGACAGCCGGTCCAGCGCCGTGGTCCGGCCGCTCAGCGTCACCGACAGGAACGCCTGCGCCAGCACGAACACCAGCAGCACGAAGATGATCACCATCAGCAGCGTGGACAGCGCGTCCACATAGCCGGGCCAGGCGTCGAGCCCGTTGCTCCGGGTGCTGCGGCGCCTCATCGCGAGGCGGACGGGTTGAAGGAGGGGCCAGCCTGGCTGCCCGAGGCGGCGACGGTGCGCGTCAGCACGCGCAGCTCGTTGCGCAGCTCCGCCGTGCTCTGGCTGCGGCCCTGTTCGGTCTCCGCCAGCAGGCGCTGCAGCAGCCGCTCGATGGCGCGCAGCTCCGTCTGCCCCGCGCTCGCGTTGCCGCCGCCGTCGCCGAGCCTGGTCAGCGCCGGCAGCATCGCCTGCTGGCTTTCCGCCACCCGCAACATCAGCTGCTGGTTGGCGCGAAGCAGCTCGGTCAGGGTGCCGAGCCGGTCGGCGAGGGCCGCCATGGTCTGGTTGTGCGCGATCCGCCCGTCCTCGCCCCGTGACAGCACGCCCTGCAGCCCGTCCAGGTTCTCCGCCGTCTGCTCCAGCAGCGCCTGCACGTAGGCCGGGATCGGTGCCTCGCCCTCGGCGGCGGCGAAGCCTGAGGAGAACCGGGTGATCCCGGCCAGCCATTCCTCCAGCTCGTTGAAGAACCGGTTCTGCGCCTGGCCGGCGGTGAGGTCGAGGAAGCCCAGCACCAGCGAGCCCGCGAGCCCGAACATCGACGCCGAGAACGCGGTGCCCATGCCGGCGAGCGGCCCGGCCAGCCCGCCCTTGAGCTGGTCGAACATCTGGGTCACGTCGCCCGAGCCCACCGACAGGGTGGAGATCACGCCGCCGATCGAGTGCACCGTGCGCAGCAGCCCCCAGAAGGTGCCGAGCAGGCCCAGGAAGATCAGCAGCCCGGTCATGTAGCGCGACAGCTCGCGGCTCTCGTCCAGCCGCGACGACAGGCTGTCCAGCAGCGCCCGGGTGGCGGGCGTCGACAGTACCAGCCGGTCGGCGCGGTTGCGGCTGGCTAGCATGGACGCCATCGGCGCCAGCAGGGTCGGCGGCCGCGGCGGCGCCAGCCCGGCGCGCGGCTGGCGCAGCGTCTCGATCCAGCGCACCTCCGGAGACAGCCGCAGCACCATCACCAGGTTCCAGACGATGCCGAGCCCCAGCACCGCCAGGATCAGCCCGTCCAGCACCGGGTTGTTCTGGAACGCCCCCAGCAGCGTCGGATACAGAAAGGCGACCACTGCGGCCACCACCAGCAGGAACAGCAGCATGCGAAGCACGTAGGTGGTCGGGCGGGTCATGGTGCGGGACCTTTGGCGACCGGCATCGGCGCCGGGATCGTGGTGTCGCTTCCGGGTATGGGCGACAACAGCAGGTCGACCCGGTCGGGCGGCACGGATGCGTCGCCCGCTGCCGGCACGTCCATCACCCGCACGTAGATGCGGGTCGAGGCGATCCCGTCGTTGATCAGCACCGCACGCGCCGCCAGGCCGCGCGCCAGCGCCAGCCGGCGCGGCGTCGACGGGTCGTCCGGTGCGCCGCTGCTCATCGCGTCGAGGTCGGCGCGTGCCGCCGGGTCGGCCTTCATCCGGCTGGCGAAGTCGTGCAGCCCCTGCATGGTCGCGGGGTTCACGTCGGCGACGCCTGCACCGAAGCTGATCCGGGTGCCGCCGTCGATCGGCGACACGGCGCCGGGGGCGGTCTGCACCACCACGACCGGCGGCGGCGGCGGCGGCGGATGCAGCGGCACGTTGATCACGGGCGCGCGGAACACCGGCGGCGGCGGCGGTGCGGGGGGAATGGTGGCGGGCGGCGCATGAGCGGCGGCCCGTGCCTGGGCCTGCGCCTTGGCCTGTGCCCGGGTCTGTACCTGGCCCTGCGCCGTCGCATGCGTGCCGCCGGCCTGGGTGCGTGCCGCCCGATGCTGGGGGTGCGCGGCGCGATGGCCGGGCGGTGCGCTGGCGTGCGCCGGCGGCGCCTGCGTGCCGAGGCTGTCGAGCGCGCCCTGGCTGGTGGTGACCTGGGCGGCTGCCGGCACGATGCCCGCACCTAGCACTGCGACCAGGAGCAAGCCGGTCGACGGCAGGGCAGGCACGGGACGATGGATGCGCATTGCGCCGGACCGTAGACGACCCACGCCGGCCGCTCAACCGCGCCCGCGTCGTCCGCCGAAGCCGCCGCTCAGGACGCCGGTGCGGCGGTGCCGGACAGGCCGGCCTGCACGATCTCGCGCAGCTTGGGATGCAGGTAGGTGTTGCCGGCGACCACGTTGCAGTCGGCGTCCATCGCCTGCGTCTCGTGGTTCTGCGGGTCGGTGACGTAGCCGCCCGCCTCGCGCACGATCAGGATGCCGGCCGCGCAGTCCCACGGCTTCAGCCCCAGCTCCCAGAACCCTTCGGTGCGGCCGGCCGCGACCCAGCACAGGTCCAGCGAGGCGGAGCCGAACCGGCGTATGCCCGCCACCTGGGGCATCAGGGCGCCCAGCATGCGGGCGAACGGCAGCCGGCGCGAGGACGGGCTGACCGCGAACGGGATGCCGGTGGAGAACAGCGAGTCCACCATCTCGCGACGCGCCGACACGCGCAGGCGCCGCTCGTTCAGGAACGCGCCCGACCCCTTCTCGCCCCAGAACATCTCGTTGCCGGCCGGGTTGTACACCACCCCCGCCGCCAGCTCCGCGCTTCCATCGGGCAGGCGCTTCTGCAGGGCGATGCTGATCGCCCAATGCGGGATGCCGTGCAGGAAGTTGGTGGTGCCGTCCAGCGGGTCCACCACCCAGCGCCAGGCCCAGTTCTCCGAGCCGCTGGCACCGCCTTCCTCCATCAGGAAGGCATAGCCGGGGCGCGCCCGGGCCAGCTCCTCGCGGATGATGGCCTCGGCGCGCAGGTCCGCCTGGCTGACGAAGTCGCCCGGCCCCTTGATGCTGACCTGCAGCTGCTCGACCTCGTTGAAGTCGCGCAGCAGCCGCTTGGCCGCCTTCTGGGCGGCGTTCTGCATCACCGTCATGACCGGGGAAAGGCGCTGCGGCACGGCGGGCTACCCCTTCGCGCGTTCCACGTAGCTGGCGTCGTCGGTGCGCACCACGATCCGCTCGCCGGCCTCAATGAACGGCGGCACCATGGTCTTGACCCCGTTCGACAGCCTGGCCGGCTTGTACGAGGACGAGGCCGTCTGCCCCTTCACCACCGGATCGGCCTCGACGATCTCCAGGATCACGTGCGGCGGCAGCTCCATGCCGACCGGGTCGCCCTCGACCAGCTTCACGTTCACCTTCATGTTGTCCTGCAGGAATGCCGTGCCCTCGCCCAGGATGGCGGTCGGGATCATCGCCTGCTCGTAGGTCTCGGGGTCCATCAGCACCAGGTTGGTGCCGTCGGTGTAGGAGTAGGTGTACTCCTTGTCCTCGGTCATCAGCCGCTCGACGGTGTCCGCAGTACGCCAGCGCTCGTTGGTCTTGTTGCCGGTCTTGAGGTCGCGCATCTCCACCTGGATGAAGGCGCCGCCCTTGCCCGGGGTGATGATCTGCTGCTTCAGCACGGTCCAGCGGCGGCCATCGTGCTCGATCACCTGGCCGGCACGGATCAGGTTGGCCTGCTGCTTCATGAAACGCGCCTTGATTGCAAGGACGGGCTTCTAGCCCTCCCGCGCCCCCGTCGCAAGAACGTGGGACGTGCCCCCGGGGTCGCGCACCGAGCCGCCGTCCGGCCCGAGATAGTCCGGCCCGATCGGCACCTTGCCGTGTCCGCCGGGGATGTCGAGCACATAGGTCGGCCAGGCTAGACCGGTGACGCGGCCGCGCAGCCCCGCCAGCAGCCGCCTGCCTTCCGCGATCGGCACGCCGAACCGCGCGGTGCCGGGGGCCGGGTCGAGCTGGTGCAGGTAGTACGGCTTCACCCGCGCCTGCACCATCGCCCGGAACAGCGCTTCCAGCGCCGCCTCGCTGTCGTTGACGCCGCGCAGCAGCACCGACTGTCCCAGCACCGGCACCGCGCGGCCCTGCACCCGGCGCAGCGCCGCTCGTGCTGGCGCGGTCAGCTCGCTGGCGTGGTTGGCGTGCAGCACCAGCCACAGGGCCTTGTCGCTGTCGAGGGTGGCGGCCAGTGCTTCGGTGACCCGCTCCGGGTCCGCCACCGGCACCCGGGAGTGCAGGCGGATCGTGTGCACGTGCGCCATCGCCTCCAGCGCCCGCAGGATGTGGCCGAGCCGGCGCGGCGACAGCATCAGCGGGTCGCCGCCGGTCAGGATCACCTCGCCGATCTCAGGATGGGAACCGAGCCAGTGCAGCGCCCGCTCCAGCGCCGCCTCGTCCAGCAGCCCGCCGCCCGGCCCGACATGCTCGCGCCGGAAGCAGAACCGGCAATACACCGGGCATACCAGCAGCGGCTTGAGCAGCGCGCGGTCCGGGTAGCGGTGCACGATCCCCGGCACCGGCGAGAACCGGTCGTCGCCGATCGGGTCCGACAGCTCGTGCGGCGCCGCCAGGAGCTCGGACGGGTGCGGCACCACCTGCAGCCCGATCGGATCGTCCGGGGAGGCGACCAGCGCCCGGAACGCAGGCGGGATCGCGGTCGCATAGCGGGCGGCCACCGCGTCCAGCGCGGTGCGGTCGCGCTCCTCGGCCAGGCCGGCCTCGATCAGCGCTGCGGTGGTTCTGATCGACGCGTCCATGGCCGGGCTGTACTGCCGGTAGGCCACCCCCCGCAACCGGACCTCGCCGCATGAACGCCGTTCACGCAACGCCCGACCGCCTGCCCAGCCTTTCCGACCGCCTGCCTCTGCTGCGTCGGCGGGGCCAGATGGTCCGCGGTGTGCGCGCCTTCTTCGAGGGGCGCGGCTACCTGGAGGTGGACACGCCGTACCTGGTGCCGACCCCGGGCGAAGAGGTGCACCTCCGCCCGTTCCGCACCGTGCTGGAACGGCCGGACGGCGGCCGGGAGAAGCTGTGGCTGCACACCAGCCCCGAGTTCGCGATGAAGCGCATCGTCGCCGCGACCGGGTTGCCGGTGTTCCAGCTGGCCCGCGTGTGGCGCAACAACGAGGACGGCGCGCTGCACGCCCCGGAGTTCACCCTGCTGGAATGGTACCGCCCCGGCGCCGACCTCCGATCGCTGCTCGACGAGACCGAGTGCCTGCTGCAGCGCCTGCTGCCGCCGGCGCTGGACTGGAACGGGATCACGGTCCGGCTCGACCGGCGGTTCGAACGCCTGACGGTGGCCGACGCGTTCCACCGCCACGTCGGTGCCGACGTGCTGGCCACCCAGGACGACGCCCCAGCGTTGGCGGCGGCGGCGGGCGCGGCGCTGCGTGACGGCGAGAGCTGGGAGGACCTGTTCTTCCGGCTGCTGCTGGAGCGGGTGGAGCCGGCGATCGGCCGCGGCAGCCCGACCTTTCTCACCCACTGGCCGGCGGCGCAGGCGGCGCTGGCCAGGCGGGACCCCGCCGACGACCGGGCGGCGCTCCGGTTCGAGCTCTACGCCGCCGGGATCGAGCTCGCCAACGCGTTCGAGGAGCTGACCGACCCGGCCGAGCAGCGGCAGCGCTTCGCCGCCGACCGCGCCCGCCGGGCTACGCTGCCCGGCTACGACCCCGCGACCGACTGGCCGATGGACGAGGCGCTGCTCGCAGCCCTTCATCACCTGCCGCCCTGCGCCGGGATCGCGCTCGGCCTGGACCGCCTGGTGATGCTGGCGACCGGTGCCCGCCGGATCGGCGCGGTGCAGTGGCGGCCGTGACCGGGCCGCCGCTTGCGGGCGGTCGCCCGTCGCACCAGATTTTCGTAACGTGATGTAGCGGGTCGCTTCCGGCCGTGGCCCGGACGCCACATCCTGCACCGGTTCAACGCCTCCTTCGCCCCTGGATCCTCATCCCATGACGCCGCAGAGATCGATCCCGCTCGCCGCCGCCCTGCTTGCCCCCCTGGTCGCCCTGTCCGCCTGTGCCGTGCCGAGCCCTGGGCAGCGCAAGGTGCTCGACTCGATGATCGGCCGGTCCGAACCCGAGCTGGTGCGCGCGTTCGGCGTGCCGAGCCGGACCTTCAGCACCGAGGGCCACACCTTCCTGGCTTATGTCGAGAACGATTCGAGCTATTCGCCCGGCTTTGGCGGGTTCTACGGCGGCGGGCTCGGCTACGGCGGCTATGGCGGGTTCGGCGGCTTCGGCTATGGCGGCGGCTTCGGCGGCGGGTATGGCGGGTTTGGTGGCTTCGGCGGGTTCGGCGGCGTCCCGCCCACCTTCTACTCGAGCAGCTGCGCCACCACCTTCGAGATCACCAACGCCCGGGTCGCGTCCTGGTCGGTGCACGGCGACGGCTGCTGATCCGGGGCCTCCGGCGGTCGTTGCTTGCACGGCTCGTTCCCAGCGCCTATCGAGGCCCTGATCGGCGCGCGGTCTCGGTCCGGCGCGTCGGCAGCGTGGAGCGGGTGATGCGTTCGAACATCTCGGCATGGGCCCTGGCACTGGTCGCGACCTCCGGGCTGTCGCTCGGCGGCTGCGAAAGCACGGCGCGGCAGGACCCGCTGTTCGTGCGCAACAGCACCGATGCCCTGGTGTTCGGCGACGTCGCCTTCTTCCGCGACCGGCCGATCAACGAGAGCCTGCGCAGCGCCCTTGAGCTCGTCGACTACACCACGGCTCTCAATCGCGCCGGCCTGCTCGTCCTGCTGCAGCAGCCGGGACCGTTCACCGTGTTTGCGATCCCGAACCAGCCGCTCGAAGCCGCGCAGGCCGCGTATGGCGGCCACCTGCTCGACCCGTCGCGGATCCCGTCGCTGCGCCGCCAGCTCGGCTACACCATCGTGTCCGGCGCCTACGGCGACGCCGCCCTGCGCGGCCTGATCGCCAGGGCACGCGGCCCGATCGCCCTGCGCAGCATCTACGGCGACGTGCTGACGGTGTCGGTCGAGCCCGCGACCGGCCAGCTGCTGCTGAGCAACCAGGTCGGGCAGACCAACCGGATCTGGCTGTCGAGCATGCCGCAGTCGAACGGCGTGCTCTACGCCACCCAGTCCATGCTGAGCCCCGTGACGCCGGCGGCCGCCACCATCCGCTAGCCGGCGATGGCGGCGTTCATCGCCCGCACCCCGGCGCCGGGGCCGTCGGGATGGTTCCAGACCGCGCCGACCACCGCCAGGAAGTCGGCGCCGGCTTCCACCAGCGGGCGGCAGTTCTCCGGCGTGATGCCGCCGATCGCCACCACCGGCAGCTCCATCATCTCCGACCACCACCGCAGCAGCTCCGGGTCGGCGCGTATGGCGGTCTGCTTGGTGGCCGACGGGAAGAACGCGCCGTAGGCGACATAGTCCGCGCCGAGCTCGCCCGCCACCATGGCGGCGTCGCGGCTGTCGTAGCAGGATACGCCGAGCTGCAGCTCGCCCAGCACCTTGCGTGCGCGGGTGACGTCCATGTCGTCGGCGCCGACATGGGCGCCGTCGCAGCCGGAACGGACGGCGAGGTCGGGCCGGTCGTTGAGCAGGAAGGCGACGTCGCGCGCCTGGGCCACCGGACGCAGCAGCTCCACCGCATGCAGGATCTCGTCGTCGGACACGTGCTTGAGCCGGAGCTGCACCGCGCCGACGTCGCCGGCGTCCAGCGCCTCGGCCAGGCGGGGGATGAAGTCCTGCGGCACCAGCGCCGGCGGCGTTACCAGGTAGAGGCGGCAGCGCTCGGGCATCACGTCTGCCAGGTCAGGCCGGGAATGCGCCGGCGCGGGACGGGGCGCTGGGGTGCGGCGTGATCGGCATCGGAACAATCCTGCGCGGCGAAGCCCGGGCACCGGATCTACCCGAGCCGGCCGGGCTTGTCATCCGCCCGCGACGCTGCGCAGCCACGAGTCGAGCCTGCGCCGGGCGTCCGGCAGAGCAAGGTCCAGCGCCGGCGGCCGCGACGGCAGCACGATCGCGCCCAGCGCGTCCGCGCGCTCCCGCACCGCGTCGCGCTGCGGGCAGGCCGGTGACAGGATCAGGCCGCGCTGCCCGAGTCGGAGCGCTTCCATGGCGCGGCCGGCCGCATTGCCGCAATCCAGCAGGTCCTGCCGCAGCACCTCCGGATGCAGCGGCACGGCTGCCTCGACCAGCGCCCGCCACCAGGCGGCGCCCATGAAGCAGGCGGCGTCCGGAGCCGACAGCAGCGTGACCGCGGCGCAGCCGGCGCGCGCCGCCGCGTCCAGCGCCAGGCGGGCGTCGTCCGGGCCGTGCATCACCACCGCCGGGGACCAGGAGCGGACAGCCGTCATGCTTGACGTTCAAGTCGTTGCGCGCGAACAGTCAAGCGGGACGTGAACCGGGGGCGGGGTACGGGTGGCGCAGCAGGACCAGTGGCAGCAGGACCCGGCGTCGCACGATGACGGTGCGATCCTCCGGCTGGAAGCGGCGCTGCGCCGGATCGCCGCCGCCGCCGGACGCAGGCAGGACGAGCTGCGCGTCGCCGAGCTGACCGCGCGCGCCGCCCAGCACGAGGCCGGCCTGCTGCTGCAGGCCCGCGCGGACCGCGACCAGGCCGACCGGCAGCGCGAGGAGCTGGATGCGGTGCGCCGGGTCGACGAGCAGGCGGTGCAGCGCGACGAGGAGATGCGCGAGCTGGCGTCGCGGCTGGACGGGCTGATCGCGACCGTGCGGACGGCGATCCCGGACTGGACCCCGGGCGAGGCCATGCCGGGCCAGGCCATGCCGGGCCAGACCCTGCCGGGTCAAACCTTGCCAGGCCAGACCCTGCCGGCATCGCCCGGACCGGGTCCCGCCGGATCGGGCGCCGCGCCGGCCGGAGAAGGATGAGCCGATGGCCCAGGTCACGGTACGGATCAACGGCTACGCCTATGCGGTCGGATGCGAGGACGGCCAGGAGCCGCACCTGCAGTCGATGGCGGCCCAGGTGGAGCGGCGGATCGAGCGGATCAAGTCGATCGGCGGGCAGAGCGGCGAGGCGCGCCTGCTGGCGCTGGCCGCCCTGCTGATGGCCGACGAGCTGCACGACCTGGCGGCGGAGAAGCTGCCGTCGGGCACCGCCAGCGCGCTGGCCGAGGGCGAGCAGGCGCGTACGCTGATGATCCAGCGGGCGCAGCTGGTGGCCGGCCTCGCCGATCGTGCGGAAGCCATTGCGGCGGCACTCGAGCGCGACTAGGTATGGTGGTGCGGGGCTACCCGGTTCGTCAGGCAATTCAACCCCCGAGCCGATAAGCACTTCCTCGGTGACTGGCACTGTCGCGATCCTGGTCGCGTTACCTGGTTGCCACCTGCACTAGCGGGTTCAGGGAGGCTGACAGTCCAACGGCCATGGTGGCTCCGCACCTTTCATGTCCCTAGACGGTCCGCAGGACGCCAAGTGCGCCCTGCGCGCGCTCGTCCGCGATGGTCGGCGCCAAGGCGACAGGTCGGCCCTGGTCGACGCCGTGCTGGCGCTGCCATGGCCACCGGGCGCGGTGCTGGCGGGGGTCTGGCCGCTGCCCGGGGAGCCGTCGCTGGTGCCGGCCTGGGACGTCCTGCACGGACGCGGGCACCGGATCGTGCTGCCGGAGACCACGCCGCCGGGCACTGCCCTGGTGTTCCGGTCCTGGACCCCCGATGCGGTGCTGCGGCCGGGGCGGTTCGGCACCCTGTATCCGGACGGCCCGGTCCTTCTGCCCGGGATCGTGTTCGTGCCGCTGCTGGCCTGGGATCGGTGCCTGAATCGGCTCGGCTACGGCGGCGGCTACTACGACCGGACCCTGGCGACGTTGCCGGACGCGGTGGCGGTGGGCATCGGCTTCGCGTCCCAGGAGGTGGCCGCAGTGCCCGTGGGGCCGTATGACGTGCCGCTCGACGCGATGGTGACCGAGCACGGCCTGGTGACGGCGGAAGGGCAGAACCTTGAGAATCTTGTTCCTGGGCGACATCGTCGGACGCAGCGGCCGTGACGCGGTCGAGGCGCGCCTGCCCGAGCTGAGGCGACAGCTCGGCATCGAGCTGGCGGTGGTGAACGCGGAGAACGCCAGCCACGGCTTCGGCCTGGCGCCGGCAATGGCGGACACGCTGTTCGCCGCGGGCTGCGACGTGCTCACGCTGGGCAACCACGCCTGGGACCGCAAGGAGCTGATCGGCCACATCGGCAGCGCGCCTCGCATCCTGCGGCCGCTGAACTTCCCGCCGGGAACGCCGGGCGCCGGCAGCGTGCTGGTGAGCCTGTCCGACGGGCGCAAGGCGCTGGTCGTGAACGCGATGGGCCGGCTGTTCATGGACCCGCTGGACGACCCGTTCCGGATCGTGCCGGAGCTGCTGTCGCGACATCGGCTGGGCGTGACGGTGGCGGCGGTCGTGGTCGACTTCCACGCCGAGGCGACCAGCGAGAAGGCGGCGTTCGCGCACCTGCTCGACGGACGGGTGTCGCTGGTGGTGGGCACCCATACCCACACGCCCACCGCCGACCACCGCATCCTGTCGGGCGGCACCGCCTTCCAGGCCGATGCCGGGATGTGCGGCGACTACGACAGCGTGATCGGCATGGGCAAGGAGGCCGCGGTGGCCAAGTTCGTGCGCAAGATGCCGGGCGAGCGGCTGCAGCCGGCGGATGGCGAGGCCACGATCTGCGGGCTGTTCGTGGACACCGACGACGCGACCGGGCTGGCCCGCCGGGTGGCGCCGGTGCGGATCGGCGGCCGGCTGTCGCCAGCGATGCCGGAGACGTGACGGTGTCGGCTAGCGGCCGCGCAGGTAGGTGACGATGTCGATCAGCCCGGCCGCGGACACCGGCAGGATCAGCAGGCTGAGGCCAAGCACCAGCAGCAGCACGGTCAGCACGTTCTCGGCGCGCGACGGCCGTGCCGGCTGGTTCCGCCGCGTCAGGAAATCGATACCGTCGAAGGGCAAGGCCGGATCTCCTCGTGGCCGGAGCAGAACTATCGTCGCAGCCCGCGTCCCGTTGCAAGGCCGAACGGGGTCAGGCCTGCGTTACCGTAGCGGCGGTTCGTCGAAGCCGCGCAGCTTGCGCGAATGCAGCCGGTCCACCCCCTGGGCGCGAAGCGAGCGCACGGTCTCGATGCCCACCATGAGGTGCTGGCTGACCCGCTCGCGGTAGAAGCGGTTGGCCATGCCGCGCAGCTTGAGCTCGCCATGCAGCGGCTTGTCCGACACGCAGAGCAGGGTGCCGTACGGCACGCGGAAGCGGAACCCGTTGGCGGCCACCGTGGCGCTTTCCATGTCCACCGCGATCGACCGGCTCACGTTGATCTGCTCCCGGAGCGCCTCGAAGCGCAGCTCCCAGTTGCGGTTGTCGGTGGTCATCACCGTGCCGGTGCGCAGCCGGGTCTTGAGCTCCGGCCCGGTCAGCCCGGTGACCCGGCTGGTCGCCTCCTGCAGCGCCACCTGCACCTCCGCGATCGGCGGCACCGGCACCCAGGGCGGCAGGTCGTCGTCCAGCACGTGGTCGGCACGCAGGTAGCCGTGCGCCAGCACGTAGTCGCCGAGCCGCTGGGTGCGGCGCAGGCCGGCGCAGTGGCCCACCATCAGCCAGCAATGCGGCCGCAGCACCGCCACGTGGTCGGTGATGGTCTTGGCGTTGGAGGGGCCGACGCCGATGTTGATCAGGGTGATGCCGTCGCCGTCCGGGCGCACCAGGTGGTAGGCCGGCATCTGCGGCAGCGGCCCGATCGGGCCAGGGCCGGGTGCGTCCTTGGCATGGACGATGTCGCCGGGCTCGACGAAGCGCTCGTACTCGCCGCCCTCCTGCAGCCGGGCCTGGCCGTACTCGCGGAACTCGTCGACGTAGCGCTGGTAGTTGGTGAGCAGCACGAAACGCTGGAAGTGCTTGGGCGCGGTGCCGGTGTAGTGGTGCAGGCGGCCCAGCGCGTAGTCCACCCGCTCGGCAGTGAACAGGGACAGCGGACGCGGCTCGTCGAGCGACGGGGTGAGCTGGCCGTTGGCGATGCGGTCGTCGGTGGTGGCGAGGTCGGGCAGGGCGAAGCGGACGTCGAGCGGGCGCAGCGGGTCCGCGGACACGTCCGACACGCTGGCGTCGATCACGTAGGGCAGCGGGATCGGCCGGTGCGACCGGCCGACCAGCACCGGCCGCTGGTAGTGCCGCAGCAGCAGGCCGATCTGCTCGCGCAGGTAGTGGGCGAACAGCCCGGGCCTGGTCAGCGTGGTGCCGTAGAAGCCCGGTTCCAGCAGCACGCCGTAGGGGAAGCGGTCGTCGGCCGGCTGCGCCGCCGGGTCGATCTCGATCGCCAGGTAGGGATAGACCGCCTCCGCCGCCCGGGCGGCGTCGCGCCGGAGGAAGCCGTCGCGCAGGCCGACGACGCTCTCGTCGTACAGCGCGCGGATCCTTGCCACCGCCGCGTCCGCGTCGTCGAAGGTGGTGAAGTCCCGTCCGGCCCGCTCGCGAAGTGCCGCCTGGCCATCGGGGCGTGACTGGCTCATTCAGGCTCGCTCCGTGATGCCGCGACTCAGCGTGGCGCGGTGGAGCCTACCATTGCGCAGCCGGTGTGACACGTGTCGCGTCCGTGACACCTCCTGGAGACCCAGCCCGCATGTCCCTCGATCGTCCCGGCGCATCCCCCGCTCCGGCCGCCGCCGGCGGCGCACCGGTTCCGGCGGCGCAATGGGCGATGCTGGGCGGGCTGTCGCTGCTGTGGGGCGGCTCGTTCTTCTTCTACCGGCTGCTGGCGCCGGTGCTGCCGCCGTTCACCCTGGTGCTGGGGCGGGTGGCGATCGCCGCCCTGGCGCTGTGGCCGGTGCTGCTGCTGCGCGGCGAGGCGATCCGGCCGAGCCGGTCGCAGAGCGCCTGGTTCCTGCTGCTGGGCACGCTGAACTGCGTGCTGCCGTTCTCCCTGTTCGCCTGGAGCGAGCGCACCCTGTCCAGCGGGCTCGCGGCGCTGCTGAACTCGCCGACCCCGATCCTGACCGCGATCGTCGCGCACGTGGCGACCCGGGACGAGCGCCTGACCCGGCGCACCGCCGCCGGCGTGCTGTGCGGGTTCGCCGGCGTGGCGGTGCTGATCGGGCCAGCGGTGCTGGGCGGGCTCGACAGCTCGAACCTGCTGGCGGAGTTGGCCTGCCTCGGCGCGTCGCTGGCCTACGCGGTCGGCGGAGTGCTGGCGCGCCGGGTGCGCGGGCTGACGCCGCTGCAGTTCGCCGCCGGGCAGCTGGGCGGGGCGGCGGTGGTGATGCTGCCGGTGGCGGCCGTGTGCGACCGGTTCTGGACCCTGGCGCCGCTGCCCCTGTCCGGCTGGGCGTCGCTGCTCGGCATCGCGCTGCTGAGCACGGCGCTGGCTTACGGGCTCTACTTCCGCATCCTGGCCAGGTCCGGGGCGACGCGGGCGGCGCTGGTGACGTTCCTGGTGCCGGTCAGCGCGCTGCTGCTCGGTTTCGTGTTCCTGGGCGAGCCGGTGGCGCCGCGCGACGTGCCGGCGATCCTGCTGGTGGCGCTCGGCCTGGCGCTGATCGACGGCCGGGTGCTGCGGCTGTTCCGACGCGCGCCCGTTGCGGCTTGAACGCCGTTCACGTGAACAACGTTCAGCGGATCAGGATGTAGTTCACCGTCAGGTCGATGTCGAAGTGGTCGCCGCTCATGTCGTCCGGCACCGGCGGCAGGGTGGCGCCCCGGAACATGCCGGTGGTGGCGTCGTCCAGCGCGTAGGCGCCGGACGAGTCGACCAGCCGGGCGCTCTTCACGTGGCCGCTGCGGTCGATCACCACGTGCACGCGCGACGCGCCGTCCTCGCCGCGCTCGGCCGCCTCGGGCGGGTAGTACAGGTGTCGGCGGATCCAGCTATCGATCTCGGAGCCGTAGTCGTCGCTGACGCCCTTGATGCCGACGGTGGCGTACGGGCTGTTGAGGTGGCCGTTCCTGACCAAGGGCCCGAGCGACAGGTCGATCGGGGCGTGCGAGCCGCCCGGCCGGCCGGTGCGGGCGCGGGACGGGCCGGGGGCCTGGGAAAACGACAGGTCCATCGGGTGCGAGAACGGCGAGCTGCGCGCGCTGCGGCTCGGCGCCGGCGGCGCGGTGCGCAGCGCGAAACGCTCGGGCGGAGTCTGGCGCTGCGGCTGCACCACGGTGGGCGGCAGCGGCTGCGATTCCGGCGGCAGGGGCAGCAGCTCCGGCACCGGCACCGGCGGCAGGGCGGGCGGGATCTCGGTGTTGACCGCGGGCTCCTGCTGCGGCGGCGGGGCCGGGGCGGGGACCGGCTGCGGCGCCGGCTCGGCCGGAGGCGGGCTCGGCTTCGTTGGCGGGGCGCCGCCGGCGTCGTCGGGCGAGGGCTGGTCGCCGGTCATGCCGCTCTGGCCGAACACCATCTGGACGGGCGCCTGGTCGGGCGGGGTCGGCAGCCGGCCCTGGCGGGCATAGAGCAGGGCCAGGAGGGCCAGCAGCAGCACGTGCAGGACGGTCGAGCCGCCGAGGGCGCGCTCCAGGCGGGTGCGCGGCCGTGGGATCGCCCGTGACAGCGGCATCCCGGCCAGTGCCGGGCGGACGCCGCGCGCCGGGCCGATCGGTCGACGGAACGGACCGGACGCGGCGCTGGAGGGTGCCGCGCCCGCGGCGCCGGGCGGGAGCGGCTCCGGCGGCAGGGGTATGCTGGCGGAGCGGCGGGCCAGCGGTGCGGGCGGGTCGACCGGCGCCAGCCTCCGCTCACGTGTGGCCGTCGCTTGGCTGGTCCCTCGGTCGGCCATGGACTGGTCGGGTGCCTCCGCCTGATCGCCCGCGGCGGCAACCAGCCGGGCACAGCATCGCGCGGCCCTGGCCGGCCGGGACGTGCCCCGTCATTGTGCCACCTGCTCCCTGGCTTCGCCACTCCCCGCCGGGCCCGACCGGAGGAACGACGTGTCACCGACTGTTGCCGACCCCGCCTTGTCCGTGCCGGCGCCCGGCTCCGTCGACCGTCCGGTCCCGGGCGCCGCTGCGGCGCGGCGGCACCTCATGCTGGCCGATCCGGCGCTGGCGGCGCTGATCCGGCAGGTCGGGCGGTGCGGCCTGCGCGCGGACGCGGTGCGCGAGCCGTTCGAGAGCCTGATCCGCGCCATCGCCCACCAGCAGCTGCACGCGCGGGCGGCAGACGCCATGCTGCGCCGGCTGGTGGCACAGGGCGGGAACGGGTTCCCGACCCCCGACGCGCTGCTGGCGCTGCCGGACGCGGCGTTGCGGGGGTGCGGCTTCTCCGGGTCCAAGGCGGCGGCGATGCGGGCGGTGTGCGAGGCGCGCCTGGCCGACGTGGTGCCGACGCGCAGGCAGGCGGTGCGGCTGTCGGACGAGGAGCTGGTCGCCCGCCTGGTTCCCCTGCGCGGGATCGGGCGCTGGACCGTGGAGATGCTGCTGATCTTCAGCCTAGGGCGTCGCGACGTGATGCCGGTGGACGATTTCGGGGTGCGGGAAGGGTACCGGCGGATCAACCGGCTCGCGGTGCAGCCGAAGCCGCGGGCGCTGGCGGAGGCGACCGCCGGATGGAGCCCGTACCGGTCGTTCGCCGCCTGGTACCTGTGGCGCGCCGCCGACGGGCCGAAGCCGCCGGCCGGCCAAGCCGACGTCCTGGCGCCCTCCTAGCGGCCGAGCAGCAGCCGTCCGCCGATCCCGATCAGGACCAGCCCCATCACGGTGTCGATTGCCGTCCTGCCCCTGGCGAACACGCGCCGGGTCGCGGCCTGCGAGAACAGGAGCGCCAGGCTGCAATACCAAGCGGCGGACACCAGGGCTGCGATGGCCACGATCGCCACGTCGAACCACCGTGGGGCCGCGGTCGGCACCATGACGCCGAGGATGCTGCCGTAGAACGCGATCGCCTTGGGGTTGGTCATGCTGACCAGGTACGCCTTGCGGATGGCGGCCGCCACCGACGTGGCGGTCCGGCCTGCCTCCGGCATCGGCCCGGCCGCGCCGAGGAGCATCCTGATGCCGATCCAGACCAGGTAGGCCGCTCCGGCCACACGCACGGCCAGGGCGATCGCCGGGAACCGCGCCAGGACCAGCCCGATCCCGGCGACGGCGAGCAGTGCCCAGGTACAGGAGGCGGCCGCGAGCCCGATTCCGGTGAGGATGCCGGCGCGGCGGGACACGGTCATCGCCGTCGAGGTGACGATCGCGAAGTTCGGGCCCGGGCTGAGCACGCCGAGGAACAGCACGCCCGCGATCGCCAGCAGCTGGAGCAGGTGGTTCATGGCACGCGTCCCGGCAGGTGCCGCGAGCCTGGCGTCGTTTCGGCGGACCGTCCAGCGTCCCGGCGGACGCGTTCCGTCACCCGTCGCCGGCGCCGGTGAACTGCTGCACCAGCTGGAGGAAGCGGGCCGGGTTCTCCACGTGCAGCCAGTGCCCGGCGCGCTCGATCACCTCCAGGGTGTAGCGCGGGAACAGGCGGCGCATGGTGGGGTAGTCGGTCGGGCGGATGTAGGGGGAGTTCTCGCCGGCCAGGAACAGGGTCGGGCCGTCGTAGCGGTGGCCCTCGGGGATGTAAGGCCAGCCCTCGATGTTGGTCATGGAACCGACGATCTCGGCCAGGCCGATCACCCAGCCCGGGTCGGCCCCGAGCCGCAGGTTCTGCAGCATCAGGTTGCGTATGTCGGCACTGGGCTCGAATTCCGACAGCAGCGCGTCGGCGCCGGCGCGGTTGAGGTAGGGCGGGAACGACACCTTCAGCATCCGCTCGCCGACGGCGAAGCTGCCGTGCCCGGTGGTGGCGGGCGGGATGTCGGCGACCAGCAGGCCGGCCACGGCCTCGGGGCGGGTCAGCGCCAGCGTCATCGCCGCCTTGCCGCCCATCGAGTGACCGACCAGGGTGGCCGGCAGCGCGTCGTGCTCGGCCAGGGTTTCCAGCAGGTCGAACGACATGCTGGTGTAGTCCATCTGGCCGTGCGGGCTGTCGCCGTGGTTGCGCAGGTCGATCGCCAGGGTGCGTCGCGTGGCGGCCAGGCGGCGCTGGAAGTAGCCGAGGTTGCGGGCGCGGCCGAACAGGCCGTGGATCAGCACGATCGGCGTGGCGCTGCGCGCGGACGGGCTGTCGGTGTCCGGTCCACGGGAAACGACGTGGAGCTTCAAGCGGCATCGTCCCCGTCCAGGGTGAGCACGATCTTGCCGGCGTGGCTGCCGCCTTCCATCAGCCGGTGCGCGTCGGCCGCCTGCTCGAACGGCAGCACGGCGTGGATCAGCGGCCGCACCGTGCCGCCTTCCAGCAGCGGCCACACGTTCTGCAGCAGCGCCTCCGCGATCTCGCCCTTGAAGGCGGCGGAGCGGGGCCGCAGCGTGGTGCCGGTGAGGGTCAGGCGGCCGGTCATGATGCGGCGCAGGTCGAGCTTGTCGGCCACGGCGCCGCCCTGTACCGCCACCAGCACCAGCCTGCCGAGATCGGCCAGGCAGCGCAGGTTCGGCTCGAGGTAGGAGGCGCCCATGATGTCGAGCACGATGTCGACGCCGCGGCCGCCGGTCAGGGCCAGCACCCGCTCGGCGAAGTCCTCGGTCCGGTAGTCGATCGCGGCCTCGGCGCCGAGGCTGCGGGCGATGGCGGCCTTTTCCGGCGAGCCGACGGTGGCGAACACCCGGGCGCCGAAGGAGCGTGCGAGCTGGATCGCGGTGGAGCCGATGCCGCTGGTGCCGCCATGCACCAGCAGCGTCTCGCCCGCCGCCAGGTGGCCGGTGCGGAACAGGTTGGACCAGACGGTGAAATAGTTCTCCGGCAGCGCCGCCGCCCGCACCGCGTCGTACCCAGCGGGCCAGGGCAGGCACTGGGCGAGCGGCGCCGTGCAGTACTCGGCGTAGCCGCCGCCGTTGACCAGGGCGCAGACCCGGTCTCCCAGCGCGACCGGAGCGGCCGCGCCGGGGTGCGGTTCCGCCTGGGCGGCGGGTGCGATGGCGACCACGGTGCCGGCCACCTCCAGCCCGAGCTCGGGACTCGCGTCCGGCGGCGGCGGGTACAGTCCGCGGCGCTGCATCACGTCCGGCCGGTTGATGCCGGCCGCCGACACGCGGATCAGCAGCTCGCCCGGACGCGGCTGCGGCAGGGGGGCGTCGCGGACGTGCAGCGTGTCCGGATCGCCGCCGGCGGGATCGTGGGCGACGAGGCGCATCGATGAGGGAAGCTTCACGGCCTGTTCATCTCCCGTGTGCGAGGGTGGGCGCAAGGTCAGGTACAGGTAGTGGGGCGGCCGGAACGATTCCGTTGCAAGCGCGGCCGGACACGACGATCATTACGCAACCGCGCATGACCTGAACGCGGTGTTGAAGGGAGCGGCTCCGGCATGGAACGCACAACGTTCGCAAGACGCCTTCACCTGTCCGGGTTTCCCGGCGAACGCGGCCTTTGGCGCGCTGCGCTGGCCGCCCTGGCATCCGGCGGCCAGCCGGAGCCGCCGTCCCCGCCGCCGCCCGAGGAGCCGGACGTGCCGCCGATCGGTGAGCCCCCGGGTCCGATCCCGGTGCCGCCGGCTCCGGAGGCGCCGCCGATGCAGCTGTGCGCGGCGCAGCGGGCTGTTCCGTCTCCGGACGGGTCCGGGCTGCCATGGTTGTTGCGCCCGAAGCGGCCAGGCTTCAGAACACGCTCCATCGCGTCACGATGAGCGGTGACGTCGCGAGGCTGTCCTCTTGCCCGGTTCGCTGCCCTTTCTTTCAATGCGCCTGCGCCGTGAGCGGCCGGACCTGGCGGCCGTAGGCGTGTCCGGAGCGGTGGCCGACGGGGCGCTGCCAGACCAGATGCTGCCCGACCGGATGCTGCCCGACCAGATGCTGGCCGACGAGATGCTGGCCGACGAGATGCTGTCCGGGGACGTGCGTCCCGGCGATGTGCTTCCCGGGGACAGCCTCGCCAGGGACAGGCTTCCGCGGGATGCGGTGGCGGAGACGGGCAGGCGGCCGGCGTTCCGCGACGGGATCGCCCAGCGCGGGCACCAGGTGCGGGGCTGGGTGCTGCAGGCGCCGCTCACGCTGCGCGCCCTGGTGCGCGGCGACGAGATCTGGCTGGCGGTGCTGGCATCCGGCATCGGCGTCGTGGCCGGGCTTCTGGTGGTAGCCATCAACGCGATCACCCTGCTGATGCACCGCCAGCTGTTCGCGCTCGGCGGCAGCGGCCGGATGTCCGGGCTGCTGCATCTCGATCCCTGGCGCGCGGTGCTGGTGCCGACCCTGGGCGGCCTGGTGCTCGGGCTGTTCGGGCTGCTGGCGGTGCGGGTGCGTCCCGGACGGCCGGTCGACCCGATCGAGGCCAACGCCCTGTTCGGCGGCCGCATGTCGTTCCGCGACAGCGTGATCGTGGTGATCCAGACCGTGCTGTCGAACGGCGTCGGCGCCTCCATCGGGCTGGAGGCCGGCTACACCCAGATCGGCTCGGCGTTCGCCTCCAAGCTCGGGCGCGCCTTCCGGGTGCGCCGGGAGGACATGCGGGTGCTGGTCGGCTGCGGGGCGGCCGGCGCGATCGGTGCCGCGTTCGACGCGCCGATCGCCGGCGCTTTCTATGCCTTCGAGCTGGTGGTGGGCACCTACGCGCTGGTGAACCTGGCGCCGGTCACGCTGGCCTCGATCTGCGCCATCCTGGTCACCCACCTGCTGGGCGGGGCGGCGCCGTCGCTGGCGGTGGTGATCCCGCCCGGGATCGGCGGCCTCGACTACGTGACCATCCTGGCGCTGGGCGTGATCTCGGCGCTGGTCGGCATCGTCATCATGCGCGGGGTGACGCTGGCGGAAAGCGTGTTCCGTCGCTCCCGCCTGCCGGTGTGGCTGCGTCCCGCGGTGGGCGGGCTCATCGTCGGGCTGATGGCGCTGATCACGCCGGCGGTGATGTCGTCCGGGCACATGGCGATGCGGCTCGGGCTCGACTCGCAGTACGGGCTGCAGACCGTGGCGATGATGCTGTTGCTCAAGGCGGTGGCGTCGGCGGTGTCGATCGGCTCCGGCTTCCGTGGCGGCCTGTTCTTCGCCTCGCTGTTCCTGGGCGTGCTGACCGGCACCCTGTTCGGCGACCTGCTGTCGCTGGTGTCGGCCAACGCCCTGTCGCCGGTGGTGTGCGCGCTGATCGGCATGAGCGCCGTGGCGGTGGCGATCATCGGCGGGCCGCTGACCATGGTGTTCCTGGCGCTGGAGTCCACCGGCAGCCTGCCGCTGACCAGCGCGGTGCTGGCGGCCTCGGTGGTGTCGTCGCTGACGGTGCGACGCATCTTCGGCTATTCCTTCGCCACCTGGCGCTTCCACCTGCGCGGCGAGAGCATACGCAGCGCCGTCGACGTCGGCTGGATGCGCAACCTCACGGTGGGCCGGATGATGCGTCGCGAGGTGCGCACCATACGCATCGACACCTCGCTGGCCGCGGTGCGTCGCGACTTTCCGCTGGGCTCGGCGCACCGGATCATCGTGGTCGAGCCGTCCGGCCGCTACGCCGGGCTGGTGCTGGTCCCGGAGCTGCACGGCGAGGAGGCGGTCACGCGGCTGCACGACCTGCTGCACTACGAGGACGTGATGCTGCAGCCGCAGATGCGCGTGCGCGAGGCGGTGGCGCTGTTCGAGAGCGGCGAGGCGGACGCGCTGGTGGTGGTGGACGACGGGGAGCGTCGCCAGGTGCTGGGCGAGCTGACCGAGCAGTCCGCGCTGCGCCGCTACAGCGAGGAGCTCGACCGCAGCCGGCGCGAGCTGTCGGGCGAGGGACAGGGGCCGGACCGGCTCAGGCCGTGATCGAGAGCCGTCCGCTCGTGGCCGGTGCCTGCTCCGTTGTCGCCGTCTCCGCCGCCTGGGCCTGGGCGAACGCGGCCGATGCCTTGTCCACGCCCTTCTGGTCCACCGCGACACAGCCCGGGCTGTGCGCGCGGCGGTCCGCATCCACGCGGCCCTGCGCCTGGTCCAGGGCCTGCTTCGCGACCGCCACGGCCTGGCCGCCCGGCTTCCGCGCCGCCGGATCAGGTCCGGCTCCGATCGACGTGCGTAACTGGCCGAGGCCGGCAGTCTCCGACATGGCGGCTCCCCGTTCCATCGCCCCATCCTGCGCCGCAAGGGTTGACGGGAGATGAATCGGTCGGAGCGTCAGCTGATCCCGCGCGGCGTGCGCCAGGCGGCGCGTGGCAGGGCCAGCTCGACCTCGTGGCTGATCTGGCCGTCGAAGAAGTCGGCGTCGAGGATGAGGCGCACGGTCCCGAAGCCGAGCCGGTCGAACAGCGCCAGCGAGGCCGTGTTGCGCGTGTCGACCAGGGCGGCGGCCACGGCGCAGCCGTAGCGCTCGAACAGGCAGTCGAGCAGGCAGGACAGGGCCTCGGTGGCGATGCCGCGTCGCCAGAAGCCCGGGAAGATCATGATGCCGATCAGCCCGGTCGACGACTCGTGCCCGGCCTGCTCCACCGTCGCCTGCACGGTGCCCGCATAGGCGTCGTCGTGGTTCAGCCGGACCATCCAGCTGCACCAGAGATCGGCCCCGTCCGGGGAACGGCCGGACCCGCCCACCCGGTCGGACAGCTCGTCCGGCGAGGCCGGCGGCCGATCGGCAAGGCAGCGATACAGGGCGGGATCGGACAGGCCGGCGAACAGCACCGGGAGGTGGTCCGCATGCAGCGGCTCGAGCGTCAGCCGCGGGCTGCGCAGGAGCGGCGGGCGGCGGGGGATGGCGCCGTCGGCCTCGCTGCCGCCGGCGCCCGCCCGCACGGCCGGGTCAGACGGAGTAGTACATCTCGAACTCGGCCGGGTGCGGCGTGTGCTCGAACCTGTACACCTCCTGCCACTTGATCTCGCAGTAGGCCTCGATCTGGTCGCGCGTGAACACGTTGCCGGCGAGCAGGAACTCATGGTCGGCCTCCACCGCCTGGAGCGCCTCGCGCAAGGATCCGCACACGGTGGGGATCTCCTTCAGCTCCTCCGGCGGCAGGTCGTACAGGTCCTTGTCCATCGCCTCGCCGGGATGGATCTTGTTGCGTATGCCGTCGAGCCCGGCCATCAGCATCGCGGCAAAGGCGAGGTAGGGGTTGGCGGTGGGGTCGGGGAAGCGGACCTCGACCCGCTTCGCCTTGGGGCTGGTCGCGTACGGGATTCGACACGAGGCGGAGCGGTTGCGCGCCGAGTAGGCCAGCAACACCGGCGCCTCGAAGCCCGGGATCAGCCGCTTGTACGAGTTGGTGGACGGGTTGGTGAAGGCGTTCAGCGCCTTGGCGTGCCGGATGATGCCGCCGATGTAGTACAGCGCGGTGTCGGACAGGTCGGCGTAGCCGTTGCCGGCCATGGTCGGGCGGCCGTCCTTCCAGATCGACTGGTGCACGTGCATGCCGGATCCGTTGTCGCCGTGGATCGGCTTCGGCATGAAGGTCGCGGTCTTGCCGTAGCTGTGCGCCACGTTGTGCACGCAGTACTTATAGATCTGCAGGAAGTCGGCCGCCTTCACCAGGGTGGTGAACTTGGTGCCGAGCTCGTGCTGCGACTGCGCGACCTCGTGATGGTGCTTCTCGATCGGCAGCCCCATCTCGCCCATGGTCGACAGCATCTCGGCGCGCAGGTCGTGCTCGCTGTCCACCGGGGCCACGGGGAAGTAGCCGCCCTTCACCGTCGGGCGGTGCCCCATGTTGCCTTCCGGGTAGTCCTTCAGCGAGGCGCCCGGCCCCTCGATGCTCTCGAGGTGGTAGGAGGCGAAGTTGGGCCCGGTGCCGAACTTGACGCTGTCGAAGATGAAGAACTCGGCCTCGGGGCCGAAGAAGGCGGTGTCGCCGATGCCGGTGGACTTCAGGTACGCCTCGGCCAGCTTGGCGGTGCCGCGCGGGTCGCGGGCGTAGGGCTGGCCGGTGGACGGCTCGACGATGTCGCAGAACAGGATCATCTGCGGCTTGGCCGAGAACGGGTCCATCACCGCGCTGTCGGGGTCGGGCATCAGGATCATGTCGCTCTCGTTGATCGCCTTCCAGCCGGCGATCGAGGAGCCGTCGAACATGATGCCGTCGCGGAACACGTCGGGGTCGATGGTCGACACGTGCTGGGTGGTGTGGTGCCACTTGCCCCTGGGGTCGGTGAAGCGCAGGTCGACGTACTCGACCGAATGCTCCTGCAGCAGCTCCATCACCTTGGCGACGCGGGCCTCGGCCCCGCCGCCGGGCACGGGTGCTGGAGCGGCGGGCGGGGGAGGTGACGCTTTCTTGGCCATCCGGGTGTTACCTGCTGTCTGGCCGGCCGCTCCGCGCGGTCGCCCTGGGGTGTCGGGGGAGATGCGGCATCGGCCGCCGCTTGGCGGAGCAGCGATCGTGCCGTGCGACGATAATCAATCGTTGCGACACCGCAAGCCGTATCGGGCGTGCCGGGTGGCGCTAGATCGCGTCCTCGCCGCGCTCGCCGGTGCGGATGCGGACCACCTCCTCCAGGCTGTAGACGAAGATCTTGCCGTCGCCGATGCGACCGGTGCGGGCGGCGTCGACGATCGCCTCCACCGCGCGCTCGGCGATGGCGTCGTCGCACACCACCTCGATCTTCATCTTGGGCAGGAAGTCGACCACGTATTCGGCGCCGCGATACAGCTCGGTGTGGCCCTTCTGCCGGCCGAAGCCCTTGGCCTCCGTGACGGTCAGCCCCTGCAGGCCGATCTCGTGCAGCGCCTCCTTCACCTCGTCGAGCTTGAACGGCTTGATGATGGCCTCGATCTTCTTCATCGGCGAGGTTCCAGGTGGTCGCAGCGCGCGGCACGTTGCCACGCGGCGCGCGCCGCGGCAATCACGGCCGTCCCGGCCCGCCGCCCGACGTCGCCCGGGGCCTGCCGGCAGATGAGGCTCGAAGTTTCGCGATGAAGACACCGAATCGACTGCTCGCCGACGCGCCGACCACCATCTTCACCGTGATGTCGGCGCTGGCGGCGCGGCACGACGCGATCAACCTCGGCCAGGGCTTCCCCGACACCGAGGGGCCGGCCGACATGGTCCGGGTGGCCGCCGACGCGCTGCTGGACCACCGCAACCAGTATGCGCCGCTCACCGGGCTGCCGGAGCTGCGGGACGCGGTGGCGCGGTCGAACCAGCGCTTCTACGGGCTGGAGGTCGATCCGCAGACCGAGGTGGTGGTGACCTCGGGCGCAACCGAGGCGCTGGCGGCGTCGCTGGCCGCCCTGGTGGAGCCGGGCGACGAGGTGGTGCTGTTCGAGCCGCTCTACGACACCTACCTGCCGGCGGTGCGGCTGCTGGGCGGCGTGCCCCGCCTGGTCCGGCTGTCGCCGCCGGACTGGCGGCTGCCACGTGCCGAGCTGGAGGCGGCGTTCGGGCCGCGCACCAAGGCGGTGCTGCTCAACACGCCGATGAACCCGTCGGGCAAGGTGTTCGACCCGGACGAGCTGGCGCTGCTGGCCGGGCTGCTGCAGCGTCACGACGCGTATGCGATCTGCGACGAGGTGTACGAGCACCTGACCTTCGGCAGCGCCCGGCACGTGCCGCTGATGACCCTGCCGGGGATGCGGGAGCGCTGCGTGCGGATCGGCAGTGCCGGGAAAAGCTTTTCGCTCACCGGCTGGAAGGTCGGCTACGCGACAGCGCCGGCGCCGCTCGCGGCTGTGATCGCCAAGGCGCACCAGAACCTCACCTTCGCCACGCCGCCCAACCTGCAGCGTGCGGTCGCCTACGGGCTGGACAAGGATGCGGACTATTTCGACGCGCTCGGCCGGGATCTCGAGGGCAAGCGCGACCGGCTCGCCGGCGGGCTGTCGGCGCTCGGCTTCGGGGTGCTGCCGTCGCACGGGAGCTACTTCCTGGTCGCCGACATCCGGCCCTTCGGCCTGGAGGACGACGCGGCGTTCTGCCGACGCATCACCGAGCGGGCCGGGGTGGCGGCGATTCCGGTCTCGGCGTTCTACGGCGCGCCGGACGCGCCGGACCACTATGTGCGCTTCGCCTTCTGCAAGCGGGAGGCGGTGCTGGACGCAGCGCTCGGCCGGCTCCGCGCCCACCTTGCGTGAACACCGTTCATGCAGGCTGCCGGCGATTGACGGGACAGGGCCGCTCTTCTAAACCCGGCGCCGCTGTGTGGCGGACGTAGCTCAGCTGGTAGAGCGCCAGGTTGTGGTCTTGGATGTCGCGGGTTCGAGCCCCGTCGTTCGCCCCAGCATGATCACACCGGGAGCCGGAGCGTGAGCGGCACCGTTGCGGTGATCCTCGCCGGCGGCGCCGCGCGGCGGCTGGGCGGGATCGACAAGACGCTGGTCGAGATCGGCGGCGTCCCCATCCTGTCCCTGATCCTCGGACGGCTGCGGCCGCAGCTCGGCCCGATCGCGCTCGGTGCCAACGGCGATCCGGCGCGGTTCGCGTCCTTCGGGCTGCCGGTGCTGGCGGACCGCAGGCAGGGGATCGGCCCGCTCGGCGGCCTGCTGCGCGCGCTGGACTGGGCCGCGGAGCAGGGGGCGCATTCCGTGCTGACGGTGCCGGGCGACACCCCGTTCATCCCGCACGACCTGCTGCAGCACCTGGTGCCGGCGCCCGCGGTGGCGGTGTCCGGCGGGCGGCGGCATCACCTGGTGGCGCTGTGGCCGGTGTCGTGGCGCGTGGCGCTTGGCGATTACCTGGACGGGCTGTCCCCGGAGGCGCCGCGGCGCGCGTTCGGGGTGCTGGCGTTCGCCGGACCGCGCGGCCTGCGCGAGGTGGGGTTCATGACCGATCCGGTGGATCCGTTCTTCAACGTCAACACGTCGGAGGACAGGGTGCTCGCGCAGGCGATGCGTCCCTGATCAGGGCGCGGCCGTGCCGGACAGCAGGAGGTTGTCGATCAGGCGGGTCGGCCCGAGGCGGGCGGCGAGCGAGACCACCGCGCGGTCCCCGGCGTGGTCGAGCTCGCGCATCGTGTCCGGGTCGGCGACGCTGACATAGTCGATCGCCAGGCCGGGGTCGGCGCCGAGGATCGTGCGGACCGCCGCGCGCAGCACTGCCGCGTCGCGCTCGCCGGCGCGGAACAGCGCCTCGGCGGCCAGCAGGGCCCGATGCAGCAGGGGCGCGCGTGCGCGCTGTTCGGGGGTCAGGTACGCGTTGCGGCTGGACAGGGCGAGGCCGTCTTCGTCGCGCACCGTATCGCCGACCACGATCGCGACGGGCAGGTCGAGGTCGCGCACCAGCCGGCGGATCACGGCGTTCTGCTGCGCGTCCTTCCGGCCGAAATAGGCGCGGTCTGGCTGCACGATGTTGAGCAGCTTGGCCACCACGGTGGCGACGCCGGCGAAGTGGCCGGGCCGTATCGTTCCTTCCAGCGGCTCGGCGACCGGGCCGACGTCGATCCGGGTGCTGAAGCCTGGCGGGTAGATCTCGTCCGGTTCAGGCACGAACACCAGCGAGGTGCCGGCCCGCTCGAGCAGCTGGAGGTCGCGCGGCAGGTCGCGCGGATAGCGCGCCAGGTCCTCGTGCGCGCTGAACTGGGTCGGGTTGACGAAGATGCTGGCGGCGGCGGTGCCGCATTCGGCCAGCGCCCGGTCGACCAGGGACAGGTGGCCGCGATGCAGGAAGCCCATGGTCGGCACCAGGCCGAGCGTGCCGACCTCGCGGCGTGCGGCCCGGAAGGCGGCGACCGTGGACAGGACCTGCATCTAGCGCAGCGCTTCCGCGAGCTCGGCCTCGTCCATGCCGCTGCTTTGCGCCGCGGTGGGGAAGCGTCCGTCCTGCACTTCGGCGACGTACTGGCGCAGCGCGTCCTCGATCGCGGTGCCGATTTCGGCATAGCGTTTGGCGTGCCGCGGCGACTTGCCCGCGAACAGGCCGAGCAGGTCGTGCCACACCTGCACCTGGCCGTCGCAGCCGGCGCCGGCGCCGATGCCGATGGTGGGGATGTGCAGGCGCCGGGACACCGCTGCCGCCAATGGTGCCGGCACCAGCTCGAGCACCACGGCAAAGGCGCCGGCCGCTTCCAGCGCCAAGGCATCGTCCAGCAGCTGCCGCGCGTCTGCCGCTCCCTTGGCCTGCACGCGCAGGCCGAGCTGGTGCTGCGCCTGCGGGGTCAGGCCGAGATGCCCCATCACCGGCACGCCGAGAGCGGTCAACAGCCGGACGCTTGGCAGGATCGGTGCTCCGCCTTCCAGCTTGACCGCGCCCACGCCCGCCTCCTGCATCAGCCGGCGGGCGGAGGCGACCGCGTCGGCCTCGCTCGCGTAGGTCAGGAACGGCAGGTCGCCGACCACCAGCGCGCGGACCGAGCCGCGCACCACGGCGCTCGCGTGGCGCACCATGTCGTCCAGCGTGACCGGCAGGGTGGTGTCGTGGCCGTGCACCACCATGCCCAGCGAGTCGCCCACCAGCAGCATCGGCACGCCGGCGCGCTCGGCGAGAACGGCGGAGGGATGGTCGTAGGCGGTCAGCATGGCGATACGCTCGCCCGCCTGCTTCATCTTCTGCACGTCGAGGCGGGTGAGCCGCATCGCAACCTCCTGGTCCCGTGCCGGCAGCCGGCCGGGCCGATCCGTCATGCTAGTCTGCGGCCGGCAGTGCTGGAAGATGCGGTGCCCGGTCGGCACCAGGGGGAGATGATGGCGCCGCGGTGCCGGTGACGCCGGACGAGGGCCAGGCGCCCCGCGCCGAACCGGGCGGCGCCGGTTCGGCCTCGTCTGGCGCGGTCGGTGATCGTCATCCCGGCGATGTCGCGGTTTGTCGCCAAGGAGCATGGGCGACTGTTGCCGAGATCGGTCCGGCGTGGCTGGAAGAATCCGGTGATGCCCTGCGGAGACCGGCTTCGTGCTGACGCCGCGGCCGTTCCGGGCGACGTGTCGGCCCGGCCGACCCGGATCTGATCGATCCGGTTCCGCGTCTGTACTCGTGCCGTATCCGGCGAGCGGGCGCGTCGGCACGATGCGGCGGCGGTCAGGCCAGCAGCTCGGCACGTTGCTGCGCCAGCACGCGCAGGTGGGCGACGCTCTGGCGGATCTGCTCGGGCTGCAGCCCCAGCCGGTCCGCCGGGGGATCGAGCAGCGCCAGCAGGAAGGCGGCGTGGCTGCACAGGGCGTCCTCGGCCTCCGCGAGGCGGGCGCGGGCGCCGGCGCCGTGCCGCGACGCCAGCCGGGCGGGGTCGGGTACGGGCAGGGTGCGGAGCTGGCCGCCGATCGCGTCCAGCTCGCGGCCGGCCGCTTCCAGCGCCTGCGCGCCGCGCAGCGCGTCCGGATCGGGACGGGGCGCGTCGCGCGAGGGCGGCGGCAGGTGGCGACGGCGCCAGTCCGCTTCCGCCTGGTCGACCAGGCCGCGCAGGGTGGCGACCAGCCCGGCGATCTCCGGCATCACGTCGCCGGCGTGTCTGCGTCGCCGGTTGGCAGGGACGTCGGCCGCGGCGGCGACAGGTCCGGCATCTTGCCGGCGCCGATGTGGAAGGGCGCGCCGATCGCCGCGTTGGGCGCGGACAGGAGGCCGCGCTCGGCCATCTGCAGCGCCAGGTAGTGGCGCACCGCCTCGATCGGGGATAGGCCGATCGCCTGCAGCGCGATCAGCTCGCGCATGCGCTGGTCGCGCGGCAGCACCAGGATCTTGAGGTCGTTGAGCAGGATGCCGAACACGCGCAGGAAGTCGGACAGGTGCGCCTTCACGGTCTCGCGCAGCTCGTGGATGCGCTCGTTGATGTGCTCCAGGCGGGTGACCTGGATCACCTGGTTGATCGCCTGCTCGATCGCGGGGCCGGCGTAGTCGGCGATCTCGCCCGTGTCGATCACGCGGCCGGTGAAGGGCATGTGGGTGATCAGGTCGAGTGCTGCGTCGCGTGTGTCGATGTGGATGTAGTAGTCGGCCTGGTAGGACACTTCCGCCATCTCGGCGCTGGTGGCGATGCCGCTGCTGCGGACCAGAAGCTTGGCGCGGTTGACGTAGATCACCTCGTACACCCAGGGCGAGGCGCCGCCGAAGAAGCCCTGCACCACCGAGCCGACCAGGGGCTTGTCCGGCGTGACCAGGGTGTACTGGCCGGTGTCGTAGACCTGGAGCACGGCGCCGCGCGACTTCAGGATGCAGAAATGGTTGCTCTCCACCGTCAGCAGCGAACCCGAGACGATGCTCTCGTCGACGATCTTGATCGCCACGTTGCATGTGCCGAGCATGTCGGTGCCGTCGCGGTTGAGCGCGGTGATCACCTGCCTGACGATGGCCATCGCGCCCTCCCCGTTCGCCCGGAAGACTAGGGGGCACGCCCAATGCCGGCAATCGAGGGGGCCGGGCGGGCGAAGGTGCGGGCGAGGCCGTCGCGGAGCGGGATCGGGTCCACGCCGAGGTGCTCGCGCATGGGGGCGACGTCGAACGCCTTGTCCTCCAGCAGGCGGCGGATCTCGTCGGGGCCGATGCGCGGCAGGCGCGGGATCGGCCGGGCCAGCAGGGCGGCCGCCATCAGCAGGGAGGCCGGGACCGGCAGCACCGGTCGCTGCGGGAGACCGGCCGCCTCGGCGACGGCGAGGAGGAAGTCGCGGTACGGCATCGCCTCCGGTCCTGCGACCACCAGCGCGTGCGGGCCGTGCCAGTCGCGGTCCAGCGCGGACAGGATCGAGGCGGTCAGGTCGGACTGGTGGATCGGCTGCACCAGGGCGTGGCCGCCTCCCGGTAAGGGGGCGAAGGGCAGGCGGCGGAGCAGGATGGCGAGGCGCTGGACGTTGTTCTCGCCTTCCGTGCCGTAGATCATGGTCGGGTGCAGGATCACGCCGTTGCGGCCGGAGGAGAGCAGGGCGCGCTCGCCGGCCAGGACGCCGTTGCCGTGCGCGTCGGGCCAGCGGGTGAACTTGCGCGTGCTGCCGAGGAACACCAGACGGGCCTCGGGCGGGGCGGCCTCCAGCACCTGCGGTGCGTGGCTAGCGTGGGCGGTGCTGACCACGCGTCGGGCGCCGCGCAGGGCGGCGAGCAGGGCAGGAGGGTCGTGGAGGTCGGCCAGGCGGGGTGGCAGGTCGATGCCGGTGGCGGCCCAGCGGGCAAGGCTGCGCACCACCGGCACTACCGGGACGGCGCGGGCGCGGAGCGCGCGGACCAGCGCCAGGCCGGAGCGGCCGGAGGCGCCGATCACGTGGACCGGAAGGGAGAGATCGGAGGGCATGGCGCATCATGCCCCGGCAGCGTCCGTCGCGCAGCCCGGAGCGGGAGAGGACGCGGTATCATGATACCGTTGGCGAGTTTGCAGTTCCCGTCAGGCTTTACAGGAACAGCTTGACGCCGATCATCCCGGCGCAGATAAGCCCGGCTTCTCCGCGGTTGCCGTTCCGGTGTAGGCCGCACGCTCGAACACGGGACCCCCTGCCCATGAAGACCACCATCTCGCTGAAGCCTGCGGAGGTGACGAAGAACTGGGTGCTGATCGACGCCGACGGGCTCGTTCTCGGCCGGCTCGCCGCCATCATCGCCCAGCGCCTGCGCGGCAAGCACAAGCCGCAGTTCACCCCGCACGTCGATTGCGGCGACCACATCGTCGTCATCAATGCCGAGAAGGTGCGGCTGACCGGCAACAAGGCCGGGCAGAAGCTGTTCCACTACCACACGGGATACGCCGGCGGGATCAAGCAGCGCACGATCGCGCAGCGCCTGGAGGGCAAGAACCCGGGCGACGTGATCTCCAAGGCGGTGGAGCGGATGATCACCCGCGGGCCGCTGCAGCGGGCACAGATGAAGCACCTGTACGTGTATGCCGGCACCACCCATCCGCATGACGGCCAGCAGCCGCAGGCGCTGGATGTCGCCGCGATGAACCGCAAGAACTCCGTCACGTCGACGCGCGTGGAGAGCTGATCATGTCCGAGACCCAGACCCGTACCGGCTCGCTCGCCGACCTCAAGGACCTGGCGGTCCAGGCCGGCGTCGCCGTGACCCCGGACGAGACGGCGGTGGTGCGCGAGCCGAAGCGCGATGCGCAGGGGCGCTCCTATGCCACCGGCCGTCGCAAGAACGCGGTCGCCCGCGTGTGGATCAAGCCGGGCAAGGGCGACATCAGCGTCAACGGCCGCAAGGTCGGCACCTACTTCGCACGGCCGGTATTGCGCATGCTGATCACCCAGCCGTTCCTGGTGGCGGACCGCTACAACCAGTTCGACGTGTACTGCACCGTCACCGGCGGCGGGCTGTCCGGCCAGGCCGGCGCGCTGCGGCACGGCATCAGCCGGGCGCTGACGTACTACGAGCCGTCCCTTCGCGGCATCCTGAAGGTGGCCGGCTTCCTCACCCGCGACAGCCGCGTGGTCGAGCGCAAGAAGTACGGCAAGGCCAAGGCCCGCCGGTCGTTCCAGTTCTCCAAGCGCTGAGGCCCGGGCCTCAGCTTCGCCGTCGGCGCGCCAAGCTGCCGAGCAGGATCAGGAACGCCGACGCGGTCAGGAGCTTGCCGGCCAGCAGCGAGGGCCGGTAGGCGAACTCCAGCACCCGGGCACCGGCGGGAAGCACGACGGCGGAGAAGATGTCGTCCCGGCCGATCGCGGTCCGCCTGCCGTCCACGCGCGCCTGCCAGCCGGGATAGGAGGGCTGGGCGAACACCAGCCGGGTGCCGGCCGGCAGTGGCCGGAGGGTGAAGCGCACGCGGTTCGCGGTCCAGTCGGCCGCGAGCACCGGGGCGCGCCGGGGCGGCGTGCCGTCCGTGCCGTCGATCCAAAGCACAGACAGCGCGCTAGGCCGCTCGTAGATGCGGTAGCCCCGGCCCTGCCCGACCAGGGGCAGGCCGTCGATCGGGTGGTCGGACAGGAGCCAGCGCACGCCGAGGCGGTCGAGGCCGGGCGAGGCGACCGGACCCCAGTTGCGCGACAGGTCGTCGAACAGCGGGACCAGCATGGTGGCGCGCTGGCCCATGAGGTTCAGCACCGGAACGAGGTCGCCGGCGTTGGGCGGCACGAGGTCGCGGGGCAGGGCGTCGAAGCGGTCGACCAGCGGGCCGCGGTTGGACAGGCGCAGCAGCGCGTCCAGGGCGGGGTTGCGGTTGTAGTAGGCGGGCGCGAACTCCGGGTTGGCGGCAGGCCGGCCGACACTGCGGTCGAACTGCGCGACCTGGACCAGCACGGCGAGCAGCAGGGCGGCGGTTGCCGCCAGGGCAGTACCGGGATGAAGCCGGGCGAGCAGCCCGCGCACCGCGTCCAGGCCGGTCGCGGCCAGCACGGCGACGGCGAAGCTGAACAGGTAGACGGCGCGGACCGGACTGCGCAGCTGCGGCAGCAGCGGCAGGTGGAAGAACAGGTGCACCAGCGGGCCGGCCTGGCCGCCGAGCGCCACGGCGAGCGCAAAGACGGCCAGCACCGTCATCGACACGGCCAGCGTGGTCCGGCGCAGCATGCCCAGCGCGCAGAGCGGCAGGGCGACCACCGTCAGGTAGAGGCTGCCGTCCATCATGCGCAGCGTGCTCGGGTGCAGCAGGCCGGCAAGGTCGGACCAGGTGAGCGACGCGGCGGTGGCGTAGGCGTCGGCCGGCACCGCGTGCGGCCAGCGGCTCATGCCGGTGGCGTACCAGCGGTACGACAGCTCGAGGTACTGGCGGGCGAGCTCGATCGGCACGGCGGCAAAGCCGATCGCCATCGCCTGGCCGAACGACGCGAGCAGCAGCGGCCAGAGCGAGCGACGCGCCAGCGCGGCCACCAGGGCGCAGATCATGACGGCGTAGGAGCCGTGCACGAACGGCTGCATGTGGCCGGCGGCGATCTGCAGGGCGCCGGCGAGCCCGGCCAGGGCAGCGAACGGCAGCGCGTCGCGCACCCGGTCGGCGGCCCAGGCGCGGCGGTGCAGCAGCAGCGCCAGCGGCAGCCAGCACAGGGAGGCGAAGATGTTGGGCTGGGCGTTCGCCTGGAACGGCAGGTAGCCGCAGAAGGCGAACAGCGCGGCGCCGAGGATCGCGGCGAGCCGCGACGCATGCTCCGCGCGCAGCAGCAGGTGCATGAAGCTGGCCGCCAGCGCGAAGTGCAGCAGCACGAAGGCGTCGCACAGCGCGAGCCCGTCCAGCCCGAGCAGGCCAAGCAGCCAGGTCGGCGGGTAGAAGGGTGCCGGCTGCAGCTCGCCGGCGAAGCTGGTGCCGGCCTGGGCGCCGAACTCCCACAGCACGAGATGGCCGTGGCGGGCGGCGCGGGCCACGGCCAGCAGCCAGGGATAGCTCTGCAGCGAGGAGTCGCCGAAGTCGAAGAAGGTGCGGTCACCGAGGAACGCTTGGGCGAACAGCAGCAGGGCCGCGCCGCCGTAGGCTGCGAACAGGCCGGGGAGGCGAAGCAGGGCCAGCATGGGCAGGCGGCGGGTCATCGCGCCCGTATGCCGCATCCGGGATGGGCGCGCAGGGGGTCGGGTTCCGCCGGGCGGCGTTTGCGGGCATCGTGGCGCGGACGGCAGATGCGGAAGGGTGGGAGTTTGGCAGCGGCGACCGTGTTCATCGATGGCGAGGCGGGTACCACCGGGCTCGGGATCAGGCGTCGCCTGGAGGCGCTGCCGGTCGAGCTGCGGTCGGTCGAGCCGGGCCTGCGGAAGGATCCGGAGGCCCGCCGGGCGCTGATGGCGGAGGTCGACCTGGTGGTGCTGTGCCTGCCGGACGCGGCGTCGCGCGAGACGGTGGCCATGGCGGCGGAGCTCGGCCGGCCGCCACGGCTGCTGGACGCCAGCACCGCGTTCCGCACCCATCCGGACTGGGTGTACGGTTTTCCCGAGATGCGTCGCGGCCAGCCGGACGCGATCGCACACGCGCAGCGCGTGTCGAACCCGGGATGCTATGCGACCGCGGCGGTGGCGCTGCTCCGGCCGCTGATCGAGGCCGGGCTGCTGCCGGGCGACCATCCGGTGGCGATCAACGCGGTGAGCGGGTATTCGGGCGGCGGCCGCAGCATGGTCGAGGCGCACGAGGGGGAGGGCGGCCCCGCCTTCACGCTGTATGGGCTGGACCTCGAGCACAAGCATGTGCCGGAGATCAGGGTGCAGGCCGGGCTGACGCGGCGGCCGATCTTCGTGCCCTCGGTCGGGCACTTCCCGCAGGGCATGATCGTGTCGATCCCGCTGCATCTCGATGGGCTTCCCGGCCACGTGTCCGGCGCCGACCTCCATGCGGCGCTGGCGGACTGGTATCGCGGCTCGACCCGGATCGCGGTGCTGGACACGGCCCGGCCGGTGGCGCTGCCGGCGGACGCGCTGGCGGGGAGCGACGCGATGGAGCTGCGGGTGCACGCCCATGACGGCTACCGGCACGCCCTGCTGACGGCGCGCCTGGACAACCTCGGCAAGGGCGCGTCCGGGGCGGCGATCCAGAACATCGCGCTGATGCTGGGGCTGCCGGCGCCGGACGCATGAGCCGCCGCGTGCTGCAGGGGATGGTGGCGCTGTTGGGGCTGGTGCCGGTGCTGGCGGGGCTGGCCGGCATGGTGCTGGGAATCTCCATGGCCGGTCCGGTGGCGCCGGGCGCGCTGCCGGGGGTGGACAGCCATTTCCGCTACCTGTCCGGGCTGCTGCTGGCGATCGGGCTCGGGTTCTGGAGCACGATCCCGGCCATCGAGCGCCGCACCGCGCGGTTCCGGCTGCTGACGGCGCTGGTGGTGGCGGGCGGGCTCGGGCGGCTGCTCGGCGTGCTGCTGGACGGGGTACCGCCGGCGCCGATGCTGGGCGGGTTGGGCATGGAGCTGGTGGTGACGCCGCTGCTGTGCGTGTGGCAGTCGCGGATCGCGGTCGGTCGCTAGACCGCAACCGGTTCACCTTCGGTCACCGATCGCAGCCCAGTCTCTTCGTATTGACGAGGATCCTTACCGGTCAGGTGATCACACCTGATCCGGTGATGCTCTGGGCAGGCGAGGCGGTCAGTCCGGCTGCATGGGCGGCGCGTAGGCCGAGCCGTCCTCGGCGCGGGCGGGGTGCAGCAGGTAGTAGGGCTCGGCTGGCCTGGCGATCACCGAGAACTCGCGCGCCAGCCGGTGCAGGCCGTCGCGGAGCTGCGGTCCGCTGACGGCGAGGCCGTGGCCGGACAGCAGCAGGTCCGGCTCCAGGGCGGCCAGCGTAGTGGCGGAATGGTGCGCCGCCGCCCAGTCGTGGGTGAAGTACATCGGTGGCCCATGCAGCTCGGTGCGTGCGGTCAGCACGGCGTAGGCGGATTCCTGCGCGGTGGTGATGACCGCGTCGGCGGCGAGCAGGGTGCGGTCGGACTCGCGCCACAGCGACACGTGGCCGACGGAATGGCCCGGGGTGTGGATCCAGCGCCAGCCGTCCACGTGCGGCACGGTGCCGTCGGCGGCCAGCGCCTGCAGCCGGCTGCCCAGCGCGATCGGCCCGCGCGGGTAGAGGGGGGATACCCGCGACATCAGGCCGCCGCCGATCTTGGGATCCGGCGGCGGGTAGGACGCGCTGCCGTCGAGATAGGGATGCTCCAGGCGATGCGCGTAGACCGGCGCGTCCCAGCGCTCGGCCAGCGCCAGGACGGCGCCGACATGGTCGAAATGCCCATGCGTCAGCACGATGGCCGCCGGGCGGGACACGCCGTAGCGATGCACGGCGGCGGCCTGGATCTCGGTCTCGGAGTCCGGCAGCCCGGCGTCGACCAGCACCCAGCCGCGATCCGGGGCGCCGGCGGGCCCGAGAAAGGCGACGTTGACCAGGGTGAGCCGACGATAGGCCAGGTCGGGCCGCAGCTCGATCACGCCGCTGCCGGTATCGGTTCCGGTGACGCTGTCCGGGTCGAGCGGGATCTGCTGGGCCATCGGGCGCTCCATGGCGGGGTGCCGCCGCGAGGGCGGCTGTCGGTGGAGCCCACACGCGAGGCGGCGACCAGGGTTCCCGGTCGCCCGGCGCGGGAGCGCGGGGCCTCGCGGCGAAGCCTGGCGCGGTCGCGTCACGTGCGACAGCGGCCGCAAAGGGCCCGACACGCAACGCGGGGCTGCGGCTTCCTCCCGCGTCCCGATACCCGATCGGCCGGCGCGCAACGCCGGTTGCGTCAACCGGCCTGCTGGCTGGCCAGCGCGTCCTGGAACTGCAGCGATGCCAGACCCAGTGCCTGGGCCGCCATGGCCAGAACCCTGGCCTGCCGGGCGATCGCGGCCTGCGTCGCCGCGGGGTCGAGGCCGGTCAGCGTCAACGGCTCGATCACGACCCCTCCGGTTCCGCCGTCCGCTTCGACCGGGCCTCCGACGCCTCCTCCGGCGGGGAAGCCGATGCGCTTCTTGTCGGGAAGCTGGATCTCCCATCCCGCGTCGAAGCGGAGCGAGATGTTGACCCAGCCGCCGGACGCCCCGGATGGGGTCGGTCCGTCATTCAAGCCAGCCTTGTTCTCGGACATGATCTTGCCTGTCGTGCCGTGGGTGCGGGAAGTTGACGTTTCGCACCTGACCACGCCTGGCAACGCGTCAACAAGTCCCGGCTGCCTTCTTGACGGACACGTTCCACGGCCCGGCAGCGGCAGGGCAGGAGGATCACTGCCGAAGGTCGATCGCCGGAAGCCCGGCCGCTGCCCAGGCCTCCTCGCCGCCGCGATACCACACCACCGGACGCGTCCCGCGCCGGGCCAGCCGGAGTGCGGCGTTGTAGGAGGTCGAGCCGTAGACGCCGTCGCTCATCAGGACGATCGGCGTGCCGGCGCCGGGGTGGGCGCGCACGACGGAGTCCACGAACTGCGCGTCGTCCTCGACGCTGTCCTGTTCCTGCCAGACCGCGCCTGGAATGACCGTGGCGCCGGAGCCGAGGTCGATGATCAGCTTCGGCCGGTCGCTGCGGACAAGTGCGGCCATCGACGCGGTGTCGAGCGTGGTACCGCCCGGCACCCGCAGCGGCGTCGCGCCGAATTCGGTGTCGACCAGCGGCACCGTGCTCGACGCCACGTGATCGTCCGCCCGCTCGTCGGCGTGGGGCGGCATCCCGGCCTCGGCCAGCGCGCCCAGCATGCGCCGGAAGCCGGGCAACGCCGCGACGTGGCGGGTCGCGAGCGCAGCCACGCGCCAGACCGAGAGGTGCGGCCAGATGCGGGCGAACCCGACATACAGCGCCCGCGCCTGCGCCGTGCGGCCGCCGAGTGCGGCGGCGGCGACGAGATCCTGGCGCGTTCCTTCGGCGCGGCCCCATTCGTCGGTGTCCGACCCGGGATCCGGATCGCCGGCGATCGCCCGCCGCAGCCAGTCTTCCGCCTCGGGCACGCGACCCTGCAGCAGGCGCAAGTGGCCGAGCCGGAGCGCCCGCTGCCGCCAGGCTGCGCCGTCCGGGTCGCGTCGCAGCAGGGCCTCGAGTGCGCCGGCCGCCTCGTCCAGCCTTCCCTGGTCCTCGGCGCAGGCGGCCAGCACCTCCTGCGCGTCCACCTGGTTCGGATCCAGGGCGATCGCGGTCTGCGCGCTGTAGCTCGCGTCGGTGAAGCGCTCGTCCACCAGCTCGGCCTGGGCGCGTGCTGCCAGCGCCAGCACGTGGTCGGGCTGTGTCGCCAGGGCCGCGGCGATCGCGGCCAGCGCCTCGGGCAGGTCGCGCTGCTTGGCCGGATCGTCGGTGCTGCGGAGCTTGCGCAGCAGCATGGCGCCCAGCGTCGCCTGCGCGTCGGCGAAGCCGGGTTGCAGCGACACCGTGCGCTCCAGCAGGACCTGGGCCTGGTCGAAGCCGGCCAGGGTGTCATCGTGGTCGATGATCGAGCGGGCGCGGAAGAACAGGTCGAGCGCGTCCGGATCGCGGGGACGCTCGCGCTGGCTCCGTGCCGCCTCGACACGGACCAGCGCGTGGTCCAGGGCGGCGGCGATCCGCGTCACGATGTCGTTCCGCACCGAGTCGAGGCGACCCTCGGCCACGTCGAAGCGGCGCGCCCACAGGTGGGTGCCGTCCGCGGTGTCGATGAGCTGGGCGTTGACGTGCAGCGCGTCCGCCTCCGCGCGCAGGCTGCCCTCCAGCAGGTAGCGGACGTGCAGGGCGCGGCCGACCTGCGTTGCCGGCACCGCACGCGCGCCGTAGCTGTCCGCGGTTTCGCGGGCGATGACCAGGCTCCCGGGCAGGCGGGCGAGGTCGGTGGTCAGGTCGTCGGTGATGGCGTCGGCCAGGTAGAGCTGGCCGGGCCGGTCGCTGAAGTCGCGGAACGGCATCACCACGATCGACAGGCGCGGCGCCGGGGCGTGCACCGGCCAGGCGGCCGAGGCGACGATCGCGGCCAGGAGCGCCGCCGCCACCGCCGAGGCGGCGGCGCGTCGCCGGACGTGGCCCGCGGCGGGGGCCGGTTCCGCCTCCGCGGGCGAAGGCGGGAGCAGTTCCGGTGGTCGGGCCACAGGATGGTCAGGCGGGGCCGGGACGTCCGCTGCCGGCTCGACCACCGCCACGAACTGGTAGCCCCGGCCGGGGATGGTGGCGATCACCGCATCGCCGGCGCCGCCCAGCGCCTGCCGCAGCTTCGAGACCTGGACCGACAGGTTGTGTTCCTCGATCGACAGGCCGGGCCAGACCTGCCGGACGATCTCCGCCCGGCTCACCACCCGGTCCCGTGCCTCGATCAGGACGCGCAGGATGTCGAACGCGCGGGAGCTCAGGACGACGGGCGTCCCGGACCGGTGCAGCGCGCGGCGCGAGCGGTCGAGAACGAACGGTCCGAACACGTAGGGCGGCAGGTGCTGCATCGCTGCGGAACCGGTCCGTCGCTGACGCAGCCAGCTTATCCGGCGCGCGATGCACCGGCAAGACGAGCGTCCGGCGCGTGCAGATCGTTGTAATCGCTGAGAGCTATCCGCTTTGACATCGTTTGAGATCGCTTGAGACGACATCGCCGATGTTTCGGTTCTCCCTCGCTGGGCGCGGCATCGAGCCGGCCGCGTTCCACCAGGGAGACAATCGATGCCGAGCTCCGGCCTTTCCACACTCGCGACGCAGTCCGCGACGGTGCCCCAGGACACCTCGCAGCATGCGTCCGACGACGACCATGACGCCCTGTCGAGCCAGATCGAGACGCTCGGCCGGACGCTGAACGACCTCGCCAGCCAGCAGCATGCCGAGCGGCTGCTCCGCATGGTGCGCCGACCCGGCTGGACCACCCGGCAGGAAGCGCAGCTCGTCGGCACCCTGGTCGGGCACCTGAACGACCAGCTCGGCAGCCTGCACCGCACGCACGACGCGCTGCTGTCCGCCGCCGACGGGATCGGCCGCAACTGATCCCTCCACCCGTCCCCCAACCATCCAGTCCCAACAGGAGACCAACCATGTCGACCGCCACCATCGTCAAGCCGTCGCCCGTCTTTCCGCCCGCCGCCGCGTCCGGCGCGGTCGGCTTCGAGATGATGCTCGACCGCAGCACCTATGTCCGGACGCTGGGCTCGTCCTCGCTGACCGCCACGCTGATCCTGCGCTGTCCGGCCGACACGCCGGTTCCGCTGAGCTTCGCCAACAGCCAGCACTTCGACCTCGCGCTGTTCGACGCCGGCGGCCAGCAGATCGGGCTCTGGAGCACGGGGCGCGTCTTCTCCGACCTCGCCCAGACCATCGAGTTCAAGGGCGAGCACAGTTGGACCGCGACGATGGCGCTGCCCATCCCCGGCGGGACGCTGTCCACGGCCAGCTACTACGCCACCGGCTACCTGAACGACGCGGTGGTGATGACGCTGAGCGATCCCGGCGGTGGGATGCAGCCCGACTCGGTCGAAGGCGGATCCGGGGTCAAGAGCCCGATCTACCTGCCGCCGGCGGCCGGTACGGGCGGGCGGCGCTACAGCGCCACCGTCGCCTTCACCGTCCAGGAGCGCCCGGCGGTCCTGATGTCGCCGAACGCCTGACCCGCTTCGCCGCCGCGCCGGAGCCTGCCCGGGCGGGCTCCGGTCGCGCCGGATCCTTGCACAACCACACAGGAGAGAGATCATGACCATGACCCGCACGCCACCGGTCCGCCCGGTGCGACCGGAACCCGTTTCCGGCTCCCCCGCGGGAGTCCGCCATCCGGCGCCGGTCCCGCCGCATCCGCCGGAGCCGGTCGGCCACGTGCCCTCGGGCGGCAGCGTGAAGGCGACCGACGGCTCCACCATCACCTGGTCGACGGCATCCGACGGGACCGTCACCGCGGCCGGCCCGGCCCAGACGCTGGTGTTCTCGCGGAGCACGACCGCGTCCGGCCGGCTCCAGGTGCAGAGCTGCACCGATCACGGGTCGACGGCGCCGTACCTGCGGCTCTCGACCTTCGTGGCGTCGTCGCTGCGGTCGGTGACGATGACCGCCACGGCGGGCGGGTCGGAGGTGACGATCACGTTCGAGAACATCGACGCCGCGACCCGGAAGGCCGCAGCCGTCGTTGCGGGGCACGTGAACGGGAAGCCGCTCGCCTGGCACGGGGCGGTCGAGCTGCCCGCCTCGCTCGACAAGGCGGCGCCGGTCCCCGGCTGGCCGGTCGCGGTGTTCGCCGCCCAGTTCGCCAGGCTGAGCTATTTCGAGCCGGCGATGCGGGAGTTCCCGGCGGCAAGGGTCGCTGCGGGAACCGGGAGCGCGTCGACGGGGACGGGCGGGAGACAGCCGGTCGCCGGCGGCAGGTTCCATGCGGCTGCGGTCGACGGGACAGGCGGCCAGGCGCGGAGCGGCAATGCGGAAGCCGAGAAGACCGTCCTGGGTGCCACCGTGTCGGGGCTGTTCGCGCTGGGGATCGGCGCCGGCCTGCTCGTCCTGGGCGTGGAGGGCCTGCCGGCGGTGCTGCTCGTCGCCGTCCTGACCGTCCCGTTCGAGATGACGCGGGAACAGCTGATGCAGGACGCGCCTCCGGCGACGGGTCCGGGAAACGGCGACGGTTCGACCGACGGGAACTCGGGCGACGCGCCCGGCGGCGATCCGCAGAACGGCGATACCGGCAACGATCCGGGGAACGGGGACGGTCCGGGCGACACCAGCGGAACGTCGCAGGACGGTCCGAGCAGCGGGGATACGAACGCCGGACAGGGCGACACCCCGGGCGGCGATCCGGACGGCAGCGACCCGACCAGCGGAACGTCGGGCGATCCGACGACGAGCGGTGCCCCTCCCGAGGCGGGCGATGCCGGCGACGGGGCGGGCTCCGATGGAGGGGCTACGAGCAGCGCCGGATCGAACACGGGATCCGGCGACAGCTCGTCCGGGGGTGGATCGTCCGGCGGCGGTGACGGCGGCGGAGGCGGTGGCGGGGGTGGCGGCGGTGGCGGCGGCGACCTTGGCGGCGGTGACGACGGCGGCATGAAGGCGGATCTGAGGCACGGCCGCAGGCGGCCTCCGGTCGCGGCACGCTGATCGAGGGCGGGCTTCGGAGGCGGCGGAGGCGCCGAGCCGGTCACCGGCAGGCGCCTCCGCCCGACGCGTCCGCCGCGACCCGCGCGGGCGCATGACGGCGTCCGTGGCCGTTCCCGGGCCGCCGCCAGTCGGCCGCGACGCTCGATCGGAACGCGGACCGAGGAGAGGACCCCGGGAAGCGGGACGATGCAGGCGCCTCGCCAGCCAGGGATCACTTGTGCCTGGCTAGGGTTCCAGGGTCAGTCGGCTGATCTCGAACCCGCGCAGGCGGGTGTCGGCGTCGAGCTGGTGCGGCAAAGGCATGGCGACGTCCAGCACGAGCGTCACGTCGAGCGGCTGCGTGGTGGCGGCTGGTGCACAACCGAGCGGAAGCACGAAATGGCGGATCCCGGCGCCCGGCAGCAGCATCTCCTGGTCCAGGCAGCCGGGCGCGGACACGTGCAGGTGGCGTGGTCCGGCACCTGGCGGGAACAGCTCGGACCAGAAGGCGGCGTCGACTGCCAGCCTGGTCTGGCCGAGGCGGGCCAGCAGGATGTGGCTGTGCGGCTGTACCCAGGCCCAGCCGCCGGCAGGCGGATACCAGCCGGCGCCGTGGGCGAGCGCGTCGGTGCGGGCGTCGAAGCCGGGGCGCAGCGGCGACGGGTCGTGCGCCGGCCGCTCCGGATCCAGCGACAGGATCCGGTAGACCGCCGCGTCCGGCGCGTCGAACAGCGGTTCCAGCGTCGCCACCGCCTCGACCTGGCGCAGGTCGGCGGCGCCGATGTCGCGCATCGCGCGGTCGACCAGGAGGAACTTGCGCGGCAGGGCGTCGATCCGCTCCGGCGGCCAAAGGTCGAGGTTCATCACCGTCCGGCTGGAGAACAGGGACAGCACCGGCGCCTGCCACCAGCCAACGCCGAAGAACACCGCATCCGGTGGCAGGCTGCGCATCAGCGCCACGGCGCGGCGGATCGCGTCGCTGCGCGGGGCAGGATTGCGTTGCGACAGGAGGTGCAGGCCGGCGCCGAACAGGGCCAGCTGCGGCGCGAGCAGGAGTGCTGCCAGCGCCCATTGCGGGCGGGTACCGCGGCGGGGGAGCAGCAACGCGACCAGGCAGGTCTGCAGCAGCAGGGCGGGCAGGACGCGTCGCAGCCAGGCCATGCCGGTGGGTGCCAGCAGCAGCCACCAGGCGAAGGTGGACAGGCTCGCCAGCAGCAGTGCCCACGTCACCAGCCGGGTCGCCGCGGGCGCCGGGCGGCGGAGCGCCACGGCGGCCGGCAGGACCAGCCAGATCGACAGCAGCGGCACCGGAACGCCGACCTCCCCGGACAGGATGCGGAGGTGACGGATCAGCTTGGCCAGCAGCGGGCCCGGCAGAAGCGGGGTATCGGTGCTTCCCGACTGCCGGGCGATCTGGCCGAGCTGGAGCTGCCACCACAGGTGCCAGGCGTCCACGCTGCCGAGGGCGAGGAGGCGGAACAGCTCCCAGGCTGCGAGCGGCAGCGCCAAGCCGGCCGCAAGTGCCGCGGCGCCGCGTCCTGCCCGCCCTGCTGCCCCGGCGAAGGCGGCGCAGGCCAGGGCGGCGGGAAGGACGGCGATCAGGGCGGCGGTCTTGGTCAGCACGGCGAGGCCGAACAGCAGCCCGGACAGCGCGAACGACCCCGTGCGGCGGGGATGCTCGACCGCCTGCGCCGCGGCCAGTAGGGCAGCCAGCATCCAGCACAGGGTCGGGATCTCGCCATAGCCGTCGAGGCCATACTCGGCGGTGCCGGGCATCGCGAGGCAGGCGGCGGCGGCAGCGGCGGCGAGCCAGATGGGCAGCCCGACGCGTCGCAGCAGGGCAGGGACAAGGACCGCGAAAGCCAGCAGGTAGGCCAGGCTGACTGCCTGGGCAGATATCCGGGTGATCCCGAACACCCTGAACAGGAGGGCGGCAGGCAGGATGAACGGGCCGTCCGTTTGTGCCGGAAAGGCGAACACGCTGTCGTAGCGGAAGCCGTAGCCGTGCCCTTCCGCCAGGCTGCGGGCGACGTTGAGGTTCATCGCTCCGTCGAAGGACGGATAGGAACGCAGGCCGTCCTGCACCAGGAACGCCGTCATCGACAGCAGTGCCACGATGGCGAGCAGTGCGGCGAGCCGCCTGCCCAGGCTCAAGGCGGCCGAAGCCATGGGTCCGGCAGCCGGGAGCGGAGGATCACCGCTGGCCCGGCCGTCCGGTGCGGCTCAGACCTCGGTGATGGTGCTCACGATCTTGGTCACCAGACCGTAGGCGATCGCCTCCTCGGCGCTCATCCAGTAGTTGCGGTCGGTGTCCTTGGTGACTTTCTCATAGGTCTGGCCGGTCTCGCGCGCGAACAGGCGGTTGAGGCGCTCGCGCATCTTGATGATCTCGCGGGCCTCGATGTCGATATCGGTGGCGGGACCGCGCACCCCGCCCATCGGCTGGTGCAGCAGGAAGCGCGTGGCGGGGAGGCAGAACCGGCGGTCCTTATGGCCGGCAGCGAAGATCAGCGCGCCGGCGCTGGCCACCCAGCCGGTGCCGATCATGCGCACCGGGGCCACCGCGTCCACGAAGCGGATCATGTCGTGGATGGTGTCGCCGCTCTCGACGTGGCCGCCGGGCGAATTGACGTAGACGTCGATCGGCTTGTCCGAGGCGCCGGCCAGCGCCAGCAGGCGGCCGGTAACGTCGCGCGCCACCTTGTCGTTGATCGCGCCGAAGATCAGCACCTTGCGCTGGTCGAACAGGCGCTTCTCGAGCTCGTTGACCGGCGAGCTCAGGGTCTTGTTATCGCCCGGCTCGGACGGCTGCGGACCGTCGGGCTCAGGCACCTCGGGCGACTCGGGATCGGGCTCTTCGTCATCCATACGGATGCGGTCGTTCGGCGTCATGCCGGTCATCAGGCTCTCCCTCGATCCGGGACACGGGATCAGTGCGCGCATCCTGCAACCGGGCTGCCGCGAAGCCAAGCCGGCGGCAGTCGCGCGGGATGTCAGCCGCCCATGTGGTGTGGCGTCATCAGCGGAGAAAGGGTCAACCGGTCGCGGAAGAAAACAGGTCCTGCCACGATGGAAGATCGCATTTGTGTTTGGACGGCGAGCTCCAGCAACCTATAAGAGCATATCGGGTTAAAACACCATCGAGAGCTTGTATGTCGGTGACAACTACATACCGTTAGATGATCGTTATTCACCTCCACCTATTATCGGGATGTTAACACGTCCGGCTTATGGTGGTCCGGATGGCATGGAAGGTAGTTCGATGGTTCCCTTTCTTCGTCCCAAGCCGCCCAGCCTGCGGGATCTTGGGGACGAACTTCGCATCATCGAGCAGTCGGGGATCTTCACCAACTACGGGCCGGTCAACACCCGCTTCGAGACTGCGCTGCAGGACGCCGTGTTCGCGGACGGCGGGGCTTGTCTGACAGTGTGTAACGCCACCATCGGCCTGATGATGGCGATCCGCGCTGTGGTGGAACGCGCCGACGCGGGTCGCGCCCTGCAGCCGGACCGCCCTGGTCGCCGCTACGCGCTGATGCCCTCCTTCACGTTCGCTGCTGCGGCGATGGCCGCCGACTGGGCCGGCCTCACCCCGTTGTTCTGTGACATCGACGAGCATTATTGGGCGGCATCGGCGGACGCGGAGGAGGCCATGATCTCCCGCTACGGCAATGACATCGCCGTGATCGTGCCCTACGCCACCTTCGGCAACTGCATCGACCTCCACCGCTACGAGGAGCTGAGCGCCCGAACGGGGATTCCGGTGGTGGTCGACGCCGCCGCCTCGCTCGGCAGCCTCGACGTGTCCGGACGTGCCTTCGCTGCCGGCTGCGGGTTGCCGGTGGTGTTCTCCATGCACGCGACCAAGACTTTCAGCACCGGCGAAGGCGGCGTGATCCATTCCACCGACGTGGAGCTGATCCGCACCTTGAGGATCATGGGCAATTTCGGCTTCGGCATTCCGCGCTCGGCGACCATCCCCGGCCTCAACTCCAAGCTCAGCGAGATCGGCGCCCTGCTAGCGCTCGCGCGGCTGCAGGATTTCGAGGGTGTGGTCGCGCACCGGGATCGCCTGGCGCAGCTCTACCGCACCCTGCTTCCGGATCTGACGTTCCAGACGATACGCGGGAGCCGCTGCGCCTACCAGTTCATGCCGCTGCTTCTGCCGGCGCAGTTCGATGGCAGGCGCGAGGTGGTCATCGCCGAGCTGCTGGCCCAGGGCATCGGCGCGGCTGCCTATTTCGCGCCCCATGTGGCCGAACAACCGTTCTTTCTCGCTCGCGGCGTCGCCGGCGACCTGTCGGTGACGGAGCGCATCTCCCGCCGCGTGCTGTCGCTTCCACTTTGGGACGAGATGACGAGCGAGATCGTCGCCACCGTCTGCGACGCGCTCCTGGCCATCTGCCGCCGCGACCGGCCGCCGGCCGAACCGGTCGCCACGCAGCTGCCGCCGCCCGACAGCGCTTCCGGCTGGTCGGGCCATGTTCGGATGACATGATGACCCATTCGCGGATCGGCAACCTTCGCACCGGCGCCCTGGTCGTCGGCGGCGGCCCGGCCGGACTGGCCCCGCTGATCGCCGCGTCCCGGAACGGCGACCTCGACCGGCTCCTGGCCGCGGGGCTGGTGGTGGCGGAGCGGCAACCGTCGATCGGAGCCGGCCGGATCGGCCGCTACCTGATCAACTCCGACAGCTCGGCGGAAACCTTCCTGTCCTGCGTCGCCGGTCATCCGGATCCGGTAATGGCTTCCCTGATCGACCATCCCGCGGCACGGGCGATCGTCCCCTATGGCCGGGACGCGGTGCCGTTGTCGCTGGTCGGCGCGTTCCTGGCGGCGCTGGGACACGTCCTGGCCGGTCTCATCCGGCAGGCCCCTTACGGCCACGTCATGACTGGCCGGCAGGCGCTGTGGACGCGACGAACCGCCGCAGGCACGTGGTCGACACGGCTGCGCTGCGTCGCGACCGGCGAGGAGATCGACATCGTGTCGCGTGTCGTGCTGCTGGCCACCGGAGCGGAACAGCCGGAAACGCGGCTGGAAGACGAGGAGGTGGTCGCAGGGCGGCGCCTTCTGCCGGGCTACGCCGGCAAGGTCATGCAGTCCGACCGGTTGCTGACCGCAGACGGGCTGGCCGAGGTGGTCGAGCGCTTGTCCGGGCTGCGGCACCCGCGCCTCGCCGTGATCGGCGGGTCGACCAGTGCCGTGTCCTGCGTGCGGGTCATGCTTGATGCCCTGGGCGATCGGCTGGGGGAGGGCGGCATCACCTTGATGCATCGGCGGGCGCTGCCGGTCTTCTACCGGTCCGCCCAAGAAGCACGGGAGGATGGCTATGACGCCTTCGGGCCCGACGACATCTGCCCGGTAAGCGGCTTCGTGTTCCGCTTCGGCGGTCTCCGCTTCGACTCCCGCAGCCTGTTGCGCAGCGCGCTGCGGATCGGCGACGCGGTGCCGGACCCGCGGCTTCGACTGCATCGCCTCGACGAGGCGACGGACACCGGCGCGATCCTCGACCAGGCCGACCTCATCGTGTCGGCGCTCGGCTACCGGCCGCGGGCGCTTCCGGTGCACGACGTCCAAGGCCGGCCGATCCGACTTCATGCGCAGCAGCCGAAAGGCATCCTGGTCGGTCCGCGATGCGGTGTGGTGGACGAGATGGGTCGGGAAGTCGACGGGTTGTTCGGGATCGGGCTTGCCGCCGGCTTCCGGCCCGGCGGAGCGATGGGAGGCGAGCCATCCTTCACCGGCCAGGTCAACGGGCTCTGGCTCTGGCAGAACGATGTCGGCGCCTTGATCGTGCACCGCATGCTCGAACGCCTCGACAACGCCCAAGCCCGACGTCGCGTGTCCGCCGTGCCGCAACCAGCCGCTGCGCCTGACCTGCGAGGCGCAGCGCGACCAGGTCCGGACGCCGGGATACTGGATCACCAACGCTGCGCCTGAACTGCCGGAACAACCTTTCACAGAGACGACCATGTCCCAGCCACGTGTTCCGATCCCGTCGAACAATCCGCTTGCCGGTCCATCCGCGCTCTACAGTGCGGTGGCGAGCGGGTACGACGAAACCTACACGCTGCCATCCCACCGGCGGATCTATGACCAGCTGGCCTGGGAGCATGTCTCGGCGATCCCGCTGCGGACCGGCGCGCATGTCGTGGATGCCGGTTGCGGCACCGGACGATGGGTGTCGCGCTGGCTGGAGCGGGGCCACCGGGTCAGCGGCATCGAGCGGGCTCCGGGCATGGTCGAGAGGCTCGCGTCGCGTCGTCTCGGCCGCGGCTTCACGCTGCTGGAATGCGCCATGGAGGATGCACCGGTCGCGGCGGAAAGCGCAGACCTGGTTGTGGCGATGGGCTCGGTGCAATACAGCGCCGACCCGGCGGCCATGATCCGGCGCTTCGCGTCCTGGACTAGGCCCGGCGGGACCGTGTGCGTCTATGTCGACTCGCTTGTGGCCCTGGTTCTGGAGCTGATCCGGACCGGTCGACCGGACGAGGCGCAGGAACGGTTGCTTACCCGGCGCGGCGTGTTCCGGCATGGTGAGCACGAGGCGTCGCTTGCCTTGTACGACCGGCAGACGCTGGAGGCGCACTTCCGCGACGCCGGCCTCGTGGACGTGCACTGCCACGGCCTGGCTGTCGGTGCCGCGACGATCGGGCGGGCGGGCTGCGCGGAGTCCATGAGGACCGACGAGGGAGCGACGCTGGCACGGGAGCGGCTATGGTCGACCGATCCCGCCCTGGCGGATGCCGGAATGCATATCCTGGCCATCGGGACCAGCGTGGTGCGGCGGTCATGACGATCCCGAATTACGTCGCGGCGTTTCGCGCCTATGAATGGACCGAGGACATCGCCCTGCTGGCGCAGCGCTTCTTCAATGCATGCCCGGGCGCGCGCCAGGTCGTTCTGCTGAACGAGGCAAAGGGACCGATCGACATCGGTGGCTATGAGAAGATAGCGCACGGGGACGATTTCTCCGCGCTCGGCCTGCCGGAGCGGCCGGTCGGCAAGTCGCTCTGGTTCAACGCAGACTATTCCTACACTTTTCTGCGGCAGGTCCTGCCCGGCTACGACCACTACATCATCTCGGAATCCGACGTCGCGGTTAACCTGTCCCTGGAGCGGATGGCACGCCATGCGGCGGAACACGACATCGACGCGATCGTGCATCAGCTGCGTCCGGTCGAGCCGGACTGGCACTGGTACCAGGAGGCGCTCGCACAGGACGACCCGTGGACGGCCTTCCTGTTCATCTGCCTGTTCTCCGGCCGCGCGCTCGATGCCATGCTGGACGCGCGCCAGGCGCTGGCCCGCGCGTTCGAGGCCGGTGCCGTCGATCGGTGGCCGATCGTCGAGTCCTTCATTCCGACGGTGCTACGTGACCGGACCATGCGGTTCGCCGAGATCGGCCTGTTCGCCGAGGTTGACGATCTGGTCTACCGGCCGGTCATGTCGTTGCGCAATCCGCGCGCGCATCGTCCGGGAACGCTGGTGCATCCGGTTCTCGGCCGACCCGGCTTCGCACGGAGCCTTCTGTCCAGCCATCCGCCGCACGACTACTTCCGGAACGGCAGCATCCTGCAGGTGGCACTCCGCTCCGAGCCGCTCGCAGACGTCGCGCCGGTCCTTGCCAAGGCTTTCGCCGATGCCGGCGACCACGTCGGCCTGGGGATGCTGCACGCCGAGATGCGTCGGCAGGACCTCGCGGTGCCTCGCGGTCCCGACCTCGCCTTCTGCAAGCCGGCAATGTCCAGCTCGGTCAGCCAGTGGTCGCACAAGCAGGACCTGTGCCTCGACGCCAACGGCGCCAACGGGCACACGATGCACGAGGAGTACGGGTTCCACACGGAGCTCGAGGCGGACGCCTGGTGGATGGTCGACCTCCTGCAGGACTGCGTGATCGACCAGCTTTGCATCGTCAACCGGGCAGGCTTCACCGAGCGCTTCCAGTGGTTCGCGGTCGACAGCTCGGCCGACGGGATCGACTGGACCATGCGGTTCTCCAAGCTCGATGACGAGCTGGTCTCGGGCGACCTCGAGCGGCCCTGGAGCGTGTCGTTCGATCCGCCGTTCGTCGCGCGGCACGTCCGCGTGCGCCGGCTCGGTCCTGCCGGTCCGCTTCATCTGCGTCGCATCCGGATCTTCGGGTCCGAGCTCGACGATCCCGTGCCCGCCGCTTCGCGCGTCGACCTCGACGTCGACGCGTCGGCGTGATGCGGCCTTGCTTCTCCGAAGCACGAGAAGGGGTTAACAGTTGAGTCTGACGGCTTCCTGCTACCGGCCGTAGGGGTTTGCGGCTCGTGGATGGGATCGGGAATGAGTAACGCAGGCAGCCGGGGCGCGCGGATCCGAAGGGTTGCGGGCGGCCTGCCGCTGCTGGCCCTGCTGGCCGGGTGCGCGCATCGCGATCCGGTGGACACTCCGGTCGCCTGGTGGCACCAGCTCGAGGGCGGCGCGATCGCGCAGCAGCGTCCGCCGCCGCCCGGCGTCGACGATCCCTATCCCGCCATCGGCACCACGCCCGCCGCAGCGCCGAAGGTGGCGTCGGCGGAGCTGCGCCATTCGGTAACGGAGCAGCTGATCGAGCAGCGCAACCTGTCCGTGCGGCTGGACGCGCATGATCCGCTGCCGCCGCCGGCTGCGGTGCCGGCCAAGGCGGCGATGCCCAAGCCTGTCCAGTCCTCGGCCAACCAGTCCTCGGCCACGCTGGACGCGGCGGACGCGCCGCCAGCGCCGGCGGCGCGGACTGCCGCCGGTGCTGTCGTTCCTGCTGCCGCGGGAGGTGGCGACGGGGGCGACCTGGCTCTGCCGACGGTGGCGTCGAGCACGGATCCCGGCGCCCCGGTCGTGCTGCCGGCGATCCCGGACGCCCCGCCGCCGCCGCCGCCGGGACTGCCGGGCATCGCGATGCCGCCGCCTCCATCCTACGTGCCGCCTGTGCGGCCGCACTACACGCTGGCGCAGGGACCGGGCGAGTTGCTGCAGTTCGCCGCCGGCTCCGACGTGCTCGGATCGGGACAGTCCGGCGCGCTGCACCAGATTGCGACGCATCGCGGCGCCGGCAGCATCTTCGTGCACGGCTATGGCGAGGCCAGCTCGGACTTGCCGCAGGACCAGGCGCAGGCGCTGACCCTGGCGGCGCTCAGGGCCAGGAGCGTCGCCGACGCGCTGGAAAAGGACGGGGTTCCGGCGAGCGCGATCCGGATCCGGGCGGACGCATTCGGTCGCGGCGCGCGCGCGGGTCTGGTAGACTGAAGCTGCCCCGTCGTTTCCGCTCCCGAGCATCGCGAAGACCCAGACCATGACCGACGAGTTCCACCGCATCCGTCGCCTGCCGCCCTACGTGTTCGCGGAGGTCAACAAGGCGAAGGCGGCGGCTCGTCATCGCGGTTCGGACATCATCGACCTCGGCATGGGCAATCCGGACAGCCCGACGCCGCCGCACATCGTGCAGAAGCTGGTGGAGACCGTGGCCGATCCGCGCTCGCACCGGTATTCGGTGAGCAAGGGCATCCCGGGCCTGCGCCGGGCGCTGGCCGGCTACTACGCGCGCCGGTTCGGCGTGGCGCTGGATCCCGAGACCGAGGTGGTGGCGACGCTCGGCTCCAAGGAGGGGCTCGCCAACCTGTCGGCGGCGATCACCAGCCCGGGCGACACCATCCTGGTGCCGAACCCGTCCTATCCGATCCATCAGTTCGGCTTCATCATCGCCGGCGCCTCGGTGCGCTCGATCCCGGCCAGGCCAGACGAGGACATGCTGCGGGCGCTGGACCGGGCGGTGCGCCATTCGGTGCCCAAGCCCACCGCGCTGATCGTCAACTTCCCCTCCAACCCGACCGCCTACCTGGCGGATCTTGACTTCTACCGCGAGCTGGTCGCCTTCGCGCGTCGCGAGGAGATCTGGATCCTGTCCGACCTCGCCTATGCCGAGATCTACTTCGGCGACTTGGTGCCGCCGTCGATCCTGCAGGTGCCGGGGGCCAAGGAGGTGGCGGTGGAGTTCACCTCCCTGTCCAAGACGTATTCGATGGCGGGCTGGCGCATGGGGTTCGCGGCCGGCAACCCGCGCCTGATCAACGCGCTCACCCGGATCAAGTCGTATCTCGACTACGGCGCCTTCACGCCGATCCAGGTGGCGTCGGTGGCGGCCCTGAACGGCCCGCAGGACTGCGTGGAGCAGATGCGCACGCTGTATCGCGAGCGCCGCGACGTGCTGATCCGCGGGCTGTCGGCGGCCGGATGGGACGTGCCGTCGCCAGAAGGCTCGATGTTCGCCTGGGCACCGATCCCGGAGCGGTTCGCGCATCTGGGCAGCGTGGAGTTCTCCAAGCTGCTGCTGCGCGAGGCCGGCGTCGCGGTGGCGCCGGGGCTCGGCTTCGGCGAGCACGGCGAGGGCTACGTGCGGATCGGGCTGGTCGAGAACACCCAGCGCCTGCGACAGGCGACGCGCGCCATCCGTGCCTTCCTCCTGTCGCAGGGTGGCGTCGCGCCGGTGGCCGCCACGCAGCTGGAACAGGTGTGATGCCGCCGGGCCCGCTCCGGGTCGGGATCGCCGGCCTCGGCACGGTGGGCGCCGGAACGGTCCGGCTGCTGCGGTCCAACGCCGGGCTGATCGCGACCCGGGCAGGGCGTCCGGTGGTGGTGACGGCGGTCTCGGCACGCGACCGGGAGCGTGCGCGTGGCGTCGACGTGTCGGACCTGCGCTGGCACGCGGACCCGCTGGGCTTGGCGTCGGATCCGGATGTCGACGTGGTGGTCGAGCTGATCGGCGGCGCCGAGGGTGCTGCGCGGGCGCTGGTCGAGGCGGCGCTGGAGTGCCACCGTCCGGTGGTGACCGCGAACAAGGCGCTGGTCGCGATCCACGGCGCGCAGCTGGCCGATGCCGCCGAGCGCGCCGGGGTGGCGCTGGCGTTCGAGGCGGCGGTGGCGGGCGGCATCCCGGTGATCAAGGCGCTGCGCGAGGGGCTGGCGGCGGACCGGCTGCTGCGGGTCGGCGGCATCCTGAACGGCACCTGCAACTACATCCTGACCCAGATGCGCGAGACCGGGCGCGACTTCGCAGCCGTGCTGGCGGAGGCCCAGGCGCTTGGCTACGCAGAGGCCGACCCGTCCACCGACGTCGACGGCATCGACGCCGCGCACAAGCTGGCGATCCTGGCGGCACTGGCCTTCGGCCGGCCGGTGGAGTTCGGCTCGGTGCACGTCGAGGGGATCAGGCGGATCGGCGCGGTGGACATCGCGTTCGCCACCGAGCTCGGCTACCGCATCAAGCTGCTGGGCATCGCGCGGCGCAGCGAGCAGGGGGTCGAGACCCGGGTGCATCCGTGCCTGGTGCCGGCGGCCGCCCCGATCGCCCAGGTCGAGGGGGTGTTTAACGCGGTGGTGGCGGAAGGCGAGTTCGTCGGCCGGCTGATGCTGGAAGGCCGCGGCGCCGGCGCCGGGCCGACCGCGACTGCGGTGGTGGCCGACCTGATCGACATCGCCCGGGGCAGCCTGGTGCCGGCCTGGGGGGCCAGCTCCGGCGCGCTGTCGCGGCTGGTCTCGGTGCCGATGGCGGAATGCCGCGGCGGCTACTACCTGCGCCTGACCGTGCGCGACCAGCCGGGCGTGATCGCCGAGATCACCGCCGTGCTGCGCGATTGCGGCGTGTCGCTGAAGAGCATGCTGCAGCACGGCCAGGCCGACATCGCCGCCCCCGATGCGGCGGTGCCGATCGTGCTGGTGACGCACGAGACCCGGGAAGCGTCGATGCAGGAGGCGGTGGGGCGGATAGCCAACCTCGCGGTCGTGCTCGACCGGCCGACCATGATACGCATCGAGCCCGGCTGAGCTGGGCCGGCTCCTCCCATCGCTGCAGCCAGAGGTATTCCCATGTCCGGTTCCCGTTATCAGACAGACCGCAACCTGGCGCTCGAGCTGGTCCGCGTGACCGAGGCGGCGGCGATCGCGGCGTCGCGCTGGACCGGGCGCGGGCAGAAGAACGAGGCGGACGGCGCCGCGGTGGAGGCGATGCGCTCGGCCTTCGACACGGTGGCGATCGATGGCACCGTGGTGATCGGCGAGGGCGAGATGGACGAGGCGCCGATGCTGTATATCGGCGAGAAGGTCGGCGCCGGCGGTCCGGCGATGGACATCGCGGTGGATCCGCTCGAGGGCACGGTGCTGACCGCCAAGAACGCGCCCAACGCCCTGACCGTGGTGGCGCTGGCCGAGCAGGGCCGCTTCCTGCACGCGCCCGACATCTACATGGAGAAGATCGCGGTCGGCTCCGGCCTGCCCGAGGACGTGGTCGACATCGACGCGCCGATCGGCCGCAACCTGCGCAGCCTGGCGCAGGCACGCGGCTGCGACATCAGCGACCTGACCCTGTGCACCCTGGACCGGGAGCGACACGAGGCGCTGATCGCCGAGACCCGGGAAGCGGGCGCCCGGGTGATGCTGATCTCCGACGGCGACGTCGCCGGCATCATCGCCGCCTGCATGCCCGACAGCGGGGTGCACATCTTCGCGGGCTCCGGCGGGGCCCCGGAGGGGGTGCTGGCGGCGGCGGCGCTGCGCTGCATCGGCGGCCACATGCAGGCCCGGCTGCTGTTCGAGGACGAGGCGCAGGTGAAGCGGGCACAGGAGATGGCGATCGGCGACCCGCGGCGCCGGCTGTCGCTGGAGGACCTGGCCAGCGGCGACGTGCTGTTCTCGGCCACCGGGGTCACCACCGGTGCGCTGCTGCGCGGCGTGAAGCGCAGCGGCGACCACGCGGTGACGCATTCCATCGTCATGCGCAGCAAGTCCGGCACGGTGCGCTTCATCGAGGGGCGCCACAACTTCGCGACCAAGACCTGGGGCGGTCCCGCGGCGGCCTGACGATGCCGGACGGGTTGCCGAACCGGGCCGTGCTGCCGGACGCGGTCCTGGGCGTGGAACGGAGCCTGTCGGGCCGACGCTGGGCCTGGCAGCGCGCGGCGGGTCATGCGGCGCACGATGCGGACGCGCAGGACCGGCTGGGTCTCGCGCTGGCGCAGCGGCTGGCGCTGCCGGAGGTGGTCGGCCGGCTGCTGTCGGCGCGCGGCGTCGATCCGGAGGCGGCGGCGCACTACCTGGAGCCGACCCTGCGCGCGCTGCTGCCCGACCCGTCGTGCCTCGCCGACATGGACCTGGCGGCCGCACGGCTGGCGCAGGCGGTGCGGCGGTCGGAGACCATCGGCGTGTTCGGCGACTACGACGTGGACGGCGCCTGTGCCGCGGCGGTGGTCACCCTGCTGCTGCGGGCACTCGGCTGCGTGGTCCACACCCACATCCCGGACCGGATGCGCGAAGGCTACGGGCCGAACGCCCCGGCGCTGTCCGGGCTGGTTGACCGGGGCGCCTCCCTGATCGTGTGCGTGGATTGCGGCACCGCGGCGCCGGAGCCGCTGGCGCAGGTGCAGGGCCGGGCCGAGGTGGTGGTGCTCGACCACCACAAGTCGGATGGCGGGGTGCCGCCGATCCTGGCCACGGTGAACCCGAACCGGCTTGACTGCCGGTCCGGCCTCGGCACGCTGTGCGCCACCGCGATCGCCTTCCTGACCGGGGTGGCGCTGCTGCGCCAGCTGCGGCGCGAGGGGATGTTCGAGCAGCGGCCGGCGCCGGACCTGATGGGCCTGCTGGACCTGGTGGCGCTGGCGACCGTGTGCGACGTCATGCCGCTGATCGGCCTGAACCGGGCGCTGGTGACGCAGGGGCTCAAGGTGATGGGGCGGCGGGCGCGGCCGGGCATCCAGGCGCTGCTGGAGGTCGCGTCGGTGCGGGACGGGCCCAGCGCGTTCACCTGCGGGTATGTGCTCGGACCGCGGATCAACGCAGGCGGCCGCATCGACGAGGCCGATCTGGGCCTGCGCCTGCTGCTGTGCGAGGACCCGGCCGAGGCGAAGCGGCTCGCCGAGCGGCTCGACGGGGTGAACCGGCAGCGGCGCACGGTGGAGGACGGCATCCTGCAGCGGGCGATGGCGCTGGGCGAGGCGCAGCTGGCCGCCGGCCATGCGGTGTTGTTGCTGTCCGGCACCGACTGGCATCCGGGCGTGGTGGGCATCGTCGCCGGGCGGCTGAAGGAGCGTTACAACCGGCCGGTGCTGGTGGGCGCGATGCTCGAGGACGGCACGGTGAAGGGGTCGGGGCGGTCGGTCGAGGGCGTGGACCTGGGTGCCGCGGTGATCGCGGCCCGGCAGAAGGGGCTGCTGCTGACCGGCGGCGGACACGCGATGGCGGCGGGCTTCTCGCTGCATGCGGAGCGGCTCGACGCCTTCCACGGCTTCCTCGACGAGCGCCTGTCCGTGGCGCGGTTCCTGCCGGCGGCGCGGGAGCTGGCGGTGGACGGGGTGCTGGGGGTTGCTGCCGCGACGGTGGAGCTGGCGGCGCACATGGACCGGCTGGCGCCGTTCGGCACCGGCAACGCCGAGCCGCTGTTCGCGCTGTCGCGGGCGCGGGTGCTGCGCGCCGACCGGATCGGCCGCGAGAACAACACGCTGCGGCTGACGGTCGAGGGAGAGGGCGGCGGCGTCCGGCTCAAGGCGCTGCTGTTCCGGGCCAACGAGAGCTCTCTGGCGGCGGTGCTGGAACAGCGCGGCGCGCCGCCGGTGCACCTCCTCGGCTGGCTGCGGGCGGAAACCTGGAACGGCGCCACCACGGCGGGGTTCTTCATCGTCGACGCCGCCCTCGCTTGACCCTCCGGAGGGGCTCGGCTACGCAGGCGCCGGCTTCGTCCTGTTCGTCTAGAGGCCTAGGACACCGCCCTTTCACGGCGGTGACACGGGTTCGAATCCCGTACGGGACGCCAGATAATCTCTTCGTGGGAAGCAGAGCTTCAACGGGCAGTTATGCGTCCATGAAGAGGGATCGTCTCACTGCTGCCTCACCCGTCTGCTTTCCACGCGAGAGGAGTGGGTGGCCAATTGTCATGCTACGGTCGCTCTTGCGCAGCTTCGTCGAGGGACACGTTGTCCGCGTCTTTGACACCCTACTTGCGGCGGAATGTGACTGATCTCTGCAATTGACCGTGTCACTGTCGGCTCGTCCAACAGAGTTGGTGGACCAAGTATCGGTGGGCACCCGGCCAGGGGCACCCACCAGCTCGAAAACCTAGAAAAGCTCCGCGATCACCAGGAGGATCGTTGCGACGATCCTGATGGCCCTGGCGGCAGGCTTACGTATCGGCGCTTCCTTTTCAGGAAATCGACGAGCGCCCTCCGGGAGCACCCTGGAGGGTGTCGTCGCAATTGAGTCGTATCGCTGCCTCAGCGCACGATTCTACTAAACTGAAGGCCGCGATATCCGGGTGGACTCGTTCCAAGCCATGGGACGTCATCGTGCCCTTGTAAAGCCGTTCGGAGCCGTGAAGACAAGTGCAGGGGAGCCAGGCGGGCTGCTCGAACGATACCAGGCGGAAGTCCCAGCACTCCCATCGGTCAACCGGTCCTCGTTCAACACTCCTGGCCTCCTGCCGAATGCGCTGGGCATTACCGGCCTCCAGCTCCAGGGCGTCGGGATCCGCAGCGCGGCGCTGCAGGCCGCCGCAGTCACAGGCCAGGGCTGGTTGAGGAAATCGACTGGAAGTCCGAGATGGAAACCCGTGCCCCAGGTTTCCCGGCTACTCCCCTTTGGCGACCTCTCGCGCAAGGTGCTCTTCACCAAGCCGCTGAGTCGCCTGCAGGGTGGTCAACAGGGTCCGCGCGTCCGGGAGCATGTGTTCGTGACCATCCCGTTCCAGCCTGGCCAGCAGTGCCTCTTGTCGGGCAATGCGTTCCGCACCTTGGGACACATGACGCTGGCACTGCTCAAGCTGCGTTTCGATCATGGCTTCCATTGCAACTCCGGGCCTGTCTGGCTTCGCACCTATCATGTCATCTGCGGACGGTTCAGCTAGGCCGGTAGAAATCAGGGCTACAGGTCCGTCCATCACTGCTGGGCCAACAAGCTCCCCGGTTAACGGTCCTGGAGGTTGATGGTTGAGGCTGGCGGAAGTCACAGGCACCTGATCCCGCTCCGGTGATCAAGCGGCTTGCACCTGCGGGAAGATCAGCCGGATGGTGGTGCCGACGTCCTGCTCGGTGTGAAGCTCCAGCGTGCCGTTGGACTGTTCCACGAAGCCCTTGACCATCGACAGGCCGAGGCCGGTGCCCTTGCCGACCGGCTTGGTGGTGAAGAACGGCTCCATGGCGCGACGGGCCACCTCCGGCGTCATGCCGCTTCCCCGGTCCGCCACCGAGATCTCCACCGCCGGTCCGCTGCCCGGGCCGTCGAGCCGGCGCGGGCGGGTGGCGATGACGATGTCGCTGCCGGGCGCTGCCGCGTCGGCCGCGTTGCGCACCAGGTTCAGCAGCGCCATCTCCAGCTGGCTCGGGTCCACCGACGCCACCATGGCCTCCTCGGCCAGCGCGAGCTTCACCTTGACACCGGTGCCGGCCATCTGGTCGAGGATGCTGTCGCAGTTCGCCAGCGTGGCGTTGACGTCGAGCGCCTGGTTGTCGTGGAACTGGCGGCGCGCGAAGGACAGCATCTGGTCGGTCAGCTTGGCGGCGCGCTTGGCCCCCCAGGTCGCCCGCTCGATGCTCTTCAGGCCACGCCCGGTGCCGACCTCGTCGCCCAGCCGCTCCAGGTTGCCGAGCACGATCGTCATCAGGTTGTTGAACTCGTGCGCCAGGCTGGACGCCATCGAGCCGAGCGTTTCCATCCGCTGCGACTGCTGCAGCACCGCCTCCGCCTCGCGCTTGCGTGTCACGTCCAGCTGGCTGCCGAAATGGTAGACCAGCGCGCCGTTGGTATCGATCACCGGGCTGACGAACAGGGCGTTCCAGAACTGCGAGCCGTCCTTGCGGTAGTTCAGCAGCTCGACATGGACGTCCTCCCCGGCATCCAGGGCGCGGCGGATCCCGGCCACCGCCTCGGGATCGGTTTCGCGTCCCTGCAGGAAGCGGCAGTTGCGCCCGATGATCTCGTCCTGGCGGTAGCCGATCAGCTGCTCGAAGGCCTGGTTGCAGAAGATGATCGGGTTGTCGTGCCGGTGCGGGTCGGTCAGGCACATCGGCATGCGGCTCATCTGCACCGCCGCGAAGAAGATGTCGGTCCCGCCGACCCCGCCGCCGGCGGGGATGACGTTGCGTCCGTCCCCGACGTGGTGCCCCGGCTCGTTGGCGGTCACGCCGCGATCGCCCTGGTCAGCCATCGATACGTCTTCGTTCCATCCTGCCTTCCTACGACATCCCAAACGTGCGGCCAATCGACAACCACAACCGCGGCCCGGAAAACTGCTGCCCTCCTGCCGGGTTCAGCCCCGGATAACAGCCGATGGTCGTCGCGGAGAAAGCTGGCGTGTGTGTCCTTCTGGTTGAAGACGAGCCCCTGATCCGCGAGCTGATGACCGAGAGCCTGCGCGATGCCGGCTACGAGGTGATCGAGGTCGAGGACGGCGCCGGCGCGCGCGAGGTGGTGCTCAACCTGCCGAAGCCGCTGTCGATCCTGGTCACCGACTTCCACATGCCGGGCGACATGGACGGCTCCCAGGTCGCGGCACAGGTGCGGAGCGTGTTCCCGGGCCTGCCGGTGGTGATCGTTTCGGGCCGACCGGAAGTGTTCCGGTCGTCCTGGCAGCACACGCTCGGCTACACGCTGATGAAGAAGCCGTACCGGCCGAGCGAACTGGTCAGGCTGGTCCGGTCGCTGACCGGCTGACCGCCCGCATGTGCGGACGCTTCGCCACCGACATCCCGCTCCACCTGATTGGGGAGTGGTACGGCACGGTGGGCCCGTTGCCGAATGACGCGCCGAACTACAACGTGGCGCCGACCCAGAGCGTGCCGGTGGTGCGGCGCCATCCCGAGACCGGCGAGCGGCGGATCGACCTGCTGCGCTGGGGGCTGATCCCGCACTGGTCGAAGGACAAGGGCAGGCAGCCGATCAACGCGCGGGCGGAAACCGTGGCCTCGTCCGGCATGTTCCGCGGCGCGCTGGCGGCGCGGCGCTGCATCGTGCCGATGACCGCCTTCTACGAGTGGGACCAGCGGTCGAAGCCGAAGCAGCCCTACGCGTTCGGACGCCGCGACCGGGATCCGGTGATGCTGGCCGGGCTGTGGGAGTCCTGGACCGACCCGGAGGGCGAGCTGGTCCGGTCGTTCGCCATCGTCACCACCACGGCCAACGCCACCCTGTCGCCCATCCACGACCGCATGCCGGTGGTGCTGGAACACGGCGACCGGGATGCCTGGCTCGACGACGGTCCGCACGCCCTGCTGCGGCCGGCTCCGGACGACGTGCTGCGCCGCTGGCCGGTCGGCAGCGCGGTGAACTCGCCGCGGAACAACGGTTCCCGGCTGCTCGATCCGGTCGAGACGGCGGATGGCCGCGACGAGCAGGCGGCCGGGCCCGACTCGGCGTGACGCCGCAACAGCCGGCCGGATCGGGCGTTGCCGGCAGGGAGGGCCCGCGATGACCAAGCTGCTGCTGATCCTGGTGTTGACCGTCCCGCTCGTGACGGCGGCCTGTGACCGCGGGCCGGGTGACGACCGTGCAGCCGGCCGCGGGCCCTACGTGAGCGGCGGCTTCGGCGGGCACTAGCCGGGGTCGGTCGTGGAGACGGGACGATGAGGAGCCTGTTGCCGGGCGGCACCGCGATGGTCGTCGGCGCCTCCGGCGGGCTCGGCGCGGCACTGGTGTCGGCGCTGGCGGAGATGCCGGAGATCGGCCGGGTGATCGCCTTGTCGCGCCGCGCGACGCCTGGGCGCAATCCGGCCGACCGGGTCTGGCACGCGCCGATCGACCTGCTGGACGAGGACAGCATCGCCGCCGCGGCCGCCCTGGTGCCCGGACCGTTGCGCCTGGTGCTGGTGGCGACCGGCCTGCTGCACGGGACCGGCCTGGAGCCGGAGAAGACGTTCCGGGCGCTCGATCCGGAGGCGCTGGTGCGGAGCTACCGCATCAACGCCGTGGGTCCGGCGCTGGTGGCCAAGCACATGCTGCCGCTGCTGGTGCGGCCGGGGCGCAGCGTGTTCGCGGTGCTGTCGGCACGGGTCGGCAGCATCGGCGACAACCGATCCGGCGGCTGGCACGCGTATCGCGCCTCCAAGGCCGCCCTGAACATGATCCTGCGCAACCTGGCGATCGAGGTGGCGCGCCGCGCGCCGGAGACATTCTGTGTCGGGTTGCACCCCGGCACGGTCGACACTCCGCTCAGCAGGCCGTACCAGCGCGGCGTCGTGGAGAGCCAACTGTTCACGCCAGCCTGGTCGGCGGGCCGGCTGCTGTCGGTCGTCGACGGGCTCGATGCCTCGCACAGCGGCTCGGTGCTGGACTGGAGCGGCGCCGTGGTGCCGCCGTGAACGGTGTTCACGAGCTGGCGCTCAACTGGCCAGCGAAGCGGCGATGTTGACGCCAAGCGCGATGATCGCGGTGTTGAACAGGTAGGACACCAGAGAATGGGCCAGCACCAGCTGGCGCATCCGGTCCGACTGCGTGGCCACGTCGCTGACCTGGCTCGCCACCGCCATGCAGAACGAGAAGTAGAAGAACTCGCCGATCCCCGGCCGGTCGTTGCCCGGGAACAGCAGGCCGCCGCTGCGCCAGAAATCGTGAGCGTAATGGGTGGTGAAGATGGTGTGCACGAAGAACCAGGACAGCACCACGGTCGCCCCGGCGAGGGCCATCAGCCAGCCGGCGTGGTGTTTGCCGTGGATCTGCGCCAGCTCCAGCACGATGGCGCCGAGCGAGGCGACCGCGGCGGCGATGGTGATGGTCAGCATGGTCCACCGGCTCTCGTCGAGCAGGATCCCGTCCTGGCGCAGCCGCTCCGGCGTCACCCCGCGGATCAGCACCAGGAAGGTGATGCCGTAGGCGACCACGCCGACGTCCCAGGCCATCAGCGCTGCGGTGACCGGGCGCGCCACCAGCAGCGAGCAGGCGAACGTCACCGCGACGAAGACCAGCCCGACCAGAAGCGACGGGCGATGTTGAAGATGACGCAGCACGGCAGATCCCCCGGTTCCGACCGGTGCATGATCGGGTATCGGACGGGTCCGCTGCAAATCGGGGCACCGCGATCGGTGCAAGACAATGGTTGTATTCCGGCGGGCAGGGTCTATGTTCAGTCGATCGGCTGTCTTTTCGGCCGGGAAGAACCGATCTTCGTAGTGACGCACGTCGACTTCAAATTCTCCCAAACGAAAAGTGAAGCTGTCCGCATCCTCGCGGGCGGCAGGCCTAGAGGAGACTTGATATGTCGACAGGTACAGTGAAGTGGTTCAATGGCCAAAAGGGTTATGGGTTCATCCAGCCCGATGACGGCTCCAAGGATGTGTTCGTGCACATCTCCGCCGTCGAGCGCGCCGGCCTGAACGGCCTGAACGAGGGCCAGAAGGTCAGCTACGAGCTCGAGCGCGGTCAGCAGGGCAAGGTTTCCGCCGGAAACCTCCAGGCCAGCTGATCTGCCTGACCGGACGGCCCGGCTTCGGCCGGGCCGTTGACAAGGATCCGTCATGACAATGCCGAAATTCGGGATCGGGGACCGCGTGTCCTTCGTGCCGGGAAAGTACGACAACAACGTCACGCGGGGCGTCTATACCGTCGTCCGGGCCATGCCGGTGACCAACCAAGGCTTCCAGTATCGGGTCAAGAGCCTGAACGACAGCCATGAGCGGGTCATCGACGAGGTCCAGCTGGCTTCCGCCCGCTGACACCTCGCGCGCTACGACTGACCGGCCGGAGATGACCGGTCGGCCGGTACCCGATATTCCGGCACAGTCATGAACGAGAAACGCCTCTTCCACACGGTGGAAGAGGCGTTTCGTTTATGGTTCGTCGCCGGCTGATGCCGGCGCAGGATCAGGCCAGGCTGATGCCGGCCGCCTCGGGACCCTTCTGGCCCTGGACCACCTGCACGCGGGTCGCCTGACCTTCGTTCAGGCTGGACAGCCCGGAGCGCTCCAGGGCGGAGGCATGGATGAAGATGTCCTTGCCGCCGGTGTCCGGGGTGATGAAGCCGAAGCCTTTGGTGGCGTTATACCACTTGACGATGCCGCGCACCTCCTCGGCGGAGGACAGGTCCGGCGTGGCGCGGCCGCTGCGGAAGCCGCCGGCGCCAGCGGGACGCGGCGCGCCGAAGCCGCCGGCACCCGCGCCGCCGGAACGCGGGCGCTCCGGCTGGGCGGTGCTCTCGTCGACGGAGATCACTTCCGCGACCTGCCTGCCCTTGGGACCCTGGCCGATCTTCACGCTGAGCGTGGCACCTGGGCTGACGGAGTCGTGGCCGGACTGCGACAGGGCGTTGGCGTGCAGGAACACGTCGCCCGACCCATCCGACAGCTCGACGAAGCCGAAGCCCTTTTCGCTGTTGAACCACTTCACGCTGGCGCTGATCTCTGGCCCGGACGCGATCACCTGCGAGCCGCCACCGCCGCCCATCGGCCGGCGCGGTGGGCCGCCGAAGCTGCTCCGCTCGCCGTAGGAGGGCGCCGGTGCCGGCGTGAAATCATCGTCGAAGCCGCCGCGGCGCGGGGAACGGGGGCTGCGGTCGGTCCTGTTACTTCTCAACGGTCGTAATCCCGAGATTTGAAAGGTTGCGTCTGGGTCCAGGCGCACCGTGTGGCGGTTTTAAGCAGGCGGACACCTCGTCGGAAGGGCTTCGGATATACCGTTTCGTCCCGTCCGATGCGTCAAACCATGGCATAGCACGTTTGCCGCTGCACGAACCACCGTTACCGATCACCGGATCGTGTTGTTTCCGCGACTGCCGTTCTGCATCCGCTACAGGACCGGCACCGTGCCGGCTTTGGGGTTCCTCACCGGCGACGAAGTCCCTAGAACACGCAGGTCGACAACGGGACGCAGTGAGCACGATGAAGTCCAGCCCGATCACCCTTCCACGTGCGTCCTGCACCCCTCCGCGCCTCCTGGCCGCCGCCTCGGTCGGCCTGGTCCTCGGCCTTGTGGCGCGACCGGCCGCTGCCGACCCGCTGCAGGATCCCTACGGCACCTGGACCGCGCAGGTCGAGAACGACGCGGTCTCGACCCTGAAGGGCACCTCGGACCAGTACTACACCAGCGGGCTGCGCATCGGCTGGACCTCGGGCACCGACAACCAGCCGCCTGCGATCTCCGACCTCAACACCCTGATTTGGGGCCATGGTATGCAGCGCGTGGCGTTCGGGCTGCAGCAGTCGCTGTTCACCCCGCGCGACACCCAGTCCCGCGCCGTGATCCCCGGCGACCGCCCCTATGCCGGCGTGCTGCTGGCGACGATGAACCTTCTCAGCGACACGGACTTCACCCGCTCGGCCGCCGGGGTGCAGGCCGGCGTGCTCGGGTCGTATGCCGGCGGCTATCAGGTGCAGAACGGCTTCCACAGCGCAATTGGCGACACCCCCAACCTGGGCTGGCGCAACCAGCTGCCGAACCAGCCGATCCTGCAGCTGCAGGCCGGACGCACCTGGCGCCTGCCGCTCCTGACCCGCTACGGCGTTTCCGTCGACGCCCTGCCGGAGGTGTTCGCGGCTGGCGGCGACTTCCGCACCTATGCCCAGGGCGGCGGCACGGTGCGGATCGGGCAGGGGCTGGACAGCGATTTCGGCACCCCGCGCATCTCGCCGGGCATGGACGGCACCGACGCCTACAAGGCCACGCGTCGCTTCGTCTGGTACGGCTTCGCCGGGGTGGACGGGCAGGCGGTCGGCTACGATGCCACGCTGCAGGGCAGCACCTTCCGCTCGAACGAGCCGCACGTGTCGAAGATCTGGGACGTGGGCGAGCTCGAGGCCGGTGCGGCCGCGATCGTCCACGGGGTGCGCGTGTCCTACACCCAGACCTGGCAGACCCAGGAGTTCCAGCACGCCAAGTCCGGCCTGTTCAACTTCGGCTCGTTGGCCTTGTCGGCGAAGTTCTGACGGCCCGGCGTGGCGATCCGGCCCGCCAGGCACCGGCGTCCGGCACGCGGCCGCCTCAGGCTGCTCGCCTGCCGCGCGCTGGTCGCACTCGCCGCCGTCTGCTTCGTGGCGGCGTTCACGGTCGCCGCGTTGGCCCCGCCGGGCCTGAGCCTCGGTGACGGGCTGCAGCGCCTCGCCGGCCACAAGCTGTCGTGGTCTGGCCCGGTCGGCATCACGCGGATCGGCTTCGGCTGGCGGCAGATGGTGCTGCCGTTCCTGCTGCGGCCGGCCTGGCTGCTGCCGGTGATGCTGGGCTTCGTCAGCGCCGGCATCGCCATCAGCCTCGGCCGCTCCCTGCCGGGCAGCACGGCACGCTAGCGAACGGTCGCCGGATCCGTCATCCCACCTCGCATTCCGCCACGGGTTCCGGCGCCGGCTGCGCGCTGCCGGTCGCGTGCGGCGGCAGGCGGGGGATCGGCCGGCCGATCAGGTAGCCCTGTATCTCCTCGCAGCCATGGGCGTCGAGGAAGGCGAGCTGCGCCTCGGTCTCCACCCCCTCGGCACAGCTGGTCATGCCGAGTGCCTGCACCATCTGCAGCACGCTGCGGGTGATCGCTTCCGCCCGCCGGTCATGGCCCAGCGCGCGCACGAATTGTCGGTCGAGCTTGACTTGGTCGAACGGGTAGGAGGTCAGCGCGGACAGGCTGGAGAAGCCGGTGCCGAAATCGTCCAGCGCCAGGCGCACGCCCATCGCCCTGACCTGGGCCAGCTCGCGCCGCACCGAGCCGTCATCGGCCAGCGCGCCGCGCTCGGACAGCTCGATCTGCAGCCGGTTCGGCTCCAGTCCGGTCTGTTCCAGCACGCGCCGCAGCAGCTTCGGCAGCCGACCATGCGACAGCCAGAGCGGCGACACGTTGACCGACACGCCCAGCGCCTGCTCCCAGGATGCCGCTTCCGCGCAGGCGGCGTGCAGCACCCAGGCGTCGATCTGCTCGATCAGCCCGCCCGCTTCCGCCACCGGGATGAACAGCCCGGGCGACATCTCGCCATGGCCGGGCCGGTTCCAGCGCACCAGCGCCTCGAAAGAGACCACCTGCTCGGTCGCGGTGTCGATCACCGGCATCCAGTTCAGGTGGAACGCGCCCTGCGCCACCGCCGCCTGCAGGTCCTGCTCCAGGCCGGTGGACAGGGCGTAGGCGTCGACCAGCGCCGCGGTGGCGTGGCAGTGGCGCCCGTCGCCCTGGCTGCGCGCGTGCGCCAGCGCCGCTTCCGCCGCCAGCAGCAGGGAGGCGGCATCCTGCCCGTTCGCCGGATGCAGGGCGATGCCGACCGAGGGCCGCAGCGGCAGCTCCAGCGTGTCGACCTGCACCGGCTCGCGCAGCCGCTCCATCATGCGCAGCGCGATCGCTTCCGCGTCGCTGGGGCCGATCCGGCCGGGTGCGGCCAGCACGAAGCCGCTGCCGCCGAGATGGGCGAGCAGGCTTGGCACCGGCGCGATGGTCTGCAGCCGGTCGGCCGCCTGGGCGAGGTAGCGGTCGGCGATCTCACGCCCGTACATGTCGTTGAGTACCGACAACCGGCCGAAGTCGATCCGGAACACCGCCAGCGCCGAGGTGGCGCCCTCGCCCGCCGGCACCGCGTCCAGCACCTGCTCGAGGTAGTGCCCGAGCGCCTGCCGGCCGGGCAGGGCGATCGCGGCGCCGGTGGCGTCGGGGCGGGCGGCCTGGCTGTCGCGGTGGACGGCGAGCAGCGCGCCGATCCCGCGCGCGAGGTCGGCCAGGGTCAGCAGCACCTCGCGGCCGTGCCGCCTGGGCTCGCGGCCGAGCAGGCACAGGATGCCGACCGCCGCACCGGACGGGTTGCGTATCGTGGCGCCGGCATAGCTGGCGAACCCGGCCTCGCGCTCGTGCGCCGGGGCCGAGGCGAAGGCCGGATCGGCGAGGAGGTTGGACACCTCGGCGGTGGTGCGGCGCGGCCGGCTCATCTGCGCGCGCAGGAGGCTGACCGGCAGCGCCTCGCCGCCCGGACTGCCGGACACCGCCTGGATCTGCAGCCCGGACGGCGCCTCGACCACCAGCACGGCGAGGTTGCTGTCGGTGCAGCGCGTGGCCAGGCGCAGGAACGGCGCGAACGAGGCCTCGGACCCGGCATCGTCCCCGGCCTCCGCCCGCGGCAGGGTGAGCCGCTCGACCGCGATGCCCTGTATGTCTCGGCTCGGCGTGATGCGTGCCATGTGGGTTCCTGCCGGTGCGGCTGCCGGATCTCGGTGTGGTCGGATCGGATGCCCCGTCCTGGAACGTGGCATCGTTTCATCCGGATGCGAGAATACGCGCCGCGTTTGCACGGTCCAGTAGCAATAGGAGCAGCTGCACCGCCTCCCCGCGCGTTGATCGGAGAGTGGTGTCGCGTTGCAACAGGCGCTCCGCGTCCTGCCAGGCCCGGCGCACCAGCCGGTCCAGGCCGCCCGGGGCGGCGCTGGCGGCGGCGATCGCGCCGGGAAGGCGGTAGCGCGGCTCGCCGGACTGGCGTCGGCCCATCAGCTCGCCGCCGCCGCGCATGCGGTAGTCCTCGTCGGCGATCAGGAACCCGTCCTCGGTGTCGCGCAGCAGGGCGAGGCGGCGCCGCGCGGTGGCGCCCAGGGCATCGTCGTGCAGCAGCAGGCAGTAGCTCAGGAGGTCGCTCCGGCCGACGCGGCCGCGCAGCTGGTGCAGCTGCGCCAGGCCGAAGCGCTCGGCGTGCTCGATCACCATGATGGTGGCGGTCGGGATGTCGACGCCGACCTCGATCACGGTGGTGGCGACCAGGATCCGGGTGTGCCCGTCAGCGAAGGTCCGCAGCGCCTCCTGGCGCTCTCCGCTCTCCTGCCGCCCATGCGCCAGCCCGACCAGGCCGGGAAACAGCCGGGACAGCGACTCGAACCGGGCCTGCGCGGCGGCCAGGTCGAGCAGCTCGCTTTCCTCCACCAGCGGGCAGACCCAGAACAGCTGCGCCCCGTTACCCAGCGCGCGGCGCACCGCGTCCAGCACCTCCCCCTCCGCGCCGAGGCCGTGCAGGGTGGTCCGGATCGGCTTGCGTCCTGCCGGCTTGCCGTCGAGCCGGCTCACCTGCATCTCGCCGTACTGGGTCAGCAGCACCGTGCGCGGGATCGGGGTTGCGGTCATCACCAGCACGTCGGTCGCCTGCCCCTTGTCGCCCAGCAGCAGGCGCTGCTCGACCCCGAAGCGGTGCTGCTCGTCGATCACCGCCAGGCCCAGGTCGCGGAATGCCACCCCGTCCTGGAACAGGGCGTGGGTGCCGACCGCCAGCAGCGCCTCGCCGCCGCCGATCTGGCGGAGTGCCACGCGGCGCGCCTGGCCCTTGACGCTGCCGGTCAGCAGCGCGACCGGCACCGGCGACAGCCGGCCCAGCGTGGCGTGGTGCTGGCGCGCCAGGATCTCGGTGGGCGCCATCAGGCAGCTCTGGGCGCCGGCCTCGGCCGCGCGCAGCATCGCCAGCAGCGCCACCAGGGTCTTGCCGGCGCCGACGTCGCCCTGCAGCAGGCGGAGCATGCGGTTGGGCCTGGCGAGATCCTCGTCGATCTCGGCCAGCACCCGGTGCTGCGCCTGGGTGGGGGGGTGGCCTAACCGGGCCAGGGCGGCATCGCGCAGCCGTCCGTCGCCGCGCAGCGACCGGCCGGGGCGGTTCCTGGCGGCGGACCGGGCCTGGGCGATCGCCACCTGCTCCGCCAGCAGCTCGTCGCAGGCCAGGCGGGCGCGGGCGGCCGCGCCCGACGCGGGATCGCCATCCGCCGCCGCCTCGTGCGGCAGGTGCAGGCGGCGCAGCGCCTGGCCGAACGACGGCCAGCCCTCGCGCCGCACCAGCTCCGGATCCAGCCATTCCGGCAGGTCCGGCATCCGGTCGAGTGCCGCCCGCATCGTGCGGCCGAGCAGGCGACCGGACAGGCCGGCGGTGAGCGGCCAGACCGCCTCGATCAGCGGCACGAAGCCGGGGCTTCCGTCCGGCCGGTCCGGGACCAGGTGGTCGGGATGCGGCATGCACAGCCGGCCGTTGAAGGAGTCGAGCTGGCCGGACACCGTCAGGCCCTGCCCGGCGACGAGCTGCCGCGCCTGGTGCGGGCTGAAGAACACCAGCTCCAGGCTGGCGGTGCCGTCGTCCGCCTGCACCCGCCAGGGCTGGCGTGGGCGCTCCGGACGGCTGATCCGCTGCACCGTCACGTGCAGCGTGGCGATCCGGCCGGGCTCCGCCGCGGCCAGGGCCGGGCGGTAGCGGCGGTCGATCGTGCTCTCCGGCAGGTGCAGCAGCAGGTCGATCACCCGGCTGCCGCCGACCGCGCGCGAGATCAGGCCGCCGATGCCGGGTCGCAGGCCGGGCAGGGACGCGATGGGTGCCAGCAGCGGGGCCAGCGGCGGCGGCTCGCCTCCCGGCGCTGCGGGCGGGCTGTGCGGAAACGTGACCAGGCGGTGTCGTGCCTTTCGGAGGACAGACGGAAGGGGCGGGCTGACACGAGGTGGGTGCGCGGCTATATGACAGCCCGCGCCATGGAACCAGACGTGATCCCGAGCAAGCCCGATTCCGACGTCCACGGCCCCGATCTCCAGCCCGGACTGGACCCGCGGCGACGCCGCATCCTGTTCCGCGCCACCCATCGCGGCACCCACGAGACCGACCTGCTGATCGGCGGCTTCGTGTCGCCGCGCATCGCCGGCTTTTCCGACGACGAGCTGGACGCGCTGGAGGAGCTGATGGAGCTGCCGGACGTGGACCTCGCCGACTGGCTGATGGGGCGCCGCGCGATCCCGGCCGACTGCGACACGCCGATGCTGCAGGCTGTGCTGGCCGCCGCCCGTTCGCGCCCGTTCGCGGACATGACCCGTTGAGCGCCGACGGCGCGGGGGCGGCCAGCCGCACCACCACCGTCTGGGGGGCGCCGGACGGCTACGACGCGCTGCTGCTGGCCCGTCGCCAGACGGCGTTCGGCGGCGAGCATGACGGGCCGCTGCTGCACGTGGCCCGTGATGATGCCGGGCTCGCGCGGCTGGCGGACCTGCTCGCCTTCGTGCGGCCGGAGGCGGAAGTGCTGCGGTTCCCGGCCTGGGACTGCCTGCCCTATGACCGGGTGTCGCCCAACCCGGAGATCGTGTCGGAACGGGTGGCGACCCTGTCGCGGCTGCTGGAGCCGTCGTCGCGGCCGCTGATCGTGCTGACCACGGTGAACGCCCTGGTGCAGCGGGTGCCGCCGCGCTCGGCCTTTGCCGGGCAGTCGCTGACGGTGAAGACCGGCGACACCCTGGACCTGCTGTTCCTGGTCGAGGTGCTGGTGGGCAGCGGCTACGGCCGCACCGACACGGTGATGGAGCCGGGCGAGTTCGCCACCCGCGGCGGCATCGTCGACATCTTCCCTTCCGGCGAGGCGGAGCCGGTGCGCCTCGACCTGTTCGGCGACGAGGTCGAGAACATCCGCCGCTTCGACCCGGCGACGCAGCGTTCCACCGACAAGCTCGACGCGCTGGTGCTGCGCCCGGTGTCGGAGATCTCGTTCGACGCCGACAGCATCACCCGCTTCCGCACCGGCTGGCGCGAGCGGTTCGGTCCCGAGGCGGCGGGTGACCCGATCTACGCCAGCGTGTCCGACGGGCGCCGCCATGCCGGGGTCGAGCACTGGATGCCGCTGTTCCACGACCATCTGGACACGCTGATCGACTACCTGCCCGGGGTGTCGCTCAGCCTCGACCACCAGGTCGACGAGGTGCTGACGGCGCGGCTGGAGATGATCGCCGACCATGCGCAGGCGCGCACCCTGCCGGCGCGGGACGGCGAGGTGCCGTACCGGGCGCTGCCCCCGGCGCTGCTCTACCTCGACCGTGCCGCCTGGACCGCCATGCTGGACCGGCTGCCGGTGCTGGCGTTCAGCCCGTTCGCCAGGCCCGACGACGCGGCCGGATATGATGCCGGCGGACGCCCCGGGATCATGTTCGCGCGCTCCCTGCCCCCCGGCCAGCGCGAGGGCGTGTTCGCCATGCTGCGCGAGCAGGTCGCCGCGTGGGCCGGGCAGCGCCGCCGCAGCTTCGTCACCGCCTGGAGCCGCGGCTCGCGCGAGCGGATCGGCACCCTGCTGCGCGAGGCCGGGCTGGAGGTCGAGGCGGTCGACGACTGGGCTGCCGCGGCCAGGCTGAAGCCGGGCCGGGTCGGCCTGCTCACGCTCGGGCTTGAGCGCGGCTTCACCGCCCCGGACGGGAAGAACGGCCTGGCGCTGGTCTCGGAGCAGGACCTGCTCGGCGAGCGCATCTCGCGTCCGCCCCGGCGGCGCAAGCGGGCGGACCAATTCATCGCAGAGGCCACCGAGATCGCCGAGGGCGACCTGGTGGTGCACCAGGATTACGGCATCGGCCGTTATGACGGGCTCGAGACCATCGGCGTCGATCGCGGTGCGGTCGCCGCCGCCCCGCACGACTGCCTGCGCCTGATCTATGACGGCAACGAGAAGCTGTTCCTGCCGGTGGAGAACATCGAGCTGCTGAGCCGGTTCGGCTCGGAGCAGGCGGGCGTGTCGCTGGACCGGCTCGGCGGCAGCTCCTGGCAGAACCGCAAGTCGAAGATGAAGCAGCGGATCCGCGACATGGCGGGCGAGCTGATCCGTACCGCGGCGGCGCGGCACATGCGCGAGGCGCCGAGCCTGGCGCCGGCGGAAGGCACCTGGGACGAGTTCTGCGCCCGGTTCCCGTTCGTGGAGACCGAGGACCAGACACGCGCCATCGCCGACGTGCTGGAGGACATGGCGTCCGGGCGGCCGATGGACCGGCTGATCTGCGGCGACGTCGGCTTCGGCAAGACCGAGGTGGCGCTGCGGGCGGCATTCGTGGCCGCGCTGTCCGGCAGCCAGGTGGCGGTGGTGGTGCCGACCACGCTGCTGGCGCGACAGCACGCCCGCGTCTTCGCCGCCCGGTTCGCCGGCCTGCCGGTGCGGGTCGAGCAGCTGTCGCGCATGGTGAGCCCCAAGGACGCCGCCGTGGTCAAGAAGGGCCTGGCCGACGGCAGCGTGACGATCGTGGTCGGCACCCATGCGCTGCTGGCCAAGGGGATCGAGTTCGTCGACCTCGGCCTGCTGATCGTCGACGAGGAGCAGCATTTCGGCGTCGCCCACAAGGAGAAGCTGAAGGCGCTGCGCGAGGACGTGCACGTGCTGACGCTCTCCGCCACGCCGATCCCGCGCACCCTGCAGCTGGCCCTGACCGGCGTGCGCGAGATGAGCCTGATCGCGACGCCGCCGACCGACCGGCTGGCGGTGCGCACCTTCATCATGCCGTTCGATCACGTGGTGATCCGCGAGGCGGTGCAGCGCGAGCGGTTCCGCGGCGGCCAGGTGTTCTGCGTGGTGCCGCGTGTGGAGGACCTCGACCGCATGGCCGAGCGGCTGCGCGAGATCGTGCCCGACGCGCGCCTGGTGCAGGCGCATGGCCGCCTGACGCCGACCGAGCTGGAGCGGGTGATGACCGAGTTCGGCGACGGCAAGTACGACATCCTGCTCTCGACCAACATCGTCGAGAGCGGGCTCGACATGCCCTCGGTGAACACGCTGGTGATTTACCGCGCCGACATGTTCGGGCTGGGCCAGCTTTATCAGCTGCGTGGCCGGGTCGGGCGCGGCAAGCAGCGCGGCTACGCCTATCTCACCTGGCCGCAGCAGCACCGCCTGTCGCCGTCGTCGGAGAAGCGGCTGGAGGTGATGCAGACGCTGGACCAGCTCGGCGCCGGCTTCACCCTGGCCTCCCACGACCTCGACCTGCGCGGCGCCGGCAACCTGCTGGGCGACGAGCAGAGCGGCCACATACGCGAGGTGGGCATCGAGCTGTACCAGCAGATGCTGGAGGACGCGGTCGACGACCTGCGACGCGAGAAGGGTAAGCGGAAGGCCGCGGACCGCGACTGGACCCCGAACATCGTGCTGGGGCTGCCGGTGCTGATCCCTGACACCTACGTGCCGGACCTGGCCGTGCGGCTCGGGCTGTACCGGCGCATCGGCGCGCTGCCGGGCGATGCCGAGACCGAGGCGATGGCGGCCGAGCTGGTTGACCGCTTCGGGCCGCTGCCCGAGGAGGTCGGCAACCTGCTGGAGGTGGTGACGCTGAAGCGGCTGTGCCGGGCGGCGGGGATCGAGAAGCTGGAAGCGGGGCCGAAGGGCATGGTGCTGCAGTTCCGCGGCAACAGCTTCCGCAACCCGGCCGGGCTGGTGTCCTGGATCGGCAGCAAGGGCGCCGAGATGCGGTTGCGCCCGGACCACAAGCTGGCGATCCTGCGCGAGATGACCACGGCGCAGCGGATCGGGCTGGCGCGCGACGTGGTCGGGCGCCTGAACCTGCTGGCCGAGGGGGCGAAGGCGGCATGAGCGGCGCTGCGAGCGGCAACCGGTTCAAGGACCGGCTGCGACAGGGTACGCTGCAGATCGGGTTCTGGCTGTCGCTCGCCGACGCCTACACCGCCGAGATCTGCGCCGGCGCCGGGTTCGACTGGCTGCTGATCGATGGCGAGCACGGGCCGAACGACCTGCGCTCGATCCTGGCGCAGCTGCAGGTGGTGGCCGCGTTCCCTTCTGCCGCGGTGGTGCGCACGCCGGTCGGCGAGACGTGGATCATCAAGCAGCTGCTCGACATCGGCGCGCGCACTCTGCTGGTGCCGATGGTGGAGACGGCGGAGCAGGCGGAGGCCCTAGTAGCAGCGATGCGCTACCCGCCGCGCGGCCGTCGCGGCGTCGGCGCCGCGGTGGCGCGCGCCGCCGGCTTCGACCGCGACGCCGGCTACGTGCACCATGCGGACGAGGGGGTCTGCCTGCTGGTGCAGATCGAGACCCGTCGGGGCCTCGACAACCTAGAAGCGATCGCCGCGGTCGAGGGCGTGGACGGGCTGTTCATCGGCCCGGCCGACCTGTCCGCCTCGCTTGGCCATTTGGGCGATCCCGGCGCGCCGGCGGCGCAGGCGGCGATCGAGGACGGGCTGCGCCGCATCGTCGCGACGGGCAAGGCGGCCGGCATCATCATGGGCGACGAGGCGCTGGTGCGTCAGGCGATCGCGCTCGGCGCCACCTTCGTTGCCGTCGGCACCGACGTGTCGCTGCTGTGTCGCGGCAGCGACGCGCTGGCGGCGCGCTACGGACGCGGCGGCGGGATCCGGCCGGAAGGAACCGCCAGGGTCTACTGATCTCCCGGCCGTCGTCCAGCGGGTTGGCGGCCGATCCGCGTCGGGCCGCACGAGCGTCGAGCCTGTCGTCATGTTCGACCGGGCGACCGGAGTCGTCCGGATGGACGATTGACAGCCATCCCGATCGCTGCGTGACTCGCGTCCGTTGCGGGGCGCCCGGATCGGACTGCCTGCCGCAGCCCAGGGAAGCCGTTCCGGGGTCGACGTCGCAGTCCATGCTCCCATGCCGAGCCGCGTTGCCGGAACGACGAGGGTCCGGTTTCCGTCCCGGCCAGGTGGCTGCCGTCCTGCTGCTGTGTTTTTCCTGTGTCTTCCCCGCCTGCCTCGCCCGCTCCGACGCGCCGGAGCCGGCCCAGGTCGTCTCGACCATTGCGGCTCCCCTGCTCGACTGGCAGCCGACCCTGGACGCGGTCGGCAACCTCCGGGCCGAGCGCGGCGTGAACCTCGCCTTTGAGGCGTCCGGCATCGTGTCCAGGATCAACTTCGTGTCCGGCCAGGCGGTCGCCGCCGGTGACGTGCTGGCCCAGCTGCGCCTGAACGACGAGCCGGGCCGCGTTGCCCAGCTCAAGGCGCAGGCCCGGTTCGCCGCCGTCAGCCTCGCCCGCGATTTCCGGCTCCTGCAGTCCAGGACCACCAGCACCGCGGTGGTCGACCAGGACCAGGCCAACCTGTCCGCCCTTCTGGGCCAGATCGATTCGCAGCAGGCCATGATCAGCGAGAAGACCCTGACGGCGCCGTTCGCCGGACAGCTCGGCATCCGGCAGATCGACTACGGCGAGTTCCTCCCGGCCGGCACCTTCGTGGTCACCCTGCAGTCGCTCGATCCGGTCGATGTCGACTTCTACGTGCCGCAGCAGCGGCTGCGCGACCTGCATGTCGGCATCGAGGCGGACGTGACGGTGGACGCCTGGGGCGACCGGGTGTTCGCCGGACGGGTCCAGGCGATCACGCCGCAGGTGGACCAGGCCAGCCGGACGGTGCTGGTGCGCGCCGCGATTGGCAACCGCGATCATGCCCTGGTTCCCGGCATGTTCGTCTCCGTGCGCGCCAGGATCGGCGGGGCGCAGCAGCACGTCACGCTTCCGCTTTCGGCGATCTCTTCGACCACCTACGGCAGCACCGTCTACGTGCTGCGCGATGCTCCGGCGGGAGGAGGGCGCATCGCCCACCAGCTCCTGGTCACGACCGGGCCGGAGCGCGGCGACCAGGTCGCGATCCTGTCCGGGCTGTCGGCCGGCGAGGAGGTGGTCACGGCCGGCCAGCTCAAGCTCCACGAAGGCACGCCGGTGCGGGTGAACAACGCGGTGCAGCCAGACTTCGATCCGCATCCCCGCCTGCCGCAGGAATAGGATCGTCCCGCTGCGCCCGACCGACGTCTTCATCCGCCGTCCGGTGCTCGCGCTGGTGGTCAGCCTGCTGATCCTGATCGCCGGCCTGCGCGCCGGGGCGACCCTGCCGATGCAGCAGTTCCCGCGGACGGTCAGCGCCACGATCGTCATCCAGACCAGCTTCTACGGCGCGGATGCGACCACGGTCGCGAGCTTCATCACCACGCCGATCGAGGCCGCTGTGGCCCAGACCGAGGGCATCGACTACATGACCTCGCAGAGCCAGTCGGGCATCAGCACCGTGGTCCTCAGCCTGCGTCTCAACCAGGACCCGAACAGGGCCATGACGCAGGTCCAGGCCTTCGTCCAGGGCATCACCAGCCAGCTGCCTGCCGGCTACCAGCCGCCGGTGATCGCCGTCTACAACGCCGCCGGCCAGGAGATGCAGCTCGCCGTCTCCAGCACCCGGATCGCGCCGCAGCAGGTGTCGGACTACCTGACGCGGTTCGTGGTGCCGCAGCTGCAGGCGGTGCCCGGCGTGCTCTCGGTCGTCAACCTGACCTCGTCCAGCATCGCGCTGCGTGTCTGGCTCGACCCGCGGCGACTCGCCGGCTACGGTCTGACCGCCACCGACGTCACCGACGCGCTCGGCGCCAACGACTACATCACCGGCGTCGGCACCACGCTGAGCGGGACCACCTTCGCCAACCTCGCCATCGCCAGCGGCCTGCACACGGAGGAGCAGTTCCGCACCCTCGTGGTCGCCCGGCGCAACGGCACCCTCGTCCGCCTGGGCGACGTCGCCGATGTCCGCTACGGCTCGGACAACCCGGCCATGAGCCTGACCGACAGCCTGGGCTCGGGAGCGGCACTCGGCATCTCCGTGTCCCCGACCGCCAACCTGCTCGAGGTCGCGCGTCGCCTCCGGACGACCTTCGCCGCGATCTGCGCCACCATGCCGCCCGGCATGCAGGGGAGGATCCTGTACAGCGCCGCCGACTACGTCGACGCGTCGCGGCACGAGGTGCTGGTCGCACTCGGCGAGGCGGTGGGCATCGTGGCGCTGGCCGTGCTGGTGTTCCTGGGCTCCCCGCGCTCCGTCTTCATTCCGCTGGCCACCATCCCGCTCTCGCTGATCGGGACGCTCAGCCTGATGGCGATGATGGGGTTCTCGATCAACCTGCTGACGCTTCTGGCGCTGGTGCTGGCGATCGGCCTGGTTGTCGACGACGCGATCATCATCGTGGAAAGCGTCGATCGCCACCTGCGGGAGGGGATGACGCCGTTCGCCGCCGCCTCCCTGGCGGCCGGCTCGCTGCTTGGCCCGATCCTGGCGATGACGGCGGTGCTGATCGCGGCCTACGTCCCGGTCGGCCTGCAGGCCGGCCTCACCGGCGCCCTGTTCACCGAGTTCGCCTTCACCCTGGCCGCGAGCGTGACGGTGTCCGCCGTGGTCGCGCTGACCCTGTCGCCGATGATGTGCGCCTACCTGCTTCGCCCCGAGCAGCGGCGGCGAGGCCGCCTGGCGCGCCTCAACGATGCGGCACAGCGGCTGATCGAACGGGCCTACCGGCATATGCTTCGTCGCGCCCTTGCGGTCTGGCCGGTGCTGGTCGCGTGCGGCCTCGCCGTGGTGGTCGCCATGGTCCTGATGTTCCAGCATGCGTCCAGCGAGCTGGCCCCCCAGGAAGACACCGGGCTCCTGGTCGTCGGCGGCCAGGCGCCTCCTAACGCCGGGCTGGACCAGATCGCCGGCTACGACCCGCCGATCATCCGCGCCATGCAGGCGATCCCGGAGGGCGCCCTGTACTGGCTGGTGGACAGTCCGGGCCAGGTCGGCGACGGCCTGGTGCTCAAGCCATGGAACCGGCGCCGTCGCACCGCCATGGTGCTGCAGGACCAGCTGCAGGTGGCCCTGGACGACGTCGCCGGGCTGCAGCTTGCGGTGTACCAGCCGCCTTCGCTGCCCGGCGCGCAGGGAATGCCGATCCAGTTCGTGCTCAAGGGATCCGGCCCGGTCGACGCACTGGCCGAGGTCAGCGACCGGATCCTGCTGGGGGCACGACGCAGCGGCCTGTTCGCCTATATCGACAAGGACCTCAGGATCGACCAGCCGCAGACCACGATCGAGCTCGACCGCGCGAAGCTGGCCCAGCTCGGCCTGCGCGTGTCCGACGTCGGCCAGGCCCTGAACTGGCTGCTCGGTGGCAACTACGTGAACTACTTCAGCGTCCACCAGCACTCCTACCGGGTGATGCCGATGGTGATGCGCGACCAGCGCCTCAACGCGGCGCAGATCCTGGACTATCCGATCGCCACCGTCGGCGGCGTCCCGATCCTGCTGTCCTCGGTCGCCACCCTGTCGCACCAGGTCATGCCGGAGCAGATCACCCATTTCCAGCAGCTCAACGCGACCACCCTGTCCGGCATTCCCCGTCCGGGCGTCACCACCGAGCGCGCCCTGCGCGCCCTGCAGGCCCTGGCGCGCCAGGACCTGCCGTCGGACTTCACCACCGACGCCGCCGGGGCGCTGCGCGAGTACGTCACCGAACGGGGCTCGTTCCTGCCAAGCTTCGGCTTCGCGGTGATCGTCATCTTCCTGGCGCTGGCGGCGCTGTTCGAGAGCTTCCGCGACCCGCTGGTCATCCTGGCATCCGTCCCGATGTCGCTGGCGGGTGCCCTGTTCTTCATCTGGATGGGGGTCGGCGGCGCCTCGCTCAACATCTTCAGCGAGATCGGCCTGGTGACGCTGGCGGGCCTGATCAGCAAGCACGGGATCCTGATCGTGGAGGTGGCGAACGAGCAGCAGAAGCGGGGCCTGTCCAGGCGAGCGGCCATCGAGCTCGCCGCCGTCCTGCGCCTGCGGCCGATCCTGATGACGACCGGCGCGATGGTGTTCGGCGTGCTGCCGCTGATCGTCGCCACCGGGCCCGGTTCCGCGGCCCGGTTCGCGATGGGCCTGGTCATCGCCGGCGGCCTCGCCGTCGGCACCGCGTTCACCCTGTTCGTGGTTCCCGCCGCCTACCTGCTCGTGGCGAGCGACCACCAGCGGGTGACGCGGCACGGCAGGCGGGCGATGCCCCGGTAGGGATGGCATGACGGCGCCGGACGGACAGGCGATGCGGTAGGCCCGTATCCCGGCCGGCTGCCGGGTGACCTGTCAGCGTATCGGCAGCGGCACGTTGTTGACCGTCAGCACGCCGCGCTGCAGGGCGAGGTCCCAGTCGGCCTGGTCGCCCTGCCGGTGCGCGACCAGCTTGACCAGGAACAGGGCGGTGCGCAGGCGCCCGAGGCCGGACGCGTTGGCGGCGTCGAGCAGGGTGTCGAAGCCGTGCGCGGTGAGGTGGCCCTCGCCGCTGCTGTCCTGCGGGTCCGGCGCGATCGTGCCGTGGCCCTCGCCGTTCAGCGTGGTGTCGCCGCGCCGGGCGTCCAGGCGCTCGATCGTCACCTCCACCGGCCGTGACGGAGGCCCGGACGCGGCGAGCAGGGCAGGGAGCTGGTCCGCCGGCACGGAGGCGTGCACGGACAGGGTTTCCGGCAGCAGCCCGGCGGCGGCATCGTTCGACACCCCGCCATCCAGGGCGATCGTCACCTGGGCTGCCGGCCCGCTGCCGTCCATCCGGAGCGACAGCCGGCGGGCGCCGAGCCGGGTGTTGCCGGAGCGGATCGCCACCCCGGACCAGGTGAAGGCGGCCGATCCGCCATGGCCGAGCGCCTGTGCCAGGGGATCGAACGCGTCGTGGATCACCGTGCCCGGGCAGGCGTCGCGGTGGTCGGACAGGGCCAGGAGCACGCCCGCAGCCGCCGCGGTGGCGGCCTGCTCCAGCACCGCGTCCGACATGCCGGGGCCCCGGCCGTCCGCGTGCAGGTGCGCTGCGTGCAGCACCGCGTCCGGCAGGGCCGGCAGCAGCACGTCCGGCCTGTCGGCGTCGAAGCCGGTGCCGCGCGGACCGCCGCCCTCGTGCAGGGCGGCGCTGTGCACCAGGGCGCAGCCGGGCAGCGTCAGCGCGGCGGCGCGGGCGCCGGCGGGCAGGCAGAGGGACAGCAGCAGGGCGGCGAGCGCCGGGAGTGGAGGATGGGTCATGCGGCGGATAAGGTGGCGCAGCCTCCGCACGGTGGCAATTCACGCCGCGCCCGCTCCCGCAGAGCCCAGGATCCGATGCCCAGACCAGACCCGTTCCTGCTGGCGCTGGTGGCCACCGTGCTGCTCGCCTCGTTCCTGCCGGCCCATGGTGCCGCGGTGCCGCTGTTCCGCGACCTGACGGTGGTGGTGATCGCGGCCATGTTCTTCATGCAGGGCGCGCGGCTGTCGCGGTCGGCGATGCTGGCCGGGCTCGGCCATTGGCGGCTGCACCTGACGATCCTGTCGTGCACCTTCGCGCTGTTCCCGGCCCTGGGCCTCGGGCTGCACGCGCTGTGGCCCGGTCTGCTGACGCCGACGCTGTGGCTCGGCGTGCTGTTCACCTGCGTGCTGCCGTCCACCGTGCAGTCCTCGATCGCCTTCACCTCGATCGGCGGTGGCAACGTGCCGGCGGCGGTGTGCTCGGCGACCGCGTCGAACCTGCTGGGCATCGCGGTGACGCCGCTGCTGACCGGGCTGGTGCTGGCCGGACGCACCCACGGCGGCGGCGTGTCCGGGCACGGCGTGCTCGACATCGTGCTGCAGCTGCTGCTGCCGTTCGCAGCCGGCCAGCTGCTGCAGCCGCTGATCGGCGGCTGGGCCGGGCGCAACAAGGGGCTGCTGAGCCTGACCGACCGCGGCTCGGTGCTGGTGGTGGTGTACACCGCGTTCAGCGAGGCGGTGGTGCAGGGGCTGTGGCACGAGGTGCCGGCGTCGCAGCTCGGGCTGGTGCTGCTGGTCGATGCCGTGCTGCTGGCGGCGGTGCTGCTCGCCACCCGGTTCGGTGCGCGGGCGCTCGGCTTTTCCCGAGAGGACGAGATCGCGATCGTGTTCTGCGGCTCGAAGAAGACGCTGGCCTCGGGCGTGCCGATGGCCGGCGTGCTGTTCCCCGTCGCGGTGGTCGGGCAGGTGGTGCTGCCGCTGATGATCTTCCACCAGATCCAGCTGTTCGCCTGCGCGCTGCTGGCCCGCCGCTATGCGCGGCAGGCCGGACCGGGCGCAGCGGCGGTCAGAAGGTGAAGTTCAGCCGGCCGTAGTAAAAGCCGCCGTTGATCGGCACGGTCGACGAGGTCTGGTCGTAGTGCGCGACGTTCAGGTACGACAGTTCCTGCGGCAGCTCGCGCGGACGGACGTTGAAGATGTCGTTGGCGCCGATCGCTGCGTGCCAGTGCGGCGCGATCTGGTAGCCGACCTCGAGGTCGGTCAGCCACTCGGGAAGGTTCTTGAACTCGGCGAACTGGCTGCCGGAGAACTGCAGCGCCGCTGGTGCCAGGTCCTCGTAGGTGACCTCGTCGGTGCTCTGGCCGTAGCGGGTCTGGCGCAGGTTGACGTCGAACCTGCCGATCTTCCAGAACGCGTCGAGGATGATCTTGGAACGCGGCGAGGCGGTGGTCAGGTAGCCGATGCCCTGCGCGGTCAGGAACGGGTTGCCGAACGCGTCGGTGCCGTTGTGGTGCAGCCGGGTGCGGTTCAGGTCGATGCCGGCGGTCCAGGTCACGGTGCCGTAGCGCCGGAGATTGGTGAAGTAGTTGACGTTGATGTCGGCACCCTGGGTACGTGTGCTGGCGCCGTTGGCGAAGTAGTAGGCGGACACGTCGCTAAGCTCGATCCCCTGTGGCAGGCTGGCGCCTGTGTCGGCGATGGCGGTCTGTGCCGCCTGCCCGGTGACGCCGCCGGCGCCGACGATGCGATCGCGTATGTTGATCTGGTACACGTCGGTGGTGATGCTCAGGTTCGGCAGCGGCTGCAGCACGATGCCGGCGCTGGCGTTGGTCGAGCGCTCCGGCTTGAGCGGGACCGCGCCGATCGACTGTGCGCCCTTGGAGCTGGTGGCGAGGATGCCGCTGGCGCCGGTCGGCGACACGTTGAGCGAGGAATAGTTCTCCTCCGCCAGCGTCGGCGCGCGGAAGCCGTTGGAGATCGTGCCGCGCAGCGCGAACCAGTTGGTGAAGTCGTAGCGGCTGGAGATCTTGCCGTTCTCGGTGTCGCCGGCGTCGGTGTAGTGCTCGTAACGGCCGGCGAGGTCGACGTCCAAGTGACGCAGCGGGTGGACGTCGTAGTCGATGTAGCCGGCCCACACGTTGCGCGAGAACGAGCCGGCATTGGCGGGCAGCAGCCCGGCGAAGCCCTGGGTGCCGCCATCGATGGTCGAGGCGACGCTGCCGGCGCCGAGCCGGTAAACCTCCGAGCGCTCCTCGGCGCCGAAGGCGAAGTTCATCGGCATGTGCAGCGCGGTGAACGGCCTAGTGAAGTCGAGGTTGTTGGTCCACTGCGCGTTCTGCTGGCTCTGCGCCAGCACGGTGGTCGGCGTAAAGCCGATCGGATAGCCGGCCGCCGGGTCGCCGAGCATGTACAGGGTCGGGTTGGCGGTGTTCTTGTTGCCGATGTTGGTGATGTCGGCGCCATAGGTCGTGCTCAGGTCCGCATGGAAGCCGAACACGTCGTCGGCCTTGACGCCGAGCGTCGCCGAGAAGTCGTTCTCCTCGTCGGTCTCCAGCGGGGAGAAGCCATCCGGATACACCTCCGGCAGCTTGGTCGGGGTGCGGTAGTTCTCGTATGCCTCGCTGTGGCGGTGGCCGTAGGTGATCAGCCCGTAGCCCTGGAGCCCGCCGAACAGGTCCTGCACCAGGGTCTTGCCAAACTCGATGCTGAGGGTTTCGCGCGTCTCCTCGGGCAGGCCCAGGATCTTGTTCGAGTTGGCAGGCTCGGTGAAGCCGCCGGGCGTGCCGAACGCCGCGCTGCGGTCGTCGACCGTCTGCACCGTGAAGTGGTCGGTGTGGAAGACCTGGCCGCCGAGATGCACGTAGCCATCGTTGCCGAACGAGAAGCCGCCGTCGCTGTCGAGCTGGTACTGCCAGCCGTCGCCGTTGTAGGCGTCGGCGCCGGTGAAGGCGGTGGCGCTGCCGCCATGGTCGGTCTTCTTCATGATGATGTTGACCACGCCGGCGATCGCGTCGGAGCCATACTGCGCGGCAGCGCCATCGCGCAGGACCTCGATGTGGTCGATCGCGGCGGCCGGGATCATGTTGAGGTCGACGGGCGTCGCACCCTGCTCCGGGCCCGCATCGGCGGTGATGTTGGCGGTCTGGTGGCGGCGCTTACCGTCGATCAGCACCAGCACGTCGTTCGGATCCAGGCCGCGAAGCCGGATCGCTGCCACCAGCGCCTGGGTGTCGGCGCCGTAGGCCTGGACGCTGATCGAGGGGTCGGTGCGCGACAGCTGGTCGTCCAGGTTGGGCTGGCCCGACCGCGCCAGAGTGGTGGCGGAGATCACGTCGATCGGACTGGTGCTGTCGCGCGCCTTCTTGCCCAGGTTGCGGGTGCCGGTGACGATCACGCTTTCCCCCCCGTTGGCCGCCGCTCCGGACAACGCGGCACCGCTCTGGGTGTCGGTCAGACCGGTCGGCGCCTTGTTGGTCGGCACCGCGTTCGGATCGGTCGCCGGGTGACCGGCGCCGGTGGCGGACGCGCCGCCGACCCCGGCCTGGGCGAGCTGGGTCGTCCTGGCCTTGCGTGCCTTGCGGGCATGATGGTGGGTGACGGGAGGCGGCACGGCGGCGCCGGTGCCGGAGGCGGCGTTTGGCGCCGTGCCGGACGTGGCCTGGGCCAGCGCCGGCAGGGAGCCGGCCGCCACGGCGAGCGGGCATGCCGTGAGCATCAACAGGGTCCGAAACGCGCCCGCACCGATCACTCGCATTCCTGATCTCCATCCCGGCCCGGGATACCGGGCGCCGTGTTGTCGGTGCCGGATCGAGCCGTCTCCGATCCATTGCCGACCCGGGATGATTCGGCCGATTTTGGGACGGAACGCAAGGGCAGAGATGCCTGATTAACACGCAGAAGTTACCTTGCGACAAATAAGCATCACCCTGTGTGCTTAGGAAATAAGCATATGACCACAAAATAAGCCTGCTTGACCCTGTTGGAGCGGGGGGAATAGCCTCGCTTCTTGACACAACGTCGTCCGCAAACGGGAGCAGAGCGTCTTGGATCGACCGAACCGGATGCCATCGACGCGCCGGCAGCTGCTGATGCGCATCGGCGTGGCGGCGGGAAGCGCCGCGATGTACCAGGCGATGACGCGTCTTGGCCACGCCGCCGGCACCGACTTCGCCGGCTCGCCCGCCCTGTCCGGCGCCAGGCCGGGCACCACGGTGCTGGTGCTGGGTGCCGGGCTCGCCGGCATGCTGGCGGCCTACGAGCTGCGCCGCGCCGGCTACGGCGTGCGCGTGCTGGAGTACCAGACCCGGTCCGGCGGCCGCAACTTCAGCCTGCGCGGCGGCGACACCCTGACCGAGCTGGGCGGTGCCACCCAGCACGTGAAGTTCTCGAGCGGCAACTACATCAACCCGGGCCCGTGGCGGATCCCGTACCATCACCAGGGCCTGCTGCATTATTGCAAGCTGTTCGGCGTGCAGCTGGAGCCGTTCATCGAGGTCAACCACAACGCGCTGCTGCACAGCTCCACCACGTTCGGCGGCCAGCCGCAGCGCTACCGCGAGGTGCAGGCGGACTTCACCGGCTACACCGCCGAGCTGCTGGCCAAGTCGATCAACCAGAACAAGCTCGACCAGCCGATCAGCGACGACGAGAAGCACGACCTGCTGGCGGCGATGCAGGGCTGGGGCCTGCTGGGCCGCGACTACAGCTATCGCAGCGGCGGCCTCGCCTCGCTGCATCGCGGTTTCGCCAAGGACCAGGGCGGCGGCCCGGACGGGGCGCCGGTGCCGGCGGCGCTGTTCGGTCGGGCCGAGCTGATGAAGTCGGGGCTGTGGGAGTGGCTGTCGTTCAACATGAGCTACGACTTCCAGACCACCATGTTCCAGCCGGTCGGCGGCATGGACATGATCGGCAAGGGCTTCGCCAAGCAGGTGGGCGACCTGATCACCCACAACGTCAAGGTGACAAAGATCGCGCAAGGCGGCGACGGCGTCACCGTCACCTACGAGGACAACAATCATGGCGGCGCGGTGACGCAAGCCAAGGCGGACTGGTGCGTGTGCACGATCCCGTTGTCGGTGCTGAGCCAGATCGACGTGCAGGCGGGCGGGCCGATGAAGGCGGCGATCCAGGCGGTGCCCTATGCGTCGTCGGTGAAGATCGGCCTGGAGTTCAAGCGCCGGTTCTGGGAGCAGGACGAGCAGATCTATGGCGGCATCTCGTTTACCGACCAGCCGATCAGCCAGATCTCCTATCCCAGCACCAACTACTTCGCCGACACGCCGGCGGTGCTGCTGGGCGGCTACATGTTCGGCACCGCGGCGTACGCGTTCGCCGGCATGACGCCGGAGCAGCGCGTCGAGGAGGCGCTCAGGCAGGGCAGCGTGCTGCACCGGCAGTACCGGCAGGAGTTCAGCAACGGCGTCGGCGTGGCCTGGAGCCGGATGCCGTGGACGCTCGGCTGCTGCGCCACCTGGAGCGAGGAGGCCCGCAAGGCGCACTACGCGGCGCTGACCGCGATCGACGGGCGCCTGGTGCTGGCGGGCGAGCACGCCTCCTATGTCGGCTGCTGGCAGGAAGGCGCGATCCTGTCCTCGGTCAGCGCCATCACCAGGCTGCACCAGCGCGCGGTGGGAGCCGCCTGATGCGCTCCGTGCAGCGCCTCGGCGTTCTCCTTCTTCTGGGTCTTGCGGCCTGTCCCGGCCGTGCGCTCGCCGACGCGGCGGCCAACGTCGCTGGCCAGGCCGTCACCAGCACCGATGGCCAGGTGATCTACACGCAGCTCTGCCAGGGCTGCCACATGGCCAATGCCCGCGGCGGCGCGGGGGCGGCGCGGATCCCGGCGCTGGCTGGCAATGCCAAGCTCAGGAACGGCGGCTACCCGGTCTACGTGGTGCTGAACGGCTACGGAGCGATGCCGTGGCTCAGCACCGAGCTGAACGACGCGCAGGTCGCGGCGGTGGTGAACTACGTGCGCAGCCATTTCGGCAACGGCTACACCGACGCGGTGAAGCCGGAGGACGTCGCCGCAGTGCGCGGTCCCGAACCCACGATCGAGAGATGAGCCCGATGACCAGGATCCTGCATCGCACGCGGCTTTCGGCGCTTGTGCTCGTCGGCGCCATCGCCGCCCTGCCGGCGCGCGCGGACGACCTCGTGCGCCACGCGACGGGCAAGTTCCCGATCGCCAGCGCGATCGAGGTGCCGCCCGGCTATACCACGATCTACCTGTCCGGCATGGGCGCGGATCCGCTCGACACGTCGCTGGGGCCGATGCAGACCACACTCGCCGCCTATGGCGACACCGCGACCCAGGTGAAGAGCGCGCTGACCAAGATCCAGGCAGCACTTGCCGGCCTGCACCTGACCATGGCGGATGTGGTGCAGATGCACGTCTACCTGGCTGCCGACCCGAAGCTGGGCAAGATCGACTTCGCCGGCATGATGAAGTCCTACACGCAGTTCTTCGGCACCGCCGCCCAGCCCAACCTGCCGACACGCTCGGCGTTCCAGGTGGCAGGCCTCGCCAACCCGGGCTGGCTGGTCGAGATCGAGGTGACGGCGGTCCGGAAGTAGGCGGACGCGTCCTGCCCGGATCCGGTCAGGCGGCCACCGGGTCGAGCGCCGCCACGTCGAGCAGGCGCTGGAACACCTCGACCTCCTGCGCGCCGGACACCGCCAGCTTGCCGCCGAACACGAAGCACGGCACGCCGCCGATGCCGCGCCGGTGGGCGCGCAGGTTCTCCGACTGCACCAGCTCGCCGCCGTCCCGGCCGCGCAGCAGCCGACGCGCCGCCGACGCGTCCAGGCCGACCGCGGCGGCAAGCCCGGTCAGCACGTCCGGGTCGCCCAGGTCGGCGCCGTCGGCGAAATGCGCCGCGAACAGTGCTCCCACCATCGCGGTGGCGAGCCCGAACCGTGCCGCCCATGCCGCCAGCCGATGCGCATCGATGCTGGACGGGATCGTGCGGATGCGGTCGAAGCGGAACAGGATGCCGCTCTGCAGGCCGAGCTCGCTCACCGTGGCGTAGAGCCGGCGCGCGCGGTCCTCGCCGCCGTACTTGCGGATCGCGTAGTCCTGCCGCGACAGCCCCTCGCGCGGGATGTCCGGGTTGAGCAGGAACGGCCGCCAGACCAGCTCGAACATCGTGTCGGAGCGCAGCGCCAGCGCGCCGAGCAGGCGCTGGACGCCGAGATAGCACCATGGGCATACGAGGTCGTACACCACCTCGATGGTCTGGCGGCCGCTGATCGGGGTCAATGCGTTCACGACGGGGAGTTTACGACAAACCTCCCGCATTTCGAGGGAAAACCGGCGAACGGCCGAGAAGGCGGAGGGAGGACGGCATGACGGGCGGGACGGAAGGAGAGGCGGAAGCGCGGTTCGCCGGCTTTGTCGCGACCCTCGGCCGCGGGCCGGGACGCTCGCGCGCGCTCACCCGCGCCGAGGCGTACGAGGCGTTCGGCCTGGTGCTGGCGGATGCGGTGCACCCGGCGCAGCTTGGTGCCTTCATGATGTTGCTGCGCTATCGCGGCGAGGATCCGGAGGAGATCACCGGGCTGGTCGAGGCGGCGCGCGACGCCCTCCCGCATGTGGCCTCGGGAGGGGCAGCCGCAATCGGTCCGGTGGCGCTGGACTGGCCCAGCTACGGCGCCGGCCGCACACGCGGCGCGCCCTGGTTCCTGCTGTCGGCCCTGGCGCTGTCCCAGACCGGCACCCGGGTGCTGATGCACGGCACCAACGAGTTCGGCGGCGGCATATCGGTCGCGGACGGGCTGGCGGCGATCGGCAGCGCCCCGTCCGCCACGGCTTCCGAGGTCGGCCAGGCGCTCGACCGGACCGGGTTCGCGTACTGGCCGGCCGCCTGCCTGTCGCCGGCGCTGGACCGGCTGCTGGGGATGCGCCGGCTGTTCGGGCTGCGTTCCCCGGTCAACACGGTGGCGCGACTGGTCGATCCCGGGTCGGCCGGGGTGTCGGTCGACGGCGTGTTCCATCCGCCCTACATCGCGCTGCACCTGGGCGTGGCCGAACGCCTCGATCGCCGCTCGGTGGTGGTGATCAAGGGCGGCGGCGGCGAGGCGGAACGTCCCGCCGCCAAGCCGACCGCGGCGCATCTGTGGCGGCGCGACCGCGGCCGCTCCGAGCTGCTGCTGCCGGCGCTGGCTCCTGCGGTCGAGCGCAGCGCGGTTCCGGACAGCCCGGTCTCGTTCGCGAGGGTCTGGCACGGCGACGGGCCGGTGTCGCCGCCCGTGCTGCAGACGGTGGTCGGCACGGTCGCGCTGGCGCTGCTGGCGCTCGACGACGGGCTGGACCCGGGGACGGCGGACCGGCGCGCGCAGGAGATCTGGCAGGCTAGGTGGCCGGATCGGGTCGGCATTGGTCCGTCCGATCCGGAACTGCAACGGGTCCGGAACGATGCCGCGTCTCGGGCGTAGTAACGGCACCATTTTCAAGGAGGACCGTCCGATGACCATCCGTCTCGTCCCTGTTGCCGCCGCCGCCATGCTCGCACTCGGTGCCGGCCTGTCCGGCCCGGCGTTGGCGAAGGGCTGCATCAAGGGTGCCGTGGTCGGCGGCGTGGCTGGGCACATGGCCGGCCATCACGGCGGCATGGGTGCCGCAGCCGGCTGCGCTGTCGGTCACCACGAGGCGTCGAAGAAGGCGGCGGCCAACCCGCCGGGCTGAGCGTCCTGGCCAGCCGTGATGGCATCTGGTGACGCCTCGGGGGCTGTTGCCGGACACCCCGTCATCTTCGTGTCCCGTCTCTGCAGGAGTCTGAGCTGGAATTTGACCGACAGCTCTTCACGTCTGGCGGCATGGTTGGCTTCAGGCTCCTAGACGTCGGTCGCGCTCGGGCAGCATGAGTCTGGAGCTAAGTGATGTATGGGTTGATCAGCCAGTTCGTGACCGGTCCGGGTCAGCGGGATGAACTGATCCGGGTCGTAGCCGCCGGCACGAAAGGGGTGCCGGGCTGCCTGAGCTACGTCATTGCCGAGGATGCCGCGCGGGCCGACGCTGTCTGAGTCACCGAGGTGTGGACCGACAGCCACGTTGCCTCGCTTCGGCTTCCCGCGGTACAGGAGGCGCTGACGAAGGGTCGGCCGATGATAGCGGGCATGGGCATGCGGATGGTAACGCATCCGGTTGCAGGCACCTGATCGCCGTTGCTGGCTGCACACCGTCGCGACCTCACGTGTCGATAGTGTAGCGAAGGAAGGTTGCTTTCCTAACGGTTCTTGCTAAGCGGATGAGGATTGGTCGGGTCGGCAGCCGGCCCATCCCGGACGTGGCGCAGTGTAAGGCTGCGGTCCGATCCGAGACGCGTCGCTGGCATAATCCCAGGAACGGGGCTGAGCCAACCTCCGCGCCCGGATCTCCGCGGCCTGCTGGAACTGCGTCCCGATCGGCACTACTGCTCCCCTGGAGAAAGTCGAAGCCTGATCCCATAAGGCTGCTGAAGGTGCCGACGGTGTGGAGTTGATCGTTGGCGAAGCAGGTTGTCCGAAACCCGGACCCATTGGGGCGATAATTGCAGGGCCGTAGAAGCCGGCTCAGAGCAGGGGTGCTCACGCTCGTGCCGCCGATCATCACCCGGTGGCTGTTAAGCGCAGGGTGGAGACCGGATGTCGTCTGTCGGGACAAGATCGGCCAGCCCGCGGCCGGCCAAGGAAGATCGTCCGCCGGCGCCAGTCACGAAGGGATGCGACGCAAGGTTCGGATACTTTGCGCAGCGGTGTTTCGGTGTCGGCAGAGATGGTCCGGCTTCGGCTCATCTAATTGAACCGGCGGCTCAGGCGCTCCGGTCGCCCCGACCGGCCGAGGACACGTCGCGGCCGAAGCTCTGGCTCATGTCGCCCAGGCTTTGCGTCATCCCGCCCATGCTCTGGGTCATGCCGGACGCGGATTCAGCCTCCTGCTTGGCGGGCTGCAGCGACCAGAACGCGTCGGCGACGTCGTTCTGGATGTGCCGTAGCTCGACCTGCACCCAGTCCAGGAACTCGTGCAGGCCGCGCAGGATGATCTGCTCGATCGTCTGGTCCGACAGCGCCGCGCGCAGCTCCTCCAGCCGCTCCAGGGCGGTGCCGCCCTGCCGCAGACCGTAATCGGTGCGTAACTGCGACAGGCTACCGTAGACCTGGCGAAGGGTCAGCACCAGCGAGCGGGGGAACGCGTTGTTGAGCAGCAGGAATCCCGCCACCGCCGGCGCGGTCAGCGCGCGCGGCATTACCCGGCGGTAAGCATGATAGGCCGCTGCCGAGCGCAGCACCGCGCTCCACTGGCTGATGTCGACCGGGCTGCCGATCCCGATCTCGGGTGGCAGCAGGGTATGGTACTTGATGTCGACCAGGCGCGTGGTCTGGTCGCCGCGCTCCAGGTACTTGCCGATCATGTAGAAGTACCAGCCCTGGTCGCGATAGAACGTGCCCTCGATGATGCCGTTGTGGGTCTGGCATTCCTGCTTCAGCCGAGCGCATAGGCCGGACAGCTGCGAGGAGCGGATGTCGTGGCTACCGAGCTGTCTGACCCAGCCGTGGAACACGTTGATGTGCGTCCACATCTCGGTCGAGATCAGCGGGCGCAGGGTGCGGGCGTTCTCGCGCGACGCGTTGATCAGGCTCGCGATCGAGCTCGGGTTTTCCCGGTCCAGCACGTAGAACTCCGCCACGCCCTGCATGTCGGCCTCCTGCCGCGCGGCGTGGTAGCGCTCCTCGTCCGAGTTGATCTGGATCACCGAGCGCCAGCCGTTCTCCACCTGGCTGGTGCGGGTGAAGGTTTCGGTGACGTCGATGATGCGGGCCAGGTTCTCGATGCGCTCCATGTAGCGCGCCAGCCAGACGATGTTCTCGGCGTAACGCGACAGCAGCGCCTGTGCCTGCAGCGCACCCGGCGCGGTTTCGCTCACTCCGCCCGTCCCGTCACGACAGCACCCACGTGTCTTTCGAGCCGCCGCCCTGCGAGGAATTCACCACCAGCGAGCCCTTCTTCAGCGCCACCCGCGACAGTCCGCCCGGCAGCACCCAGGTGCTGGCGCCGGTCACCGCGAACGGGCGCAGGTCGACGTGACGCGCCTCGACGCCGTTCTCGCACAGGGTAGGGGCGGTGGACAGGTTGATCACCGGCTGGCTGATGTAGTTGGCCGGATCCGCCTTGAGCTTGGCGCGGAACTCGTCCAGCTCTGCCCTGGTCGCGTGCGGGCCGATGATCAGGCCGTAGCCGCCGGACTCGCCGACCGGCTTCACCACCAGGCGCTCGAGGTTGTCGAGCGTGTACTGCAGGCCTTCCGGCTCGCGGCAGATCCGGGTCTCGACGTTGTCGAGCACCGGCTCCTCGCCGAGGTAGTAGCGGATGATCCGCGGCATATAGGCATAGATCGCCTTGTCGTCGGCGACCCCGGTGCCGACCGCGTTGGCGATCGCGACGTTGCCGCGTCGCCAGGCGTCCAGCAGTCCGCGCACGCCGAGCTGGCTGTCGGGACGGAACACGTCGGGATCGAGGAAGTCGTCGTTCAGGCGGCGGTAGATCGAGTGCACCGGGCGCAGGCCGGCGATGGTGCGCATGAACACGCGCGCGTTCTCGACCACCAGGTCGCGGCCCTCGACCAGCGGCACGCCCATCTCGCGCGCCAGGAACACATGCTCGAAGTAGGCCGCGTTGTAGATGCCTGGCGACAGCAGCACGACCTGCGGATCGACAACGCCGGCGGGTGCCACGGCCGCCAGCGCCTGCTGCAGGCGCACGCCGTACTCCTCCACCGGGCGGATGCCGATGCCGGCCACCAGGTCCGGCAGCACGCGCAGCATCATGTGCCGGTTCTCGATCACGTAGGACACGCCGGATGGGGTGCGGGCGTTGTCCTCCAGCACCAGGAACCGGCCGGCATCGTCGCGTACGATGTCGGTGCCGTTGACGTGGACATACACGCCGAGCGGCACGTCGAGCCCCATCATCTCGGGCCGGAAGTTGGCGTTGCCCAGCACCAGCTCGCGCGGCACGATCCCGTCCTTCAGGATCGCCTGCTCGTGGTAGATGTCCCACAGGAACCGGTTGATGGCGGTGACGCGCTGCACCACGCCGCGCTCGATCGTGTCCCATTCGGCGGCGGTGAGGATGCGCGGGATCAGGTCGAACGGCAGGATCCGGTCGATGGCGTCGCGCTCGGAGTACACCGTGAAGGTGATGCCCAGGTTGTACAGCTCGGCCTCCGCCGCGGCCGCGCGTCGCCGCAGCTCGGCGACGTCGAGGCCGCGCAGCCGGTCGCGGATCAGCCGCACCGTCGGCTCCTCCGGATCCGAGGCCTTCATGATCTCGCAGAAGAAGCTCGGCATGCCGTAGCCGGCGAACAGGCCACCGGTCGCTGGCTCCGCTGCCAAGGTTCTTGCATCCGGAGCGCTCATCGCGTCCCGGACCCGTCAACCGTGCGGCGCGGTCCCGCCCGGTCCAGGCGTGAGGGAGTCATTCCATCCACCTGATGCTGTCGTCGATGGCGATCAGGGAAGCAAGAAACCCGCCATCTGGCTAGACGTGATCCGGGCGCTGCCGATGACGGACCTGCAGCGGCTGCCCCCGTTCAGTAGGCGCTGCGGTTGTAGAAGTACGGTCGATAGAAGAACGGCCTGTAGAAGGATCGATAAAAGGGCCGGTAGAAGAACGGGCGGACGGCGTAGACCGGCACCACCGGCCGATACACCAGCGGGGGCGGGTAGACGTAGACCGGAACGAACGGCACCACGGGTGCTGCCGCGACCAGGATCGGGGCCGCCCGGGGCGCCAATCGGCGAAGGTGAACGGGACGGATCGGACGGGCATGTCTTCGGCTGTGCCCGCTTGCTGTCGGGACGTTCAGCGGGCCCTGCAACGGTGCTGCGGTGGCCTGCGATCGCGCCTCCGCGGCGCCCGAGGCGGAAGCAGTGGCCGCCGCCAGCGGAAAACCGGGCCACTCGATCGTCCTGGGCGGCGCGGCAATCGGCCCCGTTCCCGGGGCGCCCTCCGCCCGGATGGTGCCGGCGAGAACGCCGGCTGCTGCCAGCACGGTCATCCAGCTGATCCGGGACGTGCGCATCCTCACCGGCATCGAGGTGCTCCTTTACCGGCGGCCACGGCGCCGGCTCCCTGGTGCGCCCATTCGCGACGCAATATCCCATGACGCGGTGCCTCGGGGATGAATCTGCTCGATGAAGGATGCGTGATCCATGTGCGTGTCCCGGCGTGGCGGGAGCCGTCATCAGGCGGCGGGCAGCACGATACCTGGCGCCGGTGGCCCGGCGATGGACGGCTTGCTTCCATACCCCGTTCCAGACCTCTAGGATGCTGCAGCGGGACAGGTGGCCGAGTGGTTTAAGGCAGCGGTCTTGAAAACCGCCGCGGGTGCAAGCCCGCCGTGGGTTCGAATCCCACCCTGTCCGCCAGCGACGCCTGCTAAAGCATTCAAAGCATTGTGTATTTCAGCGCAATAGTGTTTTTAACCCCCGTTTCTACCCCGTTTTGTTGCATGGAGTGCGATGCCGCTGTTCCGGCAGAATTTCGGCTTCCTCAGAAGGCTCCGCTCCGCCCGAATGGCGCGCGAGTAAATGTGCACGACGTGAGACGTGTAGTGATCGGCGAGGCATCATCGCCAAGCCATGGCAGGATGAGGCGCGGACGGCTCCAGGTGAGGCGGCAACTAAGTCATCATGGTGGCCGGAGCTTCAAGGCTATCGCGACCGCTGGCAGATCAGGGATACGCTGCTTTTACGTGTGCTCGTCAGCCTCAATGCCTAGTTGTGCCGTCCTTCCACATGCCTAACAATCACACTTATCGGGCATAGGGAAGGGAGCAGGAAAGCGGTGGGTGAGGGCGACGGAAGCGAAAAGGATAGGCAAACACAATGAGTTAGAACGGGTTTCAGGAGACAGGGTGGGTTTGTAAACTCAAACGACAGGTTGTATGCCGGCTATCAGCAGTTGCCGTCTTGTTTCACGCTGGCCAGACGCCGGATAGCAACCAGGCGCCGTCGGCTCGGCGCCTGCTGGATCCCGTAGGAGCCCGACCTGTCCACCTCGCTCATGACCTGCAGCAGGCAGGAACCGGCTCCGGCAGACGGTCATGCTGCTGGACCCGGCTTGACGGGAGGCAGGCTCCGCCTGGAGACGCGACGGGTCTACGCCGGCGCCTGGCAGGGCTTCGTCGCCTGGTGCGCCGCCAAGGCTGGCCCGCAGCCCTGCCGGTGCCGCCGGAACGGCTCGTCGCCTACATCGACAGCCTGCCGCCGTCGCTCGCACCGAACGGCGTCAAGCTGTGCATGGCGGCGGTCGCCAAGCACCGTACGGGCCACAGCATGGCACCGCCGACTGCCCACGCCGCGGTGCGGGCCGCATTCCGCCGGCGGCAGGCGGTGGGCGAGGCGGTGCTCGTCCGGCTGAACAGCTGCGGCGAGGATCTGGCCGGCCTGCGCAACCGGGCGCTGCTGCTGCTGATCCAGGCGGGCGGCCTGACGCCGGCCGAGGTTGCCGGGGATCGACCGGGAGGACCTGCGCTTCGGGGATGGGGAGCTCGTCCTGTCGGTGCGGGCAGGGGAGCAGCTGGAGCAGGCGGTGCGGCTACCCCGGCGGCGCGGTGATCCGCAGTGCCCGGCACAGGCGCTGGAGCGCTGGCTGCAGCGGTCCGGTATCACCTACGGCCCGGTGTTCCGAGTAGTCATGTGTACGGCGGGCTGGTGCGCCGGCTCGGCGTTGTCAGCGTGCGTCGTATCCTGCAGCAGATCGACGCTCAGGCGGCCGCTCAGGCGATGCCGGAAGGACGCAAGCCGGACCGCGGGGCTTGGCGCGAGACAGCGAAGGAGACGTGACGCCCAGCTGCTGCGTCAGGGACGCGGATCCACAGCAGACGCAGTTCGTTCCGGCCGTTCGACCGCCCTTACCACTATCCAGACCTGGTGCGATCCATGAGTTCCAGCGAAAATCACTCCTGGCACGAGCCCTGTGAAATCAGGCGACCTTCATTCTGGTCAGGCCGGCTGGGCCCTGCGTGGTCACCGGCGTCCAGAATCCTTGGATTGATGTTCTGGAGAAAGCGGGACGCGTCGCAAAAAGTCGAACATTTCCCGGTTTCTTTGCAGAAGCCCGCTACCGTTCCGCCCGAAGCCCATCTAGCTTGATCGATACGAATTGCATTGAACGAGCAAGATGGGCGACGAGACGGGCAGACAGGGCCGGTCAAGGGTCTGGATCTTCGGCTCGGCTGAACTCGACGAAGGGCGGTTCGAGCTTCGGGTCAACGGCCGAGTCCGTCCGCTCGAGACCAAGCCGCTTCTGGTGCTCCGTGCCCTGCTCGAGGCCGGCGGCACAGTCCGCTCCAAGGATGAGCTAGTTGAGGCCGGCTGGGCACCGGTCATCGTCGGCGACGCGTCCGTTACCGTCGCGATCGCGAAGCTCAGACAGGCGCTGGACGACCGCGACCACTCGATCGTCATCTCCGTGCCGAAGGCGGGCTACAAGATCGGCGTCGAGATACGTCTTGCCGGCGAGATCGACGACCTTCCGCCGTCGCCCCAGTTCACGGAGGGTGATGCCGTTCCGGATCGCCCGCAATGGCGGCTCGAGCGCGGCCTTGGCAAGGACGGTGTCTGGCTCGTCCGTCACGTCAAGACCCGCGAGGCGCGTGTCTTCAAGTTCGCGTCCACGCTCGCCCGGCTTGCCGGGCTCAAGCGCGAGGCAGCGCTCTCGCGTCTGCTGCACTCGTCGCTCGGCGAGCGACGCGAGTTCGCCCGCGTGCTGGAGTGGAACTTCGAGGCGCCGCCGTTCTCGATCGAGAGCGTGTTCGGGGGCGTCGACCTCGCCTCCTGGGCAGACAGCCAGGGCGGCCTCCAAGCGATCCCGCTTGCCCGGCGCGTCGCCCTGGTCGCCGAACTCGCCCGCATCGTGGCACTCGCCCATTCGGTCGGGGTGCTGCATCTCGATCTCAAGCCTGCAAACGTGCTGGTCGACGGCGACCCGCCCTCCCTCCGGCTGGTGGACTTCGGCGCGGGAACGGTTACCGGGGCTGCAAGGGCGGCTTCGAACGGGATCAGCGGCCTCCCTTCCTCGGGCGATCTCGACGCCGCTCCATACGGCACCGCACGGTACATGGCGCCCGAGCTTCTTGACGGAGCACCCGCCACGACTGCGTGCGACATCTACTCGCTTGGCGTGCTCCTGCACCAGATGGTGGTCGGCGACTTCACCCGGGTCCTGACTCCGGACTGGGCGCACGAGGTCGAGGATCCGCTGCTCAGGATCGACATCGCGGAGGCGGCGGCACGCGATCCCGGATCACGCCTGGCCTCGGCTGCGGCGCTTGCCGAGCGGCTTGAGACGCTGGAGGCACGACGACACGCGGACGAGGCAGCCCAGGCAGCTGAAGCCCGACAGCGTGATCTCGAGCGTCGGATGGAGCGCGCTCGATTGCGCCGGCCCTGGCTGGTGCTTGCCAGCCTTTTCTTGGTCGCGGGGATGTCCGGCATGAGTGTGCTGGCGATGCGCGCGAAGCGTGAGGCCGCCTCGGTGGTAGCCGAGAACAGCTTCCTTGCCGACGACCTGCTCGCACGTGGCGATCCTGCCCGCTCCGGCCGTCCCGACGAGACGCTGATGGAGGCCGCGCGTCATGCGGAGGCCTCCGTCGACACGCGCTTCGCAGGCGCGCCGATCATCGCAGCCCGGATCCATGCGGCGCTGGCAGCGGCCTTCGACGCACGCAGCGCCTGGGGCCCGGCGCGAAAGGCCTATGACCGGGCGATCGCGGATTATGAACGTGGCGAAGGGCCAGCCTCGCCGCATGCGACGCTGCTGCTGCTTGAGCGAATTCCACTCGAGACCCGATCCTACGAGCCCGGCGCGCTGGGGCGGACGCAGGCCTATCTATCGAGCGCAGCGACGCGCATCGACAAGGCGGGATCTCTCGCACCCGCGGCCCAGGTCTGGCTGGACGCTGACCGAGGGCTTGCGGCCGAGGCGGAAGGGAAGTTCGACCAGGCGATCCAGCTTTTGCAGGGTGCGGCAGACAGAGCGGACGCCAAAGCCTTCCCGTTCACGCAGGTCCAGCGCTTCCGCTTCCGGGAGCGCGAGGCCCACGCGCTGATGCGAGCGGCGCGGATCGCCGACTGCCTCGTTGTCCTCGATCGACTGCAGCCGCAGGAAACGGCGCTTCTGGGGCCGTTCCATCCCGAGACGCTGCTTGCCGTGAAGGTCCGGGTGGGCGCGCTGACGCAGTCGGGGCAGAGCCGAGCCGCGCTCGACCTGATCGACCGGTTCTATCCAGCCTTCGTCACGGTGCTCGGACCGGAAAACCGCGACACCATCATCATGCTGGCCAACCGGGAGGCTCTGGAGCGGGTATTGGGCAGGTATGACGATGCGCTGAAGGACGCCATGCTGCTGCATCAGAGGATCGTCGACGCGCAGGGCCCTCAGGCCTTCTACGGCTTTGCGGCCTTGAGCGATGCTGCGCTCGCGCAGTGCCGCGGTGGCCAAGCCGGCGCGGGGCTCGCAACTGCCGAGGACGCCTGGCGAGGGGTGCGCGCTATCGGCGGTGACACGTCGCCCTGGACGCAACTGCTTGCCGAGACGGTATCGTTCTGCTTGATCGCTGACCACCGCGGCACGGAGGCGCTGCCGTTTCTCGACCGGGTCGACCCGCACACGCTGGCTGCGGTCCTCTCGGATCCGGTCGCCGCACTGGAGCCCATCCTGATGCGGGCCGACATCGCCTTCGCTACGGGAGATCTGTTGAAGGCCCGCAGCCTTCTCGAAGCTCCGCGGACCGCGTATGCCCACTACACGGCGGATCCCTACTTCGCCCAGTGGACGACACGCCTGAACGAGGCGGTAGCCGGAGCCTCGGCGCATCCAGAAGCGGTCCGGCTGGTCACGCAGGCGCCCTAGCGGTGGCCTTCCAGCCGAAATCGGCGATCAAGCGTAGTTTTTAGAAGTCCTTAATCTCGGGATGAGGACCGAAAGGCCGGCTGACTGACAGGAAGGGGATGTCGATCATCCTTTCCGAGGCAAGGCCATGACTCCTCAGCGCTTGTGCGTGACGTTGACCACGCTGCTCCTGCTCGGCGCCTGCTCGTCCACCGGCGTCGACGTGTCGAGCGCCCAGACATCCCAGTTCGTCGTGGGACGGACGACCCTGCCGGAGGTCGAGGCGAAGCTGGGTCCGCCGACTGGGGACCAGACAGGCTCGGACGGCTTGCGGACGCTCGCCTACCGCGGCGAGCACAACAAGTCCGACCCGATGGCCTTCCTGCCGATTGCCAGCTTCTTCAGCTACGGCAGCAAGACCAGGGTCCATGAGGTCGACCTCGTGTTCGGCCCGGACCAGATCCTGCGTTCGACACGCATCGACGACCACCAGAGCTGACGACCTGCAAGGAGCTACCATGAACAATGGAGCCTGGTGGCTTGCGCTCTATCTGGCGCTCGGGGCGACGCTGGCGATCCTGGTCTACCCGCCGTTCCTGTACGGGTTCGGCGGCATCAACCCCACCATGCAGTACGGGTTCGTCCTGTCCGGCCCGCCTGCCGCCGTAGCAGCGCGTGAGATGGCAGGACCAGACATGCGCGGGTCCACGATCGTCAGCTACGCAATCTATGTCCCGGTCCTGATTCTCGAACTCGCTTTCGTCTGGGGCATCTATGGCGCCCTGATCGCGACCGTCTTGAAGCCTTCGTCATCCCGAAAATAGCGCCTTCCAGACAACGATAGGGCATCAGAAGAACATGCAGGCTCTCGATCGTAATGCGGGGGCAGTCGGCAACAAATCTGCAAAGAACACAGGTTTTCTCTCGTAAGTTTGGAGGCCAAAATGCCTGATTATTTCTCCGATCGCCATCAAGGCGCCGTTTGGAGCCTCTTGGCGAACCGAAGCGTCGGAATGCCTCCTACATCCCCTGACGATGTGCCTATCGATACTGTAGATCGGCGAGCTTCCGGAGCTCGGTGGTTGCGCATCCGGCGCTTGTTCCTCCCTCTCGGCTTCTTTACCCTGCTCTGCCTCGACAGCTGCGCGGCGCCGCAGTTCCAGGATCCCGCCGCGCGGGCCCAGGCGTTGGCGGCGTTCCAGGCCGGGCAGGCGACGATGTCCTGCGGCACCGGCATCGACTGCATGGTCAAGTGGAACCTGGTGCGGCCGAGCGTGACTCGACTGGTGCAGGCGCAGCGCTGGACGGATGTTGCGGAGTCGGTGCTGGCGACCGGCTACGACATCGATCTCAGCTGGTACTATCTCGGCCTCGCCGCCGCCAACCTCAACGCCGTCGAGCCGGCGCGCTCGTATTTCGATATGGCCGCCAAGCGGGCCGTAATGGGCGGGATGTTCTCCTGCACCCAGAGCGGCGACAGCGCCTGCGACGGGGTGAACCTGCCGCAGGACGCCAGCACCGCGATGGCGAGCCTGCCGCCGCCGGTGGTGGCGGAGGCGGAGCCCGCGCCGGTGCATCATCGGCACCACGCGCATCCGGCGGCGACCGCCAGCACGGCGAAGTGGGTGGCGCCGGTCTCGGCGGGTTCCGACACCGCCGCGGCGCCGGCCTCGGGCGGCTGGGTGGCGCCGGCCGCCGCCACCACGAGCACCTCCGGCACCACGCCGTGAGCGGGCGCGTCCCGATGCGGGATCGGCTGCTGGGCGGAGCTGCCCTCCTCGTGCTCACCGGCATCGCGCTGCCGGCGCGGGCGCAGAATGCGGGAGCGCCGATGTCGCTCGACGCCCTGCCGCCTGCTCCGGCTCCGGCTCCGGCAACAGCTCTCGCAATGGCACCTGTACCGGCGACGGCACCGACTCCCGCATCGGCACCCGTGACGGCTTCCGCCCCGCCAACGGTTCCCGCGCCGACGACTGCTCCGGCTCCGGCAATCATCCCCGCTCCGGCGACGGCGAGTGCGCTGACCGCACCGGCCCCGGCATCCATACCGACGGTGCCCCCGGAACAGGGACCAGGGATGGCTCCGAAGCCGGCGGTCGCATCCGATGCGGCGCCAGGCATCGGGACCTGGATCAACGCGGATTATCCCGCCGCGCGCACGACCGGCGTGGCCGCAGCGCCGTCCGAGGATGCCGTGGTGCTCAGCCAGCTCCGGCAGGGTGCGCAGGTGCGCGTGGTCGGGCTGGTCGCCGGCACGCAATGGCTGAAGATCAGGCTGCCCGACGACAGCGTGGGCTATGTGCCGGCAGCCTCGATCCCGGCGGCGACCGGACTGGCCACGGCGACCGCCGCACCCGTGCGCAGCGAGATCGCCGGCGCCACGCATGTCCGCGACACCGCTACCCTCGTGGTCGATGGGCAGCGCGTGCGGCTGTTCGGCATTTCCGGCCTCGGCGGCCCCTCCGCGCGTGCGATGCAGGGGTTCATCGACGCGCAGGGCGGCCGGCTCGACTGCCAGCCGCAGGCGCAATGGGGCTATCGCTGCACCCTGCCGAGCGGTGCCGACGTCGCGGAGTTCGCGCTGGTGAACGGCGCGGCGCGGATCACCCCGGGGGCACCCGACGCCTACCGGCTGCAGGAGGATGCCGCACGTGGCGCGCCTCGTGGCCTGTGGCAGGGTGCGGCGCCGCCGCCCGAGGTCGCGGAGGCGCCGCCGCCGGAGGTGCTGCTGCTCGAGCCGGCACCGCCGCCGGATGCAGATTTCACCGTGGTGGACGGCCAGCCGGAGGTCGAGGACGCCGGGGTCGCCGAGCTGCTGGTGTATTCCGACGACGACGGCTGGGGCTACTGGGACCACGGCCACCGCTGGCACGGAGCGCCGGGACCCTGGGCGCACCGGCTCGAGCACATGTACCCGCGTGGCGCCGGGCTGCGCGCGGCGGCGATGCGGGAACGGCTCGATCACGGCGCAAGGCTGCTGGGGGAGCGCGGCCTGCCCGAACGTGACGAGCTTGCGGGGCGCGAAGCGCTGGCGAAGCGGGACATGCGGCCGGCCTACGCGGCGCCCGATCACGGCAGGGTCGGCGAGGCGAGGCCGGCCTATGATCCGCGCCAGGCCCACGATGTGCGTGCAGCCTACGCGCCGCGCCCGGCGATGCCGATGCCGTTCCACGGCCCGATGCCGCAGCCGGGCTATGCGGGCGGCGGCGCTCCGCGTCCCGGCATGCCCGCGCACGGGTTCCAGCCGCAGCCGGCGGGGTTCCGGGCGCCCGCCGCGGCCCATCTGGCGCCGGCGCGGGCCCCGCCGGCACGCTGCCACGGCAAGGGGTGCTGAGCGATGCACACGCGACCACGGCTGCGCCGGAGGCTGCTGCTCCGGGTGATGTCCTGGGCGATGCTCGGCCTGCTGCCGCTCGGTCCTGCGATCCGGGGGGCGCTGGCGGATCCAGCACCCCACACCCTGGTGGTGTTCGGCGACAGCCAAGCGCAGGGAGTGGCAGTGGCGCTGCGTCGGCTGCTGCGGTCGCATGACGGCTGGCACATGCAGGATCGCACACGGCCCGGCACCTCGATCGGGCAGCCGGCCGGCTACGACTGGCCGGCGGCGCTGCAGGGCTATGCGTCCGGTCCGCATGCCGCGGTGGCGGTGATCATGATCGGCGGCAACGACCGGCTGCCGATCCATCTTGCCGATGGCAGCACGCTGCCCTTCCGGTCCGAGGCGTGGCGCGCCGAGTATGGGCGGCGGGTGAAGGCGATGCTGCACAGCCTGCAGGGCGCCGGGATCGCGGTGCTCTGGCTCGGCAACCCGGTCTGCCGCGAGCCCCGCTACAGCGCCGACATGCGCTACCTGAACGGGATCGTGCAGGACACGCTGGCCGCCGGCACGGAGCGGCCGGCGCCGCGCTACGTGTCGCTCTGGTCGGTGGTGGCGGACCAGGCCGGAGGCTACGTCGCCTACGCGCCGGGATCCGACGGGGCGACCGAACGCATGCGCCTCGACGACGGCATCCACTTCACCCCGGCGGGCTACGATCTGGTGGCTGCCCGGGTGATGCAGGCGGTGACCGCGTTAGTGGCGCCAGCGGCCATGGTCGCGACCGCCAGGAGCGTGCCCTGAGACGGCGGCCTCCGGCCTGGGCCGGCTTTCTTCTTTCCCTGGTTGGATGCGCCGGGAGCGCGCCGGACCGCGCGGCGGACGCCCCCATCCGGAGCGGGACGCCGGGTGGCTGGGCGTCGGTGGCGCCATTCTACTGGGCGCTGGATGCGCTCGAACGCCATGCAGCCAACGGACCGGTGACGGTGCTGCAGGTCGGCGACAGCCACACCGCCAATGACGGGTTCAGCGGCCGCATGCGCGACCGGTTGCAGGCGCGGTTCGGCGATGCCGGGCGCGGCCTCCTGCCGCCGGGCATACCGTTCCGGCTCTACCGGCCGGCGCAGGTCGCAGTGACGGCCAAAGGATGGCGGACGATCGGCGCGCTGGCGCCCGCCAACACCGGGCCGTGGGGGCTGGCGCTGGTGCGCCAGCATGCGGACGGGCCGGCCGTGATGACGCTGCAGGTACCGGCGCCAGGGGACGCTTCGACCGGCTGGGCGGAGCTGCTGGCACAGCCGGGCGGAGGCAGCGTGCGGATCGATGCCGATGATGGTGGCCGCGCGCTCCTGTCGACGGACCGGTCGCCTGGCGGGACGCCGATCTTCGCGAGGCTGCCGACGACGCCGCGCACCACGGCGGTGACGCTGGCGGCGACGGGCGACGGGCCGGTGGACGTGCTGGGATGGTCAACGGGTCGCGACGGGCCCGGGATCCGCTACGGCAACCTCGGCCCGATCGGCGCCACCGTGGACACGCTCGGGCGGATCGACCCGGCGATCCTGGCCGACGAGATGCAGCACCTGCACCCGGCGCTGCTGATCGTGGCGTTCGGCACCAATGACGGGTTCAGCCAAAGAACCGACACGCAGCGCTATGCGGCGCTATACGAGCAGCGGATTCGCGCCCTGCTGGAAGCCGCACCCGGAGCGGCCCTGCTGGTCGTGCTGCCGCCGGACGGGGTGCATCGCGAGGCGGACGCCGGAGCGCGGTCCTGTGACGGGGTCGTAGAGGCGGGCGGGGGCTGGGCGACGCCCACGGCGCTGCCGGCGGTGCGGGCGGCGCAGGTCGCGGTGGCGAGGCGCGACGGCTGGGCACAATGGGACTGGCAGGAGGCGATGGCGGAGCCCGGACAGCCGGACGGGCGCTGCGCCATCCTTCCCTGGGCGCAGCGGGTGCCGCCGTTCGCCGCCGGCGACCACGTGCACCTGCTCAGGCCCGGCTACCAGGGGACGGCGGGGGCACTGTTCGCGTTCCTGATGCGCGGCTATGCGCTGTGGCGTTCGGCGCATCCGTGGGCCGCCGGCTGATGCTGTTCCCGACGCTCGACTTCGCGCTGTTCTTCACCGCGGTGACGCTGCTGGTGGTGCTGTGCGGCGAGCACTGGCGGCTGCGCAAGCTGGTGCTGGTGGCGGCGAGCTACGTGTTCTATGCGCAGTGGAACTGGCGGTTCTGCTTCCTGCTGCTGTTCAGCACCGCCGTGAGCTTCGCGGCCGGCGGGGTGATGCCGCGGCTGTCGGCGGCGCCGGCGCGGCGTCGGGTGGTGGGGCTCGCGGTCGGCGTGCAGCTCGCGGTGCTCGGGGTGTTCAAGTACTACGACTTCTTCATCGGCTCGGCGAACGCGCTGTTCCGCTCCGCAGGGCTCGGCGAGCCGTTGCCGTTCTTCGAGATCCTGCTGCCGGTGGGCATCTCCTTCTTCACCTTCCACGGCATCAGCTACGTGATCGACGTGTATCGCGGCGACGTCGCGTCGTGCCGGCGCTTCGCCGACATGGCGCTATACATGTCGTTCTTCCCGCAGCTGGTGGCGGGGCCGATCGTCCGGTCGTCGGTCTTCCTGCCGCAGCTCGAACGGCCGCCGGAGGGGCCGGTCGCGCCGGCGCCGGCGCTGGCGCTGATCGCGGGCGGCCTGTTCAAGAAGGTGGTGCTGGCGAACGGTCTCGCGACCGGGCTGGTCGATCCGGTGTTCGGCGATCCGGCGGGCTTCCCGAGCGGCGACCTGCTGCTCGCCGCCTATGGCTACGCTGTTCAGATCTACTGCGACTTCTCCGCCTACACCGACATCGCGATCGGCCTGGCGGCGCTGCTCGGGTTCCGGTTCCCGCAGAATTTCGACCAGCCCTACCGCAGCGCCAGCCTGCGGGAGTTCTGGCGGCGCTGGCACATGACGCTGTCGTTCTGGCTGCGCGACTATCTCTACCGACCGCTCGGCGGCAACCGGCACGGCCCGGTGCGCACCCGCCTCAACCTGCTGGCGACCATGCTGCTCGGCGGCATCTGGCACGGTGCGGCCTGGAAGTTCCTGTTCTGGGGCGCCCTGCACGGCGGCGGCCTGGTTCTCGAACGCGGCTGGGCGCCGCGGATGGAGGCGACGCGCGGCCTGGCACGCGCGCTGGTGGTGCTGGTCGTTTTCCACGTCGTCTGCTTCGGCTGGCTGTTCTTCCGCGCCGACAGCTTCGGCAGCGTGCTGCTGTATCTGCGCACGCTTGCCGCGATGCGGGGCGGCATCGCGCAGGCGACGCCGTGGACGATCGGGCTGCTCGTGCTCGGCCTGGCGTTGCACTTCATCCCGCGCGACCTTCCCGGCCGGATCGGCCGGGTGATGACGGCGCGTCGCCTGCCGGACTGGGCGATGGCGTCGGGTTTTGCCGCCTGCGCGGTGCTGATCGACGCCGCCGGGCCGGACGGGATACCGCCCTTCATCTACTTCCAGTTCTGATGGCGAGGCGCGACCTGCACCGGCTGCTGCGGATCGTTGCGACGGCAGCACTGGTGTCGGCGCTGCTGGGAGCGTCGCCGATCCTGGGCTGGACCGAGCGTCAGCCGGACGGGGCGTTCGCGAGCACGGTGCACCGGGTTGCGGTTCTATGGGACCGGACCGCGCTGCGGATGAACCTCGACTGGCCGTATCGCGCGGTGCGCGCGGCCGAACGGCAAGCGGAGGCTTGGCGTGTGACCCCTGCGCCGGACCGGTGATGGGCCGGGTGAGGCGTGGGACGTCACATCGGGAGACCGAGTTGCAAGACTGTGGATCGGCATTGGATGTCGGCTCTGACGCAGCTTGCCGCTGTTTTGCACGCGACCCTGCAGAAGGCACAAGCCAAGCCCGCGCCTAGATCATCTCAGCCGCCCCTAGCCTACGGCCTGACAGAACCCGTTGGACTTCAATCTTTCGCGGGTTCTCACCTTGCTCATGATCACTTCTGCTGGTTGGAGTTCACACATGAAAGCCGCCATTCCTGCCGTCCTCGCGCTTTCGATTGCGTCCATGCCGGGCGCGCACGCGCAGGTGACGCACACAGGGATCCCGGACTCGCCCTGGAGCGTGTCCACGATCGCCGGAGGCAACCCCGCCTGCAGCATGGTCGGCCTGGTGGGAAGGGGGAGGCTGAGCCTGACCATCCTTGGCGAGGTGCCCGGTGTGGTTCATCTGCAGCTGGACAAGCAGGCCTGGAGCATGACGCCCGGAAGCGCAATCCGGGCAACCTTTCGCTTCGCGGGTTATCCGGATGTTTTGCTGTCCGGGCTCCAGGGCGGTGCTGCCTCGGTGCTGTTCAACCTGACGTCGACCTGATCAGCCCCCATTGAGTGGCCCGAGACAAATGTCAGTGGAGCATGAGGCTCTGGTGT